>NZ_MUBG01000001.1:1150000-1317500 GCF_002022415.1 Bartonella sp. WD12.1
AAGTCTTGAACTCATGCGCGATAAAGCAAAACGTGATCTTGATTCAACTATTTTGCGTGCTCCATTTAATGGAGTTATTGGAAATTTAACAGCAAAAACAGGTGATTTTGTTGTCAACGGTCAACGCCTTGCTGCTTTAGTACCTATCCATACATTATATATTGAAGCAAATTATAAAGAAACACAGTTGAAGAACATTTACAGTGGGCAAACTGCTTATATTTCTGTTGATGCTTTTAAAAATGAGGTTTTTAAAGGCAAAGTCCTTTCTATTTCACCTGCAACGGGAGCTATTTTTTCTCTATTACCACCACAAAATGCCACAGGTAATTTTACTAAAATTACCCAACGTATTCCAGTGCGCATTTCCATCCCCGACGATGCATTAAAAAGTGGGCGTATCCGAGCAGGCATGAGTGTTTTAGTAAAAATCGATACACGTACAAGGCCTCAAGGTAAAAATTCTTTATAACAAAATCAATGATCTCGTCATGAAAGAACCAACATCTACGCCTATTTCCTCTCAAGAGCGTATAGAAATGCGTAAAATCATAGCCTTCATCGCTATGACTTTTGGTATGTTCATGGCTATTTTAGATATTCAAATTGTTTCTTCATCTTTGGCTGAAATTCAAGCTGGTTTATCAGCCAGTCCTGATGAAATTTCATGGATTCAAACTTCCTATCTTATAGCAGAAGTTATTATGTTACCTCTTTCCGGCTTTTTAGGGCGTTTACTTTCAACACGTATTTTATTCAGTCTATCAACTGTCGGATTTACTATCTCATCTATTCTTTGTGCCACAGCAACATCCATTGAACAAATGATATTTTATCGAGTACTCCAAGGCTTTATTGGTGGTGGTATCATTCCCAGTGTTTTTGTTGCTTCTTATACAATTTTTCCTCCCTCTAAACTTCCAATTATTTCGCCTATTGTGGGACTAGTAGCAACATTAGCACCCACCATTGGCCCCACAGTAGGTGGTTATCTCAGTCATACCTTATCGTGGCATTGGCTTTTTCTTATTAATGTGCCTTTTGGAATCATCATCTCAATTATAGCTTGGAAATTAATTGACTTTGACAAAGCTGATTTGTCCTTATTCGCTAAATTTGACTGGTGGGGTCTTATCTCTATGGCAATCTTTTTAGGGTCTTTAGAATATGTTCTAGAAGAAGGTGCACGTCATGACTGGTTTAATGATAATTTGATTTTTAATTTTTTTATTATTATGCTCTTATCTGCTGGCGTATTTTTCTGGCGTGCTTTTACTGTAAAAGAACCAATTGTTGACCTTACTGCTTTTTCTGATCGCAATTTCTCGATCGCAGCAATGTTTTCTTTTACGCTTGGGATAGGTCTTTATGGCCTTACCTATCTTTATCCTGTCTATTTAAGTCAAATCCGTCACTATGATGCCCTTATGATTGGAAATGCAGTTTTTATTTCAGGTCTAGCTATGTTTTTGACCGCTCCTTTTGCGGGATTCCTTTCTGCACGAATGGACGCACGTCTTATGATTGCTATAGGACTTGCAAGCTTTGCATGGGGAACCTGGTTGGCTACCTCTATCACAGATGATTGGGACTTCTGGGAACTCTTTTGGCCGCAAATTTTTCGCGGTATTTCGGTTATGTTGTGTATGGTTCCTATTAATAATATTGCCTTTGGATCATTACCACCAGAACGAATGAAAAATGCCTCTGGTCTCTTCAATCTAACACGAAATCTTGGTGGTGCAGTGGGGCTTGCTATTATCAGCACTCTTATGACGCAACGTACTGACCTTCATTATGGACGAACAGCTGAAACTATTCAGCATGGAAATATTCAAGCAACAGAAATGCTTTCAAATCTCACCATGCAGTTTAGCTCTGCTACTTTTGACCCCCATGGTCTTTCTTTGCTCCAACTTTTTAATATGGTTCTCATACAAGCACAAACCATGGCTTTTAGTGATATCTTTTTTATAATGACTATTCTTTTTAGTATTTTAACCTTTTGCACCATCTTCCTCAAAAAGACATCATTATCTACTAATATTTCTCCAAACCACTGATTTACATTGTAAAGTGTAAGAAAAACTTTGTATTCTGATTACTAAATAGCACAATCTTATTCCTTCGCCATTTTAATGGTGTGCTTTATAAAGTAATATTATACATTTATAAAAAAGCTTAGATTACATAGGATCGTAAAGGCTCAAAACCATTAAATGCAACAGATGCATAAGTTGTGGTGTAAGCGCCAGTCCCGTGAATTAACAATTCATCACCAATGGTTAGAGATAAAGGAAGAAGATAGGGTGTTTTTTCATACATGACATCTGCTGAATCGCATGTTGGCCCCGCCAAAATACAAGGCTCCATTGCCTTATCATCATGAATTGTTTCAATCGGATAGCGAATAGCTTCATCCATAGTTTCAGCAAGGCCATTAAATTTCCCCACGTCAAGATAAACCCAGCGAATATTATCACTATCTGCCTTTTTGGATATCAACACAACCTCTGTACGAATAACACCAGCATTGCCCACTATTGCACGCCCTGGCTCAATAATCGTTTCAGGAATACGATTACCAAAATGTTTTTTTAATGAATCAAAAATCGCTATACCATAAACTTGAGTTGTAGGAACCTCTTTCAAATAACGTGCTGGAAAACCTCCCCCCATATTAACCAATTGCAACTGAATACCTTCTTTTTCTAAACGCTCAAAAATTAAAGCTACATCCGATAAAGCATGATCCCAAGCGTTTAAATGCGTCTGCTGAGATCCCACATGAAAAGACACACCATATGCTTGCAAGCCTAATTGGTGTGCCCGGCGCAGTACATCAACCGCCATATCGGGAACACAACCAAATTTGCGTGATAATGGCCACTCTGCCCCTTCACCATTGGTAAGAATTCGGCAAAAAACGCGAGCTCCTGGTGCAGCACGAGCAATCTTTTCCACTTCTTCAACACAATCAACCGCATAGAGCGAAATGCCAAGAGTATGAGCATAAGCAATATCACGTTCTTTTTTAATAGTATTGCCAAAAGAAATACGCTCAGCTGTTGCTCCTGCCTCTAAAGCCATTTTAATTTCTGCTACAGAAGCAGCATCAAAAGATGATCCTAAAGAAGTAAGCAAACTCAAAATTTCAGGTGCTGGATTTGCTTTAATCGCGTAGAAAATACGCGATTGAGGAAGAGCTTTTTCAAAATTTAAATAATTCTCACGGACAACATCAAGGTCAACAATCAAGCATGGACCTTTTGGATGATGTGTTGAAAGAAAATCGCGAATACGTTGCGTTGCCATTTGCAATTCTCCTTAAGGAAGGCAAAAGTCTCCCTTTAAACCAAAGGACAAAATACACACAAACCACCATTTTTATCCCTATTATTCAGATAATTAGGATAAATCAGCATTGTATGCAACGAAGGAACAGCGCGAAAACCGCATTGTTCTATTTTGTCTGCCTTTTTGATTGGAGTTGCACAAAAACTTCCGCACTGAAGGCAATGAGGTGTGCCTCTATAGTTATCCCAGCTTTTTAAATAGCTGGAAGACACCAGAAAGGCCCGCACCGTCGTTGCTTCAAGATGTCCTCATTCTTTCGATGGCCGTAAGAATGACTGGAGCGGTTAGTTCCAGGTACCGTACCGGTTAATCCCACCATTTGAGAACCAGCGGACACCCACAGGCACGTGCGACTTTGGGCAATGTTGCGTATAAGACTAATTTTTATTTATTTCAATCATTTTTTTTACTTTTAGATAAAAAATGATAGCCAAAAACACACTTTATTCAAAAACGTAAACCAGCTTATATTCCTATCTTCTATGCATGCAATAATAGGCTAACCAATAACCTTTATTCAAAATGCCCTTCTTTTAAAATAGAAGAAAAAACAAAAGCTTTGAATATTCAAAACAGCGATCATCATCGTTCTTGATAGGAATGTATTGCACGTGATTTTAATAACTGGAACTGTTTATGACGTTCTCGAAAACGCTGTCTATCAGCATCGCTGCGTGTATTATAACAAGCATCACACGACACACCCTCTTCATAATGAGGTGATAACTTGCTTTCAGCATTAAGAGGGTAACGACAAGCCCGGCATAATTCGCGCCCACACTCTTCAAGACCGTGACTCACAGAAACACGTTCATCAAAAACAAAGCATTCACCCCACCACAGGCTTTTTTCTTTCGGCATTGTTTCTAAATAGCGTAAAATACCACCTTTTAAGTGATAAACTTGATCATAACCAAGCCCACGCACATAAGCTGTTGATTTTTCACACCGTATACCACCTGTGCAAAACATGGCGATTTTCTTTTTCTTTTTCAAATCACCTTCATGCTTAGCTATCCATTCAGGAAATTCACGAAACGTTTTAATACGAGGATCAATTGCTCCTTGAAAACTACCCAATGCATATTCATAATCATTGCGTGTATCAATTAAAATCGTTTCTTCATCTTGTATCAGGGCATTCCAATCTTCAGGCTCTACATAAGTGCCAACAATTTCTAACGGATTAACACCCTCTACCCCCATTGTAACAATTTCTTTTTTTAATCGCACTTTCATACGATGAAAAGGCATCTTTGATGCCCATGAATATTTAAGTTCTGGCTCCTGCAAAGCAGGCTGTGCAGTAATAAAATTGACTAGTGCTTCAATTGCAGCACAAGAACCAGCAACTGTTCCATTAATACCCTCTTTTGCTAAAAGCAAAGTACCTTTGATGCCATTTGCCTGACATAAATCCCGCAAGGGTTTTTGTAATTGATGATAATGTTCCAAATCTGCAAAACAATAAAGAGCAGCAACTTTAAAATTCTTTTCCATATTCTTGCAATAACCCGCGTTTCACTCAATTTCAAGACTTATTCATATTACTTTTTATATATTTTACTTCTGTATATTATGCTTAAATTAAACTATACTTATCATATTATTGTATAGAAAAAATTATCTTGCATCCAAAATAGAATGCCTTTCACTTTTTATCCAAAAATAAACTCTGACATTGTTGTTCATATGATTTCAAGTGCTGTTTTCGTAACGCATAGCAAGATACAGCTTTTTTCTACCCTACAAAAGCACGTTCCACAACATATGTGGCCGGTGCATTATTTGCACCCTCAATAAGCCCGAAAGATTCACACATTGCTGCACAGTCCTTCAGCATTGCCATTGAACCACAAATCATTACACGGTCTTCATCAGAATTAATTTTGGGCAAGCCAGCCATTTCAAAAAAAACACCACTCTCCATTACATTAGTAATGCGCCCCATATATTTTGAAGGTTCACGAGTAGTCATAGGATAAAATTTTAACTGCTGTGCATACTCACCAATCAACGGATCTTGGTACAAAGATGCAACAAGATCTTTTGCATACGCTAACTCATTTTTCTCACGTGTTGTTTGAACAAGCACAACTTGAGAAAATTTTTCATAAGTTTCAGGATCACGAATAAGACTTGCAAAAGGAGCAACACCTGTACCTGTTGAAAGGAGATAAAGACGCTTTCCAGGAATAAGAGCATCAAGAACCAATGTTCCCGTAGATTTTTTACGCATTAAAACCGTATCACCAATTTTGATTTTTTGAAGATGTTCGGTCAATGGCCCTCCTGGAACTTTGATAGAAAAAAATTCTAACTGTTCATCCCAAAATGGACTAGCGATTGAATATGCACGATAAATTGGCTTTTCTGCATTCGGTAAACCAATCATAACAAATTCGCCTGAGCGAAAACGAAAAGTTTCTGGCCGGTTCAGACGAAATTTAAACAAATGATCTGTATAATGGCAAACCTCCTGAACGGTGAGCGCAAATACATTATCAGGAATCGGAAAGTTTGGTGCAACACTACTGATGTTTGATTGAACATTGGTGGTACATACACTCATAAAATTGTTCCTTATATCCTTATTGAATATTTAATTTTAAATTTTGTAAAATGGTATAATGGTTGCACAACTATCTACCAATATCTTTCTAAACATATAGTGTTAAAATAATACTTTTAGGACTTAAACCAATTAAATAAAAACATCTGAAACAGATATCTGTCACACCAGATAACTCTTATAATGAATCAGTTCAGTTATATTATATTGCTAGCGTTAACACACAACTAGTAACAAACATGATTTTGTTATTAAAATTTAATTTTAAAACTGACAGCTTTAAACCTTAAAACAAAAATTTCTACCTCTTCTTTCAAAAGCAATCTAAATATTCACCATAAGCAACACACATACCTCATAATACTTGAGAATGCTTGCTACTTTTTCTATAAGTTCATATAATTATAGGAAATATCCTTTGTTTCTAAAACATGCATTTAAGCAACAAATAACCTGCTTTTGTTAATTATGGTGTGAGTTACGTGATCCCACAGCACAGATCGGGAATAATATTTTCATTGAGTATATCAAAGCTAAACATTTTATTTCAAAAGACTGTTTCTATTATATACAATCCGGTATGACTTCAAAAATAAAAACAATAGTTGAATTCTCTGTACAAGTTTATACAAGCAACAACTCAAAAAACCTCGTGTTTATTACTGACACATTTATTACTGACACAGATTTATTATACAGATAAGATTTTACAATGAATAAATCCGTTGATTATGAAACAAAAATACCGCTTCCCTATACAGCTGTATTAACTATTGACATTGGTGCCATTGTTGCCAATTACACAGCTTTATCTCAACATGTTGCTCCTACAGAATGTTCAGCTGTCGTAAAAGCTAACGCTTATGGGATAGGTGCTGAAAAAGTTGCTCCTGCACTTTATCAAGCTGGTTGTCGTACTTTTTTTGTTGCTCAAATTAAAGAAGCACTTCAATTAAAAACTATTTTACCACCTGATGTTACTCTTGCCCTTCTTAATGGGCTTCCACCTACTGCAGAAGAATTTGTAGCTCAAGCTGGTATTGTTCCTGTTCTTAATTCTTGGCACGAAATTGAAAGTTGGCAAATACTTTGTCAAAAAAAGGGTAAAAAATTCCCAGCAATCGTTCAAATTGATACCAATATGAATCGGTTAGGTCTTGATCAAAAAGAATTACAACAACTTATCAAATGCCCTACCCTGTTTGAAATAGCAGATATAAAATATATTATAAGCCATCTTTCCAATGGAGATGATTTCGCACATTCATCTAATTATACACAATTAACCACCATAAAAACAATGCTTGCACAATTACCTACGTGTAAAGTTTCGCTTGCTAATTCTGGGGGAATTTTACTTGGTCCAGATTTTTATTTTGATCTCGTGCGTCCAGGCATTGCACTTTATGGAATTAATTTCCATAGAAAACACACAGTACCCATCAAACCTGTTTTAAAACTTGAAGCTCAAGTTATTCAAAGTCGCTCTGTTGAAGAAGGTGTGCCAATTGGCTATGGGGGAAGTTTTATTACCCGCCGGCCAAGTGTTCTTACAACTATTTCTATCGGCTATGCTGATGGATGGCTACGTAATCTTTCTAACAAAGGTTCTGTTTATTTCAAAGGATACAAACTTCCCATTGTTGGACGAATCTCTATGGATTCTATCATTGTTGATGCAACCGACCTTGAACACGATAAACCTAAAAGAGGTGACTGGGTAGAGCTTATCGGAGAACATCAAACAATTGAAGATGTTTCTATAGATGCAAATACCGTTCCTCACGAAATTCTTTCTTCTCTTGGTGCTCGCTGTAAACGTATTTATATTTAAGCTATCGAAAAACTACTAATAAAATCAATTTTTAAAATTAGCGTTTTAGAAAAGCAGTCTCATTGGTGTAACCCTCAACATAGCATCTTTAGGAAAGACAAGGATATATTCATTCTCTATCTCTACAAGAATCAAATTAAATTAATTCATAAGAAAGCTAATCAGATTTTTAGCGTCAAATATGTATTGAATGAACAGGGGGATTTAACTTGTATTTGAATTTTTCTTCTCTTCTTTTATTCAATAAAATTAGCAGTAAATTCTCAACTTAATCTGTGAGAATTTACAAACATTTGTATCTTAAAAAGAAAAAACAGCCAATTCATAAGTCAATGACATAAGCTGAAAACTAATTTTAACACACTAAAATTTGATAGCATTCGTTATTAATAAATAATTTTAAAAATCCACACAAAATGAGTGGATTTTTATGATATTTAATCCGTTAATGGTGGCGGGCAAGAACAGATTAATGCTCTATCGCCGGCAACATTATCAATACGTGACACAGGTGGCCAATATTTACTAGCTGGATCAACATGACGGTTAGGAAAAGCAGCTTCTTGTCGTGAATAAGTCCTTTTCCAATGATCATCCAAAGTATCTGCCAATGTATGCGGTGCATTTACTAATGGATTATCTTCTTTTGGCCAAACACCTTCACCGACTTTCTTAGCCTCCTCAGCGATGGATAATAAAGCATCACAAAGACGATCAATTTCTGCTTTTGGCTCTGATTCTGTTGGTTCAATCATCAAAGTTCCGTGAACTGGAAATGACATAGTTGGCGCGTGAAATCCATAGTCTATTAAACGTTTTGCAATGTCATCAACACTAACTCCATATTGTTCCTTCAATAAACGTGTATCAACAATACATTCATGAGCAACATGACCATACTTACCACGATAAAGAATAGAATAAGCCTTTGAAAGACGTGCAGCAATATAATTGGCATTTAGTATTGCTGTTTGTGTTGCATACTTCAAACCATCTGCTCCCATCATTCGAATATACATCCACGTAATAACAAGAATAGAAGCACTGCCATAAGGAGCCGCAGAAACTGCATGTGTTGTCTTATGCTGTTCATGACCAGGTAAAAATGGCCTTAAATGCTCTTTTACACCAATCGGCCCAACACCAGGACCACCACCACCATGAGGAATGGCAAATGTTTTATGAAGATTCATGTGGCAAACATCCGCTCCCATATCTGCTGGACGTGCAAGACCTACAAGCGCATTTAAATTGGCCCCATCAAAATAAACTTGCCCACCATTTTCATGGATAATAGCGCAAATGTCTTTAATGCTTTCCTCATAAACACCATGCGTTGAAGGATAAGTGATCATTAAAGCTGCCAAACAGTCTTTATGCAATTGTGCTTTGGCTTTAAGATCATTAATATCGACATCGCCATCATTTAAACATTGAACCACAACAACTTTCATACCGGCCATATGAGCTGAAGCTGGGTTGGTACCATGTGCAGATGCGGGAACAAGACAAACATTACGTTGATGATCACCACGAGATTGATGATATCGACGAATAGCCAAAAGCCCGGCATATTCGCCCTGAGCACCAGAATTTGGCTGAAAAGAAACTTGAGCAAACCCTGTAATTTCACACAACCATGTATTTAGCTGACTGATCATTTCTCGATAACCCTCTTCGTCTCCTTGAGGAGCAAAAGGATGTATATTAGCAACCACAGGCCAGCTCACAGGTATTAATTCAGCCGCTGCATTAAGCTTCATTGTACAAGAACCAAGTGGAATCATTGCTCGATCTAGTGCTAAGTCTTTATCTGATAAGCGGCGTAAAAAACGCATCATATCTGTTTCTGAATGAATCGCACTAAAAAATGGTTGTGAAAGAAAAGCAGCATCACGTTCTTTGCCCAAAAGCTTTGAATCAGATTTGTCTGCTAGTTGTGCCCCAAAAAGCTGCGCTAAAGCACAGGCATCTTCTTCTGTTGATAATTCATCAAAATTGATTGCAACCCTATCATTGTCAATAACACGAATAAGATACCCCTTCTCTTTTGCTCGAGTCGCAATTTCTTGAGCTTTCCCCTCAACAAAAATACTAACACAATCAAAAAAGTGTCGATTTTCACAACGTATACCTGCTGCCTCTAAACCACTAGCAAAACGACATGTTAAATGGTGAATCCTCTTAGCAATCGCCTGTAAACCTTGTGGTCCGTGCCAAACAGCATAAGCTACAGCCATATTAGCCAACAAAGCCTGTGCTGTACATATATTTGATGTAGCTTTATCACGTCGAATATGTTGTTCACGGGTTTGCAATGCCAAACGAAAACCGACACGTCCTTTCGTATCGACTGATTGACCAACAATACGCCCTGGAATCAAGCGCGTTAAAGCAGAACTCACAGCAAGATAGCCCGCATGAGGACCACCAAAACCCATTGGAACACCATAACGTTGCATAGAGCCAACAACAATATCTGCACCCCATTTTGCTGGCGACTCCATAATAGTGAGCGCCAAAGGATCAGCAACAACAATTACCAGCGCTCCTTTTTCTTTTGCTTCTTTAATGACTTCACTGTAATCATTAAAGCAACCTTTTGTATCCGGCCATGACAAAACAATAGCCGCTGTATCTGCACAAATTTCACTATGTGTATTTATTTGAATACCCTGCGTTTCAGCACGCGTTTGAATGACACTCAAAGTCTGAGGATGCAATAAACTTTGAATCAAAATTTTTGTCTTCTTTTCACGAGAAAAGCGAAAAGCTACTGCATTGGCTTCAGCTAAAGCTGTTGCTTCATCTAAAAGTGAAGCAGCAGCAACAGGTAAACCTGTCAATTCACTGATCAATGTTTGAAAATAAAATAATAATTCTAAACGGCCTTGGCTAATCTCTGCTTGATAAGGTGTATAAGCAGTATACCAAGCTGGATTTTCAAAAAGATTGCGTAAAATAACAGATGGCACACATGTTCCATAATAACCCTGGCCAATGAAATTTTTGCGCAAACGATTACGCTCCATCATTTTGGATAGCTCTTCTAAAGCCTGTTTTTCACTTGCCGCTTGCGGCAAATTAAGTGGACGTTCTAAATGAATAGACTGAGGTATAGCTTGAGAGATCAATGTTTCAATTGAATCAAGAGCTAAAACATCTAGCATTTCCTGTGTTTCACCAGGTCGAATCCCAATATGCCGAGAAAAAAAACGACGTTCTTGCATAGCACTCATCCAATCAACGCCTTATAAGCATTTTCGTCTAGCAATCCATCAAGTTGTGCTTCATCTTGTAGCGTCATTTTCCATAACCAGCCTTCTTCTTCGGCCTTTTGATTTACCAACGCAGGGTTATCTGCCAATGCCTCATTAATTTCGACAACTTCGCCATCGATAGGTGCATAAACATCTGAAGCTGCTTTAACCGATTCCACAACAGCAGCAGAATCTCCCTTGGACAATTGTGTGCCACTTTGTGGCAAATCAACAAAAACCAAATCACCTAACTGTTCTTGAGCATGATGAGTGATCCCAACAGTAGCTACTTTTCCTTTAATGCTGATCCATTCATGATCTTGTGTAAAATAAATCTTAGACATAGAATATTACCCTTTAAAATAACGTTGCTTAATAAAAGGGAGTAAATGAACAGACAGCGCAATCTTTTTACCACGCAATTCAGTAAATACTTCTGTTCCTTCAGCCTTCCAATCAACAGGGACATAGCCCATTGCTACTGGACCGTCAAAAGAAGGACCAAAACTCCCCGATGTTACTACTCCAATCTGGTTACCCTTATCATCTAGAAGAACCGCACCCGCGCGTACAGGTTGGCGCGTTTGTGGTTTTAGACCAACACGACAACGTGATGGCCCCTTTTCATATGCTTCAAGAAAAGCTTTAGCTCCATAAAACTCAGCTTTTTCACGAACATTTTTAGAAACAGCCCATGTCAATGCAGCTTCAATGGGGGTGATATCAGATGTAATATCATTGCCATGTAGACACAACCCCGCTTCCAACCGAAGACTATCACGCGCTGCAAGACCAATCCATTCAACACGACAATCACTGAGCAATTTTTCTGCTAGTTCGTGGGCTTGATCTTCTGGCAACGCAATTTCAAAACCGTCCTCCCCTGTATAGCCAGAACGTGTTACAAACCAATTTTCACATGGTTCAAATCCTTGCATAAATAACAGTTCATTACCAGGCAACCCCGCATCAGCTATAACAGATGCAGCTTGTGGCCCTTGAAGAGCAAGAAGTACTCTCTCAAGTGCGCTCACATGACAATCAAAGTTAGTAGCACGTTTTTTAAGTTCAGTAAGATCAGCTTGTGCATTACCTGCATTAACTACCAGTATAAAACGGTGATTCCCTAAACGGGTAAGAATAAGGTCATCGAGGATACCGGCCTGTTCATTAAGTAAATAGTTATACCGTGATTGGCGCTCTTTTAAAAGTGCAGCATCTACAGGAAGGGCGTAGGATAAAAATTCAGCTGATTGTGGACCTTCGACAACGATTAATTTCATATGAGAAATATCAAAAAGGCCAGCATGAGCACGGGTATGAAGATGTTCTTTTAAAACTCCTAGAGGATAAGTTAAAGGCATCATCCAACCAGCAAAAGGACCAAATTTTGCTCCTGCTTTTTCGTGTAATTCATGTAAGGGAAGATTTTTAAAAGAAGATGTTTCAGGTTTTTGCGATAGTGTATTCATAATTTCTCCAAAGTCGCACCATCACTACATAATATGGTAACTTCTATTCTTGTATGTCATAAGCCTTAAGGCATTTGCTAGAAATGCTTAAACTGTTGGCATGAACCCAGCCACTTTTTAAATCAGCTTTTTACGGCTTCTTATGGTTTTTAAAATTATAAACTATTTCCCCTTTAGTGGACAGGTGTGAAAATTTGCGTTTTGCTTCCTTACGTATAAAAATGAAAGTAGTGATAACGCTTTTTCTGACATATTGTTATTTATATTCTATCTTCTTCATACTGTCATTAGCAAATTGATTAGTATTCCCTAAATTTTAAGTTTTTTGATATACATAGGCTATTTAAAAGGAAATTATGTGGATTCTTGTTTAATAATTTTACTGAGTTAAAATATAGCACAACAAAGTACACGGATTATAAACAAAAAAGACAATTTAAAATTTTAAAGAAACATTATATTATTTAGTAATAATCCAATCATAGTGACAAGGCTTGATAATATCTAGTAGTGAGTATTTTTTGAGTAATTTGAATAAGTTGCAAAGCTCTATCTAAAAGTGTCTTATAGTGTTATTTCTATATTTTCTCTTGTAGATGAAAGGATACAAAGTTGCAGTCTTTGATAATAAAGTATTTTATAGAGATAAGTTAATTTACAAATATAGTCTTTCTTATAACCAAATGATATTATAAACTGTGGTTACTTTGGCATAAAACTATATCAGATAAAGGTCACAAATACCCATGAAAGCTGGCAATATCTATTATAATTGTGAAAATGATTTGCCAAAGCAGATTGCTCTTTTTCCCTTAGAAGGTGCATTGTTGTTACCTGGTGGTTTTTTGTCACTTAATATTTTTGAACCAAGTACTCTGGAAATGGTTGAAGACGTTATGGCATCCAATCGCCTAGTAGGGATGATTCAACCACTTTCATCGGATATAGATAGCTTATCTAAACAACTTTATAAAATAGGATGTATAGGTCGTATTACAAATTACAATGAAACAGGTAATGGGCGACTCTTCATTATACTCCAGGGAATTTGCCGTTTCACTTTGGAACAAGAATTGATAAACACGAAATCTTATAGGGTTGCTGTTATTCGATCAAATACAAAAGATCTGCAAGAATCTGATGTTTCAGAAGACATTAACCGAGAAAATTTATTAAGCACTGTTGAACATTATCTAACTATTCATGAAATGGAACATCATTGGAATAGTATTATGCAAACGCCTACGTCCGTATTAGTGAATACTCTCTCAATTCTTATACCTTTTGCACCTGCAGAAAAACAAGCTTTGTTGGAAGCGCCAGATATTGCAAGCCGTGCTCAAACTCTTCTTGCTTTAACTGAGCGTTCACTGATGAAAGAAAAAGGAACATATCATCGTTTAAATTAATGGATCTGAAAATATGAAAAAAATGATTACTGATCCCAAAATGCTTGAATTGCTTGTTTGTCCAATTACAGGAGGAACACTTTCTTTAAACCGAAAAACACAAGAGTTGATTTCACTTAAAGCAAAACTGGCTTATCCTATTCGTGATGGTGTTCCTATTATGCTTGCTTCAGAAGCTCGTTCTTTACAACCAAATGAAAAATAAATAACTTTTTTGTTAAGAAGTCATTTGTAGATCAATTTAATATCTGTATAGATTCTTCCTTAGCCAACTTTTATGTATTTTTTTACAAGAGAAATGTTTTAATTAAAGTCAGATTATATTTTTGTTCAACTATACCATTATTATATAGAGATGTTAGAATTCAGTCTGGAATTTAAAAGAAACGGTAGCTTACAAAGTGAAGCTGTTATAGTGTTATGATCACGATAAACATATGCATAGCTGATCAATTAGAATCACTACTGAATTGAGCTTAAGAATAACGTAACGATTATTTTATGCCTCTAACTAACTTATCTTTTCCTGGTTACAGTACAAAAAAAGAGGTTGATAATATGTTAGTTTTGTACAATGGGGAAAGGATAGGAGTGTAGAAAAATGAATTTCAAAGTCGCAGTTGTTGGTGCAACCGGAAATGTTGGTCGTGAAATGTTGGCAATTTTGGAAGAGAGAGGTTTCCCTGCCAGTGAAATAGTTCCTTTAGCTTCACGGCGTTCATTAGGGCAAAGTGTTTCTTATGGTGATAAAACTTTAAAAGTAAAAGCACTTGATACATATGATTTTTCTGATACAGACTTATGCCTTATGTCTGCTGGAGGAAGCGTTTCTAAAGAATATGCTCCCAAAATTGGTGCAGCCGGTTGTGTGGTAATCGATAATTCGTCCACTTGGCGTTATAATCCTGATGTTCCTTTAATTGTACCTGAAGTTAATGCAAATGCTATAGGCGGTTTTTCTAAACATAATATTATTGCTAATCCTAATTGTTCAACAATTCAACTTGTTGTGGCTTTAAAACCTCTTCATGACGCAGCAATTATTAAGCGCGTTGTTGTTTCCACTTATCAATCAGTTTCTGGAGCTGGTAAAGCGGGGATGGATGAATTATTCGAACAATCAAGAGCAGTTTTTGTTGCCGATCCAATTTCATTGAAAAAATTCACCAAACGCATTGCTTTTAACATCATTCCCCACATCGATGTTTTTATGGAAGATGGTTATACTAAAGAGGAATGGAAAGTAATGGCTGAAACAAAAAAGATTCTTGATCCTAGGATCAAATTAACAGCTACTGCTGTTCGGGTTCCTGTTTTTATTAGCCATGCTGAGGCCGTTAATGTTGAATTTGAAAAAGCGTTGAGTGCTGATGAAGCACGAACCATTTTACGCGATGCACCAAGTTGCCAACTTATTGATAAATGTGAAGATGGTGGTTATATCACTCCTTACGAGTGCACTGGTGAAAATGATGTTTTTATTAGTCGTGTTCGTGAAGATATTACTGTTGAAAATGGTTTAACTTTTTGGGTTGTTGCTGATAATTTGAGAAAAGGAGCAGCATTGAATGCAATTCAAATTGCTGAGTTGCTTGTCTCTAATGATTTGATCAAACCTAAAGCAGTAGTTTAAACAAAAACAGTAATATAAGGCAAAAAAAATGTTGTGTGCTGTAAAGTGAATTTTTTAAAAATTAGCAGAGTTTTTTGATTAAATTTAAAATTGAAATACCTAAAAGACATATTTATTGGAATAACAGGTATTCATAATAAAAAATAACATTATCTTTTCAATAAAAATGATTGAATATTCTATTAAGCTTTTATACTCTTTAATTTCCTTCCTAAAAATATTGAGTATATTGAACTTTCCCTTAGAAAATCTTGAAAAGTAGAAGAAAGATAAACACATATGACATTGAATAAATTGTCTTGGTATATTTTAGTCGGAGTATCTCTTTTTCTTTCCGCATTTTTTTCCCATATTCCTTTTGCTATGACAGCAGATAAGTCAAAAATTAAGCTTGGCGTTATGGAAGGAGAGGAAGCAACTATTTGGAAGGTTGCTATCGAGCAAGCTAAAAAAGCTGGTCTAGATGTTGAACTTATTTATTTTTCTGACTACGCTTTGCCTAATGATGCTGTTAATGCAGGAGATATTGATGCGAACGCTTTTCAACATACACCTTATTTGAATAATCAAATTATGCAGCGTGGTTATAAACTTTCGGTTGCTGGTTACACATTTATCTCTCCAATTGGTGTTTATTCACGCAAAATTAAAGATATAAAAGATCTACGTGACGGAGCAAGTGTTGGTATCCCTAATGATCCATCAAATGGTGGGAGAGCTTTGCTTCTTCTTGATTCTTTAGGTTTCATTAAGTTAAAAAATCCTCAGAATGTTCTTTCATCTCCATTTGATATTATTGAAAACCCTAGAAATTTGAAGATTCGTGAATTGGATGCTGGTATCCTAGGACGAGCAATCAATGATTTTGATATTGCGATTGTAAATACAAATTGGGCTGTAATTACTGGGTTAGACTTACAAGAAGATGTTATTGCGTGGGAAAAAGTAGAAAATAATCCTTATAATAATGTCATTGTTGTGCGCACTATTGATAAAGATGAACTATGGGTTAAAAAATTAGTAGCTGCTTATAATAGCGAACCTGTACGTGCGAAACTTAAAGAGGTTTTTGGTGCAGCTATTCAAACATCTTGGTAATTACGAATGGAAACCTCTGCTCTTATTTCTTTAAAAAATATTAGTCGCTATTTTTCCAGCGCGGTGTCTACTCCAGCAATTGATAACTTATCTCTTGATATTCATGCTGGTGAAATTCTTGGAATTATCGGGCGTAGTGGTGCAGGAAAATCTACACTTATGCGCTGTTTAAATGGCTTAGAACAAATTAATGAAGGGTGTATTTTTTTTGAAGGTGTTAACGTTTCAAATCTATCAGAAACAGAATGGGCACCCTATCGTCAACGTATTGGGATGATTTTTCAACATTTCAACCTTTTATCTTCACAAAAAGTTATTGATAATATCGCGTTACCTCTTAAATTAGCAGGTATAAATAAAAAACAACGTTATCAACGCGCTTTTGAGCTTATTGAGTTGGTAGGATTATCTGGAAAAGAGTATCATTATCCTGCAGAACTTTCAGGTGGGCAAAAACAACGTGTTGGAATTGCACGTTCTTTAGCAGCTAACCCCAAAATATTATTATCGGATGAAGCAACTTCTGCACTTGATCCTGAAACAACGCAATCTATTTTGGAGCTTCTTGCTGATATTAATAATCGTCTCAATTTAACTATTGTACTTATTACGCATGAAATGGAAGTTGTTCGTGCTATTGCGCATCGTGTTGTTGTGTTGAATCAAGGGCGTATTGTTGAGGAAGGATGTGTAAAAGATATTTTTACATCACCGCAAGAAGATACAACGATTGCTATGTTGAAACTTGTAACGCCACAACTTCCTAAAGAATTGGCGCAAAAACTTAAATCAGTGGGTCAGGAGGCCGTCATTGAAATTAATATTGCTGGTGAAATTGCTCAGCAACCTTTTTTAAGTCTCCTCGAAGATGAAGTAGGATTAAGAGCACGTATTTTACATGGTGGTATTGACACAGTTCAGGGTGAAAGTATAGGTCGCCTTTTTTTAGGTCTTCCAAGTCAAAATAAAGTGGCTTTGGAAAAAGCAGTTAGATGGTTGACAAAAAAAGGGCGATATTGTGAGGTTTTAGGTTATGTTTAATGTTCTTTTTCATGAACTTCCTGGTGCTGTTTTTGATACATTATTTATGACAATTAGTGCTTCTTTTATGGCACTTATTGTAGGTCTTCCACTTGGTTTGTTGCTTTATACAACTGCGCATGGAAGTCTTTTTTCATCACGTCTTATTAATCGTCCTTTAAGTATTATTGTTGATAGTGTGCGTGCTATTCCTTTTATAATTCTTGCTTTTTATCTTCTTCCTGTTACGCGTATTGTTGTAGGAAGTGGTGTTGGAACTTTTTCTGTAATTTTTGTTCTTACTATTTCAGCTATTCCTTTTTATGCTCGTATAGCAGAATTATCTTTCAAAACAGTTGAATATAGTTTGGTTGAAGCTGTTCGTTCTATGGGAGCTAGCCGTTTTCAAATTGTTAGATATGTACTTATTCCAGAAGCGCTTCCTAGTTTAATTACTGGGTTTACGGTTATGATGATTTCTCTTATCGGCTCCACTTCACTTGCTGGATATCTTGGTGGTGGTGGGTTGGGCGATATGGCTATCCGCTACGGTTATCAGCGTTATAATACTTCTATTATGACAATAGTTATTATCTTTTTGATTATTCTCAATATTTTTGTTCAATGGTTTGGTAATCGAGTTGCACAGAAATTTGATAGAACTAAGCATTAAGAAACTAAAGAGTTTATTTCTTTCTCTTCGATCATAGCAATAATAAGCCAATGTGCGATAAGAGCTGGATTTTTTAATTTATTGATTTCTATTGTAGTGTTGTAATGCAAGACGACTCTACCAGAGGGGCGAATTTTTGCGTTATCTAAAATAAAACGGGCACGTATTTGTGCACCTGTTTTTACAGGGTTTACGAAGCGTACTTTATCAAAGCCATAGTTAATTCCCATTGTTGCACCTTCTAATTTTGGTAGTGCTTCATAAGCCAGTGTAGATAATAGCGATAATGTTAGAAAACCGTGAGCAATAGTACCACCGAAAGGTGTTTTTTTTGCTTTTTCTGCATCTACGTGAATCCACTGATAATCATCTGTTGCAGATGCAAATTGGTTAATCATATCTTGTGTAACTAAGCGCCATTGTGATAAGCCAATTTCTTTTCCAATGAAATTTTTTATATCTTGTATCGCTATTGTTCGCTGCATAATGTCATTCCTATTTTATTTGACAAAAAGCTTATATATTCTCCCTTGCTTTTATAAAACCCATTGATTAGAGCATCAATTATAAAAGATGAAATATTTTACAGACAAATGTATTCTGCGAATAAACAATCTTCCTTTTTCAGATGGAAAAAATAATGGCAAGTAACGTAAGATTGACAGGTTTAGCATATGATTTGAAGCAACGTGCAGAAAATTATCAACCTATTCGTATTGGGCTTATTGGTTGTGGTGAAATGGGAACAGATTTGTTGTCAAGTGTTGTACATATGGATGGTATAACAATTGCAGCTGTTGCTACCCGAACACCGTTACGTGTTTTTGATGCTGCTGTTTTAGCATATGGTGAAGAAGGTCATGTGTGTGAAGTTGAAAATGCTACAGCTTTAACTCAAGCTATTGAAAAAGGTCTAATTGCTGTTACAGATGATCTGGATCTTGTTTTGTGCAATGAACAAATTGATATTGTTGTTGATGCAACAGGTCATCCTGAAACAGGTGCTAAAGTTGGTCTTAAAGCGCTTGAAAATAATAAGCACCTTGTTATGATGAATGTTGAAGCAGATGTTACAATTGGTGCTTATCTTAAACATGAAGCAGATAAACGCGGTTTAATTTATACGCTTGGTGCTGGTGACGAACCTTCTTCTTGTATGGAACTTATCGAATTTGTTTCAGCTCTTGGGCATAAAATTGTTGCAGCTGGTAAAGGAAAAAATAATCCACTCATTTTTGATGCTACACCAGATTTATATGAAGAAGAAGCTTTGCGACGGAATATGAATGTTCGCATGTTAGTTGAATTTATTGATGGTTCTAAAACGATGGTTGAAATGGCCGCCATTGCTAACGCCACAGGTCTTCTTCCAGATTGTCCTGGGATGCATGGTTCACAAGCATCACTTGAAGACTTAAATAAAGTACTTATTCCCAAAAAAGATGGTGGTATTTTGGATGGGTACGGCGTTGTAGACTATTCAACAGGTCAAGGAGTATCTCCTGGTGTTTTTGTAATAGCTGAAATAGCACATCCACGTTTACGTGAACGTATGGAAGATTTAAAAGTCGGTGAAGGGCCATATTTCACCTTTTATCGCCCGTATCACTTAACTTCGATGGAGGTTCCACTTACCTGCGCACGTGCAGTACTGTATGGTAAAGCAGATATGACACCACTTAATTACCCAGTGGCAGAAGTTTGTGCTGTTGCAAAAAAAGATCTCCATCCTGGTGATCAATTAGACTCGATCGGCTTATATAGCTATCGTGCTTGGACGATGAGTGCTTCAGAAGCACGCACACACAAAGCTATTCCTTGTGGCCTTTTAGAAAAAGCAACAGTTGTGTCTGATATTAAAAAGAATGAAATCATTACACGACACAATACTCACCTCTTCGAAGACCAATACATTGTACATCTTCGTACACAACAAGATATTTTATTTAATTCATTTCGTAAATAAAATGGCTATTATTTTAAATTGAATTTAATATTATTTCAAGTATATTTTATTTACTCGTAGTTTATTTATTATAATTAGCTATTACTCTATGTAGAGATTCTTTACTATTATTATCTCCTCTAAAATAGTTCAAGATTACTATGCATAATACAAAGTATACTTTATTAATATTTTGATTTAGCTAAATTTAATGTATTTTATTTTATTCTCTCTGTTTTTTATTTAACTTTAAAAATAACACCTTTTTTATTTCTATATTAATAGCTTTTAATCAAGAACAACCATCGCCCTCGCTATTACAGTATGGTAACTTTTCCAAAACCAATCTGCTCCAAATTGCTGTTCTGATTTATTCGATGAACATGTTGATTTTAATTCACAAGTGGCATGAGCAACCCATGGTTCAAAATGCCATGCTTCATGATAATAAGGAAAACCTGCTAGTTGTGGTTGAGGGTCTGATATTGGAAAGTTTCCATATAGTGCATGATTGTAGTCCGGGTTACGAACAAATTCACCAACAACTTCTTGTCCCCAACGAATACCACCTAGTGCAGCTAATTCGGATTGCTCTGGATGTGGGGAATATTGTCTCAACATAGCATTAACATCAATAAAATTAGGTGCCGCTCTTATATGATAGACATAACTTGGTGATGTCCAACCATGTAAGTAAAGCAAATCAACTGCAACATCTTGAGAAGTTGTCGTGGATACATAACCACCATGTGCTATTTGTTACATGTTCCCATAAATTTATATCTGATGGAGGTTTGAATGGTCTAGATCCATCTATACCCCAAGGATAAAATCCTTTAGCTTTTTTATTTCTTTAGGACTCCTCGTATCTGCTCGATCTGTACACTACGTTATTAAGGTCATTAGCTAAAACAGAAATATTAAAAAAGAAAAAATAAGTTTTTTCATATATCTTCCTCCCTTCGCTTATAATAACATTATAGCTACAAGTTTGCAACATATTGTGCATTAAAATGGTATGATATTTTCTTAGATTTTATTTTATTACAGTAAACTCTATAAGGCTTTCCTATTTTAATAATTCAATCACATACATATCTCTTGGCTAGCCTTCGTTATATGTTGCCTAAAGATTGAAAATGACGACAACTATTATGTGATATAACATCAATATCGATCAGAAACGATAACGTAGCCCCCCTGAGAAAGTACTTCCCGAAAGACCAGCTTTGGTTATTTTTTGCTGATAAACCATATCACCATGCAAAGCTATCTGAGACGACAATTGAGCCTGCACACCTACACCTGCTTCCATAGAAGAACCAAATGCGCCTAACTGGAATGTATCTTTGAACTGTACAAATTGCTTTCCTCCAAAACTACTCATAAGATGTAGCTTGCCATAGAAAGATATTGAACTGTCTTCTTCCATTAAAGCAAATTCTTGAGCAAGACGTCCACCTAAACGCGTTGTTAATTGGCTTGGAGATCCCATATTGATATTAAATCCATCAACATCTCGAGCGGAATTAAACATCAAATATTGATAGACAAGTTGCATCTGTGGCTCAAAAACAAGGCCTTCATATCCAGTCAAGAAAGCCTTACCACCTGTCAAAGCTGCACGCAGTGGCTTGCCCGTTATGCTTGCTGTTTTACCTCGCGCAAGTGTTTCGACATTTCCTCGAGATAAACCGTATGATAAAAGGCCATTAACATAAAATCCCATATTATGTTGCAAACTCGCATAAGCCGTTACAGACCAGTTATCAAAATTACTTTTCTTACTTTTTTCAACATCTTGAGGTTGGAGTGATAATTTACCATAAGTACCTATAACCCCAATAAATGCACTATTTTGTTCATTTTCTAATGTATCCAGTAGAACAGCTGCATCTGCCGCACGGTAGTCAAATTTTGCGCCATAACCATATTCCAAAGCAGACAAATCAGAAGTATAGGTATGACTACCACCGTAACCACGTATGAAAAAGGCCGGCTTTCCGTTGAAAAATGGATCAAACGACGTCACCATTGTCCCTAATAACTCAGTTTGATTGTTGATATCCATCAGCCCAGAGTAAAATAAAGCATTAGGCAAAAGCAGATAGGTCGGAACCTGTGGAACAATCGCTGGCTTGATTGGCTTTGGCTGACGAGGATCAAAAGGAGTGTATTTACTTTCAAGACGGAAATCCCAAAATTCTCCCTCTCCCGCCACTAGCCTTTTTTGAGGATCCGCTTTTCCAAATTTAGAATCGGGACCATAAGCAACGAGATAATATTGATAAGGAGAATTATTTAATGTGACATAGCCATAATTTAATTGGAAAGAGTCTTGTTTTGCTGATCCAGAAACTTGTACTATTGATACACTTTGATGATTGTTATTTTTACTCGTTTTTGAGTTTACAGTTTCCTCTTCATTATTCGGTGCGTTCATATGAATTTTAGTAGTTCCAGAAGCATTACCGTGAATTAAAACGCGGTCGGTTTTATTATCATCAAATGAACCATCACTACCTACTTGAATGTTAAGATGAAATTGAGAATCACCTTGAGCAAGATAAACGCTACGGGGTCCTTTTCCAATATACAGTGTTTGATAATTATCTGAAGTTGGTCTTTCAAAGATAATCGCACTGTCTTTAAGCATCATACCTGAGACAGATGAAGACACTTTTTCTAGATCTTGTTTTTTTCTATTCGTTAAAAGCCATTTGGATTTGTTAGTTAGATAAAATAGAGCACTAGATTTATCATCAACATGTGATCCGCCAGTTAATAAGGAATTATTAGTTGCAAGCATTATAGCAGACCCATTTTCGGCCCTCAGCAAAAGATCACCCGAAACATCCGAATCTTTTAAGGTGATGAAACCTTTAGCTGTTTTTCCATGAATAACTATGTTGTTTGGAACTTTTAAAACTGTTTGCGTTAAGTTAACCATCGCCGCTTCTGATTTTTGAGATCCTCCCCACAAGCTTATACCAACGCCATCGTCGCCATCTATTGTAACAATTGATTTTCTAACCCTCACCATTCCACTATCAATACGGATTCCTTTAGCAATACCTGTTAGTTGGGATTGAAGAAGTGTTATTTTTGCTCCTCTTATGACATGCAGTCCTTGTCCTTTATTGTTTGACCCTTTAATTGTGATTTTATTTGCTTCAAGATTTGCACCTTTTCCTTGAACTCTAAGGAAGTCTGCATCATTATCACTTGTATGCGTCAGGTTTACTTTATTTAGAACAGCTTTCCCGATGTGTAAGCTTACCCCATATTCTCCTTTAAACTCCACTGAAGCACTACTCATGGTTACTTCAGCATTTTGAGCAGTTATTCCTGTTTTAACTTTATTTAAATTTGAACGAATGAGTACTACATGTCCACCTTCAGTTACATCGGCACCTTTTTCTTGGTTATTTCCATTGATTATTGTTCCTAACGCTTTAACAACGGATTCTCTTCCTTTAATTTTGATAAAGTCAGCGTTTTTATTACCTTTGTAGTTCATTTGTACATTAGTTAAGACGGCTTGTCCTTTACTGAGCTTAACCCCATGCTCTCCATTAAACTCTATCACTCCATCCCCCATCCAGACCGATCCTTCCTCGACAGTTATCGCATTTTGAACTTTTATCAAATGCGATTTATTTAAAGTAACATGTCCGCCGTTTTTGACATACACACCCTGCACACCTTGCCCTTGCCACCACATATTACCTGAAAGCATTACTTTAATAGCTGAAAGATTTGAACCTTTTCCTCCAACCTGAATAAGATTTGGAGATTTAGGGTTTTCAGGAGCACTTATTTTTCTGTTATATTTTACAACAACACTTTTTAGTAAAACATTTCCTGTTGAAAGATTGACACCGTATTCTCCATTAAAGGTGATCCCTCCCCCCTTTATCCAGAATTGAGCATTCTTTACATCCACCCCCTTTACGACATTGGCAAGGACCGTATTTTTTAACATGACACGCCCACCATTCATCACATGAACGCCTAGCCCTTTACCCTGTCCGTCGATTTTGATGAGCGCCCCCTTAATATCTGCCTTGTTTACACCCTCCGTTGCATCAACCTTGAGGAAAGTAGCATCAGCATTATTACCTTCATACTTCATCCCCACATTGACTAACAAAGCATTCCCCTGTTTGAGAAGTACCCCATGCTCTCCATGAAACTTTATCACCCCATTCTGCATGACCACAATCCCATTTTCGACAGTCATACCTTTTGCGACACTTTTCAGGGTAGTACCACCCAACCATGCCGCTCCTCCATTCACATACACCCCCGTACCACTCCTCACAGCTTCCCCACTTCCCGTAATTGTCGTCATCGCCACCTCTCCCATCACATCTTTCCCCACATAGACCCCATACTTCCCTTGAAACCCAATCGTAGAGGTTCCCCCTATCGCCAACATCCCACCCCCCGCTGCAAATATTCCCATTCCAACCCCCGAAATCTTCACATCCGTCAATGCCATTACCATCGTTCTCCCTCCCATTGCATATACACCCACCCCCTTACCCTCTCCCGTAATCTTCGTCCCCGTCAAGTCAGCCTTTGTCACCCCTTTTCCCACATACACCCCATAACCATTCCCTTTAAACTCAATCGATCCCTGATTCATTGTCAACGTCCCACCTCCCGTCACATGTACCCCTTTTTGCACTCCTGAAATCTGTACCCCCTCTAATCTCACTGTTCTCCCCCTCAATGCTCCCCTCACCTCATGACTTCTCCTTCCCGTAATTGTTGTCATCGTCACCTCTCCCATCACTTTATCCCCTGCGTACACCCCGTACTCACTCCCATTCCCCTCTCCCCTAATCACCGTCTTCGTTAACTCAGCCCTTGTCACCTCTCCTCCCACATAGACCCCATAATTCCCCGCAAACTGAATCTCCGTTGTCCCATTCATCGTCAAGCTCCCCGCCCCCATCATCTGCACCCCTATCCCAACCTTTGAAACCATCACATCCGTCAACGCCACCTTTCCCCCCGCTACATACACCCCTTGACCACCTCCCTTTCCCATAATCTTCGTCTTCGTTAAAGTAGCACTCTTCACAGAACTTCCCACATATACCCCATACCCCCCTGCAAAATTAATCTCCGTTGTCCCACTCACCGTCAACGCCCCATCACCCATCATAACTACCCCTATTTGCACATTTGTTATCGACCCTTTTGTCACAGTCAGATCATTCCCCCCCATCATCCTTACCCCCGTTCCAACCCTCTCAATCTTCACATCCGTCAACGTCACCTTTCCCCCCGCTACATACACCCCTTGACCACCTCCCTTTCCCGTAACCGTCACATTCCTCAAGTCAGCCCTTGTCACAGAACTTCCCACATAGACCCCATAACCATTGTCGCTTGTAAACTCAATCGTCGAGCTCCCACTAATCATCAATGCCCCCGTCCCATTCATCTCCACCCCTGTTTGTACCCCCGAAACCGTCACATCCGCCAACGTCATCGCCACCTTTCCCTCATGCGCCACATACACCCCTTGACCACCTCCCTTTCCCGTAACCGTCACATTCGTCAAGTCAGCCTTTGTCACCCCTTTTCCCACATACACCCCATAACCATTCCCTTTAAACTCAATCGATCCCTGATTCATTGTCAACGTCCCACCTCCCGTCACATGTACCCCTTTTTGCACCCCTTTTATCATCCCGCCACTGATCGTCAGATCATTCCCTGCCTTCATCTCCACCCCCGTTGCAACTTTTGAAATCTTCACATCCGTCAACGTCAAACTCGCAGTCGCCTTATCTTCCACCTTCACCCCCGTACCACCTCCTTTTCCCGTAATTATTGTCCCTGTTAAAGTAGCACTTATTACCGAAATCCCCACACTCATCCCCTCTGTCGTAAATTCTTTTATCTCCCCCTTTGTCATCATCAACGTCCCACCACCCATCATACTCACCCCCGTTGCAACCTGTGAAATCTCCACATCCGTCAACGTCACCTCTCCCCCCGTCGCATACACCCCCTTACTCACCCCACTATTCACAGCTTCCCCACTTCCTGTAATCACCGTCTTCGTCAACTGAGTCATCTCTCCCCCCACATTAACCCCATAACTCCTCGTAAACCCAATCGACCCTCTCTCCATCACCAGCTTCTTACCACCTAACATCTGCACCCCCTTCTCAACCCCCTCAATCGTCACCCCAGTCAACGTCAAACTCGCAGTCGCCCCACTCTTCACATACACCCCTGTCCCAACCTGTGAAACCGTCACATCCGTCAACGTCAACTCAGCACTCTTCACCTTGCTCCCCACACTCACCCCTTTACTCGTCCCACCCCCCTTTCCTATAATCTTCGTCCCCTCCAAACTAACACTTTCCACCCCAGCCGCCTCCACATTAACCCCCGATGTTTTAAACTCTTTTATCTCCCCCTTCTTCACCGTCAACGTCCCACCACCCGACATCGTCACCCCCGTTGTAACCCCTTCAATCTCCACATCCTCCAACGTCACCTCTCCCTTCCCCGCCATATACACCCCATTCCCACCCCCACTTCCCACAATCTTTACATTCGTCAACTCAGCCTTCTCTCCCCCCGTCACATTCACCACATTCCCATTTCCCGTAATCTTCCCCCTAATCATCTTAAACGTCCCACCCGACATCGTCACCCCCGTTGTAACCCCTTCAATCTCCACATCCTCCAACATCAACGTCCCATCCTCCACACTCACCCCCCCTTCACTAATTGTTCCCCCCATCATAGTAACCGTTCCCCCCTGTACACTAAGCCCCGTACTAATTCCCGCAATCTTCGACTCCCCACTAATCATCACCTTTCCCTCACTCACACTCACCCCCGTTGTAACCCCTTCAATCTCCACATTCGTCAACTTCACCCCTTCCTCACTCAAAGTATTCACCTCCACCCCCGTACTCGTTCCCTTCTCATTTCCCTTAATCTTCACATTCATCAACTCAGCCTCCCCCGTCCCCGTCACACTCACCCCCATTGTAGCTCCTCTACCAAACACCCCACCTATACTAATCTCTCCCCCCGTCACAATAGCCTTCCCCTCTCCCGTTATCTGAAGCCCCACCGCCTTTTGCCCCGTAGCCGTAATCTTAGAGCTCCCTTCTATCTTCATCGTCCCATTCGTCACCTTGACCCCTGTTTCAAACCCCTCCACCCCCACACTCGTCAACGTCACCTCTCCCTCCCCCGCCATATCCACACCCACCCCCTGACCACTCCCATCCCCCTTTCCCACAATCTTCCCCCCCATCACAGTAACATTCGCCTTCCCCTGTCCCTCCACCTTAATCCCCACCGCCTTTTGCCCCTTAGCCTCAATCGTCGCCCCTATCACCTCAGCCTTCCCCGTCTCCGTTATCCGAACCCCCACCCCATTATCCCCCTCAGCCGTAATCGTCGACTCCCCATTAATCTTAACCGTCCCATCACTCACACTTACCCCCGTTAAAAAACTCTCAACCTCCACCTTATTCAACTCAACCGTCCCCGTCCCCATCATCACCACCCCCGTACCCTTATCCCCACTCCCATCCCCCTTTCCCACAATCTTCACATTCGTCACAGTAGCACTCCCCTTTCCCGACACATTAAGCCCCACCCCATTCTTCGTAACCGTAATCTTCGTCGAGCTTCCTTCTATCTTCAACTTCCCATCCCCCGACACCTCAGCCCCTGTTGTGACCTTCGTAAAACTCGTACCCACCAACGTCAACGTCCCATCTTTCACCACAGCACCCACTACACTCCCACTCCCCTCAATCGTCCCCCCCGTCACTTCAGCCTCTCCCTGCCCCTCCATCACAATCCCCTTACCATTCGACCCAACCGTAATCGTCGTTCCCTTCCCCGTCATAGTAACACTCGCCTTCCCCGCCCCCTTAATCTTTATCCCCGTCTTGACATCCGTAAAACCTGTACCCATCAATTCAACCGTCCCATCCCCATCCATCACTATCCCCGTACTATTACCCCCCTTCTCCACTGTCACCCCCCGCCCCTTCATCATCAACGTCACTTTCCCCCTATTCTTCACCTCAACCACAACTCCATCTTTCTTAACCCCAATCAATCCTGTCATCACCGTAACAGCCCCTTCACTCTCAGCCACTATCCCCTTACTCACATTTACAATAGTAGCATCCACCAACTTCAGCCCCCCTCCACCATGCACCTTAATCGCCGGATAAGTATTATCCCTACCATCACCATTTGTAACCCTCAGCGTACCACTCATCGTAATATCTGCATTCTCCCCATACACCTCTACAGCAGGCCAACCAGGGTACTTACTCATATCTATAGTCCTCCCATCACTCACACTCACACTTCCACCCCCACCCAACCTATCACTTCCATCACACACAATTGGCTTACTACCATCGCTACCAGTATCAACAGCCACCCTACAATTACCCTGTGACCCAGCATATACTTTTTCCTGAGCAGCTATAAGAGACACACCTGCTAGAAGAGCTGTCGATAAAAAACAAAAACAAACATGATGCTTCAATACGCGACGCATAACCATAACCCTCTCATCATCTTTAACGGAATAGGATCAAAAGAGACGAACTATTTGCAAAACGAGAATCGAAAATTAAAACACACCTGATACAAATCAGATCTAACGCCATACCCCCATTGAGACCTATACAAAAGACATCACTCATCAACACAATAATCTAATGAATAAGGCTAAACACACTCCCCAAAACAAAAAAAATAAACCTATAAGATAAAAAATCCCAAACAAACACACATCACGCAGGAAACAGAAAGTAAACGCAAAAATAAATGAAACGTATCTTCTAAAAAAACATAAACACCAATTAACAATTTAAAATAAAACACACCTAAAAAATGCAAAAACTGGTTGTTATGAAATAGTGCTGGAGTGCTTCTTGTTGTAGAGCTAGGCGTTGTAGTAATGGTGTTTGGGTATTTTTTTTCGGTTTTTTTAATCATGTGACACCTACAATTTTAAATATAAAATATTTCAAAGTGAGTTTGCCTTTGAAGGGGATTTGTATCAAAGGGTGTATTCAGTTTTGGACGTATAATTCATTTTGGGTTGTTCGTAAAGTGGCAACAAGGTTACAGTTTGAGATAAAAGTTTTGGGTTGGCTTTGTGTGTTGGGTTATTTTGTGGGGAGAATTGAGTATATTAGAGGTGAAGTTGGGAGGAAGGAGGTTGGTATTTTTTTGTTTTGTGTGTTTCAGGAGAGTGTAAAAACGTGTGGGTAGTTTGGTGATTGTGTTGAAATTGCACGAATGTTTCTTGATTTTTTTTTGTGTTTTGAGTAAAATAGTATGGGGTATATAAACCTTTTAGGTATTTTAATTACTAAAAAGGCATTATGAAATTTGTATTTTATTAACATTGTTTTTATGTCAATGCAATATAAATTAAGTAAGAGTAAGTTTTGTAATTTAATTTGAATGGTATTTATTAAAATCATTTAAAAAGCGATTTCAGTTTTTTATAAATTGAGAAAGTGATTTGCTTATTTGGAAAAAATGATTTTATTCTTTAAATCATAATGAAATGTAATTATTTTCAAATCGAATATTAAGAAAACATTTTAAACTTATAGCAAATAAATTTCTAAAAATGCTATAATACTTTCAAAATGAAGAACAGAATATGAATTTAAGTTATATATTAAAATGTCAGGGTAATATTAGAAAGAATATCTAAAATATTGTAAGATTGATCATGAATATTTTTTTCTTATAATAATTAAATAATGGATTATTTATAGAGTAGAATCTATCTAAGCTTTATGATTTCTAAAAAATTGTTTCATAATAATATGTTTTTAAGAAATTGAATTTGTGAATTTTATTTAAGAAAAGAGTAAAATTAAAAGTAGATATTTTCTCGAAAATTGCGTTCTTGTCTTTTTTAAAAGCTCTTTATGGTAGAGAAAAAGAAAATATTCAATTTATGGTATAATATTTTAGTTATAGTCCACTAATGGATACCAATATTGTATAGTAAATACTTTTCCAGATAACACCAATATTAATCTATATGTTTTATTATAATGTATAAGCATAAATGAATTCTAAAAAGAGGATTGTCTATGTATAAAATTGATTACAATAGTTATCGTGCTATACAAAGCTTTAATCGTCGAGTTCGTTTTTTAGTTATGCATTACACTGCGGTTAATTTTGAAACGTCAATCGCTCTTCTTACAGGTCCCTTAGTTAGTGCTCATTATCTTGTTCCTGATCCTTCAGAGAAAACTTATCTTGAAGCCGGCTTTAAGGATATTCATATTTTTAACTTAGTTGATGAAAATGAACGTGCATGGCATGCTGGTGTAAGTTCATGGAATGAACATAGTAATCTGAATGATACATCTATTGGAATTGAAATTGTTAATCTAGCAACCACTGAAAATGAAGCATTTACATTTCCCCCTTATAACCCAACACAAATTGATGCAATTAAAGAACTCGCATTGAATATTCTTCAACGTTATCCAGATATTACGCCAACCAATGTCGTTGGTCACAGTGATATTGCCATTGGAAGAAAAAATGATCCAGGTGCAGCTTTTCCATGGAAACAGCTTTATGAAGCAGGTATAGGAGCATGGTATGATGATGAATTAAAAAATTGTTACCAAAAAGAGTTTTGTAATTACACATGCTTGGAAAAAGCAAAAAAACAGGTTGTTGCTAAACTAAAGCAGTATGGATACGATACCTCAACTGCAAAAACTAAATGCGGATATAAGAATCTAATCCGAGCATTTCAGCTTCATTTTCGCCAAGAGAATTATAATGGAATTCTAGATGCTGAAACAACAGCAATTATTTATGCCTTGGTAGACAAGTACTTCCCCACCGCAGTAGTCTAAGTCATTCTCATCAAAAAGAACTGTCAAAACAGTGACTTTTCATATTTGCAAAGACCATCTAAAACTCTATTAACTAGAAGTAAGCACTACAATACCTTGTGATCATCTAAATTTATCTGTAACTATAATCAATCACGATAAACAGAACCCCACTTTAACTATTCAAAATTTACATTATGAATAGCTTTATTATTAATTTTTAGCTTAATATCGCGTAATGATATGTAAAATCCTAGATACAAATGATGTAGAAAACAGAAAAAAGTAGTTCTGATAAATCTGCTTGTATTAATCAAAATGACTAAAAAGCATAAAAATTCTTTTTGACACTAATCTCTCAAAGACTTTTTCAGGAGGTCGGCGCACACACCACCCCAAAGAAAATATTTACGCTGGATAAAGCAAAATAATTTCACAAATCCACTGAAAGCTAGTCTTCAGTACTAGTTTAGAAGATAACAAAAACAAACACAAAAATCGACATTCTATTCGTATTCAAAACAAATTCATATTCATTTGAATAACGCTTTTATATCATTTTTAAGTTAAATACGTAAATAAATCATACTAAAATTAATTTACTTTTTTGAAGCACTAATTAACTTACTGCAACAGATAAACTGTTTATAATGCCAAATACTCCAATCAAAGCAAACAGAAAAATATGCTAACATAAGCTGAAATGGACAGTTACAAAACTCCCAATTCCCTTTAATCAATCCTCTTTTGAGTACAACATTACTCCTGTTAAATTAATATTTTTGCCACTCTAAAAAGCTCTGTCCTTTTGTTACACTTTTAAAAACAATAAAAACCTATCATAAACTAAACTTCAGAATTATTAATTTTTAACACATTAGAATTTATAGGCCACACCAACACGAAAATCATTAGTTTTGTAATCAAGCTCCAATTTCTCCTTAGCAAATTTCTGCTTACCAAAATCTGAGTAACGATATTCCGCACGCAAAACAACGTTATCGGCCATCGCAAAATCAATACCACCGCCAAGGGTATAACCTACCATCATTTTTGTTTTATCTGATAAATCAAGAGAGCTTATTTTCTTACCCGCTACTTCAAATGACTGTGAAAAGATATCTTGAAGTTGCGCATAAGTAACACCACCAGCGATATAAGGCATAATACGATCAGCTACAAAACCTATACGCATTCGTGTAGCACCAGACCATTTTTGTCTTAAAGTATGACTATAAACTTCAATGGGTCTCTCTATTTCTGCCTCACTTGAAATCGTCTCTGCCCCACCACCATGAGATGATCTCCTTCCAAATGGTGATCCTCCTACAGTTTGTTTTGACCTTCTTGTACGCCCTCCTCCTTCCTCTCCCTGCCCATTCTGATCACGAACACTATCATAGACCTCATAGAGCATATTACTTCCTTCCCGTTGAAGAGGAACTTCATTTGTCGCTTGTTCTTGTAGAGGAACTATCTCCATATTTGGTATTTCGGGTCGTTGTAGAGAAGTCTCATTTACTTCTGACCGTCGTAGAGGAACCTCACTTACTTCTTGTCCTTGTAGATACACTACATCCATTTCTGGGATTTCACGCTCTCTTTTATCAATAACTTTTGTATCTTGTTTATTAGACCACACTATATCCGTGTCAACACCTAGAACAAAACTATTCCCGAGGCTAACATTGGCTCCCGCATAAAGACCTCCCATAAAACCAGAAAGTTGAGGCAATGCATCTTTCCCAACTGGTGCCCATTCTCTACTAGACCCTTGTTTAGCGTATAGACTCCGATCACTTTTACTCGAAAAACCACCAATCTGGCCTCCAAGATAAAAACCATCCCAAGAGAAAATAGGTGCAGCAACAACTGGTGAAACAACAGAACTCGCTTCAACAGGTGCAACAACTGGTCTTGACTCTCGAGGAATTCTAATATCTGCTGCTTGTGTCATAGAAGCTGTAAACAGGGTGAAAATAGACGTACTAACTAAATATTTCGTATTCATAAACACCTCCAGAGATAACTTTTAAAACACATAATGGATATTATTCGCACATTTTTTCAAAAGAAGCTACAATAAAAATGATGCAATCATAAAAAAGTGAACTTTGTAGAATTAAAAAACAATTTGGTGTTTATTTTATTATCCGTGATAATGACCAGCCTATTAACAGCTCAATTCTATTTTGTGTGTTTTCCTTCATAAGTAGCAAAGTTTATTCAAACCTAGAATAGTAAGCTTTCAATAACGAATCCAAAATCTTAGAGGATTTGGAATTTCCAAAATCTATTAGAATTGCCACAATTTAACAGTGTTTAGAATTTCATTTTGACGTTTTTATTAAGCCTTTTCCATTACCCTTATAATGTTAATTAGAATTTTATAGTCCTCTTCTTCAAAATTTTTATAATTCTGCACAACAGGATATAGAAAACCAAAATAGGTCATCCATAAATCGGATAAAATTAATAACATTCTTCACTGTAATTTCCGTGGATTGACTCTTTTAAAGCACACTAACTTTTTTATCATGATTTGTTGTAACAGAAATAATTTGACTGTTTTTTGTGCTATTTTATTAGGTTTTTAATCATAAAGATTGGACAATCTATAAAACCTTTTTTTGATTTTATCCTAATTGATTTTGGAGAGCGCTTTTATAAGCCTTATTATTTGCATATAAAGCAGTCACATTAATTTTTTATTGTATTCCAATATTTTCGTACTTCAGTACAAAACAACAGGTTATCGGACTATTTAAAAACTTATCATATTACGTTAGAGTGAGTATTGTTTTGCACTCTCTTTAACTTTATTAGATATTCAAGTAGCTTATCATTATTTCAAAATTAAATCGTCAATATATAAAGCTATATGAAGTGTTATTTGGCAATTCATTCTCTTTCAATAAAAACAAACAAGTTTTTCTGCCTTTCTTATTATTTTTTATTATAAAAAGCTTTTTGCCACATCTCTCAACAGTGAGGGTATAATCCTTAAAAAGGTATCTCTTTAAAGTTATAGGAAACTCAAACCAGCGCGCCAGTGTTTTATGATTAGAATAGTAACAGCAACTTTGATTTATCCTATCAATGCAATTTAAAAACAATTCGTACAAGGAGCAAAAATACAATTTCATGAACCACGATTGTAGTCCACATACTAATCAACACCAAGGTTAAGCGCATTTTTTTGTAAAACTAAACAAAGCATAAACACAAATTTTAATGCAACCCCTTCTTATATGAAAGATTATTCTTAAGTGTTCTTACCTAATTTTCGTAAAAATAAAGAGTTCATAAAATATATTAATGATAGCAATAAATATGTCACAAGATCAAAATCAGCTCAAACATGCTTAGCTTTCAGCGTATTAAGGCGATCATTGGTAATTGGATATTTAAAAGGTACTTTTTGCACCATACTCAAATAGAACCAGTCAAAGTAGAGCAAAAAGAGATACTGGCTTTCACATCAAAGAAAAATGCAGAGCAAATGAAAACTTTAGGTAAAATTATACAAGCCGTAATGAACCGTAACAAGTAGATTAAAGAAGAATGGGGGGGGAGGTGACGTTGATAAGGTGGGTTAAAAGTATCAATTAAAGAAAAAATCTATATATTACAATATGCTAAAAATAAAAAATGGTGCCGCATGCCAGCGAATCAGTCCTTAGCAAGTAGAATCCAATCACATAAAAACGCACAAAGACGTGTTGCTGTATATAGCTTTTTATGATTCAGTAAGAAAATTAATGATTAAAGGAAGAATCTGATATCAAAAATTAAAGGTGGTCGAAAAGGTGGTCGAAAAGGAGGGGTAAATGAGGGCGATTCATAGGTTATCAGCATCGTTTGTAAAGACGTCTCCTCAGGGTAAACATTGTGATGGAGCAGGCTTGTGGTTAAATGTTCGAAAAGACAATACACGCACTTGGTTTTTTCGTTATACATACCGCAATAAACGCCGTGAAATGGAGTTTGGTCCTGTTACAAAAACTTCTTTAAAGGAAGCACGCGAACTTGCTAAACATTATAGCGATATTCTTAAAAGTGGCAACGATCCTATTGTGTTTCGAGAACAAAGCATTTTAAGGCAGCAAAGCAATGTTTTTCAAGAAATTGCTCAAGAGGCTTTTGAAAGTAAAAAAGCTGAATTAAAAAATGAAGGCAAAAATGGTCGTTGGTTTTCTCCACTAGAGTTACACGTTATTCTACATATAGGTAATCTTCCTATAGAAAAATTAACAGCGAATATTATTCGTAATGTTCTTGCTCCACTTTGGCATAAAAAAGGAGATACAGCGCAAAAAGCACTGAACCGTATCAATATTTGCTTAAAATATGCCGCCGCTCTTGGCTTGGATGTTGATTTACAAGCTTGTATGAAAGCACGCATCCTTTTAGGAAAATCACGTGCTATATCAACAAATATTCCCGCTATGCCATGGCGGGAAGTTCCAGCTTTTTATCAATCCTTAAATAATGACCTCCTTTCAAATTTAGCACTGAAATTGCTAATTTTGACTGGAGTACGGTCATATCCCTTGCGATATTTACGTCTTGAGCAAATTGATAAAAATATATGGACGATACCAAAAGAAAATATGAAGGGTATTGTAGGAAAAGTTTCAGACTTTCGCGTACCGCTAAGTAATGAAGCTTTGAGAGTCATTGAAAAAGCTCTTTCTTTTGAAAAAAATGGTTTCTTATTTTCTGGTCTTAAAGGCACCCCAATTTCTGATGCAAGCATGGCAAAACATATGAAATTTTGTGGTTTAAAGTATCGTCCTCATGGTTTCCGCTCAAGCTTACGGGATTGGATAGCAGAAACAACATCAACACCATTTGAGATTGCAGAAACGGTTCTTGCTCATTCAGTTGGTAGTTCAGTGACAAAAGCTTACATGCGAACAGATTTTTTAGAACAACGACATGCTCTCTTAGAACAGTGGGCTACATTTATATCAGGAACGACTTGACACAATTAAGAGAATACGTTTATACACGGGCCAGGTGCTTAAGAAACACTGAATCGATAGCGGATTGGTTACCGAAATAATCAGTTCTCCGCGTTTTAAAGACTTTGACTCATTGTATGCGTGTAGCGTATAGTGACCTCGTCGGGTGTAGTTATGCGATACAATACTCTTTATGGGGAAAGCATAACGACGGACTATCGACCGTGTTTCTTAACACCCGGCGCTCTTTTTTGAGTGTCATTAAGAAACCTTTAATCGATAGGAGTTCATCATGAACAATCTTATAGAGATTAAAAAACAAGTGATTGATCAGGAAACTGTTCAGATGGTCAACGCACGTGAGTTGCATGTGTTTTTGGAAGTTGGTAAAAAGTTTGCAGATTGGATTTACTGAACGTATTAATCAATATGAATTCATTGAAAACCAGGATTATATAGTTTTCCCCAATTTTGGGGAAAACCTCCAAAGTAGCTGTTCTTCTAAGGATTATGCTCTCACCTTAAGTGTAGCAAAAGAGCTATCTATGGTTAAGAATAATAAAAAAGTAGTAGTGAATTTTTCGTTTGACAACATAGTAAGAATACGTCTATACGCAAATCAGGTGCCTAACAAACACCTTAAGCAAACAGCGGATAGATTGCCGACACAATCTTTTTTCTGCACATTAAAGACTTTGACTCGTTGTATGCGTGTGGCGTATAGTGATCCTGTCGGGTGTGGTTATGCGATACAATACCCTTTATGGGGAAAGCATAACGACGGACTGTTTGCCGTGTTTGTTAGCACCCGGCGCCCTTTTGGGTGTCATTAACAAACCTTTAACAAACAGGAGTTCATCATGAACAATCTTATAGAGATAAAAAAACAAGTGATTGATCAGGAAACTGTTCAGACAGTAAATGCACGCGACTTACATACTTTTTTAGAAGTAGGAAAAGATTTTTCTACTTGGATTACAAACCGCATTAATCAATATCAATTTGAAGAAAACAGGGACTTTATAGTTTTTCCCAATTTGAGGAAAAACCCTCAAGGTGGTCGCCCTTTTAAGGATTATGTTCTCACCTTAGACATGGCGAAAGAGTTATCCATGGTTGAACGTAATGATAAAGGACGTCAAGCCCGTCGATATTTTATTGAATATGAAAAAAAATTAAACGGTCAATCACAATTTGATCGTGAACTGTTTTCTCGTGATTTATTTAAATCGCCCTCAGGTATTGGCAAAGTTTTAGGAGTAATTGCAAAACGCCTGTCAGATGTAAATGATCTTGAAGATGAGCTTGAACATTACAAATCAGTTACAACAGAAGCCAAGCGTGTTTTAGAAAGCCCTGTTGCAAAGGCTGCCTAATTTAAAGGAATATAACCATACCTTTCCCCTGTAAAATGGGGAGAGGTTAAGTCTTATATTTGTATTGCAGAGCAATTTACCTACATTGCTGAATAGAGAAATATCATGTCCATGAAACAAAAGAAAACTAAAGCGCGTTTACCACGTGGGTTTGTTGATTGCACGGGTGTAGAGTTACAAGCACTTGAAGCAATGACGGCTCAAATACGTGAAGTTTATGAGCTTTACGGTTTTGAAGCACTTGAAACACCGATTTTTGAATATACAGATGCACTTGGAAAGTTTTTACCTGACGTAGATCGCCCGAATGCAGGCGTTTTTTCTTTACAAGATGATGATGAACAGTGGATGTCTTTGCGCTATGACCTTACAGCGCCTCTTGCTCGTTATGTTGCGGAGAATTTTGAAGTCTTACCAAAACCTTATCGTAGTTACCGTTTAGGACATGTTTTTCGTAATGAAAAATCAGGGCCAGGACGCTTTCGTCAGTTTATGCAGTTAGATGCTGATATTGTGGGAGCACCAACAGTGGCTGCTGATGCAGAAGTCTGTATGATGGCAGCGGATAGTTTAGAAAAATTAGAGTTTAAGTGTGATGAATATGTCATTCGTCTGAGTAATCGGAAAATTTTAGATGGTGTTTTGGAAAATATTGGTTTGGGGGAAGATGAACAGTCAGACAAACGCTTAATTGTTTTCAGAGCTATAGATAAACTCGATCGACTTGGTCTTGAAGGTGTACGTTTGCTTGTAGGAGATGGCCGTTTGGATGAAAGCGGTGATTTTACGAAAGGAGCGGGACTGACTAATGACCAGATTGAGTGTATTCTTAGTTTGTTGCGTGCGAGAGACGAAACTGCAGAGGAAACGATTAATAATCTCAAAAACATAGTTGACCGTAATGTTTGTGGACTTGAAGGAATTCGTGAACTTGAAGAAATGCAAGAAGTTTTTGACGCTAATGGTTATAAGGATTGCATGAGAATTGATCCATCAGTTGTGCGAGGGTTAGACTATTACACAGGGCCTGTTTTTGAAGCTGAATTGCGTAATAAGCTTACCTTTGGATCTATTGGTGGGGGTGGGCGTTATGATGGTCTGATTGCACGCTTTCGCAATGACAATGTCCCCGCGACAGGTTTTTCAATTGGTGTGTCACGTTTAATGACGGCTTTGCAAAGCTACGAAACATTGCGTGTGAGAGAGAAGACAGGTCCGGTTGTTGTGTTGATGATGGATCAAGAGACAGACAGTGTTTTGCGTTATCAGAACATGGTGAAGCAATTGCGCAATGCGGGTATTTGTTCTGAAGTATATTTAGGAACGTCGGGTATTAAAGCACAAATGAAATATGCAGATCGACGCCGTGCACCTTGTGTGGTGATTCAAGGGTCACAAGAGCGCGATCGTGGAGAGGTCCAGATTAAAGATTTGGTAGAAGGTATGCGTTTAGCCAATGAAATTAAAGATAATCAAACATGGCGTGAAAGTCGCCCAGCACAAATAACCGTTAAAGAAAATCAATTAATTCAAGCAGTGAAGGATATTTTGAAAAAATAAAAACAGCACATTCATTTATCAAATATGTTTTATTTGATAATTCCACTGAGGTAATTTTGAGAGAGCAAGTGCAATTTGCCCCCTATGACACATGGATACATTTTCTTCAAAACAAGTAATTGCAATGCGTTTTCTGTCTAAGAACAGCTGATATAATTTATCTATTGCAAGATGATTATCTTTAAGGGTTGTATTGTTATAATCTTGAAAAAGACGCTCATAATCTTTTTGCGTTTTCAACTCTTGACGCTTTTCAGAAATAATACCCAACTCTGGAATATGCCTATATTCAATACCCAATGCATTTACGATTTGAGATAATTGTGTTTTAGAAAACCCATATTTGCGACTTAGCGGGTTTTTGCGAACGTCACACAAAGTTTTGATATTATTTTTGATAAGACGATTAAGATAATTTTCAAAAGACTGTCCTTCATATCCAATGGTGAAGAAACAAAAAGTCTCATTCTTTGATTGAAATGTATCAATTGTTTCTAAATCTTTTTTCTCCATAAGGTTATTTGCTATACAACTGTTGATGGCAAAATATGGATAGTTTTTGTAGACATACCGAATAAGTTCATCACCTTTGAGATTGCAAAATTTTTCAACAAATGAAGAAATTTTCTTTTGTGTAGCAAATTCAATATCAGAACTATAATCACTCTTCATTGATGTAAGCTGCCAATCATTTTCGTTTGTAAGCATACCTAATTTTATAAGCTTGTGTTTGTCCGCATAAGATTGAAAAGAGAAACATCCATATTTGTAAGGCACAAACTCATAACTTTGTTTTTCTTCCCATTGCGTAAATAAAAATAAGTACTTTTGAAAATCTATACTTGAAAGGCGTCCTCCAAATGCTTGAAGTAAAGCTAACAATAGTTTTTGCCGTTTGAATAGAGTCTTGCCTTTTATTGTTTTCATAGTGTTATTTCTGTGTCTGATTGACGTAGATAAATTTGAAAAAATTGCTCAAATTTCAACAAATGCGCTGGTCTATAATTTGCTTAGAACCAACCCAATGAAATTATATCACAAAACAGCATTTATGCACTGATAAATCAACAATAAAATGTTTATTTTCAGTTATTTATGTCATTTTTTCTTTGGAAAAATGTACTATATATGCTATAGTAAAAGTAGCTTTTCATATCCGTATTTCGTTTCAATTATTTTCCTTAGAAAAGATATCAAACATGCTTAATAAAGTAACTTTAATTGGCTATCTGGGTGCTGATCCAGAAAGCAGAACAATGCCATCTGGAGTAGAAGTGGCGAATTTTCGTATAGGCACTTCTCAAAGATATATAGATAAAACAACAGGTGAAAAAGTAGAGAAAACAGAATGGCATTCTGTTGTGATTTTTAATCCACATCTTGCAAAGGTTGCGCTTCAGTATCTGGGCAAAGGTTCCAAGGTTTATATTGAAGGTCAATTACAGACGCGTAAATGGCAAGATAAAAGTGGGCAAACACACTACACAACAGAAATTGTCTTGCCGCAATATAGGGGTGAATTAAAGATCCTTGATAGTGCTCAAAAGTCTGATTCTGACATGGCTACTCAAGAGCAAGCGGTGGCATGGGAGAATAGTAGGCAGGAGCAATATTTAGAAACGACTTTGAATGACAGAATCCCGTTTTAATCAGGAAAATTAATTTATGAAGAAACGCAAAAAAAGGGGAAGACCTAGAATAGAAGGTCAAATAAGAGAACCCAATGGACGTATTTCACGTGCAAAAAAGCCTCGTGAGCCTGTTGATCAATTAACTCTTGAAATGCGTGCAAAACGTTATGGGGTGAGTATTCAAGATGCGAAAAACCCACTTATGGGTACTTATGTAGGGCGGTTATATTTATTGGAAAAAAAGATTAATCAAGATCAGTATGATGCGTCACAGCAATATATTCAAGTGCTAAACAATTATCGGTGTGCGAAACAATTGCCGGGTGCGGTTTATGATGGAATCACTACTAATCACGATCAAGAAAGTCTTGAAAAATGGATTGAAGTAGCAACTGATCGCTATAAAGCGATGCAAGAGGTTATCAGAGAAACACAGAGACTGCATCGTCGGTACAATCTTCATGCTGCATTAGAGCATCTGGTTATTGAAGATCAACAACTGCCACATCTTGTCAACTCTTTACGCATGGCTCTGAATGCTCTTCAGAAATACTGCCCGGAAAAAAAACCTTGTAAACTTTAAGCAGCATCTTGAATATCAATAGTAACTGATTTTCCGAGAGTAAGGAGAACGGATTCTAAAGTATCTAGTTTTGTTTCATGATTTAGGTCTAACAATCGATCGATTTGTATAGGGTGAAGTTGCAAAAGACGCACGAGATCGGCTTTACGCAAATTTTTTTCGACCATGGCATTATGGATTGCAATTTTTAAAGTGATCAATGAAGATACTTCAATAAAAGGGTAAGCAATATCATGAGTTCCAAAAGGGATGGTTTCACGGTCTTGAAAACGCCCTTCAATAACTGTTAAAAGTGCATTTTTAGCGTGTTCTAAAGCTTCTTTTTCATTGTTTCCATAAGTGATGAACTCTTGAAAGTCTTTAGCAATAACAATAAGGGTATCATTATTATCTTTAATGAATTTAATGGCATATTTCATTTTTACGTTCCTTTCATTGAGGTTATGATTTATTTCAAATCAAGATCTTTGAGGATCTTTTGAACCAATCCTGTCCCTAATTCCTTTCGCGCACCATGCATAGGCAAAACAGATTTTTTGGAACCGCGTTTTACAATTAAATGACCGCCTTTTCCTGGGATGAAACTACAGCCTTGTTTTGTGAGATATCTTTTCAATTCTTGACTATTCATAATAATAGAATAATATCTAAAATGTTTCAATACAACATAAATGTTGTTTTATACATTAAAAAATTATATTTATTTGAGGCAAGATTGTGCGTTAAGTTCGCAAATTAAGTACAGTTAATACTGCACGTCATATGACCATTTACACTTAACAAATACCATATTTAGGTTGATTGAAATAAAAAATACCAGATTATGATTTTTTTAGTTGACATGGGGATATAAATAGTATTTAATAACGTTACTGTACTAGTTTTGTTGCGCCCAAAATTACAGATTTATGTAAGTTTTTCTTTTGAATGTTGTTGTTAAAAGCCCTGTGAATGCAGGGTTTTTTATTAAACAACTCAAACTTCGTCATTATTAAATCTACTATTTACTGGCCTCACTCCTCCCCTCCTGAGAGTGAGGTTTTTTTATATTTCAATTTCTCCAAAGGAATAATCATGGAAAAAGTACAAGTGGTCATCACAAGACCTATGTGTGTTCTTGGTGATAACAAAGCCACCGTTCGTTTTGAGCCTCCCACAAAAAGTAAACCATTCGTTGAGGTTTCTTATCAGGTTTATGATCGCCTTAAACGCGCTGGTGCTGTCAAGCTTTATCAACAATGGCTAGCACAAAATGTTAATGAAAAACCTAAACCTAATGAGCAAGAAGTTTCTGTAGATGTAAACACTCAAGAGGTTCCACAGGTCGTTGAGCAGATTACACAAACGTCTATAGAGTCTGACAAACAATCTCAAAAAGAGCTTAATGAGCAAGAAAACCCTGTAGATGTAGACATTCAAGAGGTTACACAGATCGTTAAAGAAGTTGAACAAACTGTCGATGAAAAACTAGGGCTTAATGAGCAAGAAGTCCCTGTAGATGTAGACACTCAAGATGTTGAGCAAACATCAGTAGAATCTAGTGAACAGTCTGCAAAAGCAAAAACTTCTAAATCCTCGACGCGTACGACGACAAAGAAAGCTTAAACTGTGAAGTCAAATAGCCATGCAAAGCAAGTTGAGCGCTTTGCTGAAACTGTTAAAAATTATATCACGCGCTTAACAAGCATTTTAGCCGAACCAGATACTGAAGTTAGGCAGGCCTTTGACAGTTTTTTAGCAAAATTGCGTGATGATTTAAATAACACAACCACAGAGGGCGATGCGATTGAAATGCTTGCACAGCATATTATCATGCTTCCTGTGTTTAAAGTGTTGTTTGAAGAATACCAGTTTACTCGTGAAAATCCTGTGTCACCTGCTATACAGCGTGTACTTGACGCGCTTAAAGAAGCTAACTTTGAGCAAAAATCTAAAGATCTTGAAAGCTTTTACGCTGGTGTAAAATTACGGGCCAGTGGACTTACCGATCCACAAGAAAAGCAAAAATTGATTTTAGAGATTTATGAAAAGTTTTTCCGTTATGCATTTCCACTCACTGCTCAAAAACTGGGTATTGTCTACACTCCTATTGAGGTTGTAGATTTTATTATTCACTCAGTCAATGAGGTATTACAAACTGAATTTGGCAAAACACTTGGTTCACCTGGTGTTAAGATTATGGACCCGTTTACGGGAACGGGAACTTTTATCACACCGCTTTTACAATCTGGACTGATTAAAAAAGAGGAGATGGAATATAAATTCCGTCATGAAATCTATGCCAATGAAATAGTACCGTTAGCATACTATATCGCGGGCATTAATATTGAAGCCACATATCATAGCATTATGGGTGGAGATTATGTGCCATTTGAAGGGATTTGTTTAACCGATACATTCCAGCTTTATGAGCAGGGAAAAGATCAGATGAGTGATTTGCATGAAGCAAAACAATAAATGTCAGTCACGTCAGGAAAAACGAGATATTCGTGTCATTATTGGTAATCCTGCTTACCCCTTAGAATTGTTTCAACGGGTAATTACTGTAAGTCTAGAAACAATGAAAATTGTTCGTCATCTTCCAAAATTGGAAATGAGAGAAATTGAAGATACTCAAAAAACTATACACTAAAAAGGATTAGGTTTTGGGGTTAAAGATCCATGCCAAGTGGTATCTGCAACAGGCAGAAAATACTTTTACAAGTCTTCAAGCCCCACGTCTTCATTGGGCATTGCGTAATGCGATTAACACCACAGCAAAGCAGGTTGAACGTTTTGCAGAAAAGAAAGTTGCAGAAGATGCTTCAATTCCACCAAAGCGCGTTAAGAAAGGTGTCTACATTAGCGGCAAAGCCACAGCTAAATTTCTTGAAGCGGATATCATTGGTTCAGCTTCACCATTGCCTCTTAAGATTTTTAAGGCAAGGGAAACGAAACGTGGTGTGATTTATAAAATCTTTGGCAAAAAAGAAGTCATGCCCCATGGTTTTATCCGAGGTGGGAAATTTCCAGAGCGTGTCAATCTAAAGATGGGAGGACACGTCTTTACAAGAACCTCTGGAGATAGGTTCCCCATTGCAAAACAAGATGGCACCTCGATTGCTTATGTCATGTCTAAACCAAAGGTCTCAAGTTCTATTGAACACCATGCACGTGAGAGGCTAACCAAAAACATCCAGAGCCAAATTGCTCGGCAAGAATATATGGTCAATCAAAAGGCCCCACGCTCTTAAACCATACCAATTACATACAAAGCATATGATGATTTTAATGTTTCAAACCAAATTATCGAGAGAAAAGTTTTTAAAAGGTACTTTCCAGTGGGGTAGGTGTGTTGCGGGGCAATCAAGCGCGACATATCGCTAGCGACAGAATTTTTAAATAACTGTACATTGTACACATAACTTATTGATAAGTAACAATTTATATGTGTGCATTGTACAATGTTTCTATTTTATAACGGGATAGTTTCTAAGCCATTTGTTTAAATTTATCTATTTTAGCAAATTCGTCAGCTTTTTCAGTTTGTAGTACATTAACATCGTAAGCAGCTTGCATGTTAAGCTGAGAAGATGTCAATCACGATAACTTTTCTGTAAATCTTGCTCAATAAGATGCCGGACATAACGTGTATAAGGGACAGCTTTGTTTTTAGCTTTTTCCTTTAAAGCGCTCATAAGTACTTGAGGTAAACGAATATTAATAGAAGCTTCTTTAGGTAGAAATTCAAAATGAACAGGTTTAAAGCCACTTAAATCATACTCTGTGAGATCTGCAGTATCTACAAAGTTTTCTGCTTCTTCATCTGTTTTAAAAACAGGCATCTGTTTCAACTTAGAGGTTTTCATAAAAATCAATTTCCTTTTGATGCATATAGCGAGCACTAATTGGGCGCACGAATAATTTATTGTTCATTGTTCTTAGGGTAAAAACTAAAAAAATGTATCGCTCATTATAGCTTTTCCCGATAGCTCTCAACCGTTCTTCTTTAACATTTGGATCATCTTTAATAACTAGATGACCATGACCGGAGAATAGATACTCAATTTCTTTTTTAGAAACTCCATGTTTAGCACATTTAGGCCAATTACCTTCGTCCCAGTTTATGCCGCATATCTTAATGTTTTTCATAACATATGTATATCAAAATGTATCTACAAATACAATAAGATTTTCAAAAAAATATTCAATCACGGTAAAACATGAATAAAAAGAATAGAGAAGGAATATCGGCTCGAGCGTTTGCGAAGAAGATGGGCGTTTATCCTAATGCGGTTATTGCCCGTTTTAAGACGGGGAAGTTTGATGAAGCGCTTTATGATGACGGTTCTATCAATGAAAAATTAGCAACAGCTTTATGGAATGAGAATCCCACCAAGCAAGCCTATATTGTAGGCGATGATGGAAAGCCTCGCACAAAGACAAAGCAGGCTTCTATAGAAGGGGCTAATGAACACAAGATAAAACTCCAGAGAATGCAAATTGCACTTGAAAGTGAAACGATTGATCTTGAGCAGAAAAAAGAAACAACACTTGACCGTGAAAAAGTAAGGAGGGAAGCACGTAATTTTGGAAGAGCTTATCGTGATATCATGCTGCATTTTCCTCATCGTTACGGTGCCCGTATTGCAGCAAAGGTTGAGTGTAATGCCGCAAGTCTGATTGGTGCCATTGATCACTATATCCGAGAAGCTTTGCAGGAGATCATAAAAGTTCCGGTTCCTTTCCATGATCAAGACACTCCCGATCATAAGGAGGAAAAGAATGACTGATACAGGAGAAGGTTTTTTTTATTTTCATGCCAGTCAAGCATGTCAACCAGATCCCCCTTACACAGTTTCACAATGGGCAGATAAAAACCGTTATTTGAGTACAGTAGCCAGTGCTGAACCTGGATTATGGAGAACTAAACGTACCCCTTATTTACGGGAAATCATGGACAATCTTTCCTCTTACGTACCCGTTGAAAAAACAGTGGTGATGAAAGGTGCACAGATTGATATGTCAGAGGCTGGCTTGAACTTTTGTGGTTATGCTATTCACCATAGTCCTGGTCCTGTTCTTTATGTGATGCCTACAGTTGAGATGGCAAAGAAAGTATCTAAGACCCGTCTTGACCCTATGATTAAGGCCAGCCCTGCATTAAGCGAACGTATCTCTCCTGCCCGCGCTAGGGATAGTGGGAATACAATGTTTTCGAAAGAATTTGATGGTGGGGTATTAATGCTTACAGGAGCCAATAGTGCTGCTGGCTTGCGATCAATGCCTATTCGTTATTTGGTTCTTGATGAAGTTGATGGCTATCCATTGAATGTTGATGGAGAAGGAGATCCTGTCAATCTTGCTGAAGCACGTACTGCAACTTTTATTCAACGCAAGATTTTTAAATTATCAACACCAACTCATCGTGACACAAGTCGTATAGCTAAAGATTTTGTTTTAGGAGATCAGAGATATTACAATGTACCTTGTGATGGATGTGGCACGCTTCAACCTATTGTCTGGTCACAAATTAAATGGCCAAAAGGGGCTCCTGAACAGGCTGTATTTGTTTGTGCGCATTGCGGTCATGAGCATGCTGAACACCGTAAGGAAGATTTACTGTCTGAAGAAAGGGGAGCTTGTTGGATACCAACACAAGAGCCAATTAGACCTCGTTTGCGCTCTTACCATATTTCAGCACTCTATTCACCTTGGATGACATGGGGAGAGTGTGCTCTCAAGTTCTTAGAATCTAAAGATGACCCCGCACTTTTACAGACTTTTGTTAACATCATTCTAGGTGAACCATGGGAAGATAAATCAGGAGAAGTCATTGATCCAGATAGCCTGTATGCCCAACGTGAAGACTATCCTCTTGCCCCTGCCAAAGCAGTCCTTCTCACAGCAGGCATTGATGTACAAAATGATCGCTTAGAGCTTGAAGTTGTAGGTTGGGGACGTGGTGAGGAAAGTTGGAACATTGATTATCAAGTTCTGCCGGGTGACCCCTCTTCTCTAGACGTTTGGGATCAGTTGGATGAGTATCTTCAAAAACGATGGCCCCATCCTGGTTTCAAAGACGGAATAAAGATAGCAGCAGCTTGTATTGATACAGGGGGTAACCATACACAAGACGTTTACAATTATGTGCGTCCTCGTGAAGGAAAGCGTATCTGGGGCATTAAAGGACACGCAGGATCACGCCCTGTATGGCCACGTCGCCCCAGTAAAAACAACAAAGGACAGATTAATTTATATATCGTTGGTGTTGATTCAGCAAAAGATACCATCACAAGGCGCTTTAAAAAATCAGGTCCTGAAGCATCAGGAGCTGGTGCAACGCACTTTCATAAAAACCTTGATAGAGAATATTTTGAGCAGCTGACTGCTGAAAAAAAGGTCATCAAATATTTTAAAGGCCATCAACGGATAGAATGGCATAAAAGTGAAACAGCAAGAAACGAGGCTCTCGATTGTAGGGTTTATGCTTACGCTGCCTTACAGGGTCTGATTTTAGCAGGTCTCAATCTTAATAAAGAAGTCGACATCTTAGAAGAGCGCTTGAAAAGACTTGAAAATGTTGAAACCCCTTCAACAGCTTCACACTACCCAAAAAGACTGAGACCAAAACCTCAAAAGCAACTTATCAGAACATCGATCAGCGCCTACATGCAAGGCAATAGGGAGTAATCTATGTACGAAAAATCAAAGCAAATAAACTGGAAATACGAAAGACTTGCACAGCTTAAAAAACGACGAGAACAATTGGAAAATGCTCTTTATTCAGGTGCACAGTCTGTGCGCCACGGCGATAAGCAAGTCAATCATCGTTCGACTGAAGATATACGCAAAGCCCTTACAATGTTGGCCGATGAAATAGCTCTTCTTGAAGGGTACAAACCTTTATATCCTTTCCATCCTTTTTATCTTAGGGCATCACGAGGCTATTAATGACATCTTCTCTTATACATCAAATCAATCATAACCCCCATTTTGAAGCAGCAAGTCGTAGCCGTCGATTAAATGGGTTTGATCCTGCAAAAAAACACATCAATAAAGCCATTGAAGAATGTGGTGATACAATTGTTGCTCGTTCAAGATGGCTCTATGACAATGAACCCCTTTACGGATCTGCAACGGAAGAATGGGTCTCAGCAGCAGTAGGTGATGGAATTAAGCCTTATCCTAGAATTGAAGGGTTTCAGGAAGAAAAGAAAAAGCTTCTTGATCTTTGGTGGCAATGGGTCGATGAGGCTGATTATGATGAAGATGCTAATTTTTATGGTCTTCAAGCAACAATTGCTCGTGAGGTTTTTTTAACCGGTGAGTGTTTTGTAAGGCTACATTATATCGACTTTTATGAGCGCTCACGTGTACCTCTTCAATTGCAAATTTACCCTTCAGAAATGCTGGACTTAACCTACAACGGACCAGCAGACACTGAAGGCCACACCATTCGTATGGGAATTGAATTTAATGCAAAGGGCAAGCGTGTTGCTTATCATTTTTGGAAGCGTCACCCTTACGATGATCATCAGGTAACTCAGCTATTTACAGATCAAGAACGCGTTAGAGTCCCTGCTGAATTGGTTATTCATATCAAAGATCGCCGCACTGCAGGACAACTACGTGGATGCCCCAAAGTTACGCGCTGTATGACAAAACTCTTTCAACTTGAATGTTATGACGATGCAGAAATTGAGAGAAAAAGAACCGCTGCTCTTTTTGCTGTCTTTATCACAGGGTCAGAATCTGGTGAGATGGCACCAGACAATCATGATGAAAATCAATCCGAACCTCCCTCACAAAAACTTCCCGACTTGCCAATGACGCCAGGATCGATCAATGTCGTGGATGGCAACAGACAAATTACATTCTCTAACCCTGTGGAAGTTGGAGGCTCTTATGAGGCCTTTCAATATCGCAATAATTTAAAAATTGCAGCAGCTTTAAATATACCTTACGCCATTGTCACAGGTGATGTCACACGAGGGAACTTTTCTAATGTGCGCACGTCCATTATTCAGTTTAGACGCCACATCAAACAATGGCGTGAAAATATCATTGCTTTTCAATTCAATCGCGTTGTTTGGGAACGTTTTGTTCAATTTGCCGTGCTTGCTGGGTGTGTTGAATTACCAGGATGGGAAGAAAATCCCTTACCATGGATCCAATGTGAAAGCTTTGCACCCCCACTTGAGATGATTGATCCCAATAAAGACATCTCAGCTGAAAAAGAAGAAATCCGAGCAGGTCTAAAAACACGACGTATGGCACTTGCTGAGCGTAGTTTTGATATTGATACCATTCATGCAGAGTTGGAAGAAGAGCAAAAAGACGCAAAAGCACGGGGATTATCATTCGATACAGATGGTGAAGATTCTTCTACTGGTTTGAGTAACGTTGACGAACCGGATGAAAGTGATCTCGACAATAAAGTGCATGAAGATGAAGAATAATATTGATATGCCATTTTTGGTCTCACGACTTTTTAATGTACCGCATATGCTTGTCCCTACAAAGTTTGATGTCATTCTCAATGCTATGACACCACGCCTTTTTGAGGGGAGTAAATTTCCAGTTGGAGCATTTTCCCAAGAGGATCCCCTCTTTCAAGCTCCCCCAGAGACTTATGTGGTTAAAAATCATGTGGCTATTCTTCCGGTTCATGGCACACTTGTACGTCGTGGTGCATGGCTTAGTGCAGCATCAGGATTAACTTCTTACAATGGTTTGCAAGCCTCTTTTCAAGAAGCCATTGAGCAACCTGATGTTCATGCAATTCTATTGGATATTGATAGTGGTGGTGGCGAAGCAGGTGGTGTTTTTGATTTAGTTGACGAATTTCGTGCGCTTTCACAACAATATAACAAACCCATTTGGGCACATGCTAATGAAGTGGCGTGTTCAGCAGCTTATGCCATTGCTTGTGCGGCTTCTCAAATCTGGGTTGCACGCACAGGAATTGTTGGATCCATTGGAGTTGTATGCGCTCACCTTGATCAGTCGCGTGCTGATGAAATGGACGGATATAAATGGACTTTTGTCTATGAAGGGGATCACAAAGTTCACGGAAATCCTCATGAGCCACTGCCTGATAAAGCCCTTGAAAAGATGCAAGCAGATTGTGCGCTTTTCTACGACATGTTTGTCAATTTAGTTGCACAAAACAGATCTATGAGTGTTCAAGCGATCCGCGACACGAAAGCAGAGACATTTATAGGCACCCAGGCTGTAGAGCTTGGGTTAGCAGATGCGCAAGGCACATTTGCACAAGCTTTGGAAGCTCTAACCGCTTCCATTCAATAATCCTGAATATGAAATCAAACAAAGGAATTAAATATATGGTGAATCTATTACGGACAAGATATCGCGCCAAAGATGATGGTGAGCTTTCCACACAATTGCCTGCAGGAGAGGAAAGCGAAAAGATTGAAGTTTCTGCAGAAGTAAGCGCTGTCGACATTGGTATTAACGCTGAAGTCTTTAATGAAGATAAGGATGCAGGTATTCAAGCGGCACTTGAACAAGAAAGAAAGCGTGCTCAGAGCTTTATGACTCTGGAAAAGCAAGCTCAGCGTCTAGGTGTTTCTTTTAATGCCGCACAAGCTATTCAAGATGGTATGAGCTTAGAGGAAGCAAAGAGCATTATTCTAGCTAATGCTACATCACAAAGCGAATCCTTAGTTGTATCGCCTTATGCACCCCATCCGGAAGGAAATACTCAGGCAAATATTTATGCAAAATGGGACAAAGTTTGGAGGGCAATACAATGAGTAAAGTTTTTTATGAAGGTCCTCATGATAGTGCTTATCTTGGGCGTTACAACCCTGACATGTCAAACGAGGAAGTCATCTTTGCAAAAGGATCTGAAATCGCAGCAGGAACCGTTATGGGGCTCGTGACAACAACGGGCAAATATGTGCCGTTTAACCCTGATGCATCAGATGGCAGTGAAATTCCAGCGGGCATTTCTTATGCCAATGTTGATGTCTCACAAAGCGATCAACGAGCAACGATTACAGTGCGTTTATGCACGGTAAAAGCATCTGAACTGATATGGCCTGACAAAATTGATGAAGAGAAAAAGCAAGCAGCCATTCAGATCTTAGAAAAAAACAACGTTCTATTGCGATAGGAGACATACAAATATGGATATAAGTTTTTTTAATCACAATGCTTTCTCAATGGTGACAATGATGAAAGCAATTGAAAATTATGCGTTTAAACCTGATCTGATTGGCTCACTTAACCTTTTTGAGGAAGTTGAGACAAACAAGACAACGGTTGGAATTGAGAGACGTGACAACAAATTATCACTCATTCCAACGAGTAAACGCGGCGCACCTTTAATAGAAGCTGATAGAGATAGTCGCAACGTTCGGTTTTTTCCAACAATACGTATTGCTAAAAGCGACACAATAAAGGCGGAAGAAATTCAAGACCGCCGAGAGTTTGGTACAGAAGACCAGCTTGAAACAGCGATGAAATTTATCGCTAAAAGGCAAAAGAATCTGATTGGGGAAATTGAACTGACCTGGGAAAATATGCAGCTTGGAGCTATTCAAGGTATTGTTCTCGATGCTGATGGATCAGTGCTTTATGATTGGTATAAGGAATGGGGGATCACACCACCAGAGCCTATTGATTTTAAACTAAATGAGGACACAACCGATGTTTCTTATATGGTTAATCAAATTCGCATCAAGATGGTTAAAGCTTCAGGCAATACATTTTCCACTCGTTCACGAATTATTGGGTTTTGTGGAGATGAATTCTTTTTCAAGTTAAAAAATCACAAAACAATTCGTGAAACTTATCTCAACACATCTTTAGCACAAACATTAAATAGTACAGCAGGTATCGCAACGCCTGGAGCTATTGAATTAGGAAGCTTTGGAAGTTTTGATTTTGCTGGTGCGACGTTTGTTAATTACTGCAACATTCATGATTATAATATGAATACTAAATCCAAGACAAAACGAAGCATAGGTATTAAGCCTGATGAATGTCAATTTGTTCCTGTTAATGTGCCTGGTGTATTCCAAAAAACATTTGCTCCGGGTGAAAGTTGGAAGGTTGTTAATACAGTCGGTAAACCTCTTTATCCTACACTTGTTATAGATCGCGATAATGACGCGTGGGTGAGAGCTGAAGTATACAGTTATCCACTCTTCATTTGCGCGCGTCCTGAAATGCTTTTCAAAGCAACAGTGAAAGCACAATAAAATGCAATGGCACGGGCTGCTCAGTCAAATGATAGAAGATGTACGTGACACTTTTGGGCAGCCCATTATCTATACACAAAAGAAAACAGGACAATCTTTTCATATCACAGCGATTTATAGCATATAGGATAGTGCAAATATGAATATGGATTTTTTTAATCAAGATGCTTTTTCACGGGTAGAAATGACGAAAGCGCTTGAAAACTATGAGTTTAAGCCAGGTCTGATTGGCTCCCTTAATCTTTTTGAAGAAGTTAAATCAACAAGAAAAGTAGTTAATATTAAGAGATATAAGTTATCACTTATTCAAACAAGTCAACGCAGTATGCCTTTGCGGGAAGCTGATAGAGATGTCTGTCGATATTTTGAAACAACACGTATTGCTAAAGGCTACACTATATCATCAGAAGAAATCCAAAACTGGTTTGCATTTGGTACAGAAGACAAACTCGAAACAGCGGTGAAATTTATCGCTAAAAGACAAAAGAAGCTGATTGAAGAAATTGAGCTTACTTGGGAAAATATGCAGCTTGGAGCTATCCAAGGTGTTGTTCTTGATGCTGATGGATCAGTGCTTTATGATTGGTATAAAGAATGGGAAATCACACCACCAGAGCCTATTGATTTTAAACTAAATGAGGACACAACAGATGTCGCAGATGTAGTTGATCAAGTCGTCACCAATATGGTGGAAGCATCAAGTGGTGCATTTTCTGATCGTTCACGGATTGTTGGGCTTTGTGGATATGAATTCTTTTCAAAATTAAAAAATCACAAAACAGTTCGTGAAATCTACTTGGCACAAAGATTAAACAGTGCAAAAGGTATTTCAGAGCTCGGTGCTATTGGATTTGGATTCTTTGATAGTTTTGATTTTGCAGGTGTAACTTTCATCAATTGTCGTAATATTGGTAACTATAACGTGGACACTAAATCTAATGCAGAACGAAGCATAGGAATCAAACCTGATGAATGTCAATTTGTTCCTGTTAATGTACCTGGTGTATTCCAAAAAACCTTTGCTCCAGGTGAAAGTTGGGAGTTTGCTAATAGAATAGGTAAATCTCTTTATACGATGCTTATTGTAGATCGTGAACGCAATGCATGGGTGAGACCTGAGGTATACAGTTACCCACTCTTCATTTGTACACGCCCTGAAATGCTCTTCAAGGCAGTAGTGAAGGCGCAATAAAATGCAATGGCATGGGCTGCTCAGTCAAATGATTGAAGATGTACGTGACACTTTTGGGCAGCCCGTGATCTATACGCGAAAGAAAACAGCACAATCTTTTCATATCACAGCGATTTACAGCATTAAGCACGCAGAACAAGAAGCGGGGGGAAGAATCAAAACAACAATCCCAAGAAAAGAACTTGATGTCTGTATCAACGATATTGGTGGAGTACAACCTGAACTCGGAGATCATATTGTTTTGCTTGCTTCCCAGGAGAATTTTTCTGTCGCAAATGTACAAGCCTCAGAATCAAATATGTACAAGCTTATCCTACGTGAGGAATCTGTGTCTAATGTGAAATAAATATCTTAATTACTTTCCCATCTTCATAGATAGGAAGGTAGCAAATACATAAGACATCAATGAAAGAAACTACAGTTTAGAAGAAATATATCTATTTAAACTCACACCATTTTCAGCAGCTTGAATTGCTAATTGTCTGTGGAGTTCTGGTGGTATTCTTAACTGAAATTTACCACTATATTTTACATGTGATAAAGGTACAGGAACATCCTCTCCACTGCGTTGCATGTCCTCAACAACTTCTGTAACGAGGTTCATAATACCCTTTAAAGCATTCTCTGCTTTAACATCTAACCATGAAAGAGAAGGAAATTCAGCACATAAACCAACATATTCCTCATCTTCTTGCGACCACAAAACACGATACGTATAATGATTATTGTTCATGCTTTATCCTTTCTATCGCTTGTAAGATTTGTTTGACTTGATAAGCTTTTGCTTTGTTACCAGAACTTTTTTGAATATTCACACGAGGATCTCCAAACCACGGGGTTTAAAAAACAAAATGGCTTGAACCATTGTTTCGCGGTTCTCCAAAGAAATGTCTACATACAGCCAACAAATCTGAAAACTTTATGTTTTTTGGTGATGTTTTCATCAAGTTGACTATTTTTTCAATTTTATGACTCATAATTTTATATATAATATCACTATTGATACTAATCAATGCTTTTCATAGTTTTCAACTGATATTGCTTAAAAAGGAGATCGATTCTTTAATCATAAATCAAGTTTAGAATGAGAACCAAGACGTACCAAAACCAATCTATCCTGACTGATTAAACGATAAATCAATACCAAATCAGGTCGAATATGGCAGTCTCGGTAATCACTCCAATTTCCGGTTAATGCATGATCACAATGCCGCGGTTCTAACGGTTGGTCATTGGCTAATGCTTCAATAATTTTGCGCAAATCACTCTCTAAAAGGTGGCGATGCCTTCCTTTCATTTCACGCTTGAAATCACGTTTGAAAATAGTAGTACGCTCAATCGTCCGCATACAAATCATCAAATAGTTCGTCTACTGAATTAAACTTTTTTAAACCACCTGTTTCGAGTTCAGCAAAGGCTTCCAATGTTTTTGCATTAGGTTGAAACAACACTGATGGAATAGCTTTATCTTGCGCGATACGGGTCATCAATACTCTAACCACATCACTTACTGACAAACCCGACGCTTGAATGACCTGACTAGCTACATTCTGAATATCTTCTGGAACACGTGCTTGAACCATACGACTAGTAACCATAACAGTCTCTCCTAACTCATTTGTATTGCACTGTAATACAATATAATACAATTAATGTTTAATTTCAAACACAGAGTTGTCTTGTTATTTTAACAGAAAATACTTTTACCTATTGACAATATAACAGGAGTTAAGATGCATCCACGAGATACATTAAGAGAGACGTTTGTTGAGTTGATTAAGGTTGGCAAGACAGCGGCTGGTGATGAAGTTTACAATATGCGAAACTTTAATTTCTCTACTGGAGATCACCCGTTCATTAATGTGTCGACCCCAAACGAAACGATAGAAGATGGGCACGATTATGGGGCAAGACGACGTATTTTAACGGTTGATGTTGAATGCTATGACACAAGAGACAATGGAGCACGTTTTGTTGATCAATTAGCCTGGGAAATAGAAACGATTTTCCATAGCAACCCCAGTCTCAACAACACAGTTGAAAACTGTCGTTTACAAAACATAGCCATGGCCTTTGGTGATAATGGCTCCTTAGCATTGCATGGTTCCATTTTAACCTTTGAAGTCACTTATGTAACCAATATCCCTCCTGAAGAAGAAGGCGCTGTCTTTTTTGAACCTTGTGTAGGCTTTGATCCCGATACAGGGCCTAACAATGAGGATAAATATCAAACCACTGGAAATTCCCCATGTTAGAGCGGCGTGATAGCGAAATCACAGATTTAAAAAGGCGTGTGGCCAATATGGTTATGGTGGGCAAGATTAGCCACGTTGATCATAAAAACGCACGCTATCGTGTTCAAAGCGGTCATATTGTAAGTGATTGGATTCCAGATACACAGGCCCGTGCAGGAAAAACTCGTTCCTATGAAGGACGTGATGTGGGTGAGCAAGTTATTGTCCTTTCCACATCAGGTGATTTATCACAAGGGATGATTATTGGCTCTATTCATACAGATGCCAATCAAGCAGCTGATAAGGGCAATATCCATACAACCATATACCCTGATGGCACAACGGTTGAATATGACGATGAGACAAGCACTTACTCATTGACGATTAAGTCAGAAGGCAAATTCATTTTAACGATATCCGACGGCGTTTCCATGAAAGGTGAAGGAGGTGAATTAGAAATCACCGCTCCAGAGGGCATAAAGATTATTTCAGAAAGTGATATGACTTTAAAAGCAGATGGAAACATGACACTGGAGGCAGAGGGAGATGTTTCTATCAAATCAAGTGATGGGGTTTCTCTTGAGTCAGGCAGTCATATGTCCCTTAAATCAAGTAGTGGCACCTCTCTCAAAGCGGGTGGTGAGGTGTCTGTTAAATCAAGTGGGTTAAAGCATAATAGTGTTAACGTCGGAAGTGGCCATAAACACCCTGGTGTTACATCTGGTAATGCTATGACGGGAGGCCCCATTTGAGTGTAGGAATGAATTGTCAGACAGGCAAATCCATGGTCGGAGTTGATCACTTGCGTCAGTCCATCATAGATATTTTAACGACACGGATAGGAACACGGGTTATGCGTCGTGATTATGGATCACGTGTTCTTGATCTGATTGATGATCCAGTCAATGAAACCTTTAAGGTTGCCATTTATGCAGCTGTTGCAGAGGCTTTAGATAGATGGGAGCCTCGTTTAAAGCTTCAACAAGTGAATTTAACTTCTGTTGAACCGGGAAAAGTTTCCATGTTTTTTGAAGGAATTTACATCCCTTCAGGAAAGCCAATCACTATGGAAGGATTGCAGATAGGATGAATGAGGATTTCATAAAACCAGAAATCATTCCAGAGCTTTCTATTGAAGAAATACGTGCTGCTTGTCTTGAGAGTTTAAAACAGCTTTTACCCAATTACACACCTTTGGAAAGTGATCCAGCGGTTAAAATCATTGAGGTTGCAAGTTACAGAGAGTTTTTATTAAGGCAGCGTATTAATGAGGCTGCACGCAACACTGTTCTTGATTTTGCAAAGGGGGAAGCTCTTGATGCTTTGGGTGAGTGGCATGGTGTTGAACGCTTAGAAGGTGAAAGCGATGACAACTATCGTGAACGCATTAAGCTTCGTGTACGGGCTGGTAAAGGGGGTGGAACAGAGCCTTATTATAGGTATTTCGCCTTATCAGCAGATAATCGTGTGAAGGATGCGGTCATTTATCGAAAAGGAAGAAATCCTACCATTCACGTGGCTATTTTTGGCAAGAATGAGCAAGGAACAGCGAGTGAGGAATTATTACAAAGAGTCAAAGAAGTGCTGACGGATAAAAGTGTGATTATGACCAATGATACCATTGAAGTTCACGCTGCAGTGACAAAGGTTTTAGATTTAGAAGCAGATGTTTGGCTCTTACCTGAAATCTCTTTAGAGATCTTAACCCAAATGGAAGCAAATTTACGGGCAGCTTGGAAGAAAGAGCAAGCCCTTGGTCGTGAGTTGAGTTCATCATGGTGGATTTCAAAACTGATGATCCCTGGTGTGCAAAAAGTCATTGCTGTTAACCCAACAAATGATATTGCCGTCTCCAGTGAAGAGGTTTTAGCCATTGGTAAAGTAACACTCAATTTCAAAGGGCGTCTATAGTAATGCTTGGGTGCTTACTTCCAACAAATACAACACAATTTGAAAAGCGCCTTGCCGATGCTTGTGACTTTCATAAAGACATTGAAGATTCAATCAATTTTATCTCTCGTGCAAAGCTTGATATCATAGACCCAAGCTTCTTGCCATGGTTGGTTGAAGAATATGGGCTTGGAGAACTAACATCTTATGTTCCGGATTTCTCTGTTTTGCTTGAAACGGGACCGGAATGGCAGCGGGTACGTGGATCTTTAGCGGCTATTGATAAAGGGCTTGAATGGTTAGATCTGAATGCACATTTCGTAGGAGCATGGCCAGAGCGAAAATGGTGGAATTCATTCCAGCTTTATTTTGATCAATTGCCTGATACAGACAAACTTAAAGCTATTGAAGGGATCGTTAAGCTTTCTGAATGTTTGCGCTCTGATCTTTGGCGTGGTATTCATGGTTATGACGCTCCCATTGTAGAAGGGAATATATCTCGCTTAGATGACAGCATGTTTGACTCTCAAAGTGGTGTGTGCGTGACAGAAAGCGGCACAGTATTTTCCTTTGGGCGTTCTAAAGAAATAAGCCTCACTTTAACTGAAGAAGACGGAAAGTTCATTGGCAATTGGATTGATGATCAAGAAGAGCTCGTTTGGGAAGGTTTAGATTATCCATGGGATAGAGCAAATTTCCCTTGGGAGTCAGCGCAAATAAGTGAGCATGATGTATTGATAGCATCTCAGTTTAAGGATCGTTCCCTTTATAATGAAAATGATGAACTTATTGACAATTGGATTGATGATGAGAATGAGGAGTTCAGTTGGAAAAGTTTAGATTATCCATGGGATGAAGCAAATGTTCCTTGGGTATCAGATCAAAAAAATGGGCGCGATATATTGATGGCGAATTGGTTTAAAGATCGCACCCTTTATCTGGCTTTAAGAGATAACAATAATAAGCTGATTGGTTATCGAAGATGTAACATTGTCCAGCAAGTGACAAGAGTTTCAGATGGAGTTTACAGTTATTCAGGTCATCGCTTTACACCCTTTATAAAGGGTACAAAAGTTTTGCTTGCAGCACGAACACAGTTTGATGATATCAACGATAAACAAGCAGCGTTTGTTTCCGTTTTCGTGCATGCGGCTCCTGCAAAACATATCTCGCCTGGCAAACTATGGTTAGAGCCTGATGAGCTTATTGATGGCGTGGAGATTCTCAAAACCCCTGTCTCTCTATCTTTACGTAAAGACGTTCGTGAACAATTCAAAATTTTATTGAGGTTTTAATATGGAGCATGAAAGCGGTTTGCCGTTTGCAATTGACCGATCTGTAGGCAAAGACGAACAACAAAGCGTCGTATTCTATGGAGAACGCCCCTTTATTCAAAGCGCAGAACTCAATGAAGTTCAAACCATTATTCGTGGCCGTCATGATCGTTTAGGAAGACTTGTGGCCAAAGAAGGTGACCGTATTGAGCGTGCCGATGCTTTCGTTGATCAAAGCACTCAAAAAGTCACTTTGACAGAAGGGAAAATCTTTATCGCAGGGGATATTTTCCCTGTAGCAGAAACCGTTTTAAACAATGTCCCCATGCTTGGACGTGTAGAGATCGGTGTGAAACTCCAAAAACAATGGATAACCCATGAAGATGATCCACAGTTATTAGGTCAAATTCCAGGCACATTGGCAGAAGGTGAACCAGGAGCAGCAAGGGAAACAGCAAAGCTTGTATGGGCTTTACAAAATGACAAACAAGAAGGTGTTTTCTTCCCCGTCTATATCTTACAAGATGGCACTTTGATTGATCAGAAGCCCCCTTCATTGTTAGAGCCTGCCTTGCAAGCTATTGCAACTTATGACCGTGCTCATGGGCATTATATTGTCAATGGTTGTCGGGTGACAGCCTTAGGACAAAATGATGGCAAACAAATATTTAGTATAGAAGAAGGCGAAGCCAATATTAATGGCTTTAAGCATAAACGCCTTGCTGCTTTAAGGCATGAAGAGCCAGAAGACTACTGTGAAGGTATAGTGCCAAGTGAAACACATCTCTTTACATCCAAGAAAGCCAAGGCAACTAAATCGGAGAAGACAAGCTTTACGTTTGAAACTTATTATTTTCCCATCGCAACTGTTCACTCTATTTTACTCACAAAAGAAAAGACCACTAATGTCACCCGCGGTGGCGTAGCCTCAGGGCGTGATGGAGTTCCCGATAAAAGTGTTGTCAGTTTTGTGAAAGTCGTTCAAGGGGATAAGGAATTTAAAGAAGGTGTAGACTTTAAAAAGACTGGTGATACGATTGACTGGTCTTTATCTGGTGATGAGCCTAAACCAGGTAGCACTTATGAGGTCACCTATCATTATCGTGCAAAGGTGGATGCTGATAAGGTCACAGCGCGGGAAATTACTGTTTCAGATGGTGCTGAAGGTGGAGATATTATTGTCAGTTACACCTACAAACTCCCTCGTATTGACCGCATAGGCTTAAATGCTCAAGGTGGAGTGGTTTACATTCAGGGGATTTCAGCAGACAATCCCATAGCACCTAGTGTTCCTGATGATATCTTATCGCTTGCAACGATCACAAATAATTGGCTTGATTATCCACGTGTCGATAATAATGGCACACGTGTTGCCCCTTATGCTGAAATGTGGCGCTATTTTAACCGTGTTCTTGACCTTGATCGGTTGTTACAGCTTGAAAAGATTAAGAGCAATGTTGATTCAAAAGAACCTGTCTCTAAAAAAGGGATGATTGCCGATCCTTTTCTTGATGACAGTCTTCGTGATGAAGGAATCGAGCAAACAGGTGCCATAGGTCATGGCTTGTTACGCCTTGCCATTGAGCCTACATTTTACTACGCTTCCTTAAATGAGCCTGTTACCCTTGATTGGGAGAATGAAGTCATCATTGCGCAAGAATTGATGACTGCTTGCGAGAAAATCAATCCTTATCAAAACTTTGACCCATTGCCAGGCACACTCGCTCTCACCCCTGCAACGGACTTCTGGCGTGTTCAGCGTACAGATTGGCTTTCAGGTGTGACCAATGAATTGTCGATGGGCAGCCGTCCTGGGGGTGGTCGTACTACAGAAACGAAGGATGAACTGGTCAGCACACATCAAGAGCAAATTGATTTCTTAAGACAAATTGATCTCAACTTTAAGATTGAAGGCTTTGGTAAAGGAGAGATTTTAGAAAGTCTGACATTTGATGGCGTTAATGTTTTACCAAAAGAGACACTTACTGCCAATCCTCAAGGCATTATTGAAGGGAAATTTAAAATTCCCAAAGACATCACAGCAGGAACAAAGAACGTCATTGCTGTTGGTACAGGAAAAACAACGGCTACAGGCCTTTTCACAGGGCAAGGTGTGATTGATGTGCAGGTTATGCGGCGTGTGACAACAGTGCGTGTATGGAAGAAATCTGATCCGCAAGCACAAGTCTTTACGCCTGATGAAACGCGGCAAATAACAGGTATTGATTTCCATATTTGCAAGATTGGTAATCGTGCTCATGATTTGATGATTGATCTTGTTACAACAGACAATGGCTATCCTACATCTGACATTCAAGCACAAGCTCTTTATTCAATGAAAGAGGCTGAAACGGGATGGGCTGCAGCACGTTATAGTGTTCCATTAACTGTGCTTAATGATCGTTTAACCGCCTTTGTCATTAAAACAGATGATGGCGATCATTCTGTTTCATTAGCAAAACTTGGAGATTTTGACGAAGAAAACCAAAGATATGTTTCTAGCCATCCTTATATCACAGGTCCTCGTTTTTCTTCTGTGAATGCGCAAACATGGACAGCTCATCAAGATGAAGCCTTAGCATTTCGTGTACTTGCTGCTCGTTATACACAAACAGAAAAAACTGTCGATTTAGGTGAGTTTGATCTTAAAGAATGTTCTGATTTGCAGGTGCGTGCAGCGATTGAATTGCCTTCCAGTGAATGTTCTGTCATCTTTGAAATTGAACGCAACAACGGTACAATTTATCAACTCTTACCGTTCCAATTGCTGAGTTTAACGGAATATATCAGTGAAAAAGTCCAGTTACGTGCCATTTTAAAAGGGACCGGGAAGCTATCGCCAGTGTTGTTTGCTCCCATTGAATTGATCGCGGGCAAGATTAGAAAAGAAGCAACCTATGTCACACGTGCTTTTTCCTTTGGAGAAAAGTCGAGACTAACCAGTTATATTAAAACTTTTTTACCAGGCGGTTCGACTTTCAAAATGGAGCTGCAACTGGATGATGGTGATTTCACTTCCCTAAAATTAGAAGAAACAGAACAACTCGCACAGCCACTTTGGACGGAACGTAAATTTGTCAGTGAAGATAAGACAGCTGGGCAAGCGCGTTTGAGACTGACATTAACTGGCGGTCCTGCTGCACGTTCTATGGCAAGTGATTTTGGTGCGGGAATTATGTGACAGGAGTAATATCATGGCGAAAACAGAGAAGTTAGGAATGGAATTACCTCAAGAAGGTCGTTTTATCAGCGCTGAATTTCCTCTTTTACGTAAAAACCTGATTATCATTGACCAAGCCGTTTCTGATCTGGATGAAAAAGTGGATGAGAAGGCTCCTTCACAGCATACTCATGAGATGAGTGAAGTCAGTGGACTTGAAGATGCACTCAGTGGAAAGATGGAGGTAGATAAGACCTTTGCCTTGGTTGATTTAACTGATATCCAAGGTGCCAACGATGCAGCTGAAAATCATGTTTTGTATAAATCAGGTGAGGATCGCTTTGCCTTTGGCACTGCTCTCTCGCTCTTAGGCGAACACCAGCATACCATTGAAGATATCACAGGTCTTGAAGAGTATGTAGAAAGCGTCAATGTAGATTTGAAAGATTATGGGTGTTTGTCTGGTGAAAATGCGTGGGAAGATACCAATGTTTTCAAAGGTAAAGTCAGTGTTGAAAAGGACATTGAATTAACTGAAACCTCTTCTTTAACTTTGAAACAAAGTGATAAAGTGGTGACACAGTTAAATGCAACTGGAAGTTTGCTTAAAGGGCCTCTTAAGGTTGATGGCAAACCCGTTTACACCAAACCGCAAGCGGATAAAGCTATATCGGAAGAAATAGAAAAACTAAAACAGTCTTTGACTGATGAGAACTCGAGTTGCTCTGTTGTCATCAATAAGCTCGTTCATTGGCCTAAGCGTGCTGATGCCGAGTTACTTTACACACAAAGTGGGAAGATTAAGTGGCCAGATTGGATAACCGATGAAGCCGTGGTTGAAATCCAAGCGTGGGGCGGCGGCGGTTCTGGTGGGGGAGCTGGTCAGATACATTTGGGCGGCGGTGGCGGTGGAGGAGGATGCTCAGTATGGTATGGCCATAAATCAAGTTTGAATGAGCATGAAGACTTCATCATTGGTAAAGGTGGAGCTTCTGTAAAAGATAAAAATACGTCAGGCAATCCTGGTGGAAAAACAACTGTTGGAAAGAATCTTATCGTAGCCACAGGCGGCGGTGGGGGGTGGGGAGCTTCTGACACTAGTTCAGGACAAGGTGGTGTTGGAGGAGAAGGAAAAACCGTTACTGAATTAATGGACGGTCGTCCAGATCTTGCCAAAAGTGGCAATGGTAGCTCGGGAACGAAAGGCAATGCTAGATTTAAAAGTGGCTTTGGTGGTGATGCTGGAGGGGATACATCAAGAGGCGGCTGTGGAGGGACTGGCAGGGGGCACTTTATTTCAGGTAAACCAGGTCGTGGATTTGGTGGTGGCGGTGCTGGATCGCATTATCAAAATAATCCCAGTGGCAATGGAGCTAATGGTGCTGTTCTTATAAGAATATGGAAGAAACCATATGAAAAAGATCAGTGATCTAAATTATAAAGCTTTCAGTACTTTAATGCGACAGGAATAATATGATGGCGAAAACAAATAAGTTGGCAATGGAATTACCCTTAGAAGGTCGTTTTATTAGTGTTGAATTTCCTATTACACGTGAAGATTTGATAATAATTGATCAGGCGGTTTCTGATCTTGACGAAAAAACAGATGGTAAGGTGCCTTTACAGCACACTCATGAGATGAGTGAAGTCAGTGAGCTTGAAGAAGCATTAAGTGGCAAGATGGCAACAGATAAAACATTTGCTTTGGTTGATTTGACTGATGTCGAAGGTGCCAACGATGCACCTGAAAATCATGTTTTATATAAATCAAGTGAGGATTGCTTTGTCTTTGGTGATCCGACATCACTCTTCCACCCGCACCAACATGAAGCTGAAGATATTACAGATCTTGAGAAATATATAGCAACTGTCAATGTAGATCTGAAAGATTATGGATGTTTATCGGGTAAAAACGAATGGGAAAATACCAATGTTTTTAAAGGTAAGATCAACATTGAAGAAGGTGTTGAATTAGCTGAAACCTCTTTTTTAACTGTAAAGCAGAAAGATAAAGTGGTGACAAATTTAAGCACAACTGGAAGCTTGCTTAAAGGACCTCTCAAGATTGATGATGAACCCATTTATACTAAATCGCAATTGGATGAAGCTATGTCAAAAGAAATCGAAAAACTGAAACAATCTTTGACTGATGAAAATACAAGTTGCTCTAAGCTTGCTGATGCGGAATTACTTATTACACAAAGTGAGAAAATTAAATGGCCAGATTGGGCAACTGATGAAACCAAAGTTGAGATCCAAGCATGGGGCGGCGGCGGCGGTAGTGCAAAGAACAATGATTATCCGGGTGGCGGTGGCGGTGGTAGTGGCTGCGTAGTGTGGTATGGCTATAAGTCAAGTTTAAATGGACATCACGATATCATCATTGGTAGTGGGGGACATGATGGTGGTGGATCAGGCTATGGTGGTAATTCTGGAGGACACACAATTATAGGCAATAATTTTATTGCCGTCGCAGGTGGTGGCGGTGGTGGGCCCGGTGTTGAACAGAAGGTAGGAAACAGTGGCTACGGGAGTAGAGGAGATAACTTTGGTTTGGTAACTGATGAACATCCCGGTCTTGTCAGAGCTTGTAATGGTTATGCCGGAGGGCATGGAGAATATAAACAAAGAAGTGGCTTTGGTGGCAATGCAGGCAATGCGATAAAAGGGGTTACTGGAGCACAGGGAGGTGGTTTAGGTAACCTTATCTCAGGAGTTGGAGGTGCAGGTTATGGTGGTGGTGGTAGTGGTGCTCGTGGAGCTCAAGATGCTGGCGGTAAGGGAGCTAATGGTGCTGTCCTTATAAGACTATGGAAGAATTAACGTCCTAAAGATTTTTACAAAGGAGTTTTTATGCAATATGCAGTTGTTGAAAATGGTATGGTAACTAATATTATTGTTGCACCAGAGGATTATGTTTATCCGTTTGAAGGGGAAGCTATTGCTTCAAATGAAGCACAAATCGGTTGGATTTATAAAGATGGACAGTTCTCTCCTCCCCTTGATGAGGAAGGAAGCGTTTTAGAGACATCTGTAGAGTCTGTGAAGTAAATCGTATGAAAGAATAATTTCACCTAGGCTATAAGACTTTCAAGAGGAATATTAAATTGTTGGTGCAAATTTTTAATCATACGCAGTGTTAATTTCCTTTTGCCATTTAATATTTCATAAACACGATTTAAACGGCCAATTGCAGGAACTAAATCTTTAGCACTTAAACCCATCTGCTCCATTCTAAATTTAATGGCTTCAATTGGATGAGGAGGAGAAACAGGAAAATGTTCCGCTTCATAAGCCTCAATTAACAAAACAAGGATCTCCATTTTATCAAATTCTGGAGTATTCATTTCAGGTTGATTGTCAAACATTGCAGATACAATTTCTAATGTTTTTTGATAATCTTCTTCAGTGCGAATGGGTTTAATATTCATTGCTAAAACTCCTTTAATTCTACAGTATTGGCATCAATAGTATCGTATTGTTTATGTGTTCCTATGAACTTTATATAAAGCCAACCTGCTGGATAAAAGATTGATACAATTAAGCGATAGTCATTGCCTTTAATATTAAAAACAACACGATTATTTTTTAGTATGCTCGCGCTTTTATATTTCTCTTTAATATCATGAGGAAAACGCCACTGCGCATTTTTTGCTTCATCTACCCACGCTTTTAAAGGTTGCTCAGCATCAGGATGTTGCACCCAAAAAGTTTGAAGTGTGGAAACTTTAATAATCTTCATAAGGATATCCTGACTTTTTATTTAGAATAGTACCGTTTTGGGACTAAATCAAGATCTTTTAGTAATTTCCCTAAGGCCAAATAGATTTATTTGGCCTTTATTTTTTATCAGCCAATCATTTAAAGGAGCACCAAGAATGGCATCAGGATTTTTACATGGGGTTGAAGTCATCGAGAACGACGATGGCACACGCCCTATTGCGCCAATTCAGTCGGCAATTATAGGCATTGTAGGTACAGCACCCAATGCAGATGAAGAGGTCTTTCCTCTTAATACACCGGTTTTAATATCAGGATCTCTTTCTAAGGCAGCTAAACTCGATAAATACAACAGAAGTGAAGGGACACTGCCCAATGCTGTTGATCTGATTTTCAAACAAGCAGGTGCCATTGTTGTTGTGGTGCGCGTAGAAGAAAGCAAAGATGAAAACGGAACATTGATGAATGTTTTAGGTGGTGTCAATGCCAATGGCGCTTACGAAGGTGTCCATGCTTTAATAGGAGCACAATCCATCGTTGGGCAAACGCCACGTATTCTAATTGCTCCTGGTTTTACTCATAAACGCCCTACTGGCGTAGATCGGATAAAAGTCACAAACCAAGGCAGTGGTTACACTGAAGCTACTGTTACAATAGAAGGCAATGCCAAAGCAACAGCCAGTACTAATGAAGGAAGAGTATACGGCGCTTGGGTTAAAGAGAGTGGCAGTGGTTATGAAAAAGCACCTCGTGTAACCATTGAAGGTGATGGAAAAGGCGCCACAGCCGAAGCCTTCATCAAAAAAATGTCTAATCCTGTAGCAGCAGAACTGATTGGTATTGCTGAGCGTTTACGTGCTATTGTGGTGATTGATGGACCAAACACAACGGATGAAAAAGCAATTGAAGCCAGCAGAGATTTCGGTTCCAAGCGTGCTATCATAGCTGATCCATTTGTAAGCATTTTGCATAATGGAAAGATTTCACAAGAACCAGCAAGTTCAGTAGTTGCTGGTATTATTGCTAAAACAGATTTCACTCACGGTTTTTGGCACTCCCCTTCAAACAAAGTAATCAATGGCATTAGTGGCACAGCGCGACCCATTGATTTTGCTATTGGTGACAGTTCTAGTCGTGCTAATCTGCTTAATGAAAAGAATATAACAACAATCATTCGCGAAAACGGTTATCGCTTATGGGGTAATCGTACGCTTTCATCAGATCCAAAGTTCGCTTTTATATCCGTAGTGAGAACTGCAGATATGATCAATGATGCCATTTTACGTGGGCATATGTGGGCAGTCGATCGAAACATCACAAAAACTTATCTGAGCGATGTGAGTGAAAGCGTCAATGCTTATTTACGTGACTTGAAAGCACAAGGCGCCATCATTGGAGGGCGTTGTTATCCCGATCTAGAGCTTAATACACCAAGCGCCATTGAAAGCGGAAAAGTCTATTTCAATGTCGAATTCCAACCAACCACGCCAGCAGAACGTATTACGTTCCGTTCGCGTATTGTCAATGACTATATAGAGGAGATCCTTTAATGATTGCACCTAAATTACCAAGAACTTTGAAGCATTTTAACATTTATATTGATGGGATTCCCTATAGAGAAAAATGTGACAGTATTACTTTACCAAGTTTAAATCTCGTTGTTGAAAGTTTTCGTGCAGGTGGCATGGATGTTCCTGTTGGAATCGAAATGGGAATGGAAGAGCTCACGCTTTCTATGACTATTGCAGATTGTTCTGACCAACTTCTAGGTCTTTTGGGCAAAGAAAATATTGATATTTCTCTGCGTGGTGCAATTAAAGCACAGGGTTCAGGAGCAGAAGGAATTGTAATCTCCATGCGTGGATTTTGCAAAGGCTATGAATATGGCCAATGGCAGCCTGGCGCTAAGGTTGCCACAACGATCAATTATACACTGAATTATTTCAAATATGTCCAAAATGACAAGGAAATCGTTGAGATTGATGCTTACAACATGGTGAGAAAATTCAATGGCGTTGATCAATTAAAAGAATATAGAGAAATTTTAGGAATGTAAAATGACTACAAAACAAAACTCTACTTATAAATTGATTGCTCCTTTTACACTTGAAGACAAAGATTATACCGAAATCACCTTACGTCACATCAGAACAAAAGACATAAAAGCCACTATGCAAGAGAAAGAAGGCATAGATCAGGTAGCTGCTATGATCGCGCGTCTTTCTGGGTGGTCTTATGATGCTGTTGATGAACTTGACGCTCGTGACCTAAAAGCTATTGGAAAAATTTTGGAGGATTTTACAGAGCGGCGGGGTACCTAACCTGGGAAACCGCCGTTAAACTCATGGCAGATCTTGCTATCGTTTTTCATTGGTCTCTTCCAGATATGATGGAAATGGAAGCTCAAGAGCTCTGGATTTGGCGCAATGAAGCTGCAGAAAGGTATAAGAAAAATGAGTAAAACAGTTGCAGATGCTAAGGTGCGATTGACCCTTGAAGACAAGATAACCGCACCCATTAAACGTATTCAAAAGCGTTTGACGCACTTATCAAATAAATTAAGAGTCCCTCGCCTTATGGCTGCAACACGCAAAATGACAGCAAGCTTAAAAGGGGTCGGCAATGCTCTTGGTACAGTAACCAACCGTGTTTCTATGTTATCAGGAGCATTGGGCCTTGCTGGTGGTGGTCTTGTTGCAAGCTTGACTGCAGTGACTATGAAAACCATGCATATGGGGGATAGTCTTCACCACGCATCGCGCCATTTAGGTATGAGCGTTAAGGATCTTCAGTTATGGGGTGATGCAGCAGATAATTCAGGTTATTCTGCTGAAAAATTCCAACAATCCCTGGCTGTTTTAAACAGGCGTTCAGCACAAGCTTTAGCAGGACAAAAAAGAGGGATTATGGGGTTTCAGGCGCTTGGCATGTCTGTAAAAGATGCGTCTGGAAAGCTTAAATCAAACTCAGACTTGTTGGAAGAAATAACCGACAAAATGAGTAAGATAGACAATCAAGCGCAAAGGCAACATATTGCTGCCTTGCTTTTTGGTGGTGACGGTAAAGAAATGGCTGCCATGCTCTCACAAGGTATGGAACCTATCAAGGAGTTGTTTGAAAAGGCAAAAAAGAGCGGATGGCTTATGGGGGCTGATGTTGCTCACTATGCTGCAGATTTAAGTGATAAGCTCGGGGCTTTTAAGAAAAAACTGGGTGGTGTTGCCACTTTTATTGGGGCACGGTTCATGCCGGTAATCAATGATATGATTGATGCCTTTTCAAAGCTGATTGATGAAAACCGTGATCTCATTCAAACAACTGTCGCAAATTGGGCGAGGGTTTTAAGAAAAGCTATACAGGATTTATGTGATCCTACTTCTGAATTAAGGCAAAATATCACAAATGTTACAGAAAGTATTAAAGGCTGGTTTAAATGGTTAGAACCACTCACTGGCGAAATAAGCCTCTTTAAAATAGGTCTTGCAGCCCTTGTTTCTTTCATTGTAGGGCCACTTATAGCGGCAATTGCTGCACTTAGTGTGGCCTTTTTTACATTTGGTACAGCCATTATGACCACACCTATTGGATGGATCATTGGTGGTATTGCGGGGCTTATTGCAGCAGGAGTCGCGCTTTATGTTTATTGGGATAAAATCAAGAAATGGTTTAGTGCGCTATTAGATGGAATTGCAGATGCTTTTTATAAATTTGGGGCTATTATCATGCTTCTGCCCGGTGGTTGGATTGTAGGGCTCATTGTGGGAATATATAAGCTTTATAAGCATTGGGAAACGGTCAAAGCCTGGTTTATTTCAGCACTCAATAAGATTTGCGATGCCTTTGTTAAGCTGGGTGACTTCATCATGAAGTATACGCTTATCGGTTATGTAATTAATGGTATTAAGAAGCTTGTTGCAACAGCTGTTTGGCTTTACGAAAATTGGGATGAAGTCATGGCCTCTTGTGGGCGGTTATGGGACTCTCTTGGGGAGACAATTAATCAATTTTTTGATTGGTTTTCTAATCTCAATTTATTTGAAGTCGGTTCCAATCTAATTACGGGACTGTGGGATGGCATTAAAAGTAAATGGAATGCTATGACACAATGGCTTTCTAGTGCGGTGCAAAAATTAATGAGTTGGATGCCTGATTTTGTCAAAGACAAGTTAGGCTTCAACGTTACAGTAAGCAAAAGCACGACCGAGAGTTTAAAGAATCTCACACAAGAGACAACAACATACGCACAAAAGATTATTCATTCAACTGTTGTTCCAAACATCCCTCCTGAGCAACGTGATTACAGAAATGGAGAATATGTTAACGATGGAAGCAAACAACCTTCCGTAGTGGTATTTCAAGCGCCTGAACCGATTATGCCATATAAGGAACATAATAATAAGCCCACTAATTTTGATGCATCTATTAAAACTGGCGATTTAATCATCAATGGGGGCAACGGCTCTCCACAAGAGATCAGTGCTGCTATCAAAAAAGCTCTTGCAGATCAGGCTAGACAGCAACGTTTAGCGATTAACTCAAGTTTTTCGGATTAAGCGTCATGATATTAGCATTGGGGGATTTTATTTTTTCTGTTCAAACAGCTGCCTATCAAGAACTTGAGATGACTTATGATGTTCCATGGGTAGAACAAGGACGTCTAGGCAGTAAAGCAGCGTTTCAGTTGCCGGCCATTGCCAATGCAGAATATTCTCTATCAGGCGTGATTTATCCGGGTTTTAAGAGAAGTTATGGTCAGTTAAACAGACTACGGAGTATGGCTCATATGGGGCCACATTTGCTGGTCAGTGGAAAAGGCAAAATTTTCGGCAAATTTGTTATTCTTTCCGTAGATGAAAAACAGAGCTTTTTTCGTCTAAACGGTGATCCACGCAAGCAAGAATTCACATTGCAACTGAGAGAATATGGTGGAGATGGAGGCATTTGGTGAGTGATATTTACGTTACCAAAGATGGCGATATGGTTGATGCCATTTGCTGGAGACACTATCCAAAGGGTCAGCAAGCATTGGCTGTTGAGCGTGTTTACACAGCTAATGATGGACTTGCAAATCTCGGACCCATTTTAAAAGCAGGGGTTAAAATTATTTTGCCTTCCCTTCCCTACCCTCAAGCAACACCCGTCATTAAGCTCTGGGGCAGCAAACAATGAAACCTTTCTGCAGAGTGATGTCTAATGGTGAGGATGTCACAAAAGCTTTAATGGATTATGTTCTATCCATTGAAATAACCGATGAAGCAGAAGACAAAAGTGATCGGATCACCATAGAGCTCGATGATCGTGCGCGTATCAGTGATAATGGTTTTTTAGAGATCCCTTTAATTGGAACAGTTCTTTCCATAACGCTTGGCTATGAAGAGGGTAAAGCACGTGACATGGGATCCTATCTGATTGATGAAATATCTGTCAGCAGTCCACCACAAAGTTTAAGTGTGACGGGACGTGCAGCTTCTATGAGCACATCTTATCGAACCCCCAAAAGCCAATCTTATCATCAGACAACACTAGGCAAGATCATTTAAGAAATAGCAACGCGCAATGGCTATATTCCCGAGATTGATCCTTCTCTTGCAAAGATTGTCGTGCGTCACATTGATCAAACGGGTGAAAGCGACATGGCTTTTGCAGCACGTCTTGCTGCAGAATATGACGCTGTGCCAAAACCTATGGATAGCAGACTTGTTCTGGCTAAACGTGGTGAAGGCAAGGCTACCACTGGAGAGATGCTGCCTGTGGTCGCTATTCATGAAAGGATGTGTAGCTCTTGGGATTTTAAATATAGTGCACGTGATGAAGCAGGTGAAGCCCAGGGCTTAACTCCAGGTGAAGGAGATGATCAAAAAGCAGCATCAGCAGCACAAAACCCAGAGACAATTGAAGAGTATGATGAAGAAACATCCATTCATATGGATGAATCCCCTTTGCGTTCATTAGCTCGGTCAGAAAAAACACTTAAAAAGCAAGACAAAGTTGAAAACCAAGAGGAAGAAAAGAAAGGAGGTGTGATAGCAACCTATCATGATTTACGCAGTGGTGAAAAGAAAGAGGTCAAAACCGGTCAGGCGCCTTTTCATGAATTAAAATATACCTACCACAATCAATCAGAAGCCGTTGCTGCTATTGCCGCTTATCGTAATAAATCATCACGGGGTAAAGCCACATTTTCGTGTGATATGGGTGGAGATCCATTCATTCAAACTGAAATGAAGCTTATCCAAGTCCCTCCTTTCCGTCCTTACATTCCAGAACAATGGCGCATTAAAAGTGTCAAACATCGGTTGGATACAGCGGGCGGTTATACAACAAGCATAGAGTGTGAACTGTTTAATGAAGCACAAGAGAATACAGCGCAAAACGTCATAAACACCACACCCGATAAAGACGACACAATAGATGATAACGCCCCGCCTCATGCTTACGATGAAGGTGAAGGTGTTATTCATATGGAAGGGGAAGATACATGACAGAGATTGTAGAAAAATTACTCAATGGTGAATGCAAAGCACGTACACAAGGTCTGGTGAAATCCTTAGCACAAGAGATTGGTTGTGAAGAAGCTGTCGTTGCTGCGATTATTTCTGTGGAGTCAGATGGTAAAGGTTTTGATGATGAACAGCGTGTAAAAGTCCTTTTTGAAAAACATCAGTTTTATAAGAATTTACCCCCTCATAAGCGTAAACAAGCTGTCAAAGAAGATCTTGCGAGAGAGAAGTGGATTAGCCCCAAAGATGGAGGATATAAAGAGCAAAAAACAAACACTCAAGCTTTACAATTACTTATTGCAGCTATGACCATTGATGAAGACGCTGCTTTAAAATCTGCTTCTTATGGTGCTGGTCAAGTTCTTGGAAAAAACTATGGTCTTCTTGGTTGGGACAGTGTTCAAGATTTTGTCACCAGCATGTGTTCATGTGAAGACGAACAAATAAGAGCGATGTTTTCTTTTTTCAAAGTCCGTGGTCTTGCTTCAAGTTTACGAGACAAAGATTTTGATGCCATTGCACGTGCTTACAATGGCAGTGGTATGGTTAAAGAATATGGCCGACGCATGCGTAATGCTTATTGTGCCATCACAAAGAAATCAGCAGAGGTTAGTAATCCTGTTCGTGCCAGTGGTTTACGACTAGGATGTAAAGGCTACCGTATTGAAGCTCTGCAAAAACGTCTCAATGATCTTGGTTATCCTGTTGCCATTGATAGTGATTATGGACCAGATACACGCAGTGCAATCTTTTCTTTTCAAACTGATCATAATTTAGAGGTTGATGGTGTTGTTGGTGCAAAAACTCAAGCAGCGCTTGATGTGGCCACGCCAATGATTAGTCTTCGCCGTTCTGGTGTCAGCATGGCCGATTTGAGAAAAAAGGGTACACACATTATTAAAGATGCAGATAAAACCCAAATGGTGGGGGGTGCTGTTGCTGCCAGTTCAACTCTCATAGGAGCAGAACAAATGGGGGCATTCGATAGTCTTAAACTCTCAATAGGAAAAATGAGTGCTCTTGTCGAACCGCTTGTTCATATTGGTAAAGCAATCTCGGATCATTGGTGGATGGCTGCTATTTTTGTAGGATTGATTATTGTTCTCGTCTCAGATCGTGTCAAAAGAACTTATCTAAAAGCTTACAAGAAAGGCAGAACTATTTAGGAAGCTATTTTAAGAAAAAAGGAGAGCAGCGGATGAAAAGATATTTGGTGATTATAATAACAGCATCCATCGCTTTCTTTATAACTTTAGCAAAGGCATTTCGTCTTGGAAAGAAAGTTGAACAGCACAAACAAACTAAGGAATCTTTAAAAGTAGCTACAACAAGGTTGGAAATAGAAAATGAGATTAATAAGAAACGTGATGATGATGTACGTGCTGCTCTCTCTAACTGGGTGCGCGACAAATAAATACGCTTCCTCTTGTCTTGGATGGTTGCCTATTTATTTAGACAGAAAAGATCTCAATGCAATCAGTCCAAACTTAGCACGAGACATTTTAAAGCATAATGAACACGGTAAACAGTTGTGTGGATGGAAGCATGTTCAGAAAACCTGAATAACTTGCTCTGCATACAAATACAAAACTGGACCTCTCCCCATCTTACAGGGGAAAGGTATGGTTATATTCTTTGCGATTGTGACCGCCTCTGCCTTTGCTTCCCAAAATTGGGAAGCAAAGGCAGAGGCGGTCACAATCGCAAAGAATACCATCTTACTTTAGACATGGCGAAAGAACTTGCTATGGTTGAACGTAATGAAAAGGGTAAACAAGCACGTCAGTATTTTATCGAATGCGAACGGAAAGCAAAACAGCCTTTAGACCTCGTCAGTGCTTTGCAGAATCCTCTCGCAATTAGACAACTGCTTTTGGAAAGCATTACGCAATTGGAAGATTTGAGAACTGAGGTTAAAACACTTAAACCGAAAGCAGAAGCACTTGAAAGTTTAAAACGCTCTGACGGTCTGTTTGCTTTATATGAAGCTGCAAAGATGTTAGATGTACGTCCCACAGATTTTACTAAGCACTTACAGTTCCATAAGTGGGCTTATCGTAATTTTCCGGGTGGGCCTTTGTTACCTTGTCAGGATAAAATCAATAGAGGATTGATGGATTGTGTAATCCACACCATTCAAAAATCAGACGGAACAAAAATGAGCGTTTCCAGTGCAAAAATCACAGTCAAAGGATTGGCATGCCTGAGAGAACAGTTCCAAAAACAGACTCTGCATTAAGGATAAAGATAATGACAACTTCTATCGTAGAAAAAGTGGCGCAGAAATATGATTTATCAGAACAAGAGTTTCGCAAAAAAATCATAAAAAATTGTATCAATTTCAATATTTCTAAGGAAGATTTTGAAGATTTTATTTATCTTGCTGATGGGTATAAATTAAATCCCTTGAGAAAAGAAATATATGCTGTTCCTAAAAGAGGAGGGGGCATTGAAGCGGTTGTCGGTATTAAGGGGTGGTACAAGCTTATACGTTCACAGGATGATTACGATGGAATAGATATTATCTATCAACACGATAACAACGGAAAACTGCATGCTGCTCAATGTATTATATATTTGAAAAGCAAGAAATACCCTATAAAATTTACCGAGTTTTTAGAAGAATGTAGGCGCGATACAGAACATTGGCGAAAATCTTCTTCTCGCATGTTATGTTATAAGGCCATTACACAATGTGCACGTCTTGCCTTTGGTTTTGATGATATCTATGACGAAGACGAGGTCGATTGTATTGATGAAGCTTTTATCAATGAAGTTAATCACAATCCCCAAGATGAGAGAATATCTCATGATTTACTTGCGCAAATCAAAGAATTGATGAAACAAACAAAAACAGAAGAAGAAAAGGTACTCTCTTTTGCAGAAGTCGCAAGCCTCACAGAAATGTCTCATGAGACGGGGCAAATTATTTTAGAAGGTTTGAAAGAAAGACAACGCTTCCAAATGGAAGAAGAGCAACAAGCTTTACCTTCACCAAAACAACCAAACACACCAACTCAACAAGATCTACCAGGGGTGTGACATGGAACAAAGGACGCCAGAGTGGTTTCAAGCTCGTTTAGGTAAAGTTACAGCTTCAAATATTGACAGCATTGTCGGAAAAACAAGTAAAGGTTCACCGACAAGTAAATATGACGAGTACAAAAATAAACTTATCAGAGAACGTTTAGAAGATGAAATAATACCATCTTATGAAACGCCAGCCATGCGATGGGGGCGTAAATATGAAGATGAGGCAATTAAAAAATACAGTCTTAGACGTTTGGTTACTGTCACACGGTGTGGGTTTATTCCTCACCCGACAATTGAAATGGCAGGGGCTAGTCCTGATGGTCTCATTGGAGATGATGGCCTCATAGAAGTCAAATGTCCTCAACCGGCAACGCATATGTTTTTTTTGCGACATGGCAAAATCAAACCTGAATATATCTTGCAAATGCAATTTCAAATGGCTTGCACAGGGCGAAAATGGTGTGATTTTGTCAGTTATGATCCTTTGCTCAAAAAAAAATTAATTGGCTTTCGTTTAAAGATTCAACGCGTTCAACGTGATGATGAGCAGATTGAACGTATCAATAAAGCTGTCGAAACTTTTTTAGAAGAAATAGAACAAGAAACCCGAATCTTTACACAAGCTGCTTAAACCCCATAGGGGGCGCTGTTCGTTCCTCACACTTCCTCCCAACCAGCGCCCCCACCAATTTATTTAATATAAAAAGAAAGGTAATGAGATGATATTTGATGATGGCGATAGATACGTTACGACACGTGAATGTGCGCAGCTTTTTAGCGTATCGACAACAACGATTCGCAATTGGGTGACACGAGGATTGTTTCCCAAACCATATAAGCTGGGTAAATCAGTAAGATGGAGAAAAAAAGAAATCTTGGCATTTATTCCAAAGGAAATAAGCTGCAAATAACAACAATTTAGATAAAATTGTATAAACTTTAAAGGGTGGACTAAAAGGTGGACTAAAAATTATCTAATTAAGTAAAAATCTATATATTTCAACACGCTAAAGATAAAAACTGGTGCCGCATGCCGGATTCGAACCAGCGACCCCATCATTACGAATGATGTGCTCTACCAACTGAGCTAATGCGGCATAGATTTATTCATTAATCATTAAAATCAGTTCAAGGGTAATAACCAAAAGTATGCGCAAAAGCAAGTATGCAAATTTTTACAAGAACTCGCAAGACTCAACCATTACTGAGATTGGAAAAGGAGATTTACAGGAATTAATAATAAAGCCGTATCTTTTGCTTTTGGTAGTATGAAACACAAACAAACTATTTTACTCATTTTACAATTACACACCACTTTGAAGAATATAAAGAGAGATTATGCTTTTAAAGTGGCAAAATGATGTTAAAATGTTTTATTAAGCAAAAGACATCCGTGTAAAAATGAAAAAACTCACTTGATCTAAGCATTTTAAAATGAAAAAATCTGAATGCAATATTTAAAAGATTTAATGCTTTAAATAAACTTTTAGCCTAAAAAGAATAAAGTTTCCTCAAAATTTTCGTCGAGTAAAAATTTTAAATTATTTTTACTTAAATTATCGTGTATGTTTTCCATATAATTGTGACAAATATTTGTTTTTTAAAGATATACTTAGTAAAAAACTATAAAATGAATAATCTTTTAGTGAAATTTAAATTTTATATTTTTCATTGTTTATTTGATGTGATTTAAAGAGAATTTTATTATCTTTACAATATTTATGCTCTTATTATTACTTTACAAATATCACATTTACAAAAATCAGCTATTACATCATTTTTGGATATATTGTTTGTCGGGAAGATTACAGTATTTTCAAAAACACAAAGAAATTTTTTAGAAATAACCTCATGATGGTTACAGATAATTTAACCATTCCAGCGTATTTGGTACCCTTCCGTACTGATTTTCCATAAAATAAGGATTGGAAATGAAAATTGTACAGAGCTTCATATTTTCAAATTAATCAGAACTAAGTACTTAGCGTTTCTTAATAGATCTATAGTGATTATGAGATAGTGCGTATATTCAAAATAAAGGATTTTAATTTGTAGTTGTTAAAGATAATAAATTTTAAAGAAGCTTTTCATGATCTACACTAATACTTGATCTAACTGTGTTGTAGCCCATATGATGCATTTGCACGGTGTACACTATCAATATCAACGATTGATATTATAACAGTCAATATGACAAAATTGACAATATGAATATCGTTAATTCAAATATAGAGGAGCGTATCCGATTTTATTATTTTAACGGAATATCCATATAACGCGTTAACAGAAATATATATTATTGAGTTATTTTTATAAAAGTTAAACACCACAAGAGTAATAAATAATAATGCTTGAAGAAAAAAACAATGAATTGAAGCGTAGTCTTCAAAGTCGCCATATTCAAATGATTGCTTTAGGAGGCGTGATTGGAACGGGCCTTTTTTACGGATCAACAGAAGCTATTCAATTAGCTGGCCCTTCAATTATTTTAGGCTATCTTATTGGAGGATTGATTGTCTATTTCATTATGCGAATGTTAGGGGAAATGTTAGCAGAAGAACCAACCTCAGGTGCTTTTAGTTTTTTTGCCTATAAATATTGGGGACATTTGGCTGGTTTTATCACAGGCTGGAATTATTGGTTTCTTTATATTGTTGTGAGCATGACTGAACTTATAGTCATTGGCTTATATCTTGACCACTGGATCTTAATTGATCACTGGAAATCAGCTTTTATTGTTCTTTTACTTGTTACATTGGTTAATCTTATTGACGTTCGCCTCTATGGAGAATTTGAATTTGGCTTAGCTTTCATCAAAATAGCTGCTGTTGTTGGTATGATTGTTTTCGGAATTTTTCTTATTGTCACTGGAATGAACGGCTCCCAAGCGAGCATTCACCATCTTTGGGATCATGGTGGTTTTTTTCCTTATGGGGCAATGGGAGTTGCACTAGCTACTGCTATAGTAATGTTTTCTTTTGGGGGAATAGAGCTTATTGGTGTAGCTGCTGGAGAAGCTGAAAATCCACAAAAAACAATTCCAACGGCCATTCGTAAGGTTATATGGCGGATTATTATTTTCTATGTTGGTTCTATTAGCGTTATTATGATGATAATTCCATGGAATATGATTGGAAAAGACAGTAGCCCTTTTGTTGCTATTTTCGAAACAATCGGTATTCCTGCAGCTGGTCATATTCTGAATTTTGTAGTGATTATAGCTGCCATTTCAGTTTACAATAGTAGCATGTATTCCAATGGCCGTATGCTTTATAGTTTAGCTACGCAAAAAAATGCACCACGCATCTTTAGTCAATTGAATACTGCTCGTGTTCCTTATATTGCTATCCTTTTTTCATCGGTTTGTACCGCAGTGATAGTTGTTATTAATTTCTTTATACCAGAGAATATTTTTATCCATATCATGAGCATTACAACTGCAACAGCAGCACTCACTTGGGCTATTATTATTATTGTTCATTTAAAATTTCGAAAAGCGCATAAAGACAAAAAAGATGCGTTTGTTTATGGATTTGGTTTATATCCTCACGCAAATTATCTTTGTCTTTTCTTTCTGGCAATTTTGTTTGGCATCATGTTTGCAAGTGGTTTTAGAGAAAATGGGTTAATGATCCAACTCTTTAACACGATGGGAATTAGAGAAACCTTTATTGAATCATATATTCCTGCACACATGCCTGATATGAGTTTGGCAGTTGTCATCATTCCTATATGGTGCTTACTTTTATTGTTAGCGTATAAATTGAAGCGATAACTTTAAAAAGGCAATGTCAATGAATTGATTGGAATAAATATTGGGGATAATAAAATTTGATAAGGTGACACAAGTCTTTGGTGATTTGTGTGTTTTAAAAAACATCACTGTACAGCTTACTGAAAGGCGAGTTGCAATTATTGGTGCGAATGGTTCTGGAAAAAGTACATTTGTTCGCCTTATTAATGGTTTACAACTCCCATCAAGCGGTTTTGTGTGCGTTGATGGACTGGATACAAAGCACAATGCAAAAGCAGTAAAGCGTAAAGTAGGATTTGTTTTTCAAAATCCCGATAATCAAATCGTGTTACCATTGGTACACGAGGATTTGTCATTTGGCCTTAAAAATTTGAAATTAAGTAAGGAGGAAATTAAGCAGCGTGTTGATGAGATTTTACAGCGTTATGATCTGCAGAACTTCAAAAATCACGCAGTGCATTTATTAAGTGGTGGTCAAAAACAATTAATCGCTATTTCAAGCGTGATAATCATGAAACCAGACTATATTATTTTTGATGAGCCAACAACTTTACTCGATTTACGCAATAAACGTAAAGTTGCACAAATCATAGAAGAATTACCACAAACAGCAATTGTTGTATCGCATGATTTAGAGTTTTTAAAAAAATTTGATAGAGTATTAGTTTTTGATAAAGGAGAAATAATTGTTGATGATGTGCCTTCGGTTGCTATCAAAGAATACATGATGAAAATGTCATGATCAGTCTATATCTTCCACAGGATACATTTATTCATAGGCTTCGACCAGGAGTTAAGTTACTTTTCCTTACTGTATGTGGAACCATTATATCTATGGTTTCATCTATACCTATTTTAGGCCTGTTTTTATTATTAGTGGTTTTATTATATAGAATTGCTAAGATTCCTTTGAGCAATATGATAAGGCAGCTTAAACTGATAGGTTTATTGTTAGTTTTTATATTTATTTTTCAAGCTATTTTTAACAATTGGCTGACAGGCCTTGAAGTTATATTGCATTTTATCATTCTTATTCCTTTAGCATCCCTTATTTCATTTACAACAAAAATTTCTGATATGATGAATTCAATTGAAGCAGGACTTCAACCTTTCCGACGCTTTGGTATTAATCCATCAAAATTGAGTATGGTTTTATCTATGGCAATTAGATTTATTCCAGTTGTTAGTGAAAAATTCAATGAGGTACGTGAAGCACAAAAAGCACGCGGATTAGATACAAATATTATAGCTCTTGCAATACCTGTAATTATACGAATAATAAGAATGGCTTCAGAAGTTGCTGAAGCATTAGAAGCTCGTTCCTATGATAGTAATATTGATGATACACTTTCTAAAGATGATGGAAATACTCATATTGAAAGAATAATTTGATGAATACGAAAGATCTGGCTTATATCGCTCTATTTGTTGCCCTTTACGCAGTTTTAGGTCTTTTCCCTCCTATTTTTCTCCCCTTTTTAAATGGGGTTCCCATTACTGCTCAATCTATGGGGCCGATGTTAGCTGGATCTATACTTGGAGCAAAAAGAGGGGCTTTAGCATCAGTATTGTTTCTCTTACTTGTTGCCATTGGTCTGCCTTTGTTAGCTGGTGGACGTGGAGGTATTGGTAGCTTTTTAGGAATGGGAGGTGGCTACTTGATTGGTTTTCCAATTGCTGCATTTTTTATTGGATTTATGGTGCAATTGTTTTGGCTACGGTTAAACTTTATAACATTAGTAATCATAAATATTATATGTGGTTTTGGGATTGTGCATCTTTTTGGAGTATTGTGGTTAGCTTATGTTGCTAAGATTTCTTTGTTAGCAGCTTTGATGAACTCATTAGGTTTTTTTATAGGTGATTTTTTGAAAGTTTTGATTGCATCTTCTATAGCAATTATGATTAAAAAATCTGTTCCTCTAATTCACTCAAAAGAAGAGTAGTTAATATTTACTGCTAGATATAATCGCAAGACTCCACCTTTAAGAGCTACAAATATTACTCTAAAAACATATTTTAGTTATTCTTACCACTCCACTTTTATTCATGCTCTAAAAATTTTGCTTTAATCAATAAGTTAAGTGGTATTGATATTACATTGAATAAAAAGTTGATGTGTAAACTTTACGTTTACAAAGGATTAAAACACCAACAAGAAGGCTTCTTTGATATAACATCAATATCGATCAGAAACGATAACGTAGCCCCCCTGAGAAAGTACTTCCCGAAAGACCAGCTTTGGTTATTTTTTGCTGATAAACCATATCACCATGCAAAGCTATCTGAGACGACAATTGAGCCTGCACACCTACACCTGCTTCCATAGAAGAACCAAATGCGCCTAACTGGAATGTATCTTTGAACTGTACAAATTGCTTTCCTCCAAAACTACTCATAAGATGTAGTTTACCATAGAAGGACACTGAACGCCTCTCTCCAATTCTAGTAAGGGTTTTGATAAGACGTCCACCCAAACGCGTTGTTAATTGGCTTGGAGATCCTATTTTAATATCAAAACCACCAACATCTCGAGCGGAATTAAACATCAAATATTGATAGACAAGTTGCATCTGTGGCTCAAAAACAAGGCCTTCATATCCAGTCAAGAAAGCCTTACCACCTGTCAAAGCTGCACGCAGTGGCTTGCTCGTTATTCTTGCTGTTTTACTTTGCTCAAATGTTTCGACATTTCCTCGTGATAAACCATATGATAAAAGGCCATTAATATAAAACCCCATATTATGCTGCAAATTCGCATAAGCCGTTACAGACCAGTTATCAAAATTACTTTTCTTACTTTTTTCAACATCTTGAGGTTGGAGTGATAATTTACCATAAGTACCTACAACTCCAATAAATATATCGCTTTGTTCACTCTCTAACCTATTCAAAAGAGCAGCCGCCTCTATTGTGTGATAACCAAACTTGCCGCCATAACCATATTCCGAAATAGACAAATCAGAAGTGTAGTTGTGACTACCACCGTAACCACGTACGAAAAAGGCCGGCTTTCCATTGAAAAATGGATCAAACGACGTTACCATTGTTCTTAATAACTCAGTTTGATTGTTGATATCCATCAGCCCAGCATAGAATAAAGCATTGGGCAAAAGCAGATAAGTTGGAACTTGTGGAACAACCGCTTTAATCCCAAACTTGATATATTTATTTTCAAGACGGAAATCCCAAAAGTCCCCCTTACCTTCAACCAATCTTTGCCGAGGATTCGCTTTCCCAAATTCAGAACCGGGACCATATGCAATAAGATGATATTGATAAGGAAAATTAGGCAGTACAACATATTCAGAATTTAGTACAAAAGAATTTTGCTTTGCTCTTCCAGAAACCTGTATAATTGATATACCCGGATCATTTTTACTTGTGCTCACTTTTTCTCTTAAATGACTTAACATACCAAGCACATGAACCGTAGTGGTTCCAGAAACATCACCATAAATCAAAACTCGATCAGACTTTTGATCACTTGACCGACTACCACTTTCCAAAGATACATTAAGATAAATATGTGCACCACCGCCTTTTGCATTGTAAGCCTCACCTGATCCTTTTCCAATATGCAATGTTTTATAATCGTCTAAAGTTGGTCTTTCAAAAACAATAGCACTATCTTTAATCATCACATATGAAACAGATGACCACTGCGGATCTTGAACTTTACTTGTTGTTATAATCCATCTCGAACCGTTAGTTAAATAAAGCTCACCAGTATTTCCATCAAAAACGCGAGTACCACCACTTACTAAAGAAGCATCAGCCATAACTGTTACAGAAGACCCATTTTTAGCTTCTAATAATAAATCACCAGAAATTTCTGATTTTGATAAACTAATATGACCTTCAGCTCCAACACTATAAATAGCCGTATTATCTGGAACATGGAGGGCTGCTTTCTTAAAGGAAGCAAGTCCTGCTGCTAAAAAACCAGCCGTCCGTCTTGTCTCTTGAGTCTGATCTCCCTGAAAATATACACCATAAGATGCTTCACCCTTCACTATGATGGTTGAATTTTCAACATTAACCTTATTAATCCTAGGCTCGATAGGCGACGCACCTCCCCTTGCAGAGGCATCAACAGGCGCATTATCAATAAAAAAACCGTGCGCACGAATAACATCAACATTGCCATTCCTAAAATTAATCCACCCCCCAAGTCTTGCATGAAAAGCCGTATTACTGTTCACATTGCTTGCGTTATTACCATGCCCACTAATTTCCACTCCATCCAAATCAGCAGTCCCTCTTAAAAACGATTTAACACCTGTTCCATTTGTAAAAATAATCGACCCATTATTCATCAAACTTGTGGCAGCAGCAGAAATAAACAAACCAGCATTACGTTCTTTAGATTGAGAATCTCCCTGAACATTAATATTTGTCCTGACCAAACTAATACTTGAACCTTTATTGGTTACTACAACAGCCGCATGTGTTCCAGGATCCGTACGAACTACTCCGTCACTTATTGCAATCATCCCACCGCTCTCAACCTTAAGCTGCCTAAGTGAATCCTTAACCTCACTATTTTGTATTGCACTCATTGGTTGTTTTCTACCGCTTGCTATCGCTTTCTTTATTATTTTAGATATAAAATGATAAGGATTTTCGAAACCCAGATTGGTAATAATCACGGTTTCACTTCCTGCATCAACTGTTCTTGCTTGTGAAGAATTTCTTTCTTGTAACAAGGTACGTACACCTGCAGCTGTTCTCGATGTTCTCGATTCTGCGTTAACATCTATACTTTGAAAAAAACAAAGAGCGCTTATTGTAAAAACACACAAACACCTACGGTCTTTAAGCACTGTGATCATCATTTAATTATCCCGATAGAAATAAATAGAAATAATTTACAAAAATACTAAATAACCAAGAAAGGGCTCATAACATATTTTGAGCTGCTTTACAACATAATGTGCCTTATGTAGTATGTTTTATTTTAATTGTGTGTAAAAAAAGTCTCATTATGGGTTCTAATATTTTATAAGGGAAAGGATAAACAATGATTACAAAATATATAATACGAATAGCGTCTATTGTGACTGCAATAATGAGTTTTACAACTTTTTCTGCGGCAAATATAACCATTGAGCATGCTTCAGGTTCTACTTCTATTTCCACTTCTCCCCAAAAAGTTGTAGTGTTTGACCTTGCATCACTTGATAATATGAACCACCTTGGCATTAAGGTAATCGTCGGTGTTCCTGAAGGTAAAAAGCCTGCATATTTGCAACATTTTGATGATGCACGTTATGAAAAAATTGGTACTTTTTTTGAACCAAATTATGAAAAAATTGCTGCCTTTCAGCCTGACCTTATTATCATCTCTTCACGTACTCAATCCAAATATAAAGATTTATCAAAAATTGCCCCAACCATTGACTTGACAGTAGGAAATGAAAACTCTCTTAAAGACATCGAGCGCAATATCACTATTCTTGGAAAAATTTTTGGCAAAGAACAAGAAGCTGAACAAGAAATTACTAAACTCAATGAAATATTAGCAAAAGTTCGTAAAAACACCGAAGGGCAAGGCAAAGGGCTGATACTTATGACCTCTGGTGGAAAAATAAGTGCTTTGGGCCCTAAATCACGTTTTGATATCCTTCATTCTAATTTTGGAATTGCTCCTGCAACAGACAAACTGATTGTGCAAAAGCATGGACAACTCATTTCCCCTGAATTTATTTTTGACACAAATCCTGACTGGTTATTGGTTATCGATCGCGATGCTGCAATCGGGCGAGAAGGACAATCTGCAGCACAACTTCTCGACAATGAACTTATTCACCGTATAACAGCTTGGAAACAAAATCAGATCATCTATCTAGACTCTTGGAGCTGGTATCGAGCAAGTGGTGGTCTAACCGGATTATATGAAGCTGCACAACAACTCAACGAAGCTTTTGCAAAAAAGTAAATAATTTTACAAATAACTTGCTTACCATAAAAATAAAATTTAAGAGCAGAGGTTGTTTTAACCTCTGCTATTTTCATTTTTCTTAAAGGAAGTTCAGTATGAAAAGTTACTGGATAGCCATAATAGTTATTGTTTTACTTTCTATCGTAAGTATTTTTGTTGGTTATTCCGATGTAACACCTTCTAGCCTATTGTCAGGAAATCCGAATGCGTGGCTTCTTTTCTGGCAAACACGTATTCCCCGCACAGCTGCAGTGCTTTTAGCAGGTATGGCACTTGCACTTTCAGGCATGATTATGCAACTTCTTACACGTAATCGTTTCGTTGAACCCTCAACTGCTGGAACTGTTGAAACTGCATCACTTGGTATTCTTTTTGTTATGATTTTTGTTCCCAATATGCCTGTTCTTGGGAAAATGGTTGTTGCCACAACTTTTGCTATGGCTGGCACGTTACTTTTTATGTTTTTATTACGCCAGATCCCTTTAAAATCTACCCTCATTGTACCACTTACAGGAATTATGCTGGGATATGTTATTGGTTCCTTAACCAACGCTATTGCCGATTATGAAATGCTACTTCCTTCCCTTCAAGCTTATTTATTTGGCAGCTTTTCAATGGTTCTTGATGGAAAATACGAATTGTTATGGTTATCTTTTCCTTTATGCATACTTGCCTATTTTACTGCCGATCGCTTTACAGTAGCTGCTCTTGGAGAAGACTTAACCAACAATCTTGGCCTTAATTATCGTGCTGTCATGTTATGGGGGCTCTTTATCATTGCGTTAATTACCGCTGTGGTTATCTGCACAGTTGGTCGTATTCCCTTTGTTGGACTCATTGTTCCAAATCTTGTTTCAAGTTACAGAGGCGACAATATGCACCGTAGTGCTCCTTGGGTAGCAATTAGCGGCGCAGGAATGGTACTAATTTGCGATCTTTTAGGGCGAATTATTCACCATTCTTTTGAAATTCCTATCAGTGTAATGATGGGTGTTATTGGCAGCTTTATTTTCATTTTGCTTCTTTTACACTGGAGAAAACGTTTTGGGTAAAAAGAAAGCAACTATTCTCGTATTAACAATACTTATTGTCATAGCATGCGTTGCAAGCAGCCTTTATATGGCATGGAATATAACCATTTATACATGGACATTTCGTTTAACAAAATTAGTTTCCCTTCTTCTTATTGCTTATACGATAGCTGTTTCTACTGTTTTATTTCAGACAATTGTTAACAATCGTCTTCTTACTCCTTCTATTATGGGGTTTGATCAACTTTATATTTTAATTAAAACTGTTACCCTTTATTACCTTGGTTCTCTTTCTTTGCCCTTTTTGAACGAAGAAGGACAATTTATCTTTGAAGCGCTTATTTTAATTGTTTTTTCAATAAGTCTTTTTCACTTTCTATTTTCAAGAAACCTTAGAGGGTTTCATCTCACTTTATTAATTGGTGTTGTTTTAGGCGGATTTTTTTTCAGCTTGCGTATGTTTATGCAATTACAACTCAACCCAGATCAAATGATGAATTTAACTGACATCATGTTTGCGAATTTTAATAAATTAAATACATCATTAGTAAGCTTTTCTACAATCATTGTCCTCATCATTGCTTTGATTGGTTGGCGTTTGCATTATTTGCTTGATGTTCTTGCTCTCGGGCAGGAAACTGCTCTTAATCTTGGAGTTGATTACCGTAAAAGTGCCACAACTATTCTCATTTTTATTTTTATTCTTGTATCCATCTCGACAGCACTTGTTGGGCCAGTTACATTTTTTGGATTATTAGTGGCCAACTTGTCTTATGAACTATCACCTCAGGCAAGACACAGTGTTGTTGTGCCCATTGCAATATTATTGGCTATAATTTGTTTGGTTGGGGGACAATTTATTTTAGAACAATTCTTAAATATGGGAGGACGCTTGAGTTTTATTATTGAATGTTGTGGTGGAATTGTTTTCTTAACTTTGTTGATGAAGGGAAAATTTAAATGATTGAAATCAATCATCTTTCCAAAACTTATGGAGCCAGATTGGTTATTGACAATTTATGCCTTCATCTACCAAAGGGGGGAATTATTTCTCTTATTGGTCCCAATGGTTCGGGAAAATCAACTCTTTTAATGATGATAAGACGTCTTCTGCCAAGTGATAAAGGTACAATTAACATCGATGGTCTTGATATTTATAAAACTCCCCATGATGTTTTAGCTAAAAAACTCTCACTTTTGCGCCAAGATAATCCATTATCTGTCCGTTTAACCGTATATGATTTAGTCAGCTTTGGACGCTACCCTTATTCGAAAGGTCTATATAACAATGAAGATAAACAGTTCATTGACAGTGCTATCCGATATCTCGGTTTACAAGATCTAAAAACAAGATTTTTAGATGAACTTTCTGGGGGACAGCGTCAACGAGCTTTTATTGCAATGGTCATCTGTCAAGATACTCATTATGTATTGTTAGACGAACCATTGAATAATCTTGATATGAAACATTCCGTTTCCATAATGAAGCAATTACGCCGTACTGCCAATGAACTAAAAAAAACCATTCTTCTTGTCATGCATGATATTAATTTTGCATCATCTTATTCAGATATGATTGTTGCACTCAAAAATGGTAAAGCAGCTTATTGTGGAAACCCAAAAGAAATTATACGTTCAGAAATTCTCAAAGAGATTTATGATATGGATATCCAAGTAAAAACAATCAACAATGTGCCCATAGCTCTCTATTATCAATAATTTTAAGATTCTTCTTTTAAACTTGCACACACTTTAAAATCTGCTAGAAACAATGAAGTCGCATATTGGGGAATAGTTTAATGGTAGAACAGCGGACTCTGACTCCGTTAATCTTGGTTCGAATCCAGGTTCCCCAGCCATTTTGATTTAATGATTTTAATTTATGCGTCTTTCTCTCACACTTATTAAAACTATAATTCTCTATCTCTAAAAACTAAATTCTTTATTGAATTCAAAGGACGATTCTTAAATGCTTGATTTTATAAAACAAATCTATTATTCTAAGGGATAGCTTATTATGAAAAGTGACAATAATAATCTCACAAACATTATATCTATGATATGTTTGGTAAATAATGAGGGAATACAACTATGAAGCCAGAAACTATTGCTTCTGTTATGCATTCTATAACGTTGGCTTCAACAACGATAGAGACAATGGAAGCCTCTCAAAATCAGGTAGAGCCAATACAGAAAATGGCAAAACCTATTCCTATTATTAAACCTATGCCTCATTATCCCCTTTCTGCAAATATCTCTGATATGATGGCACATATTAACGAGCTTATTAGTCAGAAAACAACAAAACTTGTTACAGAAATTAATCACGTTTTCTCTTTAGAAAAAAACAAAGAGCAAAAAAAGCAATCAACTCAACAAGGTGCAATAATAGAACAAGAAGGATTCTATGAAGCAGCAAGAGTAGTAGAAAGAGTAACTAATAATTAAAGTAGAGTCACACAGTCAGATTACCACTCATAACACTAAAGTAAGTTTGTGAATATTCTGATTTAGTCGCTGATATAATATTTTGTTATCAATGTGATGAAAAATACAAATATAGCCTCACTTAGTCTAACAATTAGTGAGATAAAATAATATTTATTTTTGACACATAATCAATTAAGTATAATTTCATTTTTCTAAACATGAATATGAAAAATACTTGAGTAAAAGAAAATATAAAAAGAATTATTCATCAAGAATTTTTGCATAAATCAAGCATTCCCTCATAAACCTTGATCCCCTCTTTACCCTTTCCACTTCCCTTTCCCTCGATAGCGACCTCTCCTAAAAAAGCATATCCTGTTGTAAGACTGATCCCGTGCTCTCCACCAAAGATAATCGACCCTTTATGCGAACAACCCCCGTTTTCGACAGTCATACCTTTTGCGACATTCCTTAAGGTAGTATCATCCAACCATACTGCTCCTTCCCCCACATAAACCCCATACTTCCCTTTAAACTGAATCGTCGAGCTCCCACTGATCATCAATGCCCCCGTCCCATTCATCTCCACCCCCGTTGCAACTTTTGAAATCTTCACATCCGTCAACGTCAAACTCGCAGTCGCCTTATCTTCCACCTTCACCCCCGTACCACCTCCTTTTCCCGTAATTATTGTCCCTGTTAAAGTAGCACTTATTACCGAAATCCCCACACTCATCCCCTCTGTCGTAAACTCTTTTATCGTCCCATCCTTCATCGTCAAGCTCTTACCACCCGAAATATCCACCCCCGTTTCAACCTGTGCAATTGTCACCCCATCCAACTCAACCGTTCCCTCTGTCGCATACACCCCATTCCCACCCCCACTTCCTGTAATCACCGTCTTCGTCAACTTAGCCGTCATCTCTCCCCCCACATAGACCCCATAACTCCTCGTAAACCCAATCGACCCCCCAGTCATCGTCAAACTCTTCCCTCCCATCATATACAGCCCCGTTGCAACCTTTGAAACCGTCACATTCGTCAACGTCAAGTTAGCACTTACCCCTCTCCCCGACACCTTCACCCCCACCCCCTTATTCTCTCCCGTAACCGTCACATTCCTCAAGTCAGCCCTTGTCACCTTTTTCCCCACATATACTCCATACCCATTGTCGCTCGTAAACTGAATCTCCGTTTTCCCACTAATCATCAACGCCCCCGTCCCATTCATCTCCACCCCCTTCTCAACACTCTCAATCGTCACCCCATCCAACGTCAAATTCGCACTTGTCCCCTTATCCTCCACCTTCACCCCCGTACCACTTCCCTTTCCCGTAATCACCGTCCCTTTTAACTCAGCACTTATTACCGAAATCCCCACACTAACCCCTGCTGTTGTAAACTCTTTTATCTCCCCCCTCTCCATCGTCAGCTTCTTACCACCTAACATCTGCACCCCTGTCCCAACCTTTGAAATCTCCACATCCGTCAACGTCACCTCTCCCCCGTTGCATACACCCCAGTCCCACCATTCCCACCCCCACTTCCTGTAATCACCGTCTTCGTCAACTTAGCCGTCATCTCTCCCCCCACATACACCCCATTCCTACTAGTCCCACTTCCTGTAATCTTCGTCCCATCCAAATTAACCGTCACCTCCTCTCCCCCCTCCACACTAACCCCCACCCCACTATTCTCCACAACCGTAATCGCCCCCCTTGTCATCTTAAACGTCCCACCACCCATCATACTCACCCCCGTTGTAACCTTTGAAACTATCACATCCTCCAACGTCACTTCTCCCTTCCCCGACATATCTACCCCCGTACTCGTCTCACTTCCCGTAATCTTCCCCCTAATCATCTTAAACGTCCCACCCGACATCCTCACCCCATTATTCCCCGAAACCGTCACCCCCTCTAACATCAACGTCCCCGTTTTCCCCACACTCACCCCCCCTTCACTAATCGTTCCCCCCGTCATAGTAACCGTTCCCCCCTGCACACTAAGCCCCGTCCCCGTAGCCGCAATCTTCGTCAACTCCCCACTAATCTTCACCGTCCCCTTACTCACACTCACCCCATACATAACCTTTGAAATATCCACATTCGTCAACTTCACCTCTTCCTTACTCGAAGTATTCACCTCCACCCCCTTACTCGTCCCACTTCTCCCCCCATTTCCCTTAATCGTCGCCCCTATCACCTCAGCCTTCCCCGTCTCCGTTATCCGAACCCCCACCCCATGTGTCCCCTCAGCCGTAATCGTTGACTCCCCATTAATCTTCAACACCCCTGTACCTTTCACCTCAACCCCCACTGCATTTTGCCCCTTAGCCGTAATCGCCGATTCCCCACTAATAGTCACCTTTCCCTTACTTACCTTGACCCCCGTTTCAAACCCCGAAACCGTTACCTTAGTCAACTCAACCGTCCCCTCCCCCGCCATATCCACTCCTATCCCCCGACCACTCCCACTCTCATTTCCCACAATCTTCCCCCCATCATATTAACATTCGCCTTCCCCGTTCCCTCCACCTTAATCCCCACCCCATGTGTCCCCTTAGCCTCAATCGTCGACTCCCCATTAATCTTCAACGTCCCTCCCTCCACCTTAATCCCTACCCCATTCTCCACAGTCGTAACTATCTTCGTCCCCCCAGTCACTGTCACCGTCCCCGAAGTCCCACTCTTCATCTCCACCCCCGTTGAAAAACTCTCAACCGTCGTTCCCATCAACATCACTTCTCCATCCCCCATCATCACCACCCCCGTACCCTTATCCCCACTCCCATTATCATTTCCCACAATCTTCACATTCGTCACAGTAGCACTCGCCTTCCCCTGTCCCGACACACTAAGCCCCGTTCCATTAGCACTCGTAACCACAATCTTCCCCTCCAGTCATCTTCAACTTCCCATCCCCCTTCACCTCAGCCCCCGTTGTGACCTTCGTAAAATTCGTACCTATCAACGTCAACGTTCCCCCTTTCACCTCAGCCCCCACTACTCCCCCACTCCCCACAATCGTCCCCCCCGTCACTTCAGCCTCTCCCTGCCCCTGCATCACGATCCCCTTACCACTCGATCCAACCGTAATCGTCGTTCCCTTCCCCGTCATAGTAACATTCGCCTTCCCCGCCCCCTTAATCTTTATCCCCGTCTTGACATCCGTAAAACCTGTACCCATCAATTCAACCGTCCCATCCCCATCCATCACTATCCCCGTACTATTACCCCCCTTCTCCACTGTCACCCCCTGCCCCTTCATCATCAACATCACCCTCCCCTTATTCTTCACCTCAAGCACAACTCCATCTTTCTTAACCCCAATCGATCCTGTCACCACCGTAACAGACCCATCACCCACCTCTATCCCCTTATGCACATCTGTAACAGTAGCATCCATCAACTTCAGCTGCCCTTGCTCATGCACCTTAATCGCCGGCTGATTATCATTCCTACCACTACTACCTCTATCACCAGTATTTATAACCGTCAGCGTACCACTCATCATAATATCCGCCCCCCCACGCACCTCCACAGCAGGCATACCAATGTACTTATCCATATCTATATTCCAATCATCACTCAGCACCCCATCCCCCCTCATCACACTTCCATCACACACAATTGGCTTACTACCATCGCTACCAGTATCAACAGCCACCCTACAATTACCCTGTGACCCAGCATATACTTTTTCCTGAGCAGCTATAAGAGACACACCTGCTAGAAGAGCTGTCGATAAAAAACAAAAACAAACATGATGCTTCAATACGCGACGCATAACCATAACCCTCTCATCATCTTTAACGGAATAGGATCAAAAGAGACGAACTATTTGCAAAACGAGAATCGAAAATTAAAACACACCTGATACAAATCAGATCTAACGCCATACCCCCATTGAGACCTATACAAAAGACATCACTCATCAACACAATAATCTAATGAATAAGGCTAAACACACTCCCCAAAACAAAAAAAATAAACCTATAAGATAAAAAATCCTATACAAACACACATCACGCAGGAAACAGAAAGTAAACGTAAAAACAAATGAAACATACTTTCTAAAAAAATATCCACCCCCTTTACGACATTGGCAAGGACCGTATTTTTTAACATGACACGCCCACCATTCATCACATGAACGCCTAGCCCTTTACCCTGTCCGTCGATTTTGATGAGCGCCCCCTTAATATCTGCCTTGTTTGCACCCTCCGTTGCATCAACCTTGAGGAAAGTAGTATCAGCATTATTACCTTCATACTTCATCCCCACATTGACTAACAAAGCATTCCCCTGCTTGAGAAGTACCCCATGCTCTCCATGAAACTTTATCACCCCATTCTGCATGACCACAATCCCATTTTCGACAGTCATACCTTTTGCGACACTTTTCAGGGTAGTACCACCCAACCATGCCGCTCCTCCATTCACATACACCCCCGTACCACTCCTCACAGCTTCCCCACTTCCCGTAATTGTCGTCATCGCCACCTCTCCCATCACATCTTTCCCCACATAGACCCCATACTTCCCTTGAAACCCAATCGTAGAGGTTCCCCCTATCGCCAACATCCCACCCCCCGCTGCAAATATTCCCATTCCAACCCCCGAAATCTTCACATCCGTCAATGTCATTACCATCGTTCTCCCTCCCATTGCATATACACCCACCCCTTTATTATCCTTTCCCGTAACCGTCACATTCGTCAAGTCAGCCTTTGTCACCCCTTTTCCCACATACACCCCATAACCATTCCCTTTAAACTCAATCGATCCCTGATTCATTGTCAACGTCCCACCTCTCGTCACATGTACCCCTTTTTGCACTCCTGAAATCTGTACCCCCTCTAATCTCACTGTTCTCCCCCTCAATGCCCCCCTCAACGCTCCCCTCACCTCATGACTTCTCCTTCCCGTAATTGTTGTCATCGTCACCTCTCCCATCACTTTATCCCCCGCATACACCCCGTACTCACTAGCCCCAGTTCCCGTAATCTTCGTCCCCGTCAAGTCAGCCCTTGTCACCTCTCCTCCCACATACACCCCATACTTCCTTTTAAACTCAATCGTAGAGCTTCCTTCTATCGTCAACGCCCCCGCCCCATTCATCTGCACCCCTATCCCAACCTTTGAAACCATCACATCCTTCAACGTCACATTTCCCCCCGCCACATACACCCCTTGACCACCTCCCTTTCCCATAATCTTCGTCTTCGTTAAAGTAGCACTCTTCACAGAACTTCCCACATAGACCCCATAACCATTGTCGCTTGTAAACTCAATCGTCGAGCTCCCACTCACCGTCAACGCCCCCGTACCATTCATCTCCACCCCCGTTGCAACCTTTGAAATCTTCACATCCGTCAACGTCAAACTCGCAGTCGCCCCACTCTTCACATACACCCCGTACTCACTCCCATTCCCCTCTCCCCTAATCACCGTCTTCGTTAACTCAGCCTTTGTCACCTCTCCTCCCACATAAACCCCATACTTCCCTTTAAACTGAATCGTAGAGCTTCCTTCTATCGTCAACGCCCCCGCCCCATTCATCTCCACCCCCGTTGCAACCTTTGAAACCATCACATCCGTCAACGTCACCTTTCCCCCCGCTACATACACCCCTTGACCACCTCCCTTTCCCGTAATCTTCGTCCCCGTCAAGTCAGCCCTTGTCACCTCTCCTCCCACATAGACCCCATACCCCCCTGCAAAATTAATCGTTGTCGAGTTTCCACTCACCGTCAACGCCCCATTACCCATCATATACAGCCCCGTTCCAACCCTCTCAATCTTCACATCCGCCAACGTCATCGCCACCTTTCCCTCATGCGCCACATACACCCCTTGACCACCTCCCTTTCCCGTAACCGTCACATTCGTCAAGTCAGCCTTTGTCACCCCTTTTCCCACATATACTCCATAACCATTGTCGCTTGTAAACTCAATCGTCGAGCTCCCACTAATCATCAACGCCCCACTTCCTGACATATCTATCCCCGTTTGCACCCCTTTTATCATCCCGCCACTGATCGTCAGATCATTCCCTGCCTTCATCTCCACCCCCGTTGCAACTTCTGAAACCATCACATCCGTCAACGTCAAACTCGCAGTCGCCCTATCCTCCACCTTCACCCCCGTACCACTTCCCTTTCCCGTAATCACCGTCCCTTTTAACTCAGCACTTATTACCGAAATCCCCACACTAACCCCTGCTGTTGTAAACTCTTTTATCTCCCCCCTCTCCATCGTCAGCTTCTTACCACCTAACATCTGCACCCCTGTCCCAACCTTTGAAATCTCCACATCCGTCAACGTCACCTCTCCCCCCGTCGCATACACCCCCTTACTCACCCCACTATTCACAGCTTCCCCACTTCCTGTAATCACCGTCTTCGTCAACTGAGTCATCTCTCCCCCCACATTAACCCCATAACTCCTCGTAAACCCAATCGACCCCCCAGTCATCGTCAGCTTCTTACCACCTAACATCTGCACCCCCGTTGCAACTTCTGAAACCGTCACATCCGTCAACGTCAAACTCGCAGTCGCCCCTCCCTTCACATACACCCCTGTCCCAACCTGTGAAACCGTCACATCCGTCAACGTCAACTCAGCACTCTTCACCTTGCTCCCCACACTCACCCCTTTACTCGTCCCACCCCCCTTTCCTGTAATCTTCGTCCCATCCAAATTAACCGTCACCTCCTCTCCCCCCTCCACACTAACCCCCACCCCATTCTCCACAACCGTAATCGACCCTCTCTCCATCGTCAGCTTCTTACCACCTAACATCTGCACCCCCGTTGCAACTTCTGAAACCGTCACATCCGTCAACGTCAACTCAGCACTCTTCACCTTGCCCCCCACATACACCCCTTTACTCGTCCCACCCCCCTTTCCTGTAATCTTCGTCCCATCCAAATTAACCGTCACCTCCTCTCCCCCCTCCACACTAACCCCCACCCCATTCTCCACAACCGTAATCGACCCTCTCTCCATCGTCAAGCTCTTACCACCCGACATCGTCACCCCCATTGTAACCTTTGAAATATCCACCTCCTCCAACGTCACCTCTCCCCCCGTTGCATACACCCCAGTCCCAGTCTCACTTCCCGTAATCTTCCCCCTAATCATCTTAAACGTCCCACCCGACATCCTCACCCCATTATTCCCCGAAACCGTCACCCCCTCTAACATCAACGTCCCCCCCGACATATATACCCCCCCTTCACTAATTGTTCCCCTCGTCATAGTAACCGTTCCCCCCTGCACACTAAGCCCCGTCCCCGTAGCCGCAATCTTCGTCAACTCCCCACTAATCTTCACCGTCCCCTTACTCACACTCACCCCATACATAACCTTTGAAATATCCACATTATTCAACGTCACCTCTCCCTCCCCCATCATCACCACCCCCTTACTCGTCCCACTTCTCCCCCCATTTCCCTTAATCGTCGCCCCCGTCACCTCAGCCTTTCCCCCAGTTATCTGAAGCCCCACCCCATTATCCCCCTCAGCCGTAATCGTCGACTCCCCATTAATCTTCAACACCCCTGTACCTTTCACCTCAACCCCCACCGCCTTTTTCCCCCTAGCCGTAATCGCCGATTCCCCACTAATAGTCACCTTTCCCTTACTTACCTTGACCCCCGTTTCAAACCCCAAAACCGTTACCTTAGTCAACGTCACCTCTCCCTCCCCCGCCATATCCACCCCCACCCCCTGACCACTCCCATTCCCATGTCCCTGAATCTTCCCCCCCATCATATTAACATTCGCCTTCCCCGTTCCCTCCACCTTAATCCCCACCCCATGTGTCCCCTTAGCCTCAATCGTCGACTCCCCATTAATCTTCAACGTTCCCCCCTCCACCTTAATCCCCACCCCATTCTCCACAGTCGTAACTATCTTCGTCCCCCCAGTCACTGTCACCGTCCCCGAAGTCCCACTCTTCATCTCCACCCCCGTTAAAAAACTCTCAACCTCCACCTTATTCAACTCAACCGTCCCCGTCCCCATCATCACCACCCCCTGACCCTTCTCATTTCCCACAATCTTCACATTCGTCACAGTAGCACTCGCCTTCCCCTGTCCCGACACACTAAGCCCCGTTCCACCATTAGTACTCGTAACCTCAATCTTCCCCTTTGTCATTTCCAGCTTCCCCCCCGACACCTCAGCCCCTGTTGTGACCTTCGTAAAACTCGTACCCACCAACGTCAACGTCCCATCTTTCACCTCAGCCCCCACTACACTCCCACTCCCCACAATCTCTCCCCCCATCACAGTAGCACTCGCCTCTCCCTGCCCTTGCATCACGATCCCCCTACCACCCCCCACAACTGTAATCTTTCCCTCCCCCATATTAACACTCGCCTTCCCCCCATTCCCCTTAATCATTATCCCTGTCTTGACATCCGTAAAACCCGTACCCATCAATTCAACCGTCCCACCCCCATCCCCAACCTCTATCCCCGTACTATTACTTCCCCCTCCACTCACCCCCCGCCCCTTCATCATCAACGTCACTTTCCCCCTATTCTTCACCTCAACCACAACTCCATCTTTCTTAACCCCAATCAATCCTGTCATCACCGTAACAGCCCCTTCACTCTCAGCCACTATCCCCTTACTCACATTTACAATAGTAGCATCCACCAACTTCAGCACTCCTCCACCATGCACCTTAATCGCCGGATAAGTATTATCACTACTGCCTGTAACCCTCAGCATACCACCCATCGTAATATTTGTATCCCCCCACGCACCTCTACAGCAGGCCAACTAGGGTACTTACTCATATCTATATCTCGATTATCACGTAGCACCACATCACTCGCACCCCCACTCAACCCATCACTCCCATTACACACAATCGGTTCATCATTACCACTACCATCAGCAACCACCCTACAATTACCCTGTGACCCAGCATATACTTTTTCCTGAGCAGCTATAAGAGACACACCTGCTAGAAGAGCTGTCGATAAAAAACAAAAACAAACATGATGCTTCAATACGCGACGCATAACCATAACCCTCTCATCATCTTTAACGGAATAGGATCAAAAGAGACGAACTATTTGCAAAACGAGAATCGAAAATTAAAACACACCTGATACAAATCAGATCTAACGCCATACCCCCATTGAGACCTATACAAAAGACATCACTCATCAACACAATAATCTAATGAATAAGGCTAAACACATACCCCAAAACAAAAAAAATAAATCTATAAGATAAAAAATACTATACAAACACACATCACGCAGGAAACAGAAAGCAAACGCAAAAATAAATGAAACATACTTTCTAAAAAAACATAAACACCAATTAACAATTTAAAATAAAACACACCTAAAAAATGCAAAAACTGGTTGTTATGAAATAGTGCTGGAGTATTTTTATTTTTGTAACTTTCTATAGAAAATCCTATATCATAATTAAATTTAGAATCCATTCTAACGTCTAAGAAACAAAAGCGTGTGAAGCAATCTATTATTGCTAGCTATTCTAACGCCTTTTGGATATTATCCATTTTAAATAAGAAACCGTATTTGATCTAATAGAACAAATACCATTTTGAAATAATACCCTTCTTACCCGCAATCCCCTCGCGTGCTGCATTACTTACATAACTAAAAGTTCATTATAATCATCTGAATAATAAAAAGAAAATTGCACTCCACAATCCAAAACTGAACCTGAGAAACTTAACTTATTACCTATGGGGAGCTTCATACCTATCTAACGTTTGAATTAAGCAATCCATAGATAGAACTTTCAAGATGTAATGCCCCGCGTTTTCTCACTCAACAATGCAATGCAAGTACACTGTAAACAAATAAATGTTTTCTGAAAACAATACCGATAAAAAGAACAGCTTTTTAAAATCTCATAGCTATTTTAGCTTATTCGACAGTATCAAAATCGAGATTAAGCATTTTTGCTAAAAACTTTATAGACCATATTAAATCGTTTACTAAATTGAGAATGTTATAAAAATAGCTATAAAGTCTCAGACTTAATAAAGCAGCACGCTATTATTTGAATAGAGGAGATTGATGCAGTTGCGTATGTATTCTTTTCATGGCTGATTTCTAGTAACTAAAATTGCTTTAATTACTCACATGTCTTTAAAATATCCAAATGCAACTGCTCTTCTTGGAGGAAGAAAATATGTCTTCTGATATTTTTGTTACAATTTTAGTCCACTCAAACTAAAGAAGCGTACATCTACTTGAGATAAATACCGTAATATTCTTTATAAATGAGGTAGAGATTACGCTTCATTTATAGCTTGGTTATAAACTAGAATTAACTTCTGATTATAAGAACAATCAAAAAAGTTTCTCTTAAAATTGATAAAAATTTCTCAATACATTTTTGCTAAAACATGATGTCAAGATTTTCAAAAACCCGTTTCTATTCGATTATAAACCAATTGCGTGAACGCATAAATCTGCCCTCCGACAAATGGAGCTGTCAGCGCTAAAACAAGAAAAATAATAATGATTTTTGGAATAAATGTCAGAGTCATTTCCTGCACTTGTGTTAACGCCTGAAATAACGCAATACAAATCCCTATAGACATAGCAGCAAGAACTGCTGGACCACTGGCAATTAAAATGGTCCATATAGCAGCCGTTACCATATCAATAGCATCAGCTTCATTCATACTTCAACCTCAGCCTCAACATGAGATTGATCATTATTTGAATCAGGTTTACTGCCCATTACCGTAATACCCGGACCGATAAGCACTTTTTCATTATTATCTAATGTCGCGACCATACCATCAGTATAGATATCTATAGATTCAACATATCCTTCAATTATCTTACCATCAGCATCCTCAAATTGAATATATTTTCCAACATATCCTTCCGCTCCATTAATGGAACCATTTGAAAGTATCTGATCAAGTTTATCATTTGTTTTTATAGTTTGTTCAACAACTGAAAAGCTTGCTAATTGGGCTACAAATTCTGTTGAATCCATAGGATTGGTTGGATCTTGATTGTTCATCTGTGCTACCAACAATTTTATAAATGTATCAAAATCTGTGTCTTTCTTAGCTTCAACAACATCTTGTCTTCCACTATCTCTGCGCAAAAAACTTGCAAGATTACCACTACCAACCGCACCTAACGTCATATCACACCTCACTAACCTGTCTAACTTCTCTTGTGTTTGTATTTGTTAAAGGTATTTTTCCCATAATTTGCGCTTCTCTTGGGAATAAACCACGAATAACTTTCAACACTTCAAAAATTTTATTTTGCTCAGTCAAATAAATACATTCTTTCAGCCCTTCCAAAAGATCACTATCCGTAAAAGTTTGAAGCAACTTTTTTAACAATCCAACAAAAACTACCGATGCTTGTTCAGCTTCTCCTGGATTAATCAACATAAGTTGAGCAGAAAAATAAAGTTGTTTAAGTGGCGTATCAGTATCTTCCACTTGTAAAACATGCCCCTCTAAAAGAAAAGTCACATCATTGAGCAATTCAAAAGTCACTTTACGATCCACACGTAAAACTGCACCATTAATAAAAATTTTTTCATTCGGCTTTAATGTCAAATACATTGGCTGCCTCCTCATTCACACATCTCTGGATTAGTAGAAAGACCATCGCGGATAGATTCCGAAATCTCAACGAGAACATCAAAATCAGCAACTTCTCCCTCATCTAATTTCTGAATTTCCTTTAAAATAAAAAAACCAATAGAAATAAGAGATGCCTTCAATTCTGGTGGCAAAGCATTTTCTGCTTGTCCGAGATCTTCAATAAGAATGATCCAAAGTTTCCGAGCAAATTGAACTGCTTCATTAACCTCGTGTGAACCAGGGCCTTTTGCTTTTGCGTCCAAAAGAAGTTTAATGCAACGATCAAACAAAGAACGTTCACGCTCACGCGCGCTCATTGCATCATCTTCCATGACATCTTCATATCGCATTTGGTACATCAAATAACTGCACCTCTTATCTTAAATAATTAACAAGACTTAACTGGCTTATCCGCCCTGTCAAAGTATAAGAAAGATTTAACATCGCTTCTAATGCTTGAACTTTCTGAACAGCCTCTGTTGAATCAACACCAATCAAATCAATCTTTGCTTTCATGAGAAGATCTGTCTGAATCTCAATTCGTTGCGTAGCCGTTTTTACCCTCGCCTCAGCACTCCCTATTCTGGAAGCTATAGCAATAATTTCACTAATAGAACTACTTGTAGATGTTTGATCAGCAGAAGTCCGCGCCTTTGAATATAGACTTTCTTGCGCATCTTTTGACAAACCAATATCGCCAAACTCTGCCACCAAAACCATACTTTTCATGGCATCGCGAAATCCTTTTTCATTAGCACTTGCTGCAACATTAACTGTCTCACCATTCGACAAAATACGCTTTTCAATAGAGCCATCTTGAGCATTCGAAAAAACTTTGGTGAAATTTTCTTCATCAAACAAGCTACTAAATGACCCATCAATAAATTCTTCCATCTCTTCACTGGTAAGATCTTCCGGTTTTCTACCGCCCAAAAATTCATCAAATGTTTCTCTTACGACCTTACTAGGCCCAGTTTCACCACCAACTTTATAAAAATTTAATGGTGGTTCACTAGTATTAGTCCCACCAAATACATATTCACCGTTATAATTGGTATTTAAAGCAGAAATAAATGCACTCAAAGAATCCTGTGCAACTGCTTGTATCACAGATGGAGTCGTATTTCCTGGATCGCCCACAAGCATATTATTAAAAAGAGTCAATGCTCCTGGTGCAGCTGCTTCATCACCTGATGAAATCAAACTGTGTATCGCAGCTTGCATAGAGGACATTCTTAACATCGCCAATTTATTGGTATTACTAAAACCTTCAAGATAACTCATCTGGCTTTCAATATTCACCAAACGCCCTGTTCTGCGCCCTAATGTAAGACCTGGATCATACAATTTTCCAGTAGTCGCTTCATAGCTTGCTTGCATTAATTCAGATTGCCCATTAGCAATTACATCACGCCGAGCATTACTTAAAACATATGTTGAAACTGATGGAACTCTCATTTTATACCTACCGAATTGCTATCATAAGATCGTCTAACATTTTACCAACCGTACTAATAATACGCGTGGTGGCTGCATACGTCTGTTCTAATTGTAACATTAACACCATTTCATCATCTGTATTTACACCCGTTCCGTTGGATAATGCTTCAGATGCATGTAAAAACATTGTGCTGTGATATTTTGCGTCTTTATCCGCATCTGAACGTAATCCTTCAAGCCAACCAATTGAATTCTTACTAAAATCCATAATAGATTGTTCGGGAGACAAACCTGTATCTATTCCAAATGGCCGCTTTTGATCAAAAGCATCCACTAATGATTGAAGATCCTCACCAAAATGTTCTGGCCCACCGCCTTCTGTATTACTATCAAATACAGAATTAAGCCGTATTCTCCCTGACAACCCCTCAATAGGATCAATAACACCATCTGGCTGATTATCATCTAAAAACAAGGAAGGAGGCCCTGGAAACATCTGCATTAAAGCATTTGCCATTTCATCCAACTGCTTTTGATACTGTGGTGCTATTTCATCACGTATCCTCAACAATCCACCAAGATTGCCACCACCATTGGGCTCAACAAAAGATGGATGACCTAACGGCACGCCATCAACAAAGACTTGCTTTCCCGCAACACCAGCTGGCAAGGAGCCGCTTGATTGAAATGTTACCTCCCGTGGGGTTTTATCATACAAAGTACTACCATCCATACCATAAATGGTCATACTCCCATCAGAATGATACACTGTATTGATGCCAATTTCTTGAGATAAAGCTTTTAAAACTGTATCTCTCTGGTCCATATAGATGCTATCATCCCGCCCCGCATTCCTTTCTCGAACCACATACTGATCAAGCTCATGAAACTGTCGCAATAAATCATTAATATGATCAACAGAGTCCTGAATATCGCTATCTGCATCATTGCGTAGCTTTTCGATTTCGCGATTGCCTTCATTTAAACTGTAAACCAAATCACGTGCACGATCAACGGCCGCATCTCCTGCAGAACGCTGTTGCGGATCATTCGCATAAGTTTGTAGTGCTTTTTGAAAATCGCTAAGTAATTGTGAAGGTGCCCGTGAAAACTCATCCACCCCATAAATACTAGACAAACGATTAAGCCCGTTAGCAACACTACCAGTAACAGCAGCTTGACTTGATTTGACCAAATAATTATTCAACAAATGGACATCACCGTCACGACGAACTGTAAGATGAATAGCACCTCTCGGCCCTGATTCTATATATGAAGTTCGCCGGACATAGTTTGGGTCTTGAGCACCAACTACATTTTGCGAAACAATACCCAATTGGCCTGTAGTCGCCTTGAGAGAGTTTCGTGCTGTATTAATTGTTGAGTTAAACCCCATAATTTGAAATCCCTTTAAATTTTACCTAAATTATCGTTTCAAATTAACAATAACATCCATTAATTCTGAACCCGTTTGAAAGACTTTGGAATTGGCCGTATAATTACGTTGAGCCTCAATCATATCCGTTAATTCATCACTCATCTCAACATTTGAATCTTCAAGATAGCCTGAGAACAACAAACCAAATACACCATCTCCAGAACGTCCCATCATTTGACCCCCTGTACGACTATTAATCCCAAAAACAGTGCCACTTAAAACAGTCAAATTTTCTGGTGACGTCACAGTGGTCATACCGACGTACCCTACAACACGCATCTGGTGATTAGTATATCTTACCTCAATCTCACCATTGCGACCAAAAGTGAAACCATCAAAAGCACCAGATTCCATACCATCTGCTTCAAGTTCAAAGGCAGATAAATTACCCACCTGAGTAACTAAAGAATCTTTTCCTACCCCACCAAAGTTCACATCAACTTCAAAAGTACCATCTTCCCCATCATTTTCTGGCAGCGCTAATTTAAAATCGTCTACCGGATCTTTAAGATTACCATCTTTATCAAAAACCAAATCCGTAGTATCAACCTTGTCCTCTCCAACATAGGCATCAACTGTCCACTCATTGTCATCAGTTTTACGCATATAGAAATCAACCTGGACCTTCTTACCCTGGCTATCATAAGTGGTTACCGATTTTTTATGATTATAACTTTCAGGGTCTTTGGGATCAATATCTCCAGGACCCAAAACCATTGCACTGGCGTCAAAATTTACTTTAAAATCAATTTTTGTCGTGACTTCAGGACCAAATAAATCAGTCGGACCACCTTTAATTTGAACTCTTTGCCCATCCTCATCTAAAAGATAATATCCCGCTAAATTACGAACATATCCATCCTTATCGCGAGTAAAAGAACCTGCACGCGTTAAATATTCTATTCCGTTTTCATCTGCAACACGAAAAAAACCATTACCATCAATCATCACATCAGCCATCCGACCTGTTGCACGCGCCGGACCGCTAATTGAAATGTCATGACCAACATGACTCCTCACTCCACCAGGAACATAAGCATAATCTCCAGAAGGTATTACATAATTAGAAAATTGGACATCTGTACGTTTATATCCAATCGTATTAACATTGGCGACATTTTCTGCCACACCAGAAAGGCGTGTCCCTTGAGCGTTCATACCTGAAACACCCGTACGCATCATCCCATAAATACTCATATTATCTCCTGTTAATGTTAGCTTATTACGTTATTATAAGCAGACTTTCTTGCGCGAAACTTTTGCTTAATATTTCTATCAAAATAAAATGATCTTAAAAAAGACACATTTTACAAATAGTTTAATTTTTGACATAGGAGAGAGCGAAATTATGAGCGCTAACTACAGTGTCTTTTAAGAAAAAGGCAGAAAAATAGAAAAAAGTAGAGGTTTTTAAAAACATTAATTTTTGACGACTAAACTGTAACCAAGAAAGCGTTTTGAATCGATAATGTCGTAACCGATTTTCAATTTGAGTTTCTTGCGGAGTTTACTAATATGGCTTTCAACAACGTTTTCTTCGATAACATCGTCAAAAACGCCATAAATAGCGTTAAAAATTTGTGTTTTGTTAACGCGTTTTCCGTAGTTTGTTGCAAGATATTCAAGGATACGTCTTTCGCGGCGTGGAAGAGGAAAGTTTGTACCATTGATAAGTGGATCGCGCCCATCATTAAAAACGCTAATGGGACCAATTTCTATTGCAGCACTGGTGCTACGAACATCACCTCCGGTACGTCGGTGAATGGCGGCAATACGTGCAAGAATTTCACGCACATGTATTGGTTTGCGTAAAACATCATCAATGCCAGCTTGAAAAAGTTCTATTGTATGATCGAGAACATTTGTTTCCGTCATAGCTAAAATAGGTGCAGAACTGTATGCACGGATTTCCTTTGGAAGTTCAATTTGATTTTCGCATTTTCCTAAGAGAATCGCTTCAATCGAATTTACTTCATGTTCTGGAGCTGTTGAAATCCATTCACTGAAATCTGAAGGAAGGAGACCTGTTGTAGCTACTCCTTCTCGAGCGAACAGCGTAGAATAGCCATCCGTTACTAACTTACGGTCATCTACTACAACTATCATGCGCTTCTCACTCAAATAACTTAACTTAAAATCTATTTTCAGAAAGATCTAAATCTTAACAAGACGTATATTTTAATCTTTAAAAACACAAGTTATTTTTATAATTTATCTTATATAAATCAATGATTTACTATTTATAGTTGTATTATTATTTTAATAATACAACTTATATTTGTTTAATGTATATAAAATTGTTCAAAATGAAACAATATGCCATTTTTTCTTCAAAAATGATTCAAGGTGCGTTTTTACAAAATGCTCGAGAATTAGGAGTCCATTGACCAAAACCGCTTGCAATCATATTACGCATAACACGACATACGTAACGTTTTTGGGCTGGGTCATTATTGGGGCCAGCGTGATAACGTGCAACTGCCATAGTCCAGTTGCCTTCTTTTTGATGCAAACTCAGTAAAAAGCGCGCTGCATAATCTACATTAACATGAGGTTGCAGCATCTCTGCTACAGAAGAAAAATGCTTACGATGATAAAAATAGTTGATTTGCATACAACCTACATCGATTAATTTAGCACCACGCTGTTGGGCAGTTTTAAAAATACGTAAAGCTTCCGCTTGCGTTTTAGCAAAAACAGTTTTGCCATCAATATTTAATGCATAAGGCTGAAGTGATTCTTTATGACCTGTCTCTGTTAAACCAATCGCATAAAGAATACCCAAAGGAATACCATAACGCTTAGAGGTGCCAATCATTTCCGCTTCACACACATTTCCAGCAGCTATAGCACTGCTCAGTGTAACAAAGCTACACAACCAACCGATAAGGATTATGTGGGTGAACATTATCAACGGAAACATCCAACAGCGATGAATCCACCAATAAAAATTGTTTGAAAAATTGCTTTGATTCATTTTGTTCATTCTGACCCTTATGACCAAAAGCCCGACGCTGACCATTGAAATTTTGTCCACTATCATTCTGCCCTGCCCCTTGATCCATCTGCAAAGACTGACCATGCTGGATAGTTTGAACATTTTTATCAATAATACTGACTAATACGCGACTGTCATCATTAACAGGAACCTTTTCCAAAATGCGGACCAACATCTGTTGATTGTTAGCCAAAAGGCGTGCTGTTTCTTGACGTTGAATATACAATTCAACATGAAGCCCTTGCGCACTCATACGCAATTTAGCATCAATCGTCCCAAGCTCAGCAGGTGTTAACTTCAAACGCAAAAGCTGCACATGGCCAACCTTTTTATTCAACGTAATGTCAACATCACTTAACTTATTGATTAAAGCAGAATTTTCTTTTTCAAGAGTAAGTTTATCACCTATTTCCAAATCCTCTAGAAGTTGAGATTTTTCAACCCCCACCTCCAAACGGGCCATTAATGGTTCACTATTTTGTGTAACACTGTGCGTAAAATTTGGTACAAATTTCTGTGCAAGTGGATTTTTTTCAACGGCTTTAGTTTGGTTCTCTCCTTGGATTTCATCTTTAACCACATCCGTTTTTTGAATCTCTGCAATCTTTTGATCTTGCACATTACCCTTCACAAAAGACGGTACGTTCTCATTTTTTTCAAATCTGTCTGATTCTTGTTCTTGCGCAATTTTTTCTTGTTTCACAAACTGCTGTACCAAGCATAAAGGATACGAAACGTCTTGAAGAGAAACTCTTTTTTTATCTATTAAACGCTTATCTTTTGTTTTTAAAGTTTCAACATCATCCTGTTCTAAATCTTCTTTTAAAGCTTCTTCTTCTATTGCCTGAGAAAAATCTTCTTCAAGAACCTTTTCATCCAACAGCTTCGTACCTTGGCTAACCAGCGCTTTAAACGCTTCACGCAACTGATTGTCTCCGCCTTCTTTTGATTGAACCAAAGCCTTATTAACTTTAGACACTGACGTAGAAAGAATATCACACAATTCATCAGTATTTATCATCATATCTATGTTCCCAATAATTTATCGACTTCGTCTATTTTTTCTTGTGCTTGCTCGATAAGCTGATTTATTTCTGTTGATGTAGAAGATGGAGCATTTTGTTGCTCAACAGCTTCTTTTGACATTATATCTAACTCTTTTTGATTTTGTGGTTGTATAGAATCTTGTGTCTTAACTTCTTTTTGACCATCCACTAGAGAAGAAGTAACCTTTTGTGCCACAGCCTGCACAGCAATAAATAATAAGTAATCTTTTTTTGATAAATCTTTGTCTGAAATATTCTGTAACAATTGCTCCGCTTCATGTGCTGTTACAGAACTAGCTAAACTAGCAGCATAATAAAGGCGGGCTGGTGTATCATTTACATTGAGTTCATGCGCCAATGTTAAAGCTTTTTGAGCACTCAATTGCGCTCTTTCCATACGCGCACCAATCAATGCAGTGCGACTGACATCCATATATGCCATTAATTGTACCATAGGCGGCGCATACGAAATCAATGCCTCTAACTGTTGATCATCTAATTTCTCATCAATGCGTGGTATAGCAATTCCAAACTCACGCCAAAAGTCCTTCGCATAAGGTGACTTCCCAAATCGACTTGCATAATTGCGCACTAATAAAGTCAAAAGATCTGTCTCACCAAGAATCGTCACAACCTTAATCTCACGACGAATTGCACTTTCTTCAAATAAAGTTCCCGGGGAAAGAAGCCTTACTTGATCCAATTGTTTCATCGCCAAAACAGGATCTTTTATAATCGTATTACCAACCGTAGAAAGAATGATAGAAAAGAATAAAGCAGGTGGAATAGATTGAATATCTTCATCGGTTAAATTTGCAAAAGTTTTAAAAAAGACTTCTTGTTTATGAGACAAATAAGCCAAAGCACCAGTCATTATATTTTCTGCAATCATCCCTTGGCCATAATTTTTTAAAATTACGCGCACAACCGAAGGGTTGCCACCATTAAAAAGGTAAATTAATAATGCATAAAGATTTTGCTTATCTTTCCAAATATTAGGATTAAAACTTAAAAATTTTTCACCAATTTCTCTTAAAAGCTGCGGTTGTTTTCGCAGTACTTCTTCTTGGCCTGATACAATTTGATCTTGTAAATTTTGTAAAGAACGAACAAGCTGCATTGGATGAGATAAAATAACCTCTGACCCAACAGAAGACTCCTCAGATTTAGAAGAGGGCACAGCCTGCACTACAAACATTTCCTTAGCTTTTTTATAAGAAACTGACTGTGAAGAACCCCCTGCGCCTTGCGCAAAAACTTGTGTAAATGTTATAAAAAACAAAAGACCAGCACCATACGCTCTTTTCACAATCATGGTGTTTTTTCCTTTTGAGAAACTGGTTCCATTTGTTTTGGATGTTTAGACAAGGCCTTTTGTAATGCAGGCATTTTCTGTGTACGATCAACATTCGGATCCCGTACAAAAATGGATATACGTCGATTTTCAGAAGCATAAGGATCTTGTTTGTTCTTTAAATCCCGATCTGCATAACCTTCAACACGCAAAATGCGTCTTTCATCCAAACCACCGCGCACTAACATATAATAAGCCATCTGAGCACGCGATGTTGAAAGTTGCCAATTATCACGAGCTGCATTACGGTAAGGGCGTGCATCAGTATGTCCACTAACCACCACATCTCCTGGATGCTTTGCAATAACCTTTGCTATACGATCAATAAATCCAACTGTTTGTGCTGTAGGAACAGATGAACCAACTTTAAACATTTCATACTCAGGCTGATCCATCAACTCAATCATAACACCTTCTCTGATTGGAAACACATTAGCCGATAAATGATTTTCATCAGTTATTTTTTTAATAAGATCCGCCACCTCTTTTGCAAAATCACGTGACTCCTGAGAAGAGGTATCTTCTTGCGCAAGTTGTTGCTGTGCCTGACCTTCTTTCCATTCTATTGGTTGTCCATTCAACGTGCTGTTATCAGGTGCCACATTTTCCTTCCAATAATGAGGGGAAAATGGATCACGATAATCAGTTACTGGTAAATTTTCTTTCGAATCACCCTTGTTATTACCCATAAGAGTTTCATGCTTTCCATCACTCTCAGAAAGATCCTGCATATTTTGCTGAGATTGAACAATTTTGTCTAATCCGCCATAGGGATCACGCATTAATTCTGTTTCTTCCAAAGAAACCGGCTGAACGCTCTCTGATTTGCTATCGCCTCCACATGTCTGACCAACAGGACAAATCTTGTCATCCTCAACATCATTTTTTTTCTGAATACTACGGCTACTTGTTTGAGAATCCGTAAGTTTGATTGGATTAAAATAATTTGCAATAGCTTCTCTAGTCTCTTCATCTTTTGCGTTAACAAGCCACATCACAAGAAAAAACGCCATCATTGCCGTCACAAAATCAGCATAAGCAATTTTCCAAGCGCCCCCATGGTGCTCATCATGATCGCCATGTCCCCCACGACGAACAATAATAATTTCAGAGTGAGACTGTCCATCTTCAGATTTCATTGAACCAACTCCTGTAACGTCGTCAATAATGGAGTCAGCTGTGTAGCGGTAACCACGTTACCGCGACGCAAACGTATCTCTGTACTGTTAGTTGATTGAAATTCAAATTTAGAAGCATCAAACCCCTCCTGTTTCTTGAGCTGTTCAAACAGTTTTTCATTTCCTTCCAACACTAAAGACTGCTCTGCATCAATAACTTGATTTACCATCTTTGTAGCAAATTGTTGAAGTGCTTCTTGCGTAATTTTCTCACCAATAAAAGCAGCAAGTACCTGCGCAATATCTCTAGCAATCCCTTGACGTAAATCAGCAAACCCTTCTATTAATTGGCTGTGCATCTGAGCACCTAGGGTTTCAACCATACCTTGCTTAGCCGCTTCAATAGCTTTGGCATGCTCTTCTTCCATTTGTTGCTTTTCAGCCGCAAATTGTTTTTGCAACTTTTCTGTCGTTTCTTGTTCAACCTGATCAAAAGTCTTTTGTTCGACAACTGCAAAATCAACACCATTTTCAGAAGCAACATGGAGAGGCAACATCTCTTCCATACCTTCTTCTAAAAAATCAGTACCGGATAACAAAAATTCTTCATATTTCTCGTTATCACATGTCTGTTCACTTTCATCATTAAAAAGTAAAACTTCTGTATCTTCATCGACAGGTGAAAAATCACTCAGAAAAGAAGCAAGTGATACACCTGCTTCTCTTTTAAATTTTTCACCTATCTTTTTCATTCCATTGATCGCTTCCATTCAACATCTCACTTTAGCAAATCTATGCGGGCTGTACAGTTGCATTGGCATCATTAACCCATTCACGTAAAACCTCAGCAAAGCGTTGTTCATCCATTTCTATCATTTGCTCAAGACGATTTTGGGGTGCTACACGCATACGACTGCGCAAGTCATTAAGCGTATCATCTTTTACCCCTGCAATTCCACCAAATTCTCCATTAGTGTTAGATTGATTTTCTAAAGCAGGCACATCTTTAAGACCTGCCAAAGCATTTGCTTCATTATCAAGAGCCTTTTGTCCCTCACGCATTTCACGCATCAATGGGCGCACACCTAAGAACAAAATCAACAAGACAGCAACAACCAAAGCCAATCCGTTAACAAAACTGGATAAATAAGGTGACAATGATTTCCAAATAGGCGTTTGCATAGGTGTTAGATCTTTATCAGAATAGCCCATAAAATCAACTGCTGTAACATTGATAACATCACCACGTTTTGGATCAAGCCCTGCAGCTGTTGCTACCATCTGCTGAATACGATTAATTTCATCATTAATGAAACTTTCAGAATCTCCATTATTACCTTTTGCAAGAGCCAAACGTGCACGATCTACCACAATAGCAACAGCCAGTTTTTTCACGCTATAACCATCTTTAACAGTGGAAATAACCTTAGAGTTAATTTCATAATTAGTAGTTTCTTCACGACGGTCTTTTTTATCAGTTGAGCGTTCTCCACCACCATTAGCAATTTCCTCTTGTGGAATATTTTGCTCCACCCCAACAGCATCATTATTGCGGCTATTTTGACTGTCCGCTTGATCACGCACAGAGCGCACAGAACGTACAACCTGCGATTCCGGATCAAAAACAGTTTCATTAATCTGTTGACGGTTTGTATCTAAATCAACTTGCACACTAGTTTGGAAGTGATCAAGGCCAAGGTAAGGTACTAATTGCTTACGAATATTAGCATCAATTTGTGATGCAACTTGTTGTTCAAGCAAAGCCATCCGAACAGAAGCTCCATTCGCCGCATCAACCCCAGAAGCCAATAACTGCCCCCGTGTATCCATAACTGTAACAGAACTTGCTTCAAGCGAAGGAACCGCTGCAGATACCAACTGGCGAATAGATTGAGCAGATTCAGCTGAAAAACCACCATCTGTACGAATTACAACAGAAGCTGTAGGCTTCTGATTAGCCTTACGGAATGACCCTTTGTCTGGCAAAACAATATGAACACGTGCAGCCTTTACACCTTGCACAACTTGAATTGTGCGGGCAATCTCACCTTCTAAAGCACGTTGGCGAGTAATTTCCTGCATAAAAGATGTTAACCCCAATGACCCCATATTATCAAACAATTCATACCCTGCATTATTTGATGTAGGAAGCCCTTTTTCTGCAAGAAACATCCGAGCCTTTTCCGCCTGCCCCACAGGAACTTGAATAGAACTTCCATCGGAAGAAACATCAAAAGCAATTCCCGTTTCACCCAAAGCCACCCCCATACGGTTCACATCATCACGAGAAAGACCAATATAAAGTGTCTCATAAGAAGGACGTGTTAAATAAAAACTGGAAAATAAAATCGTTCCAAATAACGTGATTCCAACCAGACCAAGCGCAACAAGACGTTTTACCCCTAATTTCTGAAGAGCTTGCCCGGAAGAAGAAAGAAAAGCCAAAAGTTTATCAAGCATATAGTTGCACCATTTTTATTGAAAAAACCCATTTCGAGCTAAATAAAGACAACTTTTCTATAGTTGTTTATCTACTCTTTTTCCCTGAAGTCATAAGAAATAAAACTTGCGCGAAAATGATGCCCACTCTCAACAAAAAAATCTCATGATACCTATTGACTATTATCTTAAAACATTATGTTAATAATAATATCGTCTTTTAATAAAAGAAAGAAGTCAAAAAATTAACTTTTACACTATATCTATGCTTACAACATAAATACATATAAATACAATATGTATTTCATAAATAAACAATATGTATTTTACTATAATTTATCTTTAAATGTGCAAAATTATTTTTTTTCTTTACAGATAAGTTATAATGAAATATTTATTGCTCTAAATAATCCATTTGTTTCCTTCTTATAAGCGGGGAGGGGTCAATATGGGGTTTATAAGTAAGGAAAGTATTATGCACAAAAAGTCCCTTTTATTATCTACAGCAACTGCAACTATCGTATTGTTTAGTGCCCATCTTAATGTACATGCAGCGAACACTCTTAGCGCTACTGGTAGCCAAGATCCGCAGATGGTTTCTGGTCAGAAGTACGAAGCTAAAGATGAGGGCGGAAGCGCTGTTAGTGCAACAGGGGGTGGTAAAATTGACGGTAGCAAATTAACGTTGACTGCTAAGGAAAAAGGTAAAGGAACTGGCGCAAGCGCTAGCGACTCGGGAAGTGTGATTGAGTTGAAGGGCAATACATCCATTGAGCAACTTGCGACTGGTCTTAAGGCAGAAAAAGATGCTCAAATTATGATGACTGGCGGCACTATTGTTATAACTGATGTAGCAGTATCTGCTGCAAGCAAGGGTGTTGTTACATTAAATGACGTTCTCATGACATCTGAAAAACAAGGATTGGTTGCGACGGGTGGATCACACATCATAATGAATGGTGGCTCTATTGATGCAGGTAAAGGTGCGTCTAGTGACCTTTTTAGTAATGTAAATGTAAGAGGTGATGGCTCTGCTATAGCAGTCAAAGCTAAAGATAAGAGTATTATCACCTTAAACAATGTTGAAACAATCCTATCTGATGGTGTTGGATTGTCTGCAGAAGGAGAAGAAACAACGATCACAATGAACGGTGGTATTGTCAATGCAGAAAAAACAGCTGTGGAGGCTAGAAATAAAGGTATTATCAACTTAAACAAAGTGACAGTTGAGTCTGGCGATCGTGGACTATTTGCAGGCAAAGGGGCGCAAATCATGATGAATGGCGGCTCTATTGATGCAAGCGTAGCGGTAAAAGCTCAATACAACAGCACTGTCATTTTAAACGATGCTGTAACAATTAAATCTGTAAAGAGAGGGCTATCTGCAAGTAACGAAGCCCAAATCATAATGAATGGCGGCTCTATTACAGCAGATAAAATGGCAGTAGAGGCTGTAGAAAAAAGTGTTGTAGAATTAAACAACGGTGTAAAAATCACGTCTAAAGATAAAGGACTGTTTGCAGACCAAGAATCAAAAATCACAATGAACGGGGGCTCTATTAAGGCGACTAATGCAGCAGTAAAGAGTAAAGGTGCTGTCGAACTTAATAATGTTGAAGTCACATCTGAAAATGCCGGATTAGTCGCAGAAGAAGAAGCAAAAATCACAATGAATGGTGGCTCTATTACTGCAGATAAAAAAACAGCAGTGGAAGCTAAAAAGAAGAGTGCTATTAACTTAAATGGCGTAGCAATCACGTCTAAAGAAAAAGGACTGTCTGCAGAAGCACAAGAAGCACAAATTACAATGGTGGGAGGAAAAGTTAGCGGAAAGAACACAGTTTATGCAAAAGATGGAGGGCAAATTGCTCTTACAAACGTTGCCGTTACATCCAATCAAGGTATTGGTTTGTTTGCAGAAGGTGAAAACACGAAAGTTACAATGAATGGTGGTTCTGTTACTGCAATTGCAGGAGATAATCCCGACGAGCAGGATGGTGTTGCCTTTTATGTAAAAGAAGGAGGGCAAATTGATATTGCCAATGTTTCTGCAACAGCAGATAAAGTCGGTTTAGAATTATACAACGAACAAAAGGGAGATAATAAAGTCAATTTTACCAATACAAAACTTATTGTTAAAAATGGTACTGGTATTTATCTTAATGATGCTTCTCACGATGAAGATGAAGGTCAAGAAGATCTTAGATCATCTGAAGAGCGTGCCCCTAAGGCTTTTAATAATGATATCACGCTTAAAAATTCAGAAATTCGTGCTGATGTTCTACTGACAGTCACAGAGAAGGCTAAAGCTACTATAACCGCAGATCACTCTATCCTAGAAGGCCGTGTAGGTACTGGAGAGGAAGGTAAGATAATCTTCGATCTCAACAATGGCTCTCAATGGATTTTAAAGGCCAGTAAAACAGAAAAAGGTGAGAAAGATCAGTTAGCTCCTATCGCTAATAGATCTCGTTCTGATATTTCTATACTCAATCTCAACGATAGTTCCATTGTTTTTGATAGTCCAACAGAGGGTCATTATCAGATATTGCAAGTAGGATCAGGAAATCCTGGTACACAAAAAGTCTATAACGCGAAAGGTAATGCTAAACTCTACCTAAATGCTGAATGGAGTGATGGTAAGGAGATAAAAGATCAAAAAGCTGATCATCTGCTCATTAAAGGTGATGTGTCAGGATCAACAACAGTGTATGTTAACACCCAAGGAAGTGCTACAGAAGCTGCTGGTTTTGTCCCTTCGAATGAACGTGGAATTTCTCTAATCCAAGTCTCTGGAAAAGCAGAAGAAAATTCTTTCAAATTAGCAAATGGTTATACTACAGTTAGTGGTTCACCTTATAGATATACACTGAATGCCTATGGGCCAGAATCCAGTAAAGGTTCGACTAGTGCTAACCAAATGTTGATTGAGAAAGATCCTGTTGCAGATGATGAAAGTGTCCGCAATGATGGTGCTAAAGGTAATGATTTCTGGGATTTCCGTTTACAAAATCAATACCTTGCCAATTCAAACGTAAAAGCTCTTGTGCCACAAATGGCAAACTATTTGGTGATGCCTAGTGTTTTATTCTCCACTGGTTTCACTGATATCGAAAATCAAAATGCTCTCTTAACCGATATTCGGATAGCAATGCCATGGGAAATGCAAAATGAGAAGAAGAATCCTTTCTTCCTGTCTTCCTATGGAAGTAAAACAACTTTATCGTCTAACCGCACTGCTCTCGAATATGGTTATGGTGCTGATATCGGTTACGCTGCAATACAAACAGGCGTTGCATTGGCTCCATTGGAATGGCAAAACACCTCTTTACACTTTGGGCTTTTAGGAACTTACGGAAAGCTATCTTTCACGCCACAAAATATGGCAGATGTTGACAAAACTGCACTCGAAAAATGGGGTGTTACAGCTTATAGTAGTGTGCAAAATAATAATGGAGTGTACTTCAATGCGCTCTTATCCTATGGTCTCTTGAAAGGAAATGTCTTCAATGCTGTCATTGGTCGTACTGCAAAATTAGACGATGCGAACACATGGAGTGCATCTGCTACTTTGGGTAAAAAGCTAGCAACCAGTGTTGAAGGATTGATGTTTGAACCACAGGTGCAAATTGCTTATCAGCAATTGTTGTTGGGTAGCATTCAAGATGCTAATAACTTTAAGGTAGATGTAGGCAATCCTCATCAGTGGGCCGTTCGTATGGGTGGACGTTTAACTAAAAATGTTAACCGTGTTGAAGATGGTCATCTCTTTTCCTTCTATGGTAAACTGAACCTTATCAGTACTTTTGGTGATGAAGGAACAATACGCGTTGGTGATAGCTTCCATCTTGATCCTATGGGATCAGCAATTGAAGGAGGAATAGGTGTCAATGCGCAACTATTCCAGAATATCGCACTCCACGGGGATATTAGCTATCAGCAAAAACTTCAAAAAGCTGGTATATCTGGAGCGACTCTCTCAGGGGGATTGAAGTACCGTTTTTAAAACAAAATAATATTCACTTTGATTAAAAAGGCAGCACAATGTGCTGCCTTTTTAATATATAAAATCCTTTTACCCCATCACATAAAAACTGGTCATCAAAAGGAAACTTCCTCTTTATTTCTGGGAAAAATTAATACACGATGTTGTTGTAATTAACGATTGAAAGTGCCTAACATCAACAGTTGTAACGTTACCTTCTATAGTGAAGGTGAATTGAACATCACCAAAACTTCTGGCGATTATAACAATATAAGCCAACAATAACTTCTCCTTTAATCCTATAGAATCCACATTAAAAAAGGAGAAAATTTATATGAAACGCGTTCAAAATATCACACTCCCTAGAAATTTTATCATCAGAAAAAACTCAAAAAGCCGGATTATCCGGAAATTTTCTCAGAAACATTGCATTACCATCTAAAAAAAATGTTTTTATCTTTTAAATAATAAAATATATATTGTTTTTTATTCTTTACATAAAATACAGAATAAGTTAAACGCTTTTAACAAATTTAGGAGGTGGATAAATATTTAAGGGTACATAGATGCGTAAAAAATGTCTTTTATTATGCACAATGAGTGGGGTTTTATTTTGTTCTTATTATAACATAAGTTATGCATATAGTGATACAATAGGGAGAGTTTCATCTAATATTAATAGCCAGCCAATATTCTCAAATAATTTAAGCATTTATGACAGAGAAATTGCAATAAAGGCTGATCGCTATCCTTTAACAATTACAATGAATAGAGGAAGTGTTTCAGGTTTTTATGCTCTTAGCGCAACGAATGGTGGAAGTATTAGTGGCACAGGCATTCGTGCAAGAGCAGAGCATGTTGGTTTGGTAGCCTCAGATGGGAGAATTAGCCTTAAAAATTCAATCATAACTACCAATCGCGGAGTTGGTATTGCCTTTCAACCGCCAATAATACCTCATAGAGGATATAATACTAATGTAGTAACATTTCTCAATACAAAGTTGTTTGTTAAAAGTGGTATAGGTATTTTAGGGCCTTTTGCAGACGGTGCAATAATCCTCCGAGATTCAAAAATTAGCGCTGATGTTTTAGTGAAAAATAAAGCGCATCCAGAAAACAATAATGCCATTCTTATGCTAACTGCAATTCACTCTACCTTAGAAGGTGGTACAAGATTTTTACAAGAAGAATCTGCATCACAACGAGAAGCTGCAAATGTAATACAACATCGTAATAACCAATCTTCAATCTCCTCTACAATTCCACAACGAAAAATAATTTTTAATCTCGACAATGGTTCTAAATGGATTTTAAGGGCTAGTAAAACAGAAACAAATGTTCAAGATAATATGCTTAGTCCCCTTCGAAAAAATTTGATTCTTGATATTACGGAAAGATCTCGTTCTGATATTTCTATACTTAATCTCAGCGATAGTACTGTTGCTTTTGAAAGCCCAACAGAAGGTCATTATCAAACATTGTATGTAGGAACAGGAACAGATGGCCGTGAGGCAGTTTACAATGCAAAAGGTCATGTAAATCTTTACTTAAATGCTCAGTGGAGTGATAATAAGAGTGCACATCAACAAAAAATTGATCGCCTTTTCATCTTTGGTAATGTAACAGGCTCAACAACAGTCCATATCAATGTTTACGGAGATCCTGCAGACGTAACTGTATTTCATCCGTGGAATGAACGTGGAATTTCTTTAATCCAAGTTTTTGGAAATGCAAAAGAAAATTCCTTTGAATTAGCAAATGGCTATACCACCGTTCACGATTCACCTTACAAATATGTGTTGAATGCTTATGGACCAAAATCAAGCCGTGGTGCAGCTAATATCAACCAAAAATTGCCTGGTGTAAATCCGCATAATAATGCTTTTTGGGATTTCCGCCTACAAAATCAATACCTCGATTCCAGTGCAAAGATAAAAGCTCTTGTGCCGCAAATGGCAAACTATTTAGTGATGCCGAGTGCTTTATTTTCTGCAGGTTTTACTGACATTGAAAATCAAAATACCCTCTTAACTAACATTCGAACAATGCCATGGGAAATGAAAAGCAATAAAAAGAGCTCTTTCTTCTTGTCTTCTTACGGAAATAAAGCGACTTTATCATCTAACCGCACTGCTCTTGAATACGGCTATGGTGCTGATATCGGCTATGCTGCGATACAAACAGGTGTCGCATTGACCGCATTAGAAGGACAAAACACTTCTTCATATTTCGGGCTTTTAGGCACTTATGGAAAACTGTCTTTCACGCCACAAAATATGGCAGATGTTAAGAAGACTACACTCAATAAATGGACCCTCACAGCCTATAGTAGTATACAGCATAATGGTGGGGTATACGTTAATATGCTTTTGTCTTATGGTTTCTTGAGAGGTAATATCTCCAATGCCATTATCGGTCAAACTGCAAAAGTGGATGATGCAAAAACATGGAGTGCATCTGCTACATTGGGAAAACAGTTAGCAACCAGTGCTGAAGGCTTGGTGTTCGAGCCGCAAACACAGATTGTTTATCAGCAGTTGGTGTTTCGCACTATTAAAGATGCCGATAGATTTAAGGTGAATATGAACAATCCTTATCAGTGGTTAATTCGTATGGGTGGGCGCCTAATTAAAAATGTTAATCAATTTGAAAATGGTCGTACCCTTTCCTTCTATGGTAAACTCAATCTTATCAGTACTTTTGGTGAAAGAAAAACAATACAAGCAGGCAAGAAGAACTTCCAATTTGATTCTATAGGATCTGCAATTGAAGGAGGAATAGGTTTTAATGCACAGTTTGTTCAAAACGTTACATTCCATGGAGATATTAGCTATAAGCAAAAACTTCAAAAAGCTGGTTTATCTGGAGCTATTTTCTCAGGAATATTGCGTTATCATTTTTAAAAAGTGTTTACATATCTTTAAGTTATAAAATATATATTGTGTTTTATACTTTACATAAAATACATAATAAGTTAAATGATTATTTAGAGATCTTAGAAGAGAAATACTATTTAAGGATATATACATGCGTAAAAAAAGCCTTTTGTTATGTACCGTAAGTGGATTTTTTTTATGTTCTTATTATAACACGAGTTATGCACAAAATGATAGAGAATTGGTATTGTCGCGTACCGAGAGCTCTTCTTTAATCATACCTAGGGATCTAAGAAACAAAATAGGTAATAGCTATGCAAACAGTAGTAATGCAATAAATGCAATAATGGTTGATGGATCTCGTTCTTCGTCAAAAACAATAGTAGGAAGAAACGTTTCAGGTTTTTATGCTCTTAGTGTAACGAATGGTGCAACTATTAATGCTGAAGATATTCATGCAACAGGAGGACAAGTTGGTTTGTCAGTTTCAGATGGTAAGATCAATCTTTCAAGGTCATTCGTAACTGTCGAGCGTGGAGCTGGTATCTCTTTCTTTTCTTACAAACAATTTGATTTAAGAGAGGATACCGATGTAGTAAGGTTGCTCAATACAAAGCTGTTTGTTAAAAGTGGTATGGGTATTTTAGGACCTTTTGCAAACAGTAAAGTATTTCTTAAAAATTCAGAAATTGATGCTGATGTTTTAGTTAAAAATAGAGTGCGTGAAGGGGACAACATTGGTACTCTTACACTAACCGCAGATCACTCTATTTTAAAAGGGGGTACAAGGATTTTAAAACAAAAAGATATAGACGAAGCAAAGGCACGGTCGATACGTAACCATAATACAAATCGTCGAACACAGATCTACATTCCACAATCTATCAATGGAGAAGATCCTACAGAATCAATTTCTTCACAAATGACTGCTCAAAGAACAAGCAGATATTATCAAGCAATACAGGCATATCAAGCATATTATAATGAGCGAAGTGTGTCGTTTGGCCGTTTATGGCAAAAAACAGTTTTAAATCTCAATAATGGTTCTACATGGATCTTAAGGGTTAGTAAAACAGAAACAAATGCGCAAGATAATATGCTTGGTTCTATTCCAACAGCATTAATTCTTGATATTGCTCAAAGATCCCGTTCTGATATTTCTGTGCTTAATGTCAACGATAGTACTATTATTTTTGAAAGCCCAGCACAAGGTCATTATCAAACATTGTATGTAGGATCGGGAGATCCTGGTACCCGAGAAGTCTATAATGCAGGAAGTAATACTAAACTCTATTTAAATACTAATGGGCGAAAAGCTGACCGCCTATTTATTAAGGGAAACGTATCAGGATCAACAACAGTATATGTCAATATTCATGAAAATGTTTCAAATTCAGCTAATTTTCTGTTTATAACTGACTCTCTTTCTTTAAATAAACGTGGGATTTCTCTTATCCAAGTTTTCGGAAATGCAGCAGAGAATTCCTTTAAACTAGCGAAAGGTTATATGACAATCAACGGTTCACCTTACAAATATACGTTGAATGCCTATGGGCCGACATCACGTAATGGTATAGCTAATGTCAGTCAAACCTTATCGGATATAAATCCACATAATAGTGCTTTTTGGGATTTCCGCCTGCAAAATCAATACCTTCCTAACTCAGACGTAAAGGCTCTTTTACCGCAAATGGCAAACTATTTAGTGATGCCAAATGCTTTATTTGCTGCAGGTTTCACTGATATTGAAAATCAAAATGCTCTCTTAACCAATATTCGCCCAATGCCATGGGAAATGAAAGATAATAAGAAACTTTTCTTTTTCATATCTTCTTATGGAAACAAGGTGACGTTATCATCTAACCGCACTGCCCTTGAATACGGTTATGATGCTGATATTGGTTATGCTGCAATACAAACGGGTGTTGCATTGGCTGCATTGGAAGGGGAAAATACTTCTTCATATTTCGGGCTTTTAGGCACTTATGGAAAACTGTCTTTCACGCCACAAAATATGGCAGATGTTAAGAAGACTACATTCGATAAATGGCTTTTCACAGCATACAGCAGCATACAGCATGACAGTGGAGCGTACATTAATACGTTCTTATCCTATGGTCTCTTTAGAGGAAATATCTCCAATGCCATTATTGGTCAAACTGCAAGAGTGGATGATGCTAAAACATGGAGTGCGTCTGCTACTTTGGGAAAACGGCTAGTAACTAGCATTGAAGACTTGGTATTTGAACCACAGACACAGATTGCTTATCAGCAATTGATGTTTAATACTATTCAAGATGCCGATAAATTTAAGGTGGATATCAGCAATCCTTATCAGTGGTCAATTCGTATGGGTGGGCGTTTGGTTAAGAATGTTAACCAGTTTGAAGATGGTCGTACCCTTTCTTTCTATGGTAAACTTAATCTTGTCAGTGTTTTTGGTGATGGAGGAACCGTACAAGTTTGCAAGAAGAGTTTCTATTTTGACCCTATAGGACCTGCAATTGAAGGGGGGATAGGTGTTAATGCAGAACTTATTCAAAGCGTTACATTCCATGGAGATATTAGCTATCAGCAAAAACTTCAAAAAGCTGGCTTGTCTGGAGCTATTTTCTCAGGAACATTGCGTTATCATTTTTAAAAACATTATTTTACTTTGATCAAAAAGATAATTTTACGTGCTTGTCTTTTTGATATGTTAGCGTTTTATTGCGTTACTAAAAAGGAATTAGCTTACCTAAAAAGTTGCTTTTCTATTTTTGTGAAAGAGCTAAAGTACGATAGGTGTTTTGATTAGCAATTGGGAATGTCTGAGCACTAAGTTGTTTTTGTATCTGTAAAGCTGATAGACGTGCTGATTCAGCATCCAGATTAATATCAACTAAAGCCCTAATATTTGAATCGATATTCCCAACTAATGTTTTGACAAGTTCAGGTTGAATATCAATTAAATCAATTGTAGAATTAATTTTAGCTTCTGCAGTTAAAATTGAAGTAATTGAATTTTGAATATTGTTCTGAAGACTCTCAAAAAGGATATCACGTACTTCAGTAGATAATTGATCAATATCCCTCATTTTTACAAAATCTACCAGAGAAATGCCATTTGCAACTGTCTTAAGTTCAGCTTTTGCATTATTTAAAGCTTTATTATCTTTTGCATTGTCATCAATAGCTTGTTGAACATCATTATACACCACTTTATGAGTCAACGAAGAATCAGCAGCGTAGTGAGTTGTTGCTTGAATAAAAGTATCTTTTAATTTTTGAACGTCTTTTTGTACCGCATCAAACGCCACTTTGGTTGCATCAAAATTTGTTATTGTACCTGTGTTAAAAATATTCTTCAAAATGCCTTTAGACATATCGATTGTGCCATCGATATTAAAAACACCAAAGTTCAATTCTGGACCGCCAATTTCAATGCTATCAACATAAACTGTTAAACCTTCATGCCTATAAGAAGAAGGAATTTTAGCTTTCATCCCACCATTGGCAACAATATTTCCTGCATTAACAGCAGCCTCTTCAATAGCATAAGAGAGATCTTTCACATGTTCTGCAATATAATCTTGAATCTTTGAAAAATTTTCAGAATCCTTTGTGTATGCAGAAACCACTAACTTTTCGATTGTATTTAACGAATCTTTAGCAAGATCAACCACACTCTTTGCAACTTCAACCTGCTCTTTGCTCTGCTTAATAGCATCAACAACTGAAACTATTGTAACACTGTCATATTTCATCATTGATGAAATTGATCCATAAGTAGCATAATCTGGCGTATTGCGAATTTGTAGCTCTGCTTCGCGCTGATCTTGTACTCGGTTTGAATGATTATCAATTGATTGTGGTGTTTGCAATGCAACCGCTGACTGATTTGCCAATAAGTTTATATCCATAATTATAGCCCCAAAGAAAAATAGATGGGATATGCTAGGGACCCTCCCCCAAGCTTTGCATCAAAACAATAAATATCTATTAGAAATATAAAAAAATAAAGTATATCTTTATGTTTATAATAATAAAGTACATTGTAAAGTATATTTGTATTTTAAATACAAATATATATTAAATATAGTTAATGGCTATATTAACTATATTTAAAAAGATCTTATTAAACTTCCAACGAGCAGATTCCAACCGTCGATTAACACGAAAAACAAAATTTTAAACGGTAAAGAAATAACTGTTGGAGGAAGCATCATCATTCCCATTGACATTGTCAATGTCGCCACAACAAGATCTATTACCAAAAAAGGTAAAACAATAAGAAAGCCAATTTCAAATCCACGGCGTAACTCAGAAATCATAAAAGCAGGAACTAAGACCCGAAAATCAATATCAGCCCCTGTTGTAACATTAAAAGAAGGGTCGGAAAGATCAACAAATAGATCAAGATCTTTCTCACGAACTTGCGATATCATAAACTCACGAAAGGGTTGGCTAATTTTTTCTATCGCTTTTTGTTCGCTGATTTCATTTTTTATTAATGGCTGAACCCCCTGCTCCCAAGCAGTATTAAATGTCGGCGCCATCACATAAAAGGTCATAAATAAAGCCAATGATATCATTACCAGGTTAGAAGGTGTCGTTTGCAATCCTAAACCTGAACGCAAAAGCGAAAAGGCAATAACAAAACGGGTGAAACTCGTCACCATAATTAACAAACCAGGCGCCACTGACAAAACGGTCAACAAGCCAAAAAGCTGAACAATCCGTCCACTAATTTTGCCGTCAGTTGGTGCGAGGAGCCCTGAAAGGCCTCCAGTGCTTGCCAAATTTGTTTGTTGTGCAAACACGTCTGTAGCATCTGTTGTTACCAACAAAAGCATCATGAATACAAAACCGACAAATTTCTTCATTGTTCTATTACCAAACTCGAAATCAAAATATTGCTTATTTTATCGTCAGAACGAATTTTAGCGCGATCAAAAAGATCGCTACGTAAATTCATTAAACCCGATGGCCCCTTTACTTGTTCAATCGTCATTTGATGTAAAAACGATACAAAATCATTCGATATATCAGCTACCATATCTGACGAAATATTTTCACCAGGTTTAACAACTAACGCAATCTCCATTCGAATCCAAGTTTTATCTGGCACCGCTATATTAGTCAAAATAGGAGGCAAAATAATCATACGTGAATCGTCCATAATCAAACTTGCTGAAGTTTTTGCCACTGGTTCTTTAGAATCATTGGAACTTGGTGTTACTTCTTTACTCACCCACATACCAAGAAGCCACCCAGAAGCTGCAGCAACGACTGTCAAAACAACCCCAACGATCAATAATGTTTTCACACTATCGTCTTTTTTTTCTGTTTTTTCTTCTTCCTTCGGCGCTTCTGCCATAAAGAACCCCTTATTATCATAAATAATGATGTGCAGTTATTATATTGATTACCTGCAATTATTATTGAACAAATCTCAAATTTTAAAAAGACCTTTATAGTATAATTGAATTAGAAAGGTGCAATTTGATTGAGTAATTGTTGACCGTAAGGAGGTTGTTGTATCTCACTCATACGTCCACGCCCTCCATATGAAATGCGTGCTTCAGCAATTTTGTCATAATCAATCATATTATTGCCAGAAATATCACGTGGACGAACAACCCCCGCAATATTGAGAATACGCATTTCATAATTAACCCGCACTTCCTGCGAACCGCTAATAACCAAATTACCATTTGGCAAAACATCTGTTACAACAGCAGCAATGGAAAGGCGAATGTTTTCTTGCCGCTCTACTTTACCATCACCTTTAGATTGGTTTGATGATGATGCTTCAACACCACCTGCAAGCTTTTCTAAAAATGAATACTCTGTTCCAACAGTATATTTGGAACTGGAATCGCGCTTTAAATCACTTTTATTATTGAAACTGGCACGATCATTAATAAATATTTGCACAGTTAATACATCACCAGGCTTCATTGCCCGTGGATCACGATAAAAGTTATTAACAACATTGGGACGATAGAGCGAATATTTACTCTCTTTTGGTGCAAGTGGATAAAAATGGGCTGCACGTGAAGGTGCAAAGCCTAAATCTGCACGTACGGGAGAAAAATCTGGTGCGGAATTAAAATCCTTCGGATTATAAGAACAAGCAGCCAATGGCATTAACATTAAAGTTATGCCAGCCTTTAAAAAAAAGTGTAAAGAGTGTTTTTGACTGTGTTTCATCTTTTTCACTTTCATCATTACTTTGTATCAATCACTTGTTGTGCTTGTTTCTTTTTTGACGAGGTTTGTTGTGCACTCACAAGTATTTGCGTTAATTCAGCTGATTTTTCAGGAGGTAATTCATTCATAATAGCACTTGATATTTTAGGGCTAAGCTTAAGCACAAGTGAAGCTGCCACCAGGTCACTCATTAAAGCTAATTGAGCAGCTGCTGCATCGGGACGCATCTTTGAAATAATCTCAACCAAAGAATCCTCTGCCATTGACAAAAATTCATTACGCTTTTCCAGCCAAACTTCATATTCGCGCCGTTTTTCTTCTAAAGTTTTTACACGTTCATCAATTTGATCACGCAACTGTTGTAATTGTTGACGTTGCAATTGAAAACGCGCATCTGCAGCCTGACTGCCAATATTGTCACAAAAACGTTCTACTTCTTCTGTATCTTTCTTAGACAAACCTTGTGTCGATGAAACAGGTGAAGCCTTTGTTTCTGAAGCACTATCTGCAGGTGTTGTCGTAGATATTGTTGTAGGTGTCTTTGTTGGTGCTGCTGTAGACGCCTTTGTAGGTGCTTTTGCCTGATCCAACCGGTTTGCAGATTTAACCTTCTTTGTGGATGAAGGAGCTGGCGCCGATTTTTGTGCTGGATTAGCAACAGAAGCAAAAATGAACATTGGCTCAGGGCTTAGATCAAGTGCATCTTGCGCATAACCCTTGCCGGCTCCACACACAATGAGCATCGCTACATAAAACCAAGAAGAATAAAACTGTAATTTTATCATTGAACAACAAGCTCCGCATGAAGAGCACCTGCAGTTTTAATAGCCTGCAAAACTGCTATAATGGCTGTTGGTTTGACACCAATTTGATTAAGCCCTTTAATAAGATTATCTAAATCTACCCCATCTAAAATACCAATGTTGGATACTGGCTGATCAACATCAACAGATGTTCTGGGCACAACAACCGTATCTCCATCACTAAAAGGATTTGGCTGTGAAACAGCTGGCTCTTCTGTTACACGAACTGTCAAACTTCCGTGTGAAATCGCCACACGTGAAACACGTACTTTTTCACCAATGACAACAGTCCCTGTACGTTCATCAACAACCACACGTGCCACTTCATCTGTAGGAATAGGAAGCATTTCAATTTCAGAAATAAAACGCGCCATTGAAATATTGCGGGGTTTATTTAAAATAACAGTTTTCGCATCGCGTTCTTTAGCAACATTATGCTTATAACGCTTATTGGAAAAAATATTAATTAAATCTGACACACGAACAGCTGTTGAAAAATCAGAGTTGCGCAATTCCAAAATAACCTCATTACCTTGGTTGAAATTGCCCTCAATCTTCTGCTCCACCAACGCACCATTAGGAATACGACCCGATGTTGGAACACCTTGCGTCACACTTTCTGCCACACCTTGAGCACCAAAACCAGAAATAACCATATTACCTTGCGCTACCGCATAAGTTTTACCATCCGCCCCAAGAAGCGGTGTCATCACCAATGTGCCACCTTGCAAAGACGTTGCATCTCCCAACGCAGAAACCGTCACATCAATGCGTGATCCTGGAGTAGCAAAGGGCACCATCTCAGCCGTAACGATAACAGCAGCGATATTATTGGCACGTGATGCACCAGCAGGAGGGCTCATTCCCAAATTATCAAGCATGGCTCGCATAGCTTGCTCTGTAAAAGGTGCATTTCGTAAAGAGTCACCTGTACCATTCAAACCAATCACCAAACCATAGCCTACCAATTGATTGGAACGCACACCTTGAATTTCTGCAATATCTTTCAAGCGTGCGACCGCACCTGGGCGAGCCAAATCAGCGTAATACATTTTAGCAGGATCACCACCAGATCCTAACCAAGCAGCATCAGATGCCGCTGGAGAGGTATACTGTTCTACATTTTTGCCCCCTTCATCCGCAAATGCTGGGATAAAGACTGAAAAAAAGCCTATCGAAGAAGCAAAAAAGAAACGAGAAAGAGAACGAGTAACCATTAAAAACCTACTCTCACGTCACCATTTTGTAAAACAGTGCCCATCACAATACGGCCTGAATCGGCATTACGAACTCGAATAAGATCGCCTGAGGATCCCGACTGTAAAACCACACCCAAAGCAGTGATCTGCAAATTATTTGTTTGAAAAATTAATTTGGTTGTTTGACCACGCTCGACTAAAACCGGGTCCCCCAAAGAAGAAAGTGAAATGGGGCGACCAGCTGTTAAGGTGCGTTTTGCAACCTTATTAAGAAGCTGATTCATCTGTGTAGCATACAAAGAAGCAGCTTCAGATTTTATAAAAAAACTTTTTTCGCTTAAACCTACATCACTCACACGCTGGCCAGCATAAACGGACTTATTAGGAACGAGAAAACTGACCCGGTCAGCATAAACTACTGTCGATGAAAAGAATGATAACAAAAAGGCTGTAAGTAGAAGCAAAAGCTTTTTCATAGCACTTACCTTAAATTCTTAGAAACAACCGCCGCCATTTCATCTGACGCCTGAATCACTTTAGAATTCATTTCATAAGAACGCTGCGCTGCAATCAGCTCTGTGATTTCTTTGACAGGATCAACATTAGACGCTTCAAGCATTGCCTGCATAATGCTGCCATATCCTTCATCCTTTGGAAAACCTGGTACCGGCGCACCAGAAGCAGGCGTCTCACGGAAAAGGTTATCCCCTACTGCTTCCAAACCAACTGCGTTGACAAAGTTAACCAAATTAAGGCGACCAGCTTCCACAGGGTTAGGATCCATATCAGTTTGATAATAAACAGTTCCATCAGGACTTACTGTTATATTCTTACTTCCTACAGGAATTGTGATAACAGGTTGCACTAAATTGCCATCTAATGTTTCAATCTGTCCTGTTTCACTTAAATTAAAAGCACCTGAACGTGTGTAAAAAACATTGCCATTAGGATCTTGCACTTCAAACCAGCCATTTCCGTTAATAGCTAAATCCAATGCATTGCCAGTTTGAACAAAAGCTCCTTGCATATTGACCTTACGAACTGCTGCAGTGCGCACCCCCATTCCAATCATCGCACCCTCAGGAATAATAGCTTGATTGAGCATATTGGGAACACCAACTGCACGATCTGCCACATACATTAAATCGGCAAATTCTGCACGCGCACGTTTGAAACCCGTTGTGTTAATATTCGCTAAATTATTAGCAATAACATCAAGGTTAGTTTGCTGAGCAGCCATACCTGTTGCAGCAATTGAAAGTGATCTCATGACCATGGTTTTTTCCTATATTCTTTATAAACTCTGTTCAGCCTATCTTAAATTTGCATACGGCTCACTTCAAGATATGCTTGTACCATCTTATCACGTAAAGCAATAGCCGTACTTAAAGACCGTTCAGCTTCCATAACAGAATTCACAACTTCACGCACACCAACATCACTGCCAGCCAAGCTACCAATAGAAAGACTTTCTGCATTTTGTAATTTCATTTCAGCTGTCCCTACAACTTCAGACAAAATTTTACTAAAACTGACATTGTTGCTCTCTTCAGCTGCCCCAACAGATAAATGTTGTACAGCAGCACTATTCATCTGCCCGCTTACTTGGTTTGATGAATCCAAAGAACTGCTAGATATTATGGAAGTGAGGGCTTGGATCATTTTTAAACGCTCCTACAAAAATTCAAATATAAAATCGCCGACAACGCAATGAATTGCTTTATCATTTCAGTAAATCAATTGTTTGTGAAACCAAATCGCGTACCTGGCGGACAACTTGTAAATTCGCCTCATAAGAGCGATTTGCTTCACGCATATCTGCCATCTCTACAATAGAATTGACATTGGGATATTTCACATAGCCATTACTATCAGCAGCCAAATGCCCTGGTTCATAACGCATAATAAAAGGCGCTTTATCATTGCCAACACGTGTCACCTGCACACCTTGTGCATCACTGTGCGGATTAAGAGCAGCTTCAAAACTAACAGTCTTGCGCCGATAAGGTGCCGCACCTGGAAATTTCCCCGTTGAATTGGCATTGGCTAAATTCTCAGCAATAATACGCAAACGCATTGACTGTGCACTTAAACCTGTTGTGGCAACTTGCTCTGCCGCAATTAGTCTATCAGCCATAATTATGACCCTCCTTTAACCGTCACCATCATCATACGATGAAAAGCCTTAACAATGGCAGTGTTGAGAGACATCTCACGATTAACCTCCCCGCCTTTACGCATTTCTTCTTCTAAATCAACATTATTTCCAGAATGCGTAATTTCCATCATATTTTCAGAGCGAATAGCTTGGGCTTCCATACCATTGTCTGTCAAATCTATATGACGAGCGTTGGTAACAGCCATGGAAATCGTTTGGTTTTGCAAAACAGTCGGAAAATCTTGCACATCACGGGCTTTGTATCCTGGTGTATTAGCATTAGCCACATTACTAGCGATCGCCTTCTGGCGCACAGTTAACCAATCTGCTTGTTTGTTGGCAATATTAAAAAGATTGACTGAATCCATAATTTTATAATCCTTAAATCCTTGGAAGAGGTGATAAGAAAACAATCTTGTGCGAGCCTTGTCTGTATGTTCTTTAAAGTAAAATAAAATAAAAATATCAATTTATATTTATTTTTTAAAGAATAAAATCTAAAAGATAAATAGAAACACAATATATAATGTATAAATTTTATATCAGTCTTTCCCTTTGTAAGTCATAAAATCAAAACATTGGTTTTTACTGAAAATCATCTCTCTACCTTCATAAACTAAAAGCCATCTCTCTTATAGATACTGAATAATCGCTATTGATAAACAAAATAACCTCTTAAAAAGACGCTCTTTGACTTTGTTTCTCATAAGTAATTATTGATTTTTCAATAGCCTTGCCAATTCATCGTAAGGATCACTAACAAGCGGCATATCAGGGCTTTGTTTCATAGCAGCATAAATAGATGGCACTAAAAAGATTGCCTGATCCAGGATTTGATCTGTCCCCGCACGATAAGCACCCATTGCACGCAAATCACGTGTTTCTTCGTATCGAAAAATCATTTCCTTCAAATTTTGAACCAATATGCGCTGTTCATCTGTCCAACTACGAGGTGCCAAACGTGAAATAGAAGCCGGAATATCAACAGCAGGAAACCTTCCCTGAGCAGCAATAGCACGATCCAGCACAATATGGCCATCTAAAATCCCGCGAATTGCATCAGAAACAGGATCATTATGATCATCGCCATCAACCAACACTGCATAAACACCCGTAATAGACCCCTTGCCTTCTCTACCAGGGCCTGCTCGTTCTAATAAACGTGGCAACTCACTAAAAATCCGGGGAGGAAACCCACGTGAAACAGGTGGTTCATGAGCAGAAATAGCAATTTCACGCATCGCTAATGCATAACGTGTAACCGAATCGACCACGAGTAAAACATTATCGCCTAAGGAAGAAAAATATTCGGCAATTGTTGTCGCCATGATTGGAGCTAAACGCCGCATCATTGGGCTTTCATCACCTGTTGCAACCACCGCAACTACTTTGTCTAATTTGTTGTGCAATGTATCATCAAGCATATCACGCACTTCACGACCACGTTCACCTGTGAGTGCTAAAACAACTGTATCAAAATGATTAGCTTGCATCATCATCGACAAAAGGGTTGATTTTCCAACCCCAGAGCCAGCAAAAATTCCAATACGCTGACCAAAGCAAAGAGGCGTGAAAATATCAATCACTTTAACGCCTGTACGTAACCCCTTCTTCACACGTGCACGTTTGAGTGCTGGTGGCACGTCACCCTCAACCGCCATATTGCGTGGACCAGAAAGTAATGCCCCTTTACCATCAATAGCCTCTCCCAAAGCATTAACAACACGACCACACCAAGAACGATCTGGCGCTACAAAAAGCGGACCTTGCGGAAAAACAGAAGCCATAAGAACAGGAACAACGGTTTCATCATAAGGTTTAATCAAAACATTTTCTTCATTAACACGAATAATTTCACCCCTCACCATCTGCTCATCACAATCAATACACACTGTCTCCCCAAGCAATACAGATTGTGATAAACCACGCGCAACCAATGCACCACGCGCCACATCGCTTATAACCCCCCTTGATTAACCAAACAAGAGGAAGGGTTAGCTTTATGCGTGACAAAAGAAAGCAATCGGCTCAAAGCTGTAGGTGGAGCATCTGCCTGTTTTCCCTTAACAGATGAAACAGCATCCTCTACATTTGTAGGATCTGCATCTTTAAGCTCTGCATTCACAAGATCTGCATCTGCAAGAGAAGTCTTTGTATCTGAAGAAACTACTGGCGTAGTATCTGTTAAAACAGCCGTTGGTGCAGAATCATTTTTGCTTTTTTGCATTGCATAATACACTCTTTATAAAAGACTTGTATGATCAATCACTTAAGATTTTCCACCAAGAATTTGAATAGATTTAGAACGCATTTCTTCCTGCTGACGCAACATTGCCTCAACCCGTTCAAAAGCACGACTTACCTCAATAAGACGCGTCATCTCAGACACACCGTTCACATTAGAACTTTCAATATAACCTTGTACAACTTTATCACCAAGCCCCCCTTCTGACGGCACAGCAGGTCTATCAGGAATAACAGAAGCATTAGGGCCATAACGCAATTGAGTCCCTTTCTGAAATTGAAACAAACCAATTTTTCCAACCAAAACATCCTTTTGATAAATACTCCCATCTGCTGAAATACGAGGAGTGCCCCCTGCAGGATTAAGCTGGATTGGTGCGCCCCCATCATCTAAAAAAGGCAATCCTGTCACCGAAACCAAACCACCTTCTGGTGTCATAATCATTCGACCATCGCGGGTATAAACTGGCCCAAAAGAAGCTTGCATAGAAAAATATGAATCACCCCCTACAGCAACATCAAGAGCATTACCGGTTTTCACCAAAGCACCTCGATCTGTTGAAATATATCCCTTACCAGCGCTCACAAAAACAACCTGATCTCTTTGTTCGCGTGCAACGGAAGATACCAACGTGTCAAACTTCATACCACCAGCGCGAAAACCTGGTGTATTAACATTCGCCATGTTCTGTGCAATTGTTTCCATCCGGCGTGCCAAACTGATTTGACCCGACACTCCCACATAAATCGGATTTTGCATAAATCTGCCTCTTTTTCTTATACTATTAAAGATACTCTCTAAGCACTACCCCGCTTAAGAGATTGTAAAGCTACCATTGTCTCAGGAGAAAACGCTAATCCGCTTCCCAAATTTGAATCTTGTAAAAGTGCGAGAGCAGGATTTGTATCTGTTCGATTTTGTGCGTCATACATAGCAGAAAAACGTGCAATAAACTGCTCTAATTTCTTTGGATCTTTTAAATCTTCAAGGGACATACGTGATTCTAACAAAGATTTTTGCGCCTCAATTTTTGATGAACGCACACTTTCTGGAATATTTAGAGCCATAAAAACTACCGCTGATAAAGCTTTATCACCAAGAATTTGATAAGCCCAACTTTTTTCTGAAAGAAGATCACCCCTAGTCATTTCCCCGATAGTACGGGTAAAATACAAGGCCAAACGCGTTCCTTCATTTTCTTCACCAACTTTTACTTCTAAAGTCTGCTGCATATATTTATTTACAGTGCCTGTTTTTGCACTCTCTCTTTGAGTGGTTTCTTCACCATAAACAGCAAAATTAAAAGCTGCTGCAAATTGCTGATAACGCCTATCTGTCAATTGAGAAGCATAATTAGGGTCTGAAAGCACTTTACGCATCATACCTTTTGCATAAATCATATCTTCCAAACCATAAGCCTTCATAGCATAGCGATAGATTTTATCATCTGCTAAAAACTCATCAACTGATTTTATACCTATAATATGACTCACATAATAGTCTGTCTCGCGCTTAACCTGAGGCTCATTAAAAAGCTGACTCGACGTTTGTTTCATATTATCGATTGTACTTCTATAACTCATATATGTGCTAATCATAGCAAACCTTCCTCTCAGCAGATTTTTTAAAGTATAAAACTTGTCTGAAACTGATGATAAAACTGCTTCTTATTACAACAATATTTTATTATGATAGTATTTTCAATTTAGTTTTGTTGATATACTTAAGATTTTTTTCATAAATCCTTGTGTATTCTAATACTTTTTTATAGCATGATATAAAATTACAAATAATTCATCATGAAAAATTGGTAAGCTTTGCACAAGCATAAACATTTATCTTTCAGCAAAATTTAAAAATAGGAGACCACGGTATTGGGTGTCATTATAGGATTAGTGCTTACTTTAGGATGTATAATTGGCGGTTACGTAGCCATGGGCGGACATCTTGATGTTTTAGTACAGCCATGGGAATTTGTTATTATTTTGGGTTCAGCCATTGGTATTTTCATCATCTCTAACCCTTTTAATGTGATTAAAGATGCAATGAAAGCAACATTGGAAGCAACAACAGACGCTGTTCCCAAACAAAAAGATTTTTTAGCAACCTTAGGTTTGCTCTATGTTCTTATGCGGGAAATGCGCTCAAAATCACGCTCCGAAATGGAGAGTCATGTTGATAACCCCAAAGAATCTGCACTCTTCCAGCAATATCCTTTGGTTTTAAAAGATAATTCTCTAACCAGTTTTATTTGTGACTATTGTCGTCTTATCATCATGGGAAACGCTCGCCCTTTTGAAATTGAAGCTTTAATGGATGAAGAAATTCACACAATCGCAAAGGATTCTGAAAAATCTTCTCATGCTCTGCAAAATATGGCTGATGCTTTACCAGCGCTTGGTATTGTAGCGGCTGTTTTGGGTGTGATTAAAGCTATGGGTGCTATTAGTGAACCACCAGAAGTGTTAGGACGCTTGATTGGAGCAGCTCTTGTTGGAACATTTGCGGGTATTTTCTTTTCCTACAGTGTCTTTAGCCCCATCGCCACAAAAATTAAAACAGTGCGTCATAAAAAAACGCGTATCTATATTGTCGTGAAACAAACACTGTTGGCTTATATGAACGGCGCAATACCACAAATTGCACTAGAATATGGACGCAAAACCATCTCAGCAAAAGATCGTCCAACAATTGATGTTGTAGAACAACACACAATCGTTGGTCCAGGTGCTGAAAAAGAGGCCGCTTGAACATGACTGAACAAACCGAACAGACTGAGCAAACTGCACAAACCGAGCAGACTGCGCAAACCGAGCACAATATCAATGAAGAGAAAAAGCAAGATGTGTTGGCCCAACACATTTTGCGTGCAGCTGGTCTGTCAAGTGATGACCTTATGTCATTTCAATATGTGTTTCGTGACGCAGCAAGCAATCTTTGTGCGCAGTTAGTCCATTATACATCCTTAGAATTTGCTACCGATGTACAATCGCTTGATACACTTAAAAGTGATAAGATTAGTCAAGTAATCGGAACAGATACATTATTGATTTATTTTAGCTCCAGTCTTTGGGGAGATGATGTTATCTTTGTTCTTGATGCAACCCTGGTTGATCTTATAACAGAAGCATTTTTTGGTGCAGCAGAGCCAAAGATTATAAACCGTAATGGACGCCCTTTTAGCCCAACAGAATACAAAATAAGTGAATATTTTGGAAAACTGCTGGCTAATACAATGGATGGAATATTTGGCACAGGTGATGGCTCTCTTTTACTTTTCAAGCAAACACTCAAAGCGCAAGAATTTAATTTAGAAACCTTTCATCAATCGCAGATGTTCTCTTGCACTCTTGGGGTCAAATGTAATGAAATAGAAGCAAACGTGAATATTTTAATGCCACGCAGTTGCCATCGCCCTATTCAAGAAGCTGTTACACGGGCCTTGCGCGCACCTGCAAAACATACAGATCCACTTTGGGCTAAACGTTTAAAACAAGAAGTGAGTCGCGCACACGTATCTATTGAAGCTTTTATCCAACAAGGATCAATGATCTTAGATGAATTATCAAAACTTCAAGTAGGGCAGGTTCTGCCCCTTCCTGCCAATGCTGTTAAACAGATAAAATTACGCAGTGGCAAAAAATCTCTTTATAAATGCTCCCTTGGTAAAATGGGGACAAATTTTTCCATCCGGGTCACTGATCCTATTGATGAAGAAAAGGAAATGATTGATGAGCTGGTTCATAGTTAATATAGCAAGTGCACTTCTAGCACTGGTATCATTAGGTGTTTTTATTATAACCACACGAAAATTGACGACAACAATCCACATGGGTCGAGAATTGGCTAAACAAGTTCAGACCGGAACTGCTTGTCTTGATCGAGCAATTTCAATATTGCGTGAAGAACATCAAGAATTTCGCGATGAAAACCGCAAAATGGATGCACGTATTATTGAATCAACGCGGATTCGGCGCAATATTGATCGCTCTGTTGCTCATATGGAAAATGTCCGTAATCAACTACAAAGCGATTTTGACCATTTTCGCGCTACTTTAACTGCCAAAACTCATAGACCTACAATGGGATCTAGTAAACCACATACGCACCAACAACCACCCATTGTTCCAAAAAACTTTCCGGTTTTTGTGCAGCGTAAAATACACTAAGATCCTCTGAATAATAAAATACAATTTTAAAAAATAGAAAACCTCAAAGCCTTTATAAACGAAAGAATATAAAGTCAAAACAAAAAATACGGTGACAAAATGACAAATGATATAAATCCTCCTGGTGGTGCTAAAGGGGTTAACCCAGCAACGCCACCTCGTCCAGCAACATCACCCAGCCCCACAGGAACAAGACCTGGAATGCCAGGTAGTGTTGGAACAAGTGCACAAAAACCAGGAATTAGTACCCCTGGTGCAACAGCAAGCAGTGGCCCTGCTTTTACTGCATCAGCAGGAAAAACTGTTGGAAGCATGAGTGCTACAAATGCACAAAAAAGCACAAATGACGTGCACAGCAATCCAGAACTCATTATGAGTATCCCAGTTGAGGTTCAAATTGTTTTAGGCTCAACCACTATGCCAGTAGCAAACCTAATGGATTTAGGTCGCGGTTCAGTAATTACGCTTGATAAGCAAATTGGAGACCCTATTGATATTATCGTCAATGGTCGTATTATCGCACGTGGTGAGGTTATTGTTCTAGAAGATGACCCTTCCCGTTTTGGGGTAAGCCTTACCGAAGTTATGGGTAAATAAGTCAACTTGCAAAATGTGAAAAACAAATATGACGCAGGCAACGAAAGAAAAAATGACAGAAGTAATAAATGTTGTATCAGAAGATGAATTGGAAAATACGTTACCTGATACACATGTGCCTTCTACACTTATTGATACACTTTCTGGGCAACAAAAAGCTGCAGCGCTCCTTGTTGCTCTAGGAAAACCCGCTGCTGCGCGTCTTTTAAAACATTTCACTCCAGATGATTTACGTCGTCTGAGTGGGCAGGCTCATACTTTGCCCAACATTTCTCTTGCTGATTTTGAGGTTCTAGTTCGTCAATTTGAAGATGCCTTTGCTGAAGGAGCTTCTTTTTCTGAAGCTGGTTTACGTTTTGATAATCTGGTACAAGAAACATTATCAGAAGAGGAAGCTGCTTTAGTTCTTGACCCTTCAAAGGCACCCGCTCCACCTCGCGAAAGTCTTTGGGAGATTATTGCAAAATTAAGCATTGATGTTTTGCAAATGCATTTTGCACAAGAACATCCCCAAGTGGTTAGCTACATTGTTTCACGTCTTCCTTCTGAAATTGCAGCAAAAATTTTAATGGCGCAGCCCATGGCTGTGCGTGCTGATCTTACCCGTAGAAGGTTGCATTTACGCTCAGTTTCGCCAGAAATAGATACAGTCCTTGATGAAGCGCTGCGCCCTGTCTTCTCACAAGATAATAATATAGGAGAAAAAGCTCATCACGGACAAGTGGCCACCATCCTTAATGAGCTTGATAAAGCAGATGTTGATGAAATGCTTGCAAATCTTGGAGATTTGAGTCAAGAAGATCTGGAAAAAATCAAAGCCAAGCTTTTTGTTTTCGAAGATATTCCGCGTTTGGCAGAACGAGCACGGTTACTGCTTTTTGATAAGATTACAGCTGATACCGTTATTACAGCTTTGCATGGTACAGACAATCAGATGAAAGACCTGGTTTTAAATTCTCTTTCACAACGCACACGTCGTATAGTGGAAGCAGAACTTTCTTCAGGCAATGACTCCATCCAACAAGAAGCAATTATAAATGCACGCCGTAGTATTGCCCAAACAGCAATCAAACTCTCAGAGCAAGGAACAATTAATCTCTCAGGTGAAGAAGGAACGTCTTAAAAGGCGCACTTAAACCAACATGTCAGATGAAAAGCCCGATAAAGAGAGCCAAACAGAAGAACCAACAGAACACAAAATTCATAAAGCAGAAGAAAAAGGAAATCTTCCCTTTTCTCGTGAATTGCCTATTTTCTCTTCTCTTTTAAGCTTTAGCGTAATTTCTATTTTTATCGCTTTTCCAGTCATGTCGCAGCTTTCGCATTTTTTGCTTCAATGGCTCGAACGCCCTGAATCTTGGCGCATTAATACTGCAGAAGATATTAAACATTTGATTTATTTGGTAGGTGGTAATGTAGGCTTAGCTTTAGCACCTATTTTAATTATTATACCCCTGATTGGTATAAGTGCATCAGTTATACAACATGTACCACGTATTATTATGGAGCGCATCCGTCCACAATGGTCACGCGTTTCACTCAGCAATGGATTTGAACGCATTTTCAGTAAAGCAGGGTTGGTGGAATTTTTAAAATCATTAACCAAGCTGATTGGTGTAAGCATCATTGTTTATATTATGTTTTTCAAAAACAATACAATTTTCATCAATGCATTATTAACAGATGCATCAGCTTTACCTGAATATATTCGTAAAGAACTTGTCGGTCTGTCGCTTTCTTTCATTGTAGCCGTCGCCGCTATTGCAGGATTTGACTTAGCATGGTCACGTTTCTACTGGCGCCAAAAATTACGCATGAGCAAACAAGAAATTAAAGAAGAGCATAAAAGCCTTGAAGGAAACCCTATGATCAAAGCACGGATGCGTTCCTTAACACGTGACCGCATGCGTCGGCGAATGATTGCCAATGTTCCTACTGCAACCTTAATTGTGGCGAACCCGACCCACTTTTCTGTTGCTTTGCGCTATAAACCACCCCTTGATTATGCACCAGTTGTGGTTGCAAAAGGGCAAGACATTCTGGCTTTACAAATTCGTGAAATTGCTATCGAAAATGACATCCCTGTTATTGAAAATGTAGAATTAGCACGTACATTGTACAAACAAGTTGAAGTCGACCAAGTTATCCCACCTGAATTATATGAAAGTGTTGCTGCTCTAATTCGTTTCATCAACAGTCAAAAGATCCATTAAAATAAGCATTTACAACTTTTTTCAAAATTCAATACCAAATTAATATAAACTCTAAAATAATAACACAAAGTCATAAGATGAAAAAGATTATATAACTGAAATCCGTGAAATGTTTCTGGCAAAACAGGTAGCGCAATTTATTCCAGAATTGCGACTGATCGAGGTAGGTGACTTAATTGCCTGTATCCACACAGAGCGTTTTAACCATCTTTCCGAACTTATTGAAAGTGCTACGGAATTGCGTTTTTACCCGAATACCATGCGTTTTGCCCGTAATGCCAGTTATGAATTAGATTGGAACACTACACCAAAAATCTTGCTTCATATGGAATTTTCAAATGAAGGTGTACAAGCCTTTTTCCAGCTCATCATGTCATCAGAAGAATTTGGGGTTGAACTGGATAAATGTATTTTTGAAAACCCATCCGATGAAGAAACCAATACTAATCATTTGGTGAATGCACTCAATAATGCACGAATACAAAAAAGACTCACCCACTAAAATATGCACTGTCTCATTAAAAATGAACTGCATTGTGGGTTAAAATCATAACACCTCAAAGATAAGAAGGATGTAAGATAAAAAGCAAAGATGCTATAATGCTATATACAAATAAGCTTCTCGTATTCTCTAAAAAATAAGAAGTTCTTTTTACAACATTCCCCTCACCCCGCGTGGATCTTATTAAGGTGGATATATTTAATACAAAAATAATTTTCTAGCATTCATAACTTCCGGAGAAGTCTCTCAAAAATCCTTTTCCAAAGTACATTTTTGAAAACTTTATGTTTCAAAAAAATCTTATACCATAGTTTAAATATTTCTATCCCGTATTTGATCAGCTGGAAGATAATTAAACTGTTTCACAAGCAAATCTTTCATAATAGGCGTTGGAAAATGCTGATTAACTTCATCTATAATCTGTTTTTTAACCGTTTCAAATTTTATCTTCTCGACAGCACGTACATCTGAATAACTGTCCCAAAAACACTTAAAAATAGCATCATTAATCAATATTCCTAAAGGAAGCGATATGTCTTTCTCAATTTTCTTGTCTACAAGATAAGTTAATTGTGAAATTATATAACCCTGGACAACTCCCTCAACTAAAATGGGAACACTGATGATTTCTGTTTGACCAGAACTAACCTCTTCTACGATGGGAGCAGACGCTTCTGAAATATCGGGGTTTACAGCATTCACTTTGACACTCAGCATTAAAGTGCCAAGGGCCACTAAACAACCCCATACCCCCATCGCAATCATTTTAATCATTTGCGGCTTCCAGCATTAACTAAAACAGGATCATAAGTTCCATCTGTTTCTTCAGCGCGAGCAACTGTTTGCATAATTTGAGAAAGTTCCTTAACAGCTTCTAAATGCACTTGAAGTAATTCACTATTGCGCTGTAATTTTTCCTGTAAATCAGATAGCAAACTTTCTATTTTACTTTCAACATCTTGGTCCAAATACCGCATAACATCTTTCATCGACTGATTAAGATCACGCAGACCACGTGTTTTACGTAAATTAACCTCTTCATAATCTGGAACACCGTGGCTTTCAAGCATATTGCTTTCATAATCAACCACTTCTGTCAGCCCTTTAACAGCAGCCATAAATTTTGTTATTGCCCAATCACGACCAATTAGATCATTATTGAGAACTTTTGTTTTTAATGCAACATTTTCATCATTACATTGCGCTACAGACATTTTTATTCCCCTTTATGGTATTTCAATTGTCATATTAATAGTTTGTGTTCGATATTAATGTGCCAGATCAGCTTATTTTATGAATGATCGCATCAATGATAAAACGACGTCTTTAATGGGTAGCATTTATTTTATTTCCCTCTCCATTATATGACCCCTCTTCTTTCTTAGCCTGTTCAGAAATCAACATTTGCGCAATGCCAATTCCTCCAGATGTAGCAAATTCTTTAGCCAATTGTTCAGCCATCATAAATTTCCAAATTTGCCCTGCCTGCCCCTTTCCAAAAATGGATTGCATCTCAGTTGTGAACATATTTTCAACAAAAGTCTGCAGTATAAAGGCTTCAAAGTTTTTAAAGACTTCAGTGTTTTTGTTCTCTACGCTGTGTGGTTTTAGGTGTACTTGTTGAAGTTCGTGTTGTGTTACGTTATGTGAGTTTGTGTAATCAGCGTGCACAAGTTGAGCAAAATTGTTTTCTTGATTTGCAGCAGTTTGTGTGCGTGCTGTGGTGTGTAAATCACGCAACTTTTCAACAGAAGCACGATATTCAACTGGGTCAGCTGCGCGCGCAACATCAAGAACAATATCTGAAGGTGGCTGAATAGCCATGAGCTTCCCCTTTATTTAACTACCATTTGCTTTTCTTTGTTTTAAATTCTTAAGTTTCGTCTTAAATTTGACAACAATGCATGCTTCTCTCTAATTTCATAGAAATGGTTTATACTCACTTGAGTAAAACCACCCTTTGTGCACCCAATAAATTATGTGCACAGAATTTTACACATAATGTATTTTTCAACAAAATACAATGTTTAAATAAATCACCCCGCGTGGATCAACACAAGAACATTATGTAAAGCAACTAAAGCACCATATGCTGCCTCTTTTTAACGACTACTCGTTTTTCTTCGTAATTCATATTTTCTAAAAAGATAGGATTTTTTTTACTCTTTCAATAGCTTTTAAAAATAAAGTAAACCCTATAACATTTAAACACTATAAAGCACCAAACTTATGTCAAACTGACGTCTTTTATCATTTTATCTGCAATATAATCTTCGAGCATATTATTAAATTGTTGACGTTCTTCTATAACTTTAACCTCTTTACACTTTTCTTCTAATCGTTGCAAACGGCTAGAAGCTTCATGCACAATTTGTTTTTTTTGTACAATTTGTCCCTGAAGATGTTTTTCTGTTTTGGCTATACGTTGTAAGCGCCGTGCTAAAAAACTGGCATCCAAAAAATCAGGAGTTTTTTCCTTTTCCATTAAGGAAAAAAGTGCCCGCGTCTCCTCTTCACAAGCAGAAAGGTCATTGTGTAAACCTTCTAATTCAATCTTATGATAAGTTTTCATAAAACTTTGTATCTTAAGAAGCTTACGGTAGCGTTTGCCCTTTTGCATTTTAAGGTCCCCTATTGAGCCAATCTTGAAGCTCTAAACTGAAAAAATGTAAAAGCTCTGGTATCAAGAAATAAAGTAAAAATATCCCCCCTGCGACAACAAAAGGCAATGAAATAAAATAAACCGGAATGGTAGGTGTTAATTTATTTACTAATCCGATCCCAATATTGATCAAAATCGCATAAGTAATAAAAGGTGCTGCAATAGATAGTGTGGTTAAAAATGCTCGCGACAAAACATCACGATAATCAATCAAAGCGGCTTCTGGATTTGGAATAAAAGATGGTGAGACAACATCATAAGAAGCTAAAAGGCCACGAATAGTCACCATATGCAAATCACTTGCAAAAAAAAGCATAACAGCCGCCAAAACAAATAGATGAGCAATTTGAGTTTCTGGCATTGAGTCAATCACACTATGACCAGGTTGACCTGAATATCCTATAGACATGGCAATGATTGTCGCCATAAATTGCAATGCCCACAGATAAACATGGGCAATAACTCCCAAACTAGCCCCAATAAGCATTTCAGAAAACAAAGCGCGTGTAAGAACTGCAATATCAGGCTTATCACCAAGTTCTTTAAAAAATCAACAACAAGGGGAAGCATAACAAATGAAAAAGCAATAGCAAGCAATAAACGGAAATTCATGGGAATACGTAAGCTTGATATGCCCGGCATAAACATCAAACAAGCCCCTACCCGTGCAAAAACTAACATGGCGATGATAACCAACTGGTCAATTGGCAAAGACGTCACAGGTAATAAAGACGTCAATGACATCAACTCTTCTCCCGTGAAGAGATAACTCCTAATGTTTTAACTTCAACACCACGAGCAATTTCTGCATGAGAAAGAACAGGCAACGTCGAGAAAAGGCGTTCCATAATCATGCGAACATAAGGTCGCGCTTCAGGCGATGTAATCAGTACAAAACGCACCGCTTTTTCCATATACTGGCGAATGATAGCTGTTGCCTCGGTTCCAAATTTTTCAAGTTCAACAGGATCCATATCAAATTCAATAATTTCACCCTTTGCATCACGTTTTAAAGCTTTGTGGAAAGCAAGGTCCCAGTAACTTCCCATCCGTAAAACCTGCAGTACACCACCTTCAGATAAGTCACCACAAATTTGCTGCGATAAACGCAACCGCACATGCTCAGCAATCAAATCAGAACGCCGCACATGGGGTGCAATTTCAGCCACCGCTTCTAAAACAAGATTTAAACTGCGAATGGAAACACGTTCTGATAATAAAAGCTTTAAAACCGCTTGTAACCCAGAATAAGAAAGATGTGCAGGACAAATTTCTTCCAATAATTTACGATATTCGCCACCCAAACGTTCAAGAAGAATGCGCATATCTTTATAAGAAAACAATTGTGCTAAATTATTGCGTAAAACTTCACTCAAATGGGTCAACAACACAGAAAGATTATCGACCGCCATATAACCTTCACGCATCAATTCAGAGCGAAATGTTTCTGAGGTTGCAAAAGCACGCATACCAAAAGCCGGCTCGCACACTTGTTCACCTGGAATATTGGGAATAGGTTTATTGCTCGGCATAATGAGGACCTCACCTATGCGCATTTCGTAAGATGCCACAACCGTACCATATAATTTGATCCAATAGCTTTTTGCCGGCACTTTATAATCATCTGATATCTGTATTTCAGGAATAACAAAACCATATTCTTGCGCAAATTTACGGCGCATTTTTGCAACACGGTCAGCCAATTCAACTTTTTTCGATAATAAATGCTTAGACAATTGCTTGCCCATGGCAATTTCAACACGTACCGTTTCAAGTGATGCTTTAAGCGACTGGCTTTCTTCCTGATGAGCCTTTTGTGCATCTTGTGCCAACTGTGCCTCTTGTGCAAGAGATTCTTTGCGCAAGCGATGTGGAATAGAATAACCAATCGAAGCCATAAGCAAAGACAAAAGAATAAAAGGAACAGCTGGCAAACCAGGCATCAACCCTAACATAAATAAAAGAAGAGAAGATACAAAGAGCGCTTTGGGATACCTTCCAAGTTGCCCCAAAACAGCCTTTTCAGCTGAACCACGGGTACCCCCTTTAGAAACCAAAAGACCTGCCGCCAAAGAAACAATCAAAGCCGGTATCTGTGTAACAAGACCATCACCCACGGAAAGCTTAGTAAAAACATCCGCCGCACCAGATAAGGTCATTCCATGGCGTGTAACACCAATAATAATACCCCCAACAATATTAACAGCCGTAATAATAAGCCCGGCAATAGCATCCCCACGCACAAATTTTGATGCCCCATCCATTGCCCCAAAAAAGGAACTTTCTTCTTCAAGTTCATGACGGCGACGTTGCGCTTCTTTCTCATCAATAAGGCCTGATGAAAGATCAGCATCAATAGCCATTTGCTTTCCTGGAATAGCATCTAGAGTAAAACGTGCACCCACTTCAGCAATACGCGTTGCACCTTTGGTGATCACCAAAAAATTGACAATAATAACAATGGCAAAAACAACAAGACCAATAACAAAATCCCCCCCCATCACAAACTGCGAAAAACCGTGAATCACATTTCCTGCGGCTTTATAGCCTTCATCACCATGGGTTAAAATAACACGGGTTGTCGCAATATTAAGGGATAAGCGCAATAAGGTCGTAATCAACAAAACTGTTGGAAAAGCTGAAAAATCAAGTGGCCGCTGAATCCACAACGAAACCATTAAAATCAAAACAGAAAATGCAATGGAAAAGGAAAGCCCCAAATCTAAAATAAAAGCAGGAACAGGTAAAAAGAGAACTGTGAGAATAATGATAATTCCCATCGCAAACGCAATATCTCGACCAGAAAATTGATTCTGGTTTCCAATATGGGTACCCGGACTACGCTGCACACTTTTCTCCTTAAACAATTATATTCCATACCCCCCTTGCCAAAAGAACTTTAAAAAATTCTTTAATGCACTTTTTATCGCAAACTTTAAGTAACAAAGCTTGTGTGAAAATGGTGTGTAACTACACAATTAATGGTGTTGTGGCTACACAATTTTGACATACTTTAAAATTTACACATCAATATAACAAATCTTTTATCCCCTATAAACCATAACACAAAACACATTATCCCTCGCGTAGTCTAAAAATAATTTTAAGCTTGCCGAATGTTTGATATCAGCCTATATTACAGTGTGTAACATTGTGTGAATATACATTGATACAATAAGAAACTGCGAGAGGTTTCTAAAAACAGTAAGAGGTTTATTATGACTGATATGGTAAAAACTGCTATGCTTTATTCAACGCTGATTATCAGCGCCAATGCCATTATTGTTTTAGCTTTGGTGCTTGGCATTCAATAAAGTCTCATTGAGAGAGGCTCATTTAAGCTCTTCACATCCATAGCAAAATCTGAGCATTTTGAGCAGTCAAATAAGGATGTTATATATACAAGTAAAGAAATATAGAGAATTTTAAAAATTAAGAGGAGGGGAACGTGTTTTTTTGCTTAAGTTATATTGTTGATACGTAATTATCGCTTTAAGAGTTTGTGTGAAAATTTTCGTTACTAAGACATTTTTAGAGGAATCTGCTTTTTAAAGCCTGTTTTTTTTATAAGTAATTCTTAGCAAGATTGCTCTTTTAAATTCAAAGATTAAGCATTTTTATTATAACATTCCTATCAATTGGTCTTACAATAAGAGTACTTATTACTAAACTCGATCTGACTTCAGCAATTATTTTTTATAAGACATGAACGACAGTTTATAAGAAATAAATGGTAATCGTTTTACCATCGTCGTTTTAGCCTTTTCATCTTTCTAGACAGGCTATAATTTTTTAAACTCAAGCTGTTTATAAAAATCTCATTTATCACACTGTTTATTTAATCATATTACTTATTTAAAGCATCAAACAAAAAAACAACATAAATAGTGCACCAAAGCAGTATACTCAACAAGGACAAACAAAAATGAAGTTGCAGCAAATTGAAGATGGTATTTTTGTTAGTGCCCAAATCAGCGTTGCAAACATTAAAACACTCGCAAAAACTGGAATTAAAACTATTGTCTGCAACAGGCCTGATCAAGAAGAGCCTAACCAGCCTGATTTTGCCACCATTCAAGCAGCCGCTCATCAACACGGAATACAAGCTCACTATATTCCGATTACACCTTCGACTATAGAAAAATCTCACATTGAAGCTATGCAAACAATTTTAAAAACAGCACCGCTTCCTCTCCTCGCCTATTGCTGCTACGGTACACGCTCAATTCATCTTTGCTCTTTAGCACGTATTATTTAACCTTGTGTTTTAATAAAACAGAAAGAAACAAACATTAAACCTTCTTATTATAAAACCATGAGGCCATGTAACTAAGAAGCGACAAAAACAATGATGAAGTCTGATCTCCAAACTGTTAATTCCCCTACTCATAAACGAAAACTTCACCTGTTTCATGACGTTTTGGAATATATCTTTATTCTCATAATCAGCTTAAGCTCTATTTTTGCGATTCTTTTTTCCTTTTTAGATCGGATCATGATGTTTTTTTAAAAGTCAGCAACTGATCTAGCAATGAAAGCGGTTGAATTTTTTCCAAAACCGCTTTTGCTTCATTTTCATCATGTTGCATTTGTTTTTTCAAAGGCTCTAATCCATCAAATTTTTTTTGCCCTCGTAAAAACTGTACAAAAGAAACGGTACAGCTTTCATCATAAAGATTGTCAGTAAAATCAAACAAATAAGTTTCTAAAAGTGGTGCTCCACCATCAATAACTGTTGGGCGACAACCAAAACTTGCGACACCATCATGCAAAACACCATTCAAACGGCGCAATCGTACTGCATAAACACCATGTGCTAAGCCGGTTTGGGGAGGCAACACTTGATTGGCAGTAGGAAAGCCCAAAGACCGACCAAGCTTTTCACCATGTATAACATTTGAGCGCACACGATAATGGTACCCTAATAAATGAGCTGCTTTTTCCACCTGCCCTTGTGATAAAAGCTGACGAATAAAACTAGAAGAAATTTCCTCCCCCTGTAGAGTACACAAAGAAGGAATTTGAACAACTTCAAAACCGCATTCTTTTCCTTTTTGACGCAAAAACTGCGCATTTCCACTTTTTTTTCGACCAAAGTGAAAATTATCCCCCGTTACCACAACACAAACATCAAAAGCTTGTTTTAAAACAACGCTAATAAATTCATCAGCTGAAAGAGCAGCAAACTGTGCATCAAAATGCTCTTCAACTACACCCTGAAAACCCAAAATTTTGAAGATTTCAGCTTTTTCAGCTGCTGGTGTCAAACGATCAACACAAGCTGAACCTTGAAAAAAACTTCTTGGATGCGGTTCAAATGTTAACACAAGAGCTGGCTTGTTTTTTATACGTGCTAAATCTAACGCTTTTTGCAACACCGCTTGGTGACCACGATGAACACCATCAAAATTCCCAATAGCTAAAACTGCACCACGTAAAACTTCAGGAATCTCTGTGTATCCTTGAAGACGCAAAAAATTATCCATTATTGAAGCGCCCACATCATCGCTTGTGGCTGATAACCATAATGGTTAAGAAAAGAGTGCAAAGCTTCTTTATTGACCACACCATTGTGCGTATAGTCATGACAATGGATGCCCCCCAGAATATAAAGGACATCAACCCCAAAATCGATAGCGCCTTTTACATCGGTTAAAATGCCATCTCCAATAGCTAAAATCCGACTTTTTTCTATTGTCCCACGAATGTTTTTTAATTTTTCAAAAGCACATTCATAAATAGGTGTATGGGGTTTACCCGCAATACGGACCTCACCGCCTAAATATTGGTAAAGCTGTGCTAAAGCACCAGCGCACCACAATGTTTGATCCCCACAATGAACAGTGATATCAGGATTGGCACAAATAAAAGGCAAACCCCGTTCTTGTAGGCGCTGCAGCATATCTTCATAAGCCTGTGGCGTTTCTCCAAAGTCTTCAAAAAAGCCACTGCAAACCACCGCACAAGCTTCCTCTTCTTCAACCAGCTCACATGCTAACCCTTTAAACAAAGCCAAATCACGTTGCGGACCAATAAAAAAGATTTTCTGCGGTGCACTCAAAATAAGATCACGTGTCACATCACCTGAAGTGATAATTGCATCATAACAATCACTGGCAACTTTCATTCTTTGCAATTGAGCTATAACATCTTCACGTGGTCGGGGTGAATTGGTAAGCAAAACAACGCTTTTTCCCATCTTGCGCATTTTTTGCAAAGCTTTCACAGCTGAATCAAAAACGCGCACACCATCGTGCACAACCCCCCAAACATCACAAAACACAGCATCATAATGGGTAACTATAGGATCAATATGAGTGAGTTCTTTCATGATTATCTATTTATATTATAGTGCGCCCGCTTTTTATTTTTTTAACTTCTTATCGCAAGATCATTTTTTTGTCATCTGCTTTCTTAAGCCACCATATTTTTACCCAAAAAACCAATTAAATCTTGAGGGTAATTTTGGCTTTCATCAATTAAGATGGCAAAATTTAAAAAATCAGAAACCCAGCCAAGCTAGAACGAGAATGTTTTAATTAAAACATCTAATAAGGCCATTTTGATCGTGCAACCCGAAAAGGTCTTGAGTAAGGTGGATAATAACGCTGATAACGCAAGTAACGAATGTAAACTCGAAACAACATAGGATCAATTTTTGCCATCTTGCGTAGCACATAAAGGCCAATCAACCAAATACACGTCCCAATAATTGTTGCAACAATGCTCATTGCTGAAATAATAAAAACGCCAATTAAAAGCGTTAAAATCAGCAGTGGTTCGCGCTCTGCTCCCATAATTAGCTTAGGCTCGTAAAGAAAACGATATATGGGCTCGTAGTCTAACTCCTCATCCATTGCATTTCTCCAATCACCATATTTTCAGGAACAACAGCACCAGAAAAAAGCATACCTCTAAAAAGCGACATACCAAAAACAATTATACAGATAAAAAGGACTACATAAATAATCCTCATTAAAAAGTCACTAATATCATTTCTAAAAATTAAAGCAACTCCACCGGCGGCTGCAATCCCAAACAAAGAAACAACAACAGTAACAGGTCCTGATATTAATCTCATAATTCTTTTTAAAGGTGTTTCCCATGGAAAAACCACATCATCAGTTGGTATGCCAGCAGCATAAGCGGAATTTCCTAAAATGAAAAATAACAGAAAGACAATGCCTAAATTGAAGATAATTGCATGACTTACACTTTTAACAAATTAGAATAAATTGAGTATCATTATGATACCTACAAAACAAGAGTATATAGACTGTATAAGCTGACAGTTTTGCCATTTTCAATCATTGCCATACTATCCTGGATGCTCCCACTTTAAGAGCCACATCTGATTTAACAGCACAAATATTTTTGAGATACCCCCTGCCCGTAATTCCTTACGTTTTACATCACATACATAACTCTTAAGTAATTTTTTTCCACAAATCTTCTCATCGTTATGGTTATAGATATACATGTTAACTTCAAGCTTGCATCTAAGCATAACTAAAATTTCAAGAAACCGGTAAACCTAAATTTATATCTGCTTATCCAAACCATGAACAATCAGATGAGCACAGATTAATATTAAACAGTAGCGCAGTTATCAGTAATTGTTTTTGCACCATGACCATGGCTAAATAAAATTGTCATCACCATGGAGATTTTAAAAATTCTGATGAATGCTTATGAAAAAGTGTAGCACTATACTATAATTTAAAAAGTTTTACTTCTGATCAGAAATTAATTCTAGAATTGCTTTCTGTTTTACAGATGTAAGAACTCTAAAACTTTTTAAAAGCAAGTATTCTTCTTTGCTCGATATGATTTCATCATAATGGCACGAGATACCTTCTTTTGTTGCAGTATCAGGATAAAAAAAGGAAATAGGAACATCAAATATATCGGCAATATCTTTCAAACGTCCAGCTCCTACACGATTTAATCCTTTTTCGTACTTTTGGATTTGTTGGAAGCTTATACCTAAATGGTGAGCTAATGTTTTTTGAGACATTCCCAACATTCTTCTTCTATATCGGATTTTCTTGCCGACAAAAATATCATTATGAGGATTTTTTTGCACTTCTATCCCCCGCCGGGTAGCGAGCGCCCTCGCATTGGTATTCCGGGAGTCAAAAGTACTGAGTTTAGGTCAGCTTTTTTGCTTTTAGTGCCATAGCACCTGGACATCACAAAAACTCCCGGAATTCCGGGAACCCCATATAATAATGGGTTAATTTTTGTGCCTAAACTTGGAAGGACTTTTGAATCCCTCTTGATCGCTGCGTATACGATCAATACACTTTTTAATTAATAAAGTAATTTCAGAAAATTGGCAATAAAATAGTTTTCAATCTACAAAGGTTATCTTTAATTGAGAGGTAGAAAGCCTCTCATTTTGAGAGGTGGAAAGCGCTTCATTTTGAATGATGTACGAATAAAGTAAAGAATAATGATGCGCTCATGTTTTGTGCACTTCTAGGTCACCCCCCGCCAGGCGAGCGCCCTCGCATTGGTATTCCGGGAGTCAAAAGTACTGAGCTCAAGTCAGCTTTTTTGCTTTTAGTGCCATAGCACCTGGACATCACAAAAACTCCCGGAATCGTGGAGAAAACCATAGAGTGGGTTAATCTTTGCACTTGAATTTTAGGGGGTTTTGAATCCCTTTTTGATTACCGCGTATACGATCAACACACTTTTTAACTCATAAAGTGATTTCAAAAAATTGGCAATAAAAACAGTTTTCAGCCTACAGAGGCTGTCCTTAATTGAGAGGCAGAAAGCCTCTCATTTTGAATGATGTGTAAACGAATAAAGTGAGCTCTCATTTATTGGAGAAGTATTGGAAAAATGTAAGCTCATAACCAGAGGAAATGCTGGAACGTATTAAGAGCGTGTCATGCCACCGTAAAATTTAGGAAGAAAAGCAACTGATAAGAATGCGGCTAACACCAGCATAAGATTTTAAAATTTTCGTGGAGATATTTTAAAAAAGCACCAATATTGTTCTTATTGTCTTTTTTATGTTTATAGATCAATTGAAGGGAGATGATAAAATCTATAACTGAAGTGAAGAAAATATCACTCAAATAACTTTGATGCATTTTATTGACAGAAGAGACAAACACCGTCATAAAATATCATTAAGACTAACATGAGTGATAATATTTGCATGATCTCTTGTGATTTTTTGCTTTTTTTCAAACTCTATTTTGTTTTCCAAACATAACATATCTTTATGAGCTTAATTAAAAAATTTATAACTGTTGCTTCAGGAACTTGCGCGAGTCGTCTTTTTGGTTTTGTGCGCGAAGTATTAATGGCAGCATCTTTTGGTACAGGCCCTGCTGCTGACGCTTTCAACGCAGCTTTTCGTTTTCCAAACACATTTCGCCGTCTTTTTGCTGAAGGCGCTTTTAATGCAGCTTTTGTTCCCCTATTTTCAAAGAAAATTACTGAAAATGGAACAGAAAATGCACGCAAATTTGCAGAAGAGGTCTTTGGCGTTCTATTCTCGCTACTCTTACTTTTAACTATTGCTATAGAAGTGAGTATGCCTTTTTTAGTGCGCACTGTAATTGCACCAGGATTTGCAGAAGATGCAACAAAATTTGAAGCTACAATTCGTTTTACTGCAATCATGTTTCCCTATTTAGCGTGCATGTCTTTAGCGGCCATGATGGGGGGAATGCTCAATGCATTACAACGTTATTTTGTTGCAGCTATTGCTCCTGTCTTTTTAAATATTATGATGATCGGCGTGCTCGCCTATGCTTGGATATTTCAGCTTGATGCTTGGCAGATTGGGCTAAACCTTTCCTGGGGGGTTATGGTTGCTGGCCTTCTTCAACTTACTTTAATTGCAGTTGCTCTGCGTCAAAGTGGGATGAAAATTTCCCTACGTCTTCCTTATCTTAGCCCCAATGTTCGCCAGCTCTTAACCCTGGCATTCCCTGCTGCCATTACGGGGGGAATTACGCAAATCAATTTATTGATCAATACCAATATTGCATCCAGCCATCCGGGTGCTGTTTCTTCTTTGGTTTATGCTGACCGCCTTTATCAATTACCATTAGGCGTCGTTGGTATTGCTGTTGCGACTGTTCTTTTGCCTGAATTAACAAAAGCCTTCCGCAATAAAAATAACAAAGAAGCAAACTATTTGCAAAACCAAGCTATTGCATTTACCCTCTTTTTAACCTTACCGGCATCAATCTTTTTTTTCCTAATATCCACCCCCATTGTTAGCCTTTTCTTTGAACGCGGGCAATTTACAAGCCAATCAACACTCACTGTTGCACATTTGCTTGAACTTTATGGATTAGGGCTTCCAGCTTTTGTATTAATAAAAATCTTTATTCCTAATTTTTTTGCTCATGAAGATACAAAAACACCAATGATTTTTGCAGGCATTTGTGTTTTGATCAATATCGGTTTAGCGCTTACATTATTCCCGATTTTGTCAGCACGTGGCATTGTGATTGCAGAAATTACCTCTGGATGGGTTAACACACTTTTGCTTTGTGGCACCCTTATCAAACGCGGTTATTGGAAATGTGATATGCAACTTATCAAATGGATTGCATGCTTGATCGTTGCCATTCTCTTAATGGCTGCCGCTTTGTATTATGCACTTGGGTTTTTATCTTTCCCTTTGTCCTCACAAGCGCCACTGTTTTTGCGAATAGGAACTTTAGCAGGTTTAATCTTCTCCATTCTATTGTTTTATTGTATCATCTGCTTTTCTCTTGGCATGAGTTATTTTCCTTTTTTACGTAAAAATTTGAAACAGCGCCTATAATATCTTATTTGACTTTCAAAAAAGAAGCTTTACCACAACAAAAGCAACACGTAACATCATTAAGAAAGGCTTATTCCTATGGACACTTGCGCATCCCTCGTCTTTTCTGGTGTGCAACCAAGTGGCAATTTGCATCTTGGTAATTATCTAGGTGCAATTAAGCGCTGGGTTGAACTGCAAGCATCTCATACATGCCTTTATTGTGTTGTGGATATGCATGCATTAACGGTTAACCCTGCCCCACTCACCTTAGAAAGCTCCACCCGTTCAGTTACAGCAGCCTTTTTAGCTGCTGGTATTGACCCACAAAAACATATTGTGTTCAACCAATCACGTGTTTTTCAACATGCTGAATTAGCTTGGGTCTTTAACTGTATTGCCCGTATCGGTTGGCTCCAACGGATGACACAGTTTAAAGATAAAGCTGGAAAAAACCGTGAACAAGCATCCGTTGGGCTTTTTGCCTACCCAAGTCTTATGGCTGCTGACATTTTACTCTATCGTGCAACACATGTTCCAGTAGGAGAAGATCAAAAGCAGCATATTGAACTCACACGTGATATTGCGCAAAAATTCAATCATGATTACGCTGACCGAATTGCACATTTAAATGTTGGTATCCCCATACAAGAGGGAGAAAACAAGGAACAAGGCTTTTTCCCAATACCAGAAGCTCTTCTTGGTGATACGGGTATGCGCATTATGTCTTTACGTGATGGCACAAAGAAAATGTCAAAATCAGATCCTTCAGATTTGTCACGAATTAATTTAACTGATGATGCTGATCTTATCGTTCAAAAAATACGCAAAGCAAAAACTGACTCTGCTCCCCTCCCCGATGAGCTTACTGCTCTAGAAGGGCGCCCAGAAGTTGATAATTTACTTGGTATTTATGCAGCCTTTGCGCAAATCAGTAAAGAGAAGGCTCTTTTAGAGTTTGCAGGTCAACAATTTTCGCTCTTTAAGTCTACTCTAGCTGACCTTGTTGTCCATAAATTGGCACCAATTACACAAGAATTACGCCGTCTTCATCAAGAAGATGCTTATATTGATTCTGTTTTGCGTGATGGGGCTGAACGTGCTAGCCTATTGGCTGAAAACACAATGAAACACGTTCGTGAAATTGTTGGCTTTTTACATCGTTGATAGAACAATAAGCTTTGAATAATAGAATTTGCAAATTGATTAACAAATATCAAGATATCGCTACCATATCCTACCTTTCTCATGATAATATAAAAGAGATGAGCTTATTTAAATCATTAATCGTCAATTAAGAGGGCGTTTTTATTTCGGTTATCGTGCTTCTAAACGATCTTTTGGATAAAAATGTTGAAATGATTATATATATCAATACTTAAGCTTTTTTTGCGTTAATTGTTTCCTTAAGCTTGTGCAACAAAAGGATAATGTATGTTTATTCAAACTGAAACCACACCAAACCCTGCAACACTCAAATTTTTACCAGGCCGTGTGGTCCTTGAGAAAGGTGTGTTAGAATTTCATAACAGCAAAGAAGCTGATCAAAATTCGCCTCTTGCTGCTAAACTTTTTACAATTCCCAATGTCAGCAGTGTTCTTTTAGGACATAATTTCATTGCCGTGACAAAAAATGAAGGGGAATGGCAACATCTCAAGCCAGCGATCTTGGGCACAATTATGGAGCATTTTCTCTCCAATGATCCCACTGTTACCAATGATGCTACTCTGCAAACACAAGTCCCTGAGGCTCATGAAGAATTTTATGACGAAAAAGATACAAATATTGTCATGACAATCAAAGAGATTCTTGAAACACGTGTTCGCCCAGCTGTTGCCAATGATGGTGGGGATATCACTTTTCGTGGTTTTGAAGACGGTATTGTTTATTTAAATATGCGTGGTGCATGCGCTGGGTGTCCATCCTCAACAGCGACACTTAAACACGGAATTGAAAATCTTTTGCGCCATTTTATTCCAGAAGTTTTAGGCGTTGAAGCCATGCCACAAGATGTTATGCTATAAACTTGAAAACCCAGTAAGCAAAAAGAAAAAAGCCATCTTGTACGAATATCCCGTATAAATTATTTGCTGAAAATCATTTTTTGAACGTTATGGGAATTTGTCTATTATTTACTGCAAACTATACTTATCAGCCCGAAAATATAGGAGAGGAATAAGAACGCCTCATAATACACATGCTTATGACGCTTAAAATACTTATAAACTTTTAAAACAATAAAAAAACGGGCCCGATGGCCCGTTTCTTTTTACCTATGGGTTTAAGGCGCTTAGAAATCCATTCCGCCCATTCCACCCATTCCGCCGCCACCCATTGGGGGCATTGGAGTTTCTTTTTTCGGAAGTTCAGCAACCATTGCTTCTGTAGTGATGAGAAGGCTGGCAATTGATGCAGCATTTTGTAAAGCTGAACGTACAACTTTAACTGGGTCAACAATTCCCAAAGAAATCAGATCACCAAATTGACCTGTTGCAGTGTTGTAACCAAAAGTGTCTGAACTATTTTCAAGCACTTTGCCAACAATAATCGCTGCTTCTTCACCGGCATTGGTAGCAATTTGACGTGCTGGTGCTTGTAGAGCACGACGAACAATATTGATACCAGCTTCTTGGTCTGCATTGCTTCCTTTAACAGTAATTGCGTTTGCAGCCCGCAAGAGTGCAGTTCCACCACCAGCAACAATACCTTCTTCCACCGCTGCACGCGTTGCGTTCAAGGCATCATCAACACGGTCTTTCTTTTCTTTTACTTCAACTTCTGTTGCACCACCAACACGAATAACGGCAACACCACCAGCAAGTTTAGCAAGTCTTTCTTGCAGTTTTTCACGGTCATAGTCAGAAGTTGTTTCTTCGATCTGCGCCTTAATCTGGCTTACACGAGCATTGATTTGTGCTTTTTGTCCAGAGCCATCAACGATGGTTGTGTTTTCCTTAGAAATATGTACTTTCTTTGCACGGCCCAGCATATCTAAAGTGACATTTTCAAGCTTAATGCCAACATCTTCAGAAATAACCTGACCTGATGTCAAAATCGCAATATCTTCTAACATCGCTTTACGGCGGTCACCAAAGCCTGGTGCTTTAACAGCACAAATCTTCAAACCACCACGCAGTTTATTAACCACAAGCGTTGCCAAAGCTTCACCTTCCACATCTTCAGCAATAATGAGAAGAGGCTTACCAGACTGAACAACAGCTTCAAGAACAGGAAGCAAGGATTGCAGATTAGACAATTTCTTTTCATGAATAAGGATGTAAGGATCGTCGAGATCAGCCACCATTTTTTCAGCATTTGTGACAAAATAAGGTGAAAGATATCCGCGATCAAACTGCATACCTTCAACGACTTCTAATTCCGTTTCAGCAGTTTTTGCTTCTTCCACGGTGATAACACCTTCATTACCAACTTTGTCCATAGCATCAGCAATGATTTTACCAATTTCTGAAGCACCATTAGCAGAAATCGTTCCTACTTGTGCTATTTCAGCAGAAGTTTGGATTTTTTTTGCTTTTTTGAAAAGACTTTCAACAACTTCTGCAACAGCAGAATCGATCCCACGCTTTAGATCCATTGGGTTCATACCAGCAGCAACAGCTTTTATACCTTCTTGCACAATAGCTTGGCCCAAAACAGTTGCTGTTGTTGTTCCATCACCAGCAATATCGTTGGTCTTTGAAGCAACTTCACGCAACATCTGTGCGCCCATATTTTCGAACTTATCTTCCAGTTCGATTTCTTTTGCAACTGACACACCATCTTTTGTAATACGAGGTGCACCAAATGATTTGTCAATCACCACATTACGGCCTTTAGGACCGAGTGTTACCTTAACAGCATTAGCAAGGATATCAACACCGCGCACTAAGCGCTCACGTGCTTCACGGCCAAATTTGACTTCTTTAGCAGCCATTTAATTTCTCCTTGGATATAGTAAACGAAACAAATTGAGAGAATGGATTAACCCAAAATCCCCATAATATCGGATTCTTTCATGATTAAGAGTTCTTCACCATTAATCTTCACTTCGGTTCCAGACCATTTCCCAAATAAGATACGGTCTCCTGCTTTAACTTCGAGAGGCACGCGCTTTCCATTATTATCAAGAGCGCCATTACCAACAGCGAGTACCTCACCTTCTTGAGGTTTTTCTTTTGCTGTATCGGGGATGATAATCCCACCAGCGGTTTTATTTTCAGATTCAACCCGACGAACGACAACACGATCGTGAAGTGGGCGGAATTGTGTGTTAGCCATGTTTTAAACCCTTAAAACTTAGTATAACTGATTAATCTTAAATTCTACTAGCACTCTCTAGCGATGAGTGCTAACGAATAAATCTTATATAAAAATATTGATCTGCAATGTCAAGGATTCTAAATAAAATAATTCGTTTTATATTGATTCTAATTGGCTCTTTGATTCTAATCGAGAAATGCTTATCTTTTACTAAACTAATGAATATATATTAAGGGATTTTATTATGCTTAAAACACGCCAAGAAACCGATAGTCTGGGGACAGTTTCGGTTCCTCATGACCGTTATTGGGGAGCACAAACAGAACGTTCTCGACATAATTTCAACATTGGCTCAGAAAAACAGCCTCTCTCATTGATTTATGCTTTAAGCCTTATCAAAAAGACAGCAGCTCTTGTGAATATGCAAAAAGGAAAACTCTCGCAAGACATAGGGCAAGCAATTGTCACTGCTGCTGATGAAGTGCTTTCTGGTGCATTTGATACACATTTCCCCTTAGCTGTTTGGCAAACAGGATCTGGCACACAAAGCAATATGAATGTCAATGAAGTGATTGCCAATCGCGCTAGCGTGCTTTTGGGTGGAACACTTGGCAGTAAAGCACCCGTGCACCCTAATGACCACGTGAATATGAGCCAATCATCAAACGATTCTTTTCCAACAGCGCTTCATATTGCCACTACACTGCAAACACGCCAACATTTTTTTCCAATCCTTGATACTCTTATTGCCAGTCTTCAAACAAAAGAAGAAGAATTTGCAGACATCATAAAATTGGGGCGCACGCACACACAAGATGCCACCCCCCTTACTTTGGGGCAAGAATTTTCAGGCTACCGCGCTGCGCTAGAAGCCAACCGCCAACGCATTGAAATGGCTCTTATTGATGTCCAAATGCTTGCGCAAGGGGGAACTGCCGTTGGAACAGGCCTTAATGCTCCAAAAGGATTTGACGTTGCATTTGCTGAAACGATTAGTCCACTCACAGGAGTAACTTTCACAACCGCTCACAATAAATTTGAAGCTCTCGCCCACCATGGAGCTCTTGCTAATTTCCACGGAAGCTTAAATGCATTGGCAGCTGATTTGTTCAAAATTGCAAATGATATTCGTTTCTTAGGATCAGGACCACGCTCAGGCTTAGGCGAATTGAGCTTACCAGAAAATGAACCTGGTTCTTCCATTATGCCAGGAAAAGTTAACCCTACCCAATGCGAAGCTTTAAGTATGGTTGCCTGCCAAGTCTTTGGAAATCAGACTAGTGTGACATTTGCTGCAAGCCAAGGCCACTTCGAACTCAATGCCTTTAAACCTGTTATCGGTTATAATGTTTTGCAGTCTCTCTCACTTCTTAGTGACTCTATGCACTCTTTCGATGTTAATTGTATCAAAGGGCTGCGCGCTAACACAGATCACATCCAGTCCCTACTTGAGCGCTCTCTCATGCTCGTTACAGCGCTTGCACCAGAAATTGGCTATGAAAAAGCTGCTGACATTGCTAAAACAGCTCACAAAAATGGCACAACCTTACGGGAAGAAGCCTTAAAAGCCGGGATTGCTGAAGCTGACTATGACCGACTGGTTGATCCAAAAAAGATGATCCACCCACAATAAGGTTATTTTATGTTATTGATGAATTCATGTCATGATGCATTGTTATTATAAATGACATTTACGTTATAATATCGGGCTGTTCGCGGCCCAAATATTTTTTTATTTTTAACAATTCAAGCGCTGCTAGAAATAAAGGTTGAAGTACTTTTTGCAGATCTTGATTATATTTGCGGGGGTTGCTTTCATACTGTTCCAGATAAATGCGTACAGTTGCTCCCCCCGTTCCTGTTCCAGATAAACGCACGACCAATCGTGCCCCATTTTCAAAAAACACCCGCACCCCTTGCTCTACACTGGTACTATCATCAATGGGGTCATGATAAGCAAAATCATCACAGTGTGTAACGGTTAATCCAGCAACTTTTGCCCCAGCTAAGGGCAACAACGTGCGCAAATGCTCTATCATCCTATAAGCTTTTTGTGCTTCAACATTCTCATAATCATAACGTGAATAATAAAAACGCCCATATTTGTGCCAATGTTTTTGTACAATTTGCGCCGCTGTTTGCCCTGTTAGAGCCAAAAGATTTAGCCAAAACAACACGGCCCATAAACCATCCTTTTCGCGCACATGGTGTGAGCCTGTTCCAAAGCTTTCCTCACCACACAAGGTAACTTTTCCGGCATCTAGAAGCGTACCAAAAAATTTCCATCCTGTTGGCGTTTCAAAAAGATTGATCCCCTTTTCTTGTGCTACAAGGTCAGCAGCACGCCCTGTTGGCATTGAGCGTGCAATCCCAGAAATGCCCTGCCTATATCCTTTAATCAAGTGTGCATTTTCTGCCATAATAGCCAGTGAATCAGAAGGCGTGATAAATTGTTTGCGACCAATAATGAGATTGCGATCACCATCACCATCAGAAGCAGCGCCAAGATCAGGCCCTTGATCAGACATGAGCAAACGATAAAGATCCTTTGCATGCACCAAATTGGGATCGGGATGAGAGCCACCAAAATCTGGTAAAGGGGTACCATTGACCACTGTTCCTTGAGGAAAATTTAAGCGCTTTTCAAAAATTTCTTTCGCATAAGGCCCTGTGACCGCATGCATAGCATCAAATCGCAAGGTTAAGCCCTTTTTCACTGCTTGAGAAATGCAGTCAAAATCAAAAAGCTTTTCCATTAGAGCAGCATAATCTGCCACAGGGTCGATAACATCTACCTTCATGGAACCGATAAAACTTTGCCCTTCTATTTCTAAATCAATGTCTGGAGCTTCAACAATTTTATAAGAAGAAAGATGTTGCGATGTTGCAAAAATAGCATCACACAAACAGTCAGGTGCCGGGCCACCATTGGAAATATTATATTTTATACCACAATCACCATTCACACCTCCAGGATTGTGGCTTGCTGATAAAATAATCCCCCCATGTGCATGATATTTGCGAATAAGGTGCGACACAGCAGGTGTCGATAAAATGCCTCCTCTTCCCACCTTAACACAGCCCACACCATTTGCAGCCGCCATTTTTAATACAAGCTGAATAAGGGTATCGTTTAAATAGCGCCCATCTCCACCAAGGATGAACAATTTTCCCTCAAGAGATCCAACATTGTCAAAAATGGACTGAATAAAATTCTCAACATAATGGGGTTGCTGAAAAACCGATACCTTTTTGCGTAAACCAGATGTTCCCAGTTTTTGATCATGAAAAGCTGTTGTCAAAACAGTGTTGACAATCATGAAAATAACCTTCCTACTATCTTCTCAACTTGAAAGGGAACATCTGCTACAATTAATATCTCATCAAATAGCTTATCTTACACAGAAACTTCCCATGGCACCTTTTAGTTAAATGACTACCCCTTTTACAGCTCCTTTTATTTAAGGAGCTACCCGTTTAAGCTGCTTTTCATTTACCTTGATGCAAGCATGAAATACTTGCAAATTTGTCACAATCTACTACACTTCCAACATTCGTCGTTGAAAAACAAAAACCGTTTTTGCAACACAATCCCAAAAGGCTTATAGGAGCGTAATTATGATCAAAAAACAAGTTCCCAACGTAACTTTCCACACACGTGTACGGGATGAATCAGTCGGCGGGGATAATCCTTATCGGTGGCAAGATGTCAATAGTGACACTTACTTTAAAGGGAAACGGGTTATTCTTTTTTCTCTCCCGGGAGCATTTACGCCTACTTGTTCAACCTTTCAGCTTCCTGATTTTGAAAAACTTTATGATGAATTTAAAAAAGTCGGCATTGATGAAATTTACTGCCTCTCCGTCAATGATTCCTTTGTCATGAACGCCTGGGGTCAAAAGCAAGGCATTAAAAACGTGAAATTGATCCCTGATGGTTCCGGTGAATTTACCCGTAAAATGGGAATGCTGGTTTCTAAAGACAATCTCGGCTTTGGAATGCGCTCATGGCGTTATGCAGCGGTCATTAATGATGGAATTATTGAACATTGGTTTGAAGAAAAAGGCTATTCAGATAATTGCCCAACAGACCCATACGAAGTTTCATCACCACAACATATCTTAAAAACACTTCAAGGCTAAGTGTTAAACAAAGATCACTTCTTTAAAGAAGATCACATTTTTTAAAATGCACATTAAGGCAGCACAAATTACCTTGCATTTAAGGAATTTGTGCTGTTTTTGTTTTTAAACCTATATGGAACTTTTAAAAAGGAAACACATTTACCTTTTTTGGTCTCTCAAAATATCCTGCACTGCTTGAACCAACTGATTTTCTTTAACGGTTATTTGCGCTGGGCGGCTTTCACGCCATGTTTGATTATCCTTAATTTCACTGGCTAAACGTGCACCTTCTACCAAATCTTTAATCTGAACTTCGCCTTTCTGGCGTTCTTGTGACCCATGAATCACTACACAAGGTGCATGGCGCCGATCCGCATATTTCATTTGTGCTTTAATACCTGACTCCCCCAAATATACTTCAGAGCGAATGCCTGCATTGCGCAATTGCATCACCATTTGTTGATAACGCACAACACTACCTTGCTCTTGATCCATCATCAACACCACAACCGGGCCTGTTTTTTCCCTCACAGGTAATGTTCCATAGCTTTGCAAAGCTGCCATTAAGCGTGACAAACCAAGTGAAAAACCCGTCGCGGGCACATTGTCATTGCGAAAACGTCCAATCAACCCATCATAACGCCCACCCCCACCAATAGATCCACAGCAAACCATTCCATAAACACCAGGAACATTACGAAAAAGCAACTCAGCTTCAAAAACAGGCCCCGTATAATAATCCAACCCTCGCACAACTGATGGATCAAGCTTTATGTATGACTCATAACCATTGGTGGCAAAAATTTCCAGCATTTCTTCAAGTTCGCGAATCCCTTCAAGCCCACAAGCATTACGGCCAACAATTGCTTTGAGATGATTAATCTTTCCCCTCGTAGTTTCGCCCCTTGCACACAGCAAGCTAAGAATGTACTCAATCTGGTCATTAGTCAGTCCCACTCCTTTCGTAAAATCACCGCTTTCATCCAAACGGCCCTCCCCTAAAAGCAAACGTACACCTTCAAGACCAAGTCGATCAAGTTTATCAATTGCTCTAAAAACAATTAAGCGCTTGTTAGCCTGTTCATCTCCACCCAAACCAAGATTTTCTAAAACGCCATCCAAAATTTTCCGATTACTCAGATGGATAACACAATTATGGCGTCCAACTAATTTTTCTAAACTATCTACTGCCATCATGCAGACTTCTGCATCAGCTATCACTGTTGGTGCCCCTACAATATCAGCATCCAACTGCATAAATTGACGAAAACGCCATGGCCCTGGCTTGTCATTACGGAAAACAGGTCCAAAACGGTAACTACGATAAGGTTTTGGCAAAACTTCAAAATTCTCAGCAACATAGCGAGCAAGAGGCGCTGTGAGATCATAGCGCAAAGACATCCACTGTTCATCATCATCTTGTAAAGAAAAAACACCTGCATTCGGGCGATCTACATCAGGCAAAGACTTTCCAAGTGCATCTGTATACTCAAAAATCGGTGTTTCAAGTGCTTCAAAACCGTAAAGTTCATAAACTTCACGTATCTGAGCCATCATTGTTTCAAGCGCCTGTAATTTTATACCTGTATGATCAGTCAATCCCCGTGGTAAACGTGCTTTAGTTTTTTTTTGTTTCGTAGACATGATGTTTCTCTATTCAGCAATGTATGTTTACGCATAACTCTGTGTTTTCACGAACGATCATGTCTAGCTTATCGAAATGAACGCTGCAAGACTTTATATAACCTGTGGTTATAGACAACGATCTGATTTTAACCTCACAAAAGAATATGCCCCCATTATCATCAGCTTCTGTCCGCACACCAAAGCATTACCCAATATATGCCAAGGTTTAGCTGCATTGTCTCTACATTTGTTGTTTCTTTATGTTCACGCATAACCCATGTTCGCGGGATAAGATATCTACTGTATTAAAATAAACGTTGCAGTAACTTTATACTGCCTTGTAGCGGATACCACATCACCCCTTTTCATATTACCTGCCAATCATGCTGCCATCACTTTGCCATCATATTGCTTTTCTCAATAACTAGGCACTATCAAATCGATTTCATTTTCATCAAAGACTTTCTAGATTTGTGGCAAAACTGCAAACGATAGATGTTTAACAGTGCCTTACTACCGTTTTAAGAAATTTTTTTCTACATCAATACGCAAAGAGCAGATGCATTTTAATCAAATTAAAAGTGTTTTAAAGTGATAAAAATTCGGTAAAAACAATGCACAATAAAATAAAATCTGCCTGCTCTCGAAAAGACAAATAGTGCCAAACTCTTTGTAATCAACATTGACAGCTATTAAAAAACGCTATTCATCGTATAAAATCGTTCTTTTCTTAACTAAGAAAACACATATTCTCCCTATCTTAAAAGACGCGTTTGGCAATGTATGAGATGAAGTATCATCTTTAAAATACTTAAGGAATAAAATGAAAATAACAATTTTTGGCGGTGGAATTTGGGGAAGAGCTCTTGCATTTGCTTTTGCACATAAAAATGAAGTCTGCATTGTTTCAAGACGTGACATCACCTCTGCACTAGAACCTTTAAACAAAATATTGAGTCACAATTCTCATTCAATCATTTCACAATGTTCCTTAGACGAGAGTTTAAATTCTACACTTTTTGTCATTGCTATTAGTGTGCAAGCTTTAAGAGAATGGTTTGCTTACACATGTTTGAAAAAAGATTCAAAAATACTCATCACAAGCAAGGGAATTGAAGAAGATAGTGGAGCATTTGTCAGCCAAATTGCCAAAGATTTTATTGCTCCAGAAAATCTTTGTTTTTTAGCAGGTCCAAGCTTTGCTAAAGAAATCATTCTCGCTCTCCCATGTGCCTTAACTATTCATTCGCATAATTCCACCCTTGCTCAAGAATTTGCAAACAGAATGCCTGACTTTATCAAACCCTATATTGAAAATGACATCATTGGTGGAGAAGTGGCAAGTGCATATAAAAATGTCATTGCTATAGCGGCTGGAATTTGTGACGGACTGCAATTAGGTCAGAATGCTAAAGCATCTCTCCTATCGCGTGGACTTGTAGAAATGTATCAATTTGCAGAACATTTTGGTGCAAAAATGCAAACTTTCTTAGGGCTGTCTGGTGCAGGTGATCTGTTCTTAACAGCAAATTCCCTTCTTTCCAGAAATTATCGTGTTGGGTTAGGATTAGCGCAAAACAAACCTTTGCAGAATATTTTAAGCGAGCTAGGCGAAGTAGCCGAAGGCATTAAAACTTCTAACGCAATTACTCAAATTGCTCAAAGAGAAGGAATTCACGCACCTATCGCTATAGAAGTTCAAAAAATCATTCAAGGTAAAAACCCTTTAGAAAGTATGAGCACTTTGATGAAAAAATAACTTTAAAAAAATTTCAATAAAGAAATTTTATTTAATCTAAGCAAAGCTTTAAAAGTAGGCAGCAATGTTTACAGTTTTTGGCACCATAACAATCCACATACAGTTGTAATAATAGCACCGATAAGGCTATCTAATGCCGTTAGGCTTTAGTCTTGTTGGTAATATATAAAATATTTTTTCTGTACTTAAGTTTATTACAAAAATTCACCACATATGAAAAAATTATTTAAGCGTATTCTCAACCTCTAACAAAGAATATTAAAGAATATTCACATACCAATTATACCCTTTTATGCTTAGGAACAGAGGTGATTTTTAATCTACTTTTTAGTTTGATAGATTATTGCTTAGCGGATTTAGAGTGTTTGTAGCATTATTATGCAATAGCGTAGCCCTACTTTTTTTCCAGATGAAAGAAGCAAATAAGATCTGACAAGAAAGCCTTTTCCCTTTTTTATCAGTGCTTTTATTGCCTTGATGAAATACGCACGATGGCTAAAATGACAAAAACTTAAATACAAACACGACCTTTGCAAAGTATATGACACTTTTAAAAAGCTGAAGAAACACCGCAAGTTTAAAGCTTGATACCTATATCAACATTCACAAGAAACACCATAATCATTCTTTTTTATAAAAAGCCAAGAGTGACCTTTCTAACCTTGAACCCAAACAAGATTATTGAGCACTGCAACGACACCTTTTACAGCGCTATATCTCATAAAAAAAAGAACAAATGCTTTGTATCCCTATCATTTATGCACCCTACCATTTAAACAAAACAGATACACCCATTTACCCGTTTGTAGTAGATAAAAAGGAGTGCAGAAGAAATAACCTCTCGCCCCTCTTTGAAGAGGCAACAAACATATAAGCGGCCACGCAAATATATAAGAACTATGTATTTGTATTATGAAGACGAGAAGAGAGTTGCAGAGAAACGGTCAGATAAGAATTTTACAGCAGATATAAAAAAAGATGAACGAAAGCAATAAGAAGCAATTATTGATTTCCCACAGTGATGTTTTTTTGAGAAGAGAGTACAGATATTGTTAGGATTTTTGTTGGTTGCGGGGGCAGGATTTGAACCTGCGGCCTTCAGGTTATGAGCCTGACGAGCTACCGGGCTGCTCCACCCCGCGCCATTGCAGAGATCCCACAGTTATTGTGACGATGATATTTTTTGTAACAAAATCACTTGACTGCTGACCTCTATTGAAGACTTGTTTGAGAAGACCCTTGTATGTTTTTAACAGACCTGGCAGTGACTTACTCTCCCGTGCCTTAAGACACAGTACCATCAGCGCTGGAACGTTTCACGGCCGAGTTCGGGATGGGGATCGGGTGCAGGCATTCCGCCATAACCACCAAGTCAGCTAAGAACATATAAAGGAACGAGAACTGGTTTTTTTGCTTAGTTTTTTGTTTATTGAAAATACAATAAACAAAAATAGGGAATGAATATAGGGAATGGGAACGATCAAGCCTATCGAACGATTAGTATCAGTAAGCTTCATATGTTACCACACTTCCACACCTGACCTATCAACGTGGTGATCTTCCACGGTTCTCAGGGAATACTCGTTTTCAGGTGGGTTTCCCGCTTAGATGCTTTCAGCGGTTATCCCGTCCGTATATAGCTACCCTGCTATGCGGCTGGCGCCACAACAGGTCCACCAGAGATACGTCCATCCCGGTCCTCTCGTACTAGGGACAGATCCTGTCAATATTCCTACACCCACGGCAGATAGGGACCGAACTGTCTCACGACGTTCTGAACCCAACTCACGTACCGCTTTAAATGGCGAACAGCCATACCCTTGGGACCTGCTCCAGCCCCAGGATGCGATGAGTCGACATCGAGGTGCCAAACAACCCCGTCGATATGAACTCTTGGGGGTCATCAGCCTGTTATCCCCGGCGTACCTTTTATCCGTTGAGCGATGGCCCTTCCACACGGGACCACCGGATCACTATGACCGTCTTTCGACTCTGTTCGACTTGTCAGTCTCACAGTCAGGCAGGCTTATGCCATTGCACTCAACGAACGATTTCCGACCGTTCTGAGCCTACCTTCGCGCGCCTCCGTTACTCTTTAGGAGGCGACCGCCCCAGTCAAACTACCCACCATACACTGTCTTGAATCCGGATAACGGACTGCAGTTAGACATCCATATCCATAAGGGTGGTATTTCAAGGATGACTCCACAAGAGCTGACGCCCCTGCTTCAAAGTCTACCACCTATCCTACACAGATAGACACAAATGCCAGTGTAAAGCTATAGTAAAGGTGCACGGGGTCTTTCCGTCTAACCGCAGGAACCCCGCATCTTCACGGGGAATTCAATTTCACTGAGTCTACGTTGGAGACAGCGGGGAAGTCGTTACGCCATTCGTGCAGGTCGGAACTTACCCGACAAGGAATTTCGCTACCTTAGGACCGTTATAGTTACGGCCGCCGTTTACTGGGGCTTCAATTCGATGCTTGCACATCTCCTCTTAACCTTCCAGCACCGGGCAGGCGTCAGACCCTATACATCGTCTTGCGACTTCGCAGAGCCCTGTGTTTTTGGTAAACAGTCGCTACCCCCTGGTCTGTGCCACCCTTTAACGGTTGCCCGAAAAAGGGTCACGCTTCTTCCGAAGTTACGCGTGCAATTTGCCGAGTTCCTTCAACGTAGTTCTCTCAAGCGCCTTGGTATTCTCTACCTGTCCACCTGTGTCGGTTTCGGGTACGGTCTATACGTGGGAGCTATTTCCTGGGACTACTTCACTGCAAGATCAATCCAATAAGACCTTACAATATACGCAATCCGTCACTTCCCACAGGTCCACGAATATTAACGTGGTTCCCATCGACTACGCCTTTCGGCCTCGCCTTAGGGGCCGACTCACCCTGCTCAGATTAACTTTAAGCAGGAACCCTTGGACTTTCGGCGAGGGAGTCTCTCACTCCCTTTATCGTTACTCATGTCAGCATTCTCACTTCCGATACCTCCAGGAGCTCTCACGAGTCTCCCTTCACAGGCTTACGGAACGCTCCGCTACCACTTACTCATAAGAGTAAATCCACAGCTTCGGTGTATGGCTTGAGCCCCGTTACATTTTCGGCGCAAAGACCCTTATTTAGACCAGTGAGCTGTTACGCTTTCTTTAAATGATGGCTGCTTCTAAGCCAACATCCTGGTTGTTTTGGGATCCTCACATCCTTTCCCACT
>NZ_MUBG01000001.1:1322500-1739423 GCF_002022415.1 Bartonella sp. WD12.1
CGTAATTTCATTGTTAATGAGATTAATTTTGATGGTACAGATACGTTTACTGATGATAAAGCGCAACAAGAAATACAAAACGCTGGATTAGTAGTGGACACAAAAAATGAATTTCTTTCAATTCTCACATTGGGGGAGCTTTTAAAGACAGATAACTTATTATCTACCCTTAAATTATCAGATAATCCTGAAGTGCGTATTACTCAAGAAAATCTTACTATTTCGCCTCAAAAAAACCGAATCGACCTTACAAAAAATTATGTTGAAGACATCATCCCCGTTCATAAAAAACAAACAATATTGAAAATACTTCAAGAATTTGAATCTGATTATAACACAGAACAAATTGAACAAGTTGCGCAAGCTTTAGCCACATTAAACCATTCAGATTTCCTTAAAGAAGAAAGTCTCTTACGCCTTGGAATTGTCACGCAACATGGTGAAGAAGATCATATTGTGCGGGCAAGTATTTATCGCAAAAAGTATCATGTTCTTACAGTTGCTTTAAATGATGATAATCAATTTGTTGAAAGCATAGAACCAGAAATGTCTCCTATTCTTCAAACTGCGTTTCAAAATGGTCTGTCTCATTCTGCAATTAACGTTGGGCGATTGCCGACAGTTTATGATGCCATCTATCGTGCTATTCTTAGCCATAATATGTCACCTTCTGTTTCACAGCGCCTTATTCGTCTGCTCGCAACCAATATTGACATGAAAAGCCGCATCACACCAACCGATCAGCTTGAAATATTTTATGCTGTGCCCAAAGAAAACAGCAATGAAAAAGACAAAAAAAGCACACAAAATGCGCAACAGAGCCAAAACACTCAAGCCCCCCCCATTAATCAAGAAGTTCCCATTAATAATGTAGATCCCGAAATTCGCTATATCAGTGCCACTTTCGGTAATGTAACCTATAAATATTATCGTTATCAATCTAAAGACGGCAGCGTTGATTATTATGATTCAGAAGGAAAAAGTTCAAAGCCTTTTCTGCTCCGCAAACCTACTCCAAATGGCACTTTCGGCTCACCTTTTGGGCCACGCAAACACCCTATTTTAGGCTATGTGCGCATGCATACTGGGGTTGATTGGATCGCACCAAAAGGATCACCCATCATTGCCGTTGGTGATGGTGTTGTAACCAAAGTGGGTGTAACCAGTGGTTATGGAAATCATGTAGTTATTCAACATGCCAATGGTTATGCGAGTAGTTATTCCCATCAAAATAATCACGCACCAGGCCTTAAGCAAGGAATGAAAGTACGGCAAGGGCAAGTGATTGGGTACGTTGGATCAACTGGGCTTGCAACAGGGCCTCATTGCCATTTTGAAATTATTGTTAATGGCACAAAAGTTGACCCCATGCGTATCCGCATACCCAACAGTAAAGAATTACTCAATCAAGATCTGCAAATATTCTTGCGAGAAAAACGTAATATTGATTCTTTAATCAACAGCCCCACAAAATCAATCAATGATTCTTAAATCAGACTTCAGATTTTAATAATCAGAAAAATGCTTAAACACATTTTTTCAATTTTTAAAAATAACAAACAGAATAAAAGGCTTATATAAATAGAATGCTTAAAAGGAGCACTTTAAAAGCATATGGAGAAAACCAGCTTATATAAAAAAGCGCTTAAACCGCATAAAGGGAAATACTTTAAAACCCACAAAAAGCAACGCTTGGCTTTCCCTTACACAAGAAACAACCAAATAAAATAAAGTAACATAAAGGAGAGAAGAGAACTCTTTTAATAGCACCTTTAAGAGATAGATGATGAATCATTTGCGCTACGCGTTTTCAGTTTTGGCAAAGGAATGATTACCTTTGTTCCACCTAAATCAGATGTTTCAAACAATGGTTTTTCACCAAACTGCATACAAAGTTGTTCGATAACCAAATGGCCAAGGCCTGCTTTTTCCTCTAAATTTTGGCTATTGATGCCCACCCCATCATCTTCAACGATCAGGATCATTTGATCATTATCCTGAGGGATAAAAGAAACATAAATATTCCCACACCGTTGATCGGGGAAAGCATGTTTTAAAGCATTTGTCAGCAATTCACCAAGAATAATCCCAAGTGTTGTAGCATCTCTTGATGATAATTGACACTCTTTGAAATCTGTATAAATGGTGATATTTTCGCGCAATTCAAGGGGCACTGCCAATTCAACATCATGAACAACTGAACTTAGAAACTCGGCCACTAAAGTTGTTTCCATATCATCGCACAAACGCAAACGTCGGTGTGCAGTGGAGATTGTTTGAATACGATCACGTGCAGCACCAAGAACAGAACGTACTTCTGCATTTTTGCTTCGATTTAATTGCAAAGCAAGCAAAGAAGACACTGTACTGAGCGAATTTCCGATGCGGTGACTTGCATCTTGCAGAAGCATTTCAACACGCTGGCGTTCTTTTTCAGCATGGTTGCGTGCTTTTTCCAATTCTTGTGTTCGCTCTTTCACACGTGCTTCAAGAGCAGCATTTTCGCTATGAAGTAACAATTGATATGTTTTTAAATAACGAACATCACGACGAAACCGATTGATCACAAAGTAAGCTGAAACAAAAGTGCTAACAACAGCAACAATCGCTGCCAATGTTAAGGCAGCACGCATCATAGCTATGTCTTTGCGTTGTTTTTGCCGCGTTGCATTATCCCCATTGATAAAATTTGTCATTAACTGAGCTAAACGTGCAACTTGAAGTTTTGAAATTTCAGGAGAAGATGGTGGTTTAACCAATGGATCACTAAAAGAATCAAGAGAAACCATATGCGCAATCATAATGGCTTTGCGCGCTTCAACTTCTTTTTTAAAAGCGCTAAACCATTCATACCATTGCGGCTTGGAATAGACAATAAGACCAGTATAATCAAGAATATCATCAAGATTACGCGCTGCATTTGTAAAGTGGGTTTTATCTTCTTCCTTGTGGCTACTTTCATAGCGACGGTCCGCTGCCGCCATATCAATCAAATTAATCAATACCAAATCAGCTTGTTCTCGCAATTGTGAACTTGTATTCAACCGTGCAACCTCCCGATCTACTGCATTGGATAACAGCATAATAAAAATTGCTGCTAAAAAAGCCATCAAAAGAGAGATGATAATTGCCACCCAACGCCAACGTGTAATTGTTGAACCAGAAGAAGATATTTGAGGAAGAAAATCCGTCTGTGTTGTCATAGAATTTCCATCAATAAACCTGACAATCGTCATTCTTCAGTGTATAGGAGAAAGGTTTTCTTGATCATTGATATAAAAACCCTGGCAGATACCTGATGCAGGCCTTTTTTATTTTTCCTAAAAATGCAGGCTAAATCGTTTAGAAGATCTTGCAAACGGTGATTTCCTGTAAAAGTTGTAATGGAAAGACAAAAAACAAAGCTTTTAACCATCATGGTGACGCTCTTTAGCTATTAAATGAGCACAATGTACTTCCAGCCGAATAAGCATCGGGGCCATAATCGGATTCACCATCTACCTTGAGAAGTTCTTGCAAACGATTGCGCGCTCTGCTGACACGGCTTTTAATTGTCCCCACAGCACAGTCACAAATAACTGCAGCATCTTCATATGAAAAACCAGACGCACCAATTAAAATAATCGCTTCTTTCTGATCAGCAGAAAGCATGTCTAAGGCCTTTTTAAAATCTTGCAAATCCAACGATCCATATTGAGCAGGGTGAACAGCTACATTTTTAGACAAAAGGCCATCACTGTCTTGAACCTCTCTACCTCTTTTGCGCATCTGACTGTAAAATTCATTACGCAAAATGGTAAAAAGCCAAGCTTTGATATTCGTACCCATTTCAAAACTGTCTTGCTTAGCCCATGCTTTCACAATAGTGTCTTGGACGAGATCTTCTGCCTTATCGTGCTTGCCACTTAAAGAAATAGCAAAAGCGCGCAATGCCGGCAGGATCAAAAGCAATTCTTGTTTAAAATTTTTCGCACCCGTCATCATAAAGGATCAAACCTCTTCTGCGCTGTTTAAAGAGGCGCGTTCTGCTTGATCCAATTTTTCCAAAAGTTCTAGAAAACGAACAGGAATAGCTTCTTCCTGAATCCCCATATAAAATTGGCGCAGTTTCAGAACAATCTCGCTGTTAACGCCAAAAAGATTATCGCCAAGTGCAGAAGGATCGGTGAGATTTTTTTCACCACAGTCGTTCATTTTTCAGTCCCTTAACCCATATATTAACTCAAAGAAGATTTTTCTCTTCATGGTTGTAAATATAGTTGCGCTTAAAAAGTTCCATATGAGGGAAGGAACTTTTTCGTATGTTGGGAATTTTAATTTTCAAAAGCGCTTTTAAAGACAGAAGGAGTTATCAATCATGTCATTATCAATGCGTATTGCCCCACATCTTCCTTATCTTCGACGTTTTGCAAGATCTGTTACAGGCAGCCAATCGTCTGGTGATGCTTATGTAGCAGCGATGTTGGAAGCGCTTATTACCGATATCTCCATTTTTCCAAAAGCATCAAGCGATCGCATTGGAACCTATCGGCTTTTTTGCCACCTTTTTGATCAAACCACACCCAATATCGCTGAGCCATTGCCGCAATTTGGTCTTGAACAAAAAGCAAACGCAAAATTATCATATCTTACACCGCGTGCACGCCAAGCATTTTTGCTAATTGCTGTAGAAGGCTTTAATGAGCGTGAAGCAAGCGAGATTATGAATATTGATGCACAACAATTCCATCAATTTCTCAATCAAGCATCTATCGATATTTCAGCACAAATAGCTACACAAATTATGATTATTGAAGACGAACCTCTCATTGCGATGGACATTGAACAAATGGTGGCAAATCTTGGTCATCAAGTTGTAGGGATTGCACGCACCCGTGATGAAGCTGTTGTCATGTATCACCAAAAGAAACCTCGGATGGTTTTAGCTGATATTCAATTGGCAGATAATAGTTCGGGTATTGATGCGGTTAATGACATCTTGAAAAATGACCACATACCTGTGATCTTTATCACTGCTTTTCCAGAAAGATTACTGACAGGAGAACGCCCTGAACCAACTTTTTTGGTTACTAAACCCTTTAATCCTGATATGGTAAAAGCACTTATTTCGCAGGCTTTATTTTTTCAAGAAAATGCTTCCAAAGCCGCATAATGGAAAGCAATATTTCAATTATGAGCATCAACCCTGTTTCTACTCTGCCTATGGACAGATCTCATCTCAGTGCCCTTATGCAGGCTATCCGCAGCGCTGATATTTGTGTTTTCTATCAGACAACAAATCTGATTCATTTATGGGCTGAAAACTTGCCTCAGCATTTGCACAATAAATGGCGAGTGGGTTGTCGCGATAATGATTTTTTTTCACCTGATCTTGCCGATAATATGGAAACGATCAAATTGCAGGTCTTAGCCACTGGCAAAATGCAAACTATTGAAGTGCAATTTGAAGATATGGCAAAACAAGAAATTTGGTATAAATTCTCGATTGATTGTGACCGCAATGATCGTGGAGAAATTATCGGCGTGATCACAACAGGTGTTGAAATTTCAGGCCTGCGCCGACGCGAACAAGTGCTGAAAATTTTGCTCCGAGAAGTCAGTCATCGCTCTAAAAACCTTTTGGCTATCATTCAAAGCATTGCTAGCCAAACTGCACGCTATACAGAATCGCTTCAAGTTTTTTTACGTAAATTCCAAGGACGTCTGCATTCTCTTTCCCATTCTCAAGACCTTATTACCGATTCCAACTGGCGTGGAGCACAATTTCGTGAATTGGTACAATCACAAGCCTTGGGTTATCTTGTGAAAGAGATAGAGCGATTTTCTATTGAAGGTGCTGATCCTTACCTCTTTCCAAACGCGGCTTTACATATTGGTTTGGCTTTTCATGAATTAATTGTCAATTCACTCTCTTTTGGTGCCCTGTCACAAGAAAGGGGAAGCGTATCTGTGCACTGTGAAATCCACGTAAATACCAATAAACCAGCAAATCTCTTAATCACCTGGCATGAAAATTTTGAACCTGGAACCACTCTTTCTGAGCACAATAAAGCCTGTTTTGGCAGTACAGTTTTAGAAAAAATTGTTCCCATTTGCGTAAATGGATCAGCCTCTTTAAAAGTAACAGAAGAAGGAGTGGTTTATTGTTTATCTGTGCCTGATACTTATTTTGATCTTGATACGTTTTCTTAAAGAACACTTCAAATATAAAGAAATACACAAAGCCCCCTCATCATTCCCGATATAATGAATGACTTGGATGCCCATCAATATCCATTATATCTTTTTTGAAGCAAAAATTTGAAGTTTGCACTACCAGTTTCTTTAAATCAAATCGATATAACCAATCTCTTGGCAATAAATTTATGCCATCAAATTTACGCCATCACTCTTTTCAGAATAAATCTGGCTTCACGCACCTTTTGGAACAAACTAAATACTATAAACGTTTAAACTGCAAATTTCCTTTGTCAAAAGATCACTCAAAGAAGCTATCAACATTTTCTCTGGAAGGTATTTTATGAATCCTATCGTTGCTGTTCTTCTCCTAGTTTCATGTAATGATGATTTGAACAGCTGTTATTCCAATGACTCCATAGTGCAATTCTACCCAACAACACAAACATGTGAACAAGATATCGTACCATCAATCAAAAAACTTACGTTCGGGCAGCAAATTTTTGCCCAATGTACAAACATACCAATAAACTCAGCACAACAAAAAATCTCTCTTGTTTGGTCTGTCACAAGCCAAGGCAATTTCCTGCTTCAAAGTCTCCATAACAACGATAACGAGAAAACAGATCTTAAAACAAACACCTTGTGACTTCTTTCTTGTTTTTTAAAAACACTTATCCATTGTAAAAAAATCATTTAAAGCATAAATCCTTTAAGCTTAAAAAGAACAATGGAAAAATGCACTATGACCTATAATACGCATGCTTTTCAAGAAAACCATAAAAAACCACACACCCTACCCCAAGATAAACCTTTAGATCCTGCAGTAGAACGGGTGAGAAAAAAACTCATGCGTTTAATGATCATATCCATTTCAATTACAATCATTCTTATTCTTTTTGTGTTGGCGGGCGTAATCTATAAAATTATAACACCTGAAACAGCTTCCAAACAAACAAAGCCTCTTGCCTTTCAAAGCGAAAACCTGCCCTTTGCTCATCATACACTCTTACTGCCACCAAAAGCGCAGATTATATCGCAAAGTCTCTCAGACCATCACATCGCACTAAGAGTTTTAATGCCAAACGGGCAAACACATTTTATGATTTATAATTATCGCACAGGTGCTCTCATTTCAAATCTTTCCGTGACAATGACACAAGAAACAACTCTTACAAAGCCTTTTCAAGTGCAATAATCAACACAAACTTAGCCTTTTTCCCCTACTGAACGCGTTGATGTTGTTTTGCGTCGACGTGGCTTTTTTGATGCCTCTTCACCAGATAAAGGAAGGGAAGCAACTTTTTTTGCAGATTCATTCCTTTTTTCAGAAAGTGCTGCCACTTGAGATAATTCATCAGAAGAGGACTCTTGAGTCTGAGTATGCCGACGTGGCAAACGACGCGATTTTTTGGCAACTTCACCCCCCTCTTCAGCAGTTCGTTTTTTTTGCTCAACAGTTTCAGTTAATTCAGAACTCTTGGCTTCTGGAGTATCAGATGAGCGTATATTTCTTTTACTACCTTTTCGTCTTTCATTGTGTTTTTGTTGTTGCGTGTGCGTCACAGGCCTTTCATCATTGCTATCATCTATTTTAATATTTTCAGCACCTGTTTCTTCGCAGCTCTTCTCACCATTTTCATCACACTGAACGAGTTGAGAGCTATGCCCAACTGCTGCAAGGATAATACGCAAATAATGTTCAGCATGTTGCAGATAATTCTCCGACATAACGCGGTCACCAGCACCTTGTGCATCACGTGCAAGACTTATGTATTTATCAGCAATTTGCTGGGCATTACCACGAATTTTAACATCCGGTCCATTACTTTCATAATTACGGGACAATGGATTAGGGCCACGACGATTATTATTATTACGATTGCGTACCCGTCTATTTTGCTGCGACCTCATATGTATCCCTTTTATATGTATTCCTTTTGGATTATATTTGTTAATTGATTTTTCTCATCGCATTATTTCTTTAATAATGCTGATCATGTTTAAAATACGGTTATGAGACTATCCCCGTTTTATTTAACTTAAATGATATTGAATTGATATCATATCAAAAGCACATATTTTTTGAAAATCACCCAACACAGCAGGGAATATCTCAGCATAATTCCCAATTTATCTGCTAATAAGCAGAAACGTAACGATGTTCTTATAAAATTCCAAGTCTTTTTTTTAAAAAAAACCATATTTCTTTAAAAAAGTGATCAATCTTGTGGAAAAAGAGTAAAAACAAGCATAGTTTTTTCTGATATTTTTCTAATTTTTCTATTATCAACACTTCCCTTAAGGGCAAGCAAATGCTGTACTCCTACTCCTTGCAATCTAGCAAATAAGAACAAAAGATGAGAAAACAAAGCCAAAAAACAAGTGGATCGCCCTTAACCACAATGTATCAAGAACCCTTCTGTAACGAATGATATACAGGTTGCGCTTTAAGCATATTAAGACTTGTATCAATTTTCACACATCATATCATGGGTTGTAACACCCTTACAATTACAAGCATAATCAAGAATATCAAAAATTAATCAAATAAAGAAAAAGAACATTTCTCACTTTCTATTTTCACTGCTCATTGGCGTTTTTTAAATTGTTTTTTTGATTTTGATACAAAGTTAAGCAGTGTCTTTCTTCATTCTTCAGTACACGCCGCCCGCTATGAATTCCCTATCTCCACCTAACTGAATAAAAAATGGGAAACCTTCCGCCACTCAAACTCTTTAGAGCACTCTCTCAAATTATAACTTTGTTATATTATTGTAAACTAATGGCTAATACCTGTTGTCCTTTTTCTCCATTATCCCTAAAAACGACTATTATTCGTCTTTCCTGAATGAGTGCTGTCGTAGCAAAATCCAGCATGTTTTTTCCACCTGGTGTATCACACCGCCAATCCCCTGATTGTTGTGTATATGGAGATAATGAGGATGTGAATAATAACCCACAGAACCCTTCATCAGTAGTAGTAACTAATTTTATAAAGCCCGTTTCTGCATATTCTCTATACGATCCAGCGAAAGCTGTTCCTACCATTAAAACAAACATACTCAAAAACAGAAGTATTTTCTGTTTAATTTTCATAATAATTTTCTTTCTATACAATAAAATAAATTTGTTTTTATTATTTATGCAAGAACTATATTGATAATATTTATCTTTAATCAAGAATAGAAACTACTACTCCAAGTATAGAACATTGAACTTTCCACAATAATTCTTCTCAAAATTCTTGCACTGATTTAATAAGAAAACAAAACAACCTCAATATGCAACTAGCAAATTCAATCCATGGGCATTCTTCCAAAACTCAGTGCTCATCAGAAAAACCAGCTCATTGTGGTTGTACACTTGATGATGAAAAACTTGCACATAATCACTCATTGTATCTAGATTGGAAACAAATAAATCAATATTCCCGTTTCTTACTCTTCCCCATCCAATAATTTGATTCCAATGAATATAACACCAATGCAATTACCTCTCGCTCCTTTAGATATGGGAAATATCCCTCTAATGATGCATTAACATCAATAAAATGAGGGGTAGTTTTATAGGATTAATATAACCATTATAATTAAGGTTACCATTAATCCAACTTATCGCGAATTTTTGAGAAGTTGTTGTTGCAACATAACTAAAGCCTGAAAAGCCAGTAGGCATTTTTATGCACATCAGTCCTATAGGTTCACGTACACGGATCCCATAAGTTGATATGTGGTGGCGGTTGATTAGACCATAATCCACCAATACTCTTAAGATAGAAACCACCAGCTTTTTTACATTTTTAGGGTGATCAATAGCTGCTAATTTACTTGTGCGTTAAATCTTCAATAACTTGTTATGTATGAATCAGATAACTAATAACGTTACTTAAGTAATACTTCCCTTACAAATTAAAATTTTTAATGAGACTCTTTAATTGTGTTATAAATGTGATCACTATATAATGCAGTTTCGCCAGTGATTCATAATAAGACCTAGTACCCAATAAAATCATGACGCACACTGAAAATCAGTAGTGGTTTCTTAATATAAATTCTAGAGTATTAAAAAACGCACTTATAAAAACACACTTAAATGATGAAAAAAGAAAAGTATAAGGATTAAATAAACAAGGGGAATAATTATCATGCTACAACGCAATACTCTTTTAGAAAAGAAGAACGAGAGTAATGCTGTTCACCCCTCCCCTTGGGTCAAACTACCTGACAGGGAGACTTTGTTCGAAAAGCGCGCACATCGTTTCATGCATTTAGCCACAACCAGCCCCAATAAAGAAGATCTCTTATTTTGGGCTCATTTTTGCAATGCACAGCAACAATTAACAAACACATTGAAAGATTTTTCCACAGCACTTAGCCGTTTTACGATGGTGTCTACCCCTCCTTTTGATCGATCAAAAATATTGAGCTTAGGATTTTATGATAGCGTTGTGCATAATTTTTTAAATTATATTTCAACCAGCGCACTACCTGTGAAATATCAAGAAGCTTTCAATAAAGCACAACAGCAGCAAGACCAATGGCGTTTGTGGGGGCATAATCTGTTAAATCATCCGCTTTCCCACCAACATTTAGCAGAGCATATTTTCATCACCGGTGCTTTGCAAATTATTTATTGCCTCACCTCTTCACAGCTTGATCCTCAAACATTGACACCACAAAAAAATAATCTTTGCCCAGCCTGTGCAGGTACATACCTAGCCAACATCGTGGGTGATTGGAAAGAGGAAGAAAAACAACGGCTTTGTTCTTGCTTTTATTGTAGCACATTATGGCGCTCTGCACATTTTCAATGCACTGTTTGTAACGCAGCACACAGCACATTTCACCACAATTTTGAAAAAGATTTAAAAAACATTCTACTAGACAACATCCTCATTGAAACATGTGAAGTGTGTAAACATGAACATGACTACAGTCAGTTCAATCAACACGACAATTCATCTCTCAATGTTTGTGCTCATGATAATGAGCAAACTCATCCCAGATTTTTTCTTGAAAATTCACCCTCATTTGAAGCAGAAGAACTCTAACCCTTTCAAAACTAAAGCACAAACGGTTAAGTGTTCCCCTTTTCTCAACCACCTCATTTGCATCAATAGAAAGTGTTCACCTTGAATCACTTCATAGTCGCTGCACTATTACAGCCATCAAAAATTAAAGAAATCAAAATATCTGGCATCTTTTAAAAAGATTTTTGTCCAAAAACAAACGCACTACCTTATAAAGAAATGGTCCACGTACCACTGCACTTCCTAAAACAAAAAGCCCAATAATTATTTTTAAAAAACAAGCAAAAGACAAGCCTATAATTTTATGCTTCAAACCAGCCTTTTTACTGAACCAATATTCTTTTAAATAAGCATTCACTTACAGCATTATTAAAAAACTAACCACTCTCACTCACTATGTTTACCGCTTAAAATTAAGCAGCTTAAAATTAAATTGAACAATATTCCTGTTGGCTTACATATCTGCCTTTCATCGTATTTTATTTGTTCTCAATTCTTCATTAAATAATCTAAAAATGATTGCGCATTTTATTACTATTTTCATCTTGTTCATTGATTAAACAATCCCGTAAGAGAAAATAATTTCCATCCCCCGGTCTGATCATTCTGATACATTTTTCCTTTGAGCTATCAGAAACCTCTTCCCACATTTCGCGAACTGTAAAATAGGCTTCACTCTCTGAGCGCAAGCAGCGTGAATAAACCTCACCCCTCATATCAGGCAGAACCGAAGCAGCAATTTCTTTACAATAAATGTACAAATCAAATTCTGGAATAACGAGCCTAACAGGCACATGTTGTGGAATCTGTTTTGTGAAAAAAAAGTGATCCGCAATTTTTTGAACTACAAAATAAAAAATCAACACACACAAAAAAAACGTAAAGAGAACAACAGTAATCTTACGATATGCTTTTCTACGATAATATCTTAACCTTGTGTGGATTTTTTTGTCCATAAACTGTTTGCCTTTAACCAATTATGGCAATTTTAATCGATCATGGCAATTTTTGAACAGCAAATAGTGCGACGAGCATAACGATCCATACCATGAACAATTAATAGCATTATGAATTGTCTTGCACAAAAAAGCAATCACTCGTTCTATAAAGTCACCACCCTTTTCGTCATCAAGAAGTCATAATCAAAAGAAGATAAAGCTTTAAATTATTCTGTAGCTCTTTTAAGTATTCTCAACCTTGTTTATTCAATCTTTAATAAAACAAGCGTGCACTCCCCATCTTCTTGTAGGCCCTACTTTCTTTTTAAAATGGTAAATATACATAAAGAATATATAAAAACACCACTAAAGATATTGGTGCATATCCTTAAAACCCTATAAAAATCAAAGATAGCCTGTCTTAAACATCATATCACCTCATCCATCTAAACCAAATCTATCGCAAGCAACAGCTAAGCTCTAACGCGATAACAAGATCACAGTTGTTCTTCCTTCATTCGAAAAAGATACACGAAAACACCTACCATCATCGCGATAATCATAATGGCGGCTAAAGCCCATTGCACAGGCCCATACCCAGTAAAAAGCCCCGTTAAACCTGAGAAAGCCCCAATGACTGGCGCTAAAAATTCTGCTGTCAAAATAGAAACACCGCCTGTAACCTCCACCGCTTGATAATTGGAACAAACATAAGCCCCTTTAGCCCACAACCCCGCTTCAGCAGCACGTCGGTGCACAAGACCTTGCAAGCGTTGCCCTTCTGATTTTGTCCATTTTTGCAATTCAGCCGGTACAGCTTCATAATCACCTTTATTGAGTTTCTTTAAAAGTGTAGAGTTACAAAAAGCACTTGTTCCCACATTATAGCAAAAGGACACAAGAGCTGCGAATTGCTCATCAGTTAAAGGTTGAGAAACCACCTGTTCAACCGTTTGTTCAAATTGTGCTAAATCTTTTCGCAAAATGGCTTCTGCTTCATCTTTTGTGATCTTCATACCCTTTTGTACGATGGGCGCACCCGCTTTGGTTGTGTGTCCATAACCAATTGTCCATACATCCACGGCATCTCGGTAGGCTTCCAAACGCAAACCCTCCCACTTTTTAATCAACGCCAACCCTTCTTCTGATATTGTCCGCATTTTTTTAATCCTTAAATTTCCCCCAGGCATCAATGCTCACTACCCTACATTGTTGGCCAAACATACATTGCCTTATGCCTTGCTTTCAGTGCCTCTGCTTCCATTGTCCTGGAGAATTGTTGCCAATTGTTCTTCTAAAGCAGAAACACGCTGCAACAACTGTGTAGTAACTTGAGTATTCCTTTTATCTTCGCGCTTCATTTCTTGCTGCATATTTTTAAAGAGAGCATTTAAAGGAGCATGTCCCATTCTTCCGCTTGCATAAAGAACCAAGCGAATATGTTCAGGATCATCAATATCAGCGATAGAAAATGGAAAAAGTGCCATTTCGTTCTCTCATTCCTTTTAGGGCTAAAAAATAACTCTTTTGCTTTTGGCAAATGCTTAAATGCCTCACAAACTAAAAACCCCTCAACCCAACCGTTCAAACAAACCACACGCTAGTTCAAGCTTAAAACCACACCAAAACACACACCTCTCCCCTTTTGCAAAAAAAGGAAAAGAAGCCTTCAAAACACAAGCCTGTCATTTTATCAATGAGGTATTATCCACCAATTTGCTGTACGGCTTAATATCTTAACGCAAATAGTGTATGGTGAAGAATCTTCACATATTTGCAATATATTTAAGCTCTCATACCTTTATTCAACTCTCATACCTTAATGGCATAAACAACTGCAACATTGACAGGGCGTACTTCTGGACCACCTGTTTTATTGATTGTAAATGTGTGCGTGTGAATACCCGCAGGCTTTGTCAAAACCCGCTTCTCATAACTATGATATCTGGGCAAAGCACTTCCTCTAGCCGCATCCACCGTGAAAATCTGTTCTACAAATTCATGCTTATGCTCACCCGCACTATCGATTGTTCCTGTATGCGTATGAGATTTAATGGCATCATTTTGTCTGCTTCCTAAAACGCGGTTCTTATCAACCCCTCTTTGACTATCAAGCCCACGCAAAAACATTCCACGTAAATCAGGTACATTGAACGTCGTTTGTTCATCACCGCTGCCCCATGTTTCACCAATAGCTGCAAAAAGACTTGCATAATCCTTGCGCGAATAATCTTTACCATCACATAAAAGCCATCCTTCAGGAATTTTTTCCATGGCAAAAGTCGCAATGAAACCTGACGGAAAACTACTGACTGGTTTTGGAGCAGCCGCAGGTGTGGGATTGGTTAAATACCAGCCATCTTTATCTTCTCCATCAATACCACATTGATACACAAGTTCATAAAGACCATTCTTTCGAATCTCTCCACCACTTAAAGGCACCAATCCATTTGGTGTTACCTTATAAACAGGCTGAGCAGGCAATTGATTTAACGCAACACTTGTTGTTTGAGTATTACCCCCTTGCGCCTTAAAGCGAACAATAATATCGTTCTTATAATCCTCAATAGGAGACTTGGTAACCAAATGAATAGATGTTTTGTTTCCATCTTCTTCTGTGGTAAATTTTGCCTCAATTGTCCCGCCATTATCCGTTAAATATTCTCTAATGCGTTGCATCATTGCACGCGCACTATCATTGACTGAGCTTGGTGGTTGTCCTTCTGCCCAGTTAATGGCCTCATCAGCACGTGCATTTTCGTGCGCAACCAGCGACCAATCATAAATCGAACTCATAGCGCCTGTCCTTCTTGCACCAAATCAACACCAGAAAAGAGGGGAGATGAAAAAGAAGAGCATCTATCTTCAGACACTGTAACTTTTTCCATCTTAAAGCCAATTTTATCATAATCGACATACAACAACTGTGTTTTGTCATCCATATGAACAGCATCAGGCTTTAAATGCATCAGATCTTGCGCAATCACCCCGCGATAACGCTGAGGATCTCCTTTATAATTAAATTCATAAAGCGGGTAGCCATTTTTCTCCCCCACAGCCACGATATTGTCTTTAACCCTGGCATCAGAAAGGCCCATAATGCCACCAATTAATCCAAGCACTTGCTGTGCATCACGTAAAGGATCTTTGGTGACTGAAGGTACTATCACACTCTGTCCTGTCTGAGTACCATAATTTCCAGCTGCTGTTGTGCCCACTTTAAGCAACTGCTCTAATCGATTCCACGCTTGATTGTCTTGCTCCATCCATTTTTCACGCTCAACATCCAAAGCATGCTGGTTATTGGCATCTTGCACCATACCACCCTTTAAAGCATTGCTTTGAGCATTACTTTGTCCTTGATAGAAGTTGTTTGCAGCATTAATCTGATTGTGCGTAGCCTTATCAATCATCTGATTGGCATTCATCATATTCAATACATCTTGATTATATTGTTGTGCTGCTGCACTTGTTGCCAATGCCCCTAACTCATCAGTTAACACACCGGTATGCGCCCCAGAGCCATAGCGCCCTGCCCCCGCCATAGACTGATTAACAGCATCAGAAGTTTTAGAAAGTGCATTGTCTAGCGCATCATTAAATTTGCTATTGTTTCCAATCCAACCACCACTTGCCATAGTGCTAAGATTTTGCTGGCTTTGAGTAGGGCTATTCAACAACTGATTAATCATTGGATTATTAAACTGGTTGGCAGCATTTCCCAACCCCTGGATAGCATTGAGCGTTGCATCACTCAAACCAGCATGGCGGTCACCTTCATAAACATTTCCTCCAATACCTTGATTATACAAATCAAGTGCATCAGAGCTTGCTTGTTGCAAAATACCTTGTGACCATACTGGTGGAGCATTTGTTTGTGTTGTTGTCTGAACTTGAGGAGTTTTTCGTCTACTCATGGGGTGAGAACCTTTCTATAGTGAATAAGATTGATAGCATGTCCATGTTGGCCAAGCATTTTAGACCATCCAAACCTTCCCATAGTCAGCATTTCATCAGCGTGAATTATTCGAGCCCATTTTTCAATCTGATCAATCAATTTGACCAACTTCAGCCCGCCCTCTCCAGCCAGGTCTAAAATGACAACGCGTTTTTTCCCAGTGTGCGTTATTTCAATTTTAGTGATCACGAAAGCACTAAATTGAGTTTCATTTTTTAAGATCAACCATAATTGTGCTTGCCCACCAGCAATTTCTTTTGCAATAGTGTCCAAACACACATCATCGGGAAACCGCTTGGCATATGTTTGCATCGCCGCATTAATAGCCTCTTGATAAAGAGCTATTTTTTCCCACGGCCATTGATTTGTAAGATGAATAGAATACAAATTTTGACTGTCTCGTTGCGCAGTTATATTTTGAGCTTCTTCACCCTTTTGGCAGTCAATCTCAGCATCTTTTCGTCCAACTGCCTTCACCATTTGTTGCACTTTCCTCCAACATCTTCTGCCCATCCATCCGCTCCTGCACCTTCTTCTACCCATCCAGCTGGTTACCTTGCCCCCTGTCTAGACTATTCACTAGCCCTTTGGCTTTTTCCCGCTCACTAGCCTCTTAGCCTCTTGCTCTCCTACCCGTCAGCCCCTTACTTGCCTGGCGCACCCACACTCTTGTTTAACAGCTCACCGCAAACCAGCAGATTTTAACGCCACATCAAATCCGGTTATATGTGACCAGTTAGCCCCTTTAGGAATCCGTAGCTTGAAGCGATAAAACCGCGCCCTTACGCGACAACGAACTTGACCTGTATGAGAAGAAGGCTGCCGTTCTGGAAACCAAATAATTTTTTCCTCGATCGACTGGCGCAAACGCATCCCCACAGATACATAAAATTCTGTGCTATTAACCTGGGGCACAATATTGCTGACACGAGTCATTATGCCATTTGTTTGTCCCATTTCTTGCGATGTCACCACACATGCCATTGGTTCACCAGAAAATGACCCAAGTCTCCCCTGTTGATCAAACGCACCAAGGACAGGCGCTTCATTTTGCCAAACTTTACTATCAAGAGAAAATGGCAAATCATCCAAACTACAAGAAACCCGATCAAGCCCTTCCAAACTGTACCCAGCAGAGAAAATAGGCAAAATCATTGCAATATTAACAGTCGCCACAGACCACTTTTGCAGGCCCCAATCATAAATCAGCAAGGTGCGTTCTTGCGTGTTCTCATCAAGATCAATCATCCAATAAACACGCGTATAAACACCATCAATCGCAGACCACAAAATAGGCAGACTACTTTGATTGATTCTTGTAATCATAGTCCGATCGACTTTTTCAAAGCCAATGGGTGTAATGTGTCCATCAATAGTAATTTGGTAAAATCCACCCTCATCAATAAAGAAAGCAAGATCACCCCGACACACAATCGATTCAGAAGTCTTTGCACCTCGTTTATCGTGGATTTTTTGAAAACTAAAGATAATCTTGGATCCAGGAATAAAGGACCCAGCATAAATAGCCGAGCGCATAAAGATTAGTGGATTAGTCGTCTCTGTTGCCCCTTGCACATATCCACCATCAGGAAAATCTTGATAATCGCAACTTTTTTTACCTACAGTCCAAAATTCTGCATCATTTAACCCAGACCAATGCACACGTCGGGGGTGTTCAGTTAATTTCATCAAACAAACAAAATCACCCCAAACACGAACGATCCCAGCTTGTGGCGGGTTACCCCCTAAATCTCTAAAAGTTTCATCATGATCAATATCAATGACCTGTGGTTTATCATTGGCATTAACAGCAATGACATAATCACCAAACAAAGCAAATGACCAAGGCGCATCGACATTAGCAAAATAACTCTTGCCCTTTTGGCTAATATCTTTCCACTGCATGCTTGTATTATCGAGAAGGTAGATTTTTTGTTCCGTCCCAATAATAATAGACACACCATTTTTTGTCCTCACAGCAATAGCGCCTAAAATTGTATCAGGACAAGACTGAGACAAAGGGCTAAAGCTTGGCATAGGAATATAAGACCCATCAGCAGGTAACACATTGATGAGCTCATCAGTAAAAAGACCATTAATATCAGCAATATCAGGTCTATATTCAGCAACTGAAAAAAAAGCCATTTAAAACCCCATAAACCCAATCATCTAAAACCCACAATCCCTAACCCCACAGTCATCAAAACTCTTGCCAAGCACTTAAAACCAAGTACTTAAACCAAGGACCTAAAATCCTGTTGGCACAATTTGTGAGCAACCCTTTCGACGCGATGTTTCATAACGCAAGATCTGAAGCTGTTCTTGAAAATCGCCCAAAGAAACAGCAGCACATTCAGGATCTTTGAGAATATTTTTGTAAAGTTCATATTTTGCCCGCGCTTTAATGAAATCAAAGGCATGAACAAGCCAAGGATGATCTTCCCCCTCCATATCCCCTTCAACAAAACGCAAAGAACTATAGGAAAGACGAACTGTTCCAACAGTTTCAGGCGTCGGGAAGAGACCTATTTTGCGCTGACAATAAGTATAAAAAACAGGTATCCCCTGCGGTGGGTTGGACCCATAATCTTTTTGCAACATCTTAGCAGTTTTATAGATAAGTTGTGTTCGTGTTGCACCACCATGTTCTAAAAACACACCTTCAAGAGCCCCTACTGTCTTAATTAAGCTCTCCACCGTCTTAATCGAAACATCGTCTTTGTGCCCATACCACGTTTGCCCACTTTGTGTTTTGAAAGTCACCTCTTTGTGTTCATTAAAGAAAAAAGGCTCCCGTTCACATATGCGCAAAGCAGCACAAATGGAATCATAAATTTGAACACAATATTCACCCGTTGTATCATCAATCTCATCTTGAATAAGCTCAACCATGCGAGAAAAAGTTGTTGCACAACCTGATTTGAAATCAAAAGGATGAGTATCGACAGCTGGAATAGTCATTGGCATAAACAATCTCTTTATACGTGTTATCTTCTCCCCCAACAAAATGCTCTGCTGGGAAAGAACATGTCAAAAACGCCCTTAAAAGTACCCAAATAGGTGTATAAGCGCGCCCTCACTTCAAAAAGCCTCTCAATAGGTGCGCCTTCACCTTTCAAATAGGTGTAAAACCAGCCCCATAAGGCCACTTTAAAGACGCACCCCAAGCTTTAAGTTAAAGCACTAAGCTAACCTTAAAACCATCAAACAGGTTCTGAATAAGTTGAGATAACAATCGTCCCAAAATCCTGTTTTCCTTGAGAGCTTCCTGGCAACTGAAATACAGGTTTTTTCATCCCAATAATCGTTTTGGCAGCCACACCAAACTCACGTTCATAGTCAAAGAGCTCTTCCACCAATTTATAGCGTGTAGCCCCACGGTCTTTACCAAAAGCGATAACAGCACTTTGTGCCCCAAGCAAAACAGCACGGCGTGTATTCTTAACATAATTATTATTTAAAACTGTCTCCACACCTTCAGTCACATGTGCAGCTTCACGCAAAATAACCCCATTATACATACCAAGTGACCCATTATAGATAGGGTTCTTCATGCGACTTCCACTATAGATCGCTTTGGTAATATCAAGCCACTGACCAGGCTCTGTATTGGTACGCAATTGTGTTACTTGTGTTGGGTGAAGATACATCACATAAACACTTTCTCCATCAACACGCACCGGTCTAATTTTTGGCATAGCAAGCTTAGCACGCTCCACTGCTTGATCGATCAATTTCAGATCAAATACATCCTCTTCTTCCAGATCCTCATCTTTCTCTTTCCCATTAGGACGTATGATGCGTTTACTTGTTGGAGCCGTTGGCTTGTTAAACCCATAATGGACAGGTTTTAGCTTAAACTCTTGTCCTTCAAAGTCTATCTTTTCTGCCGAATACCCACACACCTGAATGAAGAACATCATGCTTAAACGATCAGCATACCAATCAACCAAAGCATTTTTAGCTTCTGCACGCAAATTATATAAAACACGTTGCTGATCGATTGTTCCTTCATTTCTAACACGCACAGCATGAGAAAGTTCATTAATAACCAAGCGATCGTTGGTAAATTTCAAGGCCTCTTCTTTGCCTTCAAGTTCCTCCCCTTCACTAACACCTTCACCACGCAAATGCATACGCAAACCAAAGGTAATGGAATCTCCGTTTGCTTTAGTGGTCTCATCTTTCAACTGTATGATGCTATTGGAATCTCTCCCAATTAATGGAGCGATAGAAGTCGCCTTTGAAATTTCCCCATTAAGTAATTTGGACCATGCTTTTACAGTCAATGCGTTATTGACGTCGATACTAGTTACAGCCATTATTTCCTCTTATATATAGTCTTGATTAAAAATCCGGCTAAAAGCCGGTTGCCGAGTGTTCCCTCCTATCTGATAATCAGATGACTGATAACCAGAACAGCGGTCACTTAATGATGCGTTGTGTTTTTTGGCAGATTTCTACCTCTCTTTTTAAAGATCCACATCGCCCATTAAACGATTAAAAGCAGTTTTATTGTTGGGATCATCGATCCAAGTACTAAACTCTGCCTCAGACATTTTGTCGAGCATTTCCAAAGACATAGGTCCTTTTGGATTCAAACCATTATAAGCAGAAAGTGTACGTGCAGAATTTTGTCTTTCCTGCACATGCTCAACAGTGTTTTGCATAGGAGCAACAATGTTAACAGTGTTGCCTTGTTTGTTTGTATACCCCATATTCTGCGCAATAGAGTAGATCACTTGTGCAGGGTTTTGCTTGTTTTGCGCACAATCACGCAAGATTTGCTTCAACTCATTACCGATTAATGTATCAATAACTTTGGGATTGGCTCTCTCAGGATAGAGAGAAGCGCAAGAAGCCAGCTGTTTTGCGCGCATATCATAAACAAAATCAGCAGCTTGATCAAAATCATGATGCTTGTGCTTAATAGTCGCAACAGATTGATTAAAAAAGGAACGCAGTTTCTCTGCCTCTGAGGGAACAGAGGTGTTTTGGTTGTCTTGCGCCTGCGCCAATTCTTGTTGCGCCAATTCCTGTTGTGCCTGACCTGATTGCGCCTGATCCAATCGTGTTTGACCTGGTTGTGCCTGATCTTGCTGTGTTTGAGTTTTTTTCCCCAGCCATTGTACATAACCCATAAAATCTGCATTGGGGTCTGGCGGCAATTCATCTCCCTGAAGTCCTGGTGCTTCTTGAGAAACTTCACCCTTTTGAGAATTTTCATCAAAAGGTACGCTTTTGTTTTCCCCTATCACTCCACCCTCTCCATTTTCTTGAAGAGAATCTTGTACGAGTTGGTTTTGCTCTTCTGGCGTTAATATTTCTTCATCCATTGTGCTAACCTTCTTTCTTCAATAATGCTTACTTCTCAAACAATGCTCGCTTCTCAAACAACGCTTACTTCTCAGGCAATGCTTACTTCTCAAACATTCTTCTTTTCAGACAATAAGATATGCCTCTGCCTTCCCCTATCGCTTCACTCTCTCCACTTATCTTTCAAGAAAATCCCGCATGCGCTTTTCCTCATCCCCCAGCCGCAATAGCTTCTTCATCCCTCAGCCACAACGCCTCCTCATCCACTGTCCTTAATCCACTGTGCCTAGCTCTCTCCCCACACAGCCTCCTGCAAGCAAAATCCTCTCCCAAGCAATAGCTTCTCCCAGACAATCAGCCTTCCTTCCTCCATTAAAACAACACTTCTTCACCTTTCAGCCACAACACTTCCTCACCCAATGTGCCCCTCCCCTTTAAGGCAACATCTTTCTTCTCAACAAAGCTTCACTCCATCACCCCCAACCAAGAAAATAAGGGGCAATGAAGATATATTCCTTACCCTTTAGGAAGTTTGTTGTGCATTTTGCACCATATGTAAAAGAGCTTGGATCGCTTGCTTTGTCTCTTGTGCACTCCCATTTTGCGCTCCAACTTGTTGATCACTTTGCAATTGCTCCTGCTGCTGCCCAGCTTTTGTAGCAATTTTGTGAATAAGCGATGCCGGCAAAGGTGAATAGCGCAATAAATCGAGCATAATATCTGGTGTTGCAAAATTTTGCATCAAAGGAAGCAATTGTGTAATCACAGCAAAGGTGCGCTCTTTTTCATTAGGGCTTGTTGGGGCATCATCCACCACAATATCATATTCCAAACTCGTAATGACTTCCCGTGTCAGCGGAACATACTGAGCATTTTCTTCCCCAGCAATGCGCACCAATCGCCCATCAGAAAGATAATTTTGAATAAGATAAAGAATAATTTTTCCCTGTCGCTGTCGATAACGTCGCAAACAATCAAAGAAGGATGCCAACAAATTAAGCGATGATTGGCGGCGTTGTTCTTCAAGAACACCCGGCTGGTTTACCGCACGTGTTCCAACAAATTCCGCAGACAATCCTGTAACTTGAGAAATAGCCCCCTTTGCTTCATTAAAAAGCTGGAAAAAGCCATTGGGAAATTGCCCAGCAGGTTTTGGCTGTATTCTTCCACCAGCCAAAGCGCCACTTTTAAGCCACGTAATACTATCCGCCCTTGCCCAGCTTTCCATAGCTTGGCGATCGTCATCAAAAGCATCTCGTTCAGCCATAACCCCACCTTTGGATTGGCTATTGAGCAAATGCATCACTTGACTAAAATACTTATTAGCCCACCGTTGTGGATCTTTTGCAGGCTTTACAATCCCGTAAAAATGTCGACTGAATTTATCAAAATAGCCCGTAATACACTCCCACCCCAATTGATTGGATGGCACCAATGGCTTATCAGGAGCTTCAAGCAATCTTTTACCTAAAAACGTACGTTTAACAACTTTTTTCGTCAATCTTGTTGCTTGGATATGCGGATTATTTTTGCGCAAAAGTTGAAAATCTTCCTCAGAATAATCAATATATTGCCCAGTTTCCAAGTTGAGAACTTTATAATAAACCTCACGTTCAAACCACCGACATTCAGCCAGCGTCACCATTGTGCGCTCATGATAGCTAAATTCATCGTCGATTGCATCTCCATAACTTTGTGCACCACTTCTACCTGAGCGTGTTGAAACAAGGTGGTGTGCCCAATCGGCATGCAGATCACTCCAATGAACATCGGGAAACATTTCTTGCGCAATCTCTAAAGGCTTTTCATCGATATACCATAGGCGCTGCGCATCAATAAGATTAGGCTTAACAGCACTTGCATCCCATACCATTTTCATAGGATCCAAGCGCGCAATGACAGGTTTTCCATTAGGGTCATCTTCATAATCAAGCCGCGTATCAGTCCAACCCATTCCACAAATAATGGCATCTTGAAAAGCGTCAGAATCTTCATATTCTCCATCCGCCTCATCACGAAACCATTCAGCCGCTCCCGTTAAAATCTGATTGGCCAGAGCTGCTCCTGGTTGCCGAGGAATAAATTGAACCTGTCGTTTATTGTTGCGCTCAGCCCCAATCACAGCATTTACCAAAGGAGCAATGCGGTTAAAAGTCATCACAGGTCTATTGTGTTCTCGCAATACAGCAAGATCTTGCTCATTCCATTGGCGCCCATTGTAAAAATCATAATCTTCTTGAGCGTTTTTTCTCCACTGTTCGACATGCGCAATATCTTCCTGATACCAGGTAACAAGCTTTTTAAACAGTGCCTGATGTTGGATCGTCTCGATCGGATCGATTAAAGATGTCTGTTGGTCCATTAAAAAATCACCCATAATGTTAAAAACCATCCACGATGGTAAATTCATCTACAATGTGCAAAACCCCGCACAAACCTTAACCCCTCACAAATTCAATCCTCGTCTTCACGGTTTTTCCCCTTCGTGGTCTTCACCCCCCTCATATCATTCAAAACACCCATGTGCTTCAAAACACCTATAAGCTTAAAAAGCCACCCAATACATCCACGAACCCTCATATCTTCAATTCCTCTCTCATAACCTCAACTCTTCTCCCGGCCTCAATTTCCCACGAACCCAAATCCCGCCTTCACAGTTATCTCCCCTCACAAACCCAAATCTCACCTTCACGGTTACTCCCCTCGCAGCATCCTCATCCCTCTTACAAACCTTCAACCCTTCATACACCTCAAAACACCCATGAAGCCCCCCCAAGAGCCCCCATAAGCCACACAATACATCCATAAAACCCCTCAGAACCTCAACTCTTCTCCCGGCCTCAATTTCCCACGAGCCCAAATCATGCCTTCACAGTTATCCCCCTCACAAACTCAAATCTCACCTTCACGGTTACTCCCCTCGCGGCGTTCTCATCCCTCTTACAAACCTTCAACCCTTCATACGCCTCAAAACACCCATGAAGCCCCTCAAATCACCCATGCGTTTCAAAGAATCCATGCGCTCAAAAAGCCATCCACGAAGTTGAAGAACTCTGAGAAGAACGATAAACATTTTTTCGCGGTCGAATATTGGGCTGTTCATAAGCAACACACATCAACCCAAAACTATCAGCCCCATGGCTTGCCCAATCATGTTCAGCACCCAAACCAATATTACGCTGTTCGTCGCGTTTTTCATGGTACCACGCAAGCGCTTTTCGTCCTGCTGTTGTTGTATCACGATTAAACCATATAGCTGGAAATAAACGCCTTACAGCCTCGATACGCATTTTGACAGCACCCACGCCTTGGTTTGGAATAATTTTGGTCTGAAAACCAGCGTGTTGGAGAGCACTTTCAAAACTAACATTACAAACGCGATCTTTTGTCGCCCCATCATGGGGCAAAACCATTAAAGCCTTGTCATATCCCCTTTGGCACATCCATCCAATATGCTCGGATAAAGGCTGCCCTTGTGCTTCATAATAATCGAGAACACGGATCTCGCGCCCAATAAATTGCGCAACCCATAAAGCTGTCGCATCAGCCTTTGCTCCCGTTCCACCAATATCCCAAAAGATCTTGATCTGAATGAGCGGGTCACGCGGCACATGAGTAATGCGTCCTTCCTGCTCAGCCTCAAGCAATAATTTTTGATAATATGCCCCTTGCACAGCCTGTAAATATTCTCCTTCCCAAATATGATTGTACTGCTCAGGCCTTTGCGTAAAATCAGCTTTCCTGGCACGATTGAGCCTCTCAGGAAATTGAGGATTATCCTTCCAATTGATTTCAGCTCCCTTGATATGAGGGTCTTTCACAGTACGAAATCGCTTTTCAACAGGGGCATTCTCGCGTAAAGGGTTCCACGTAACCCATAATTCACAATGCCAATTTTCCCCTTCTTCTCGCAAAGTTGGAATCAATGTTTGCCAAGCAGCCTCAGTAACAGGCTCAGCCTCATCAACCCAGCAAAGCAGAATGCGCCCCATTGATTTAATGCTTGCAATATTGCGATCTAAACCAGCAAATGCATAAACAATACGTCCATCTTTTGATCTAACGTATTTATCACCGATCTCATAATAGTCTCTCAAAAAACTGTAGGATTCGATAGCACGTTTAATTTCTTCTAGCGAACTTTCATTCAGCGAATTTTGGAACTGTCTTGCACATAAAATAATGCCTCTCTCCCCTGCCTTCCCATGCCGATATCCAACCACAGCCGACATTAGGGCAAAAGAACGTGTTTTACCAGATCCACGTCCTCCCCAAGCAGCACGCACATCAGCCTGACCAGAAAAAACAGGAATCAATTTCGGAATAAGAGCAATTTGAACAGTTGTCATTACGAGATATCACTGTAACATCATAAGAATAAGCCAACCCCACAGCAGATCAAGCACAGTACCATTCCATCCCCCCATGAGGGCCTCATGAGGGCACAGCCCTCCTCACCACATGGCCTTCCTCACTATGCCACGCTGCCCCTCTCAACCGCACACAGGTTTCCTCCACCACGCACAAACCCTCACCAACTACACAAAACTTCCCCCGTCATGGTGAGCGTCCTCACCACACAAGGTTCTCTCCTCACCACACAAAACTTTTCACCGCACAGACCTTCACCAGTCACACAAGACCCTCACCAACCACATCAGAGCCTTTTCGCTACTACACGGTTTTTCCTCACCACATGGCCTTCCTCACTATGCCACGCTACCCCTCTTAACCGCACACAGGTTTCCTCCACCACGCACAAACCCTCACCAACTACACAAAACTTCCCCCCGCCACGCGAGCTCTCTTCACTAAACCCACTCTCCACTGCAAGCCAATCAAACTGGCTGCACCGAAAAATCACTGCCCCACCATCAACCAAGAGCTCCACATAAAAAAACAGAACTTAGTGTTAAAATGCACAAGAAACTGAACACAAACCCACGACCAACAAAAACACCCACAACCAACAGAGAAAAAATTTTTAGAATGTCATACATCGAAAACAGATGTCTTACGATCATCCGTTATTTCAGCCTTAGGAGCTACCGGCACAATTTCAACACGCGACACTGTTTTAACATCACTCCCTCCTTCTCCACTTACTTGCAAAGGCAAAACCTTTGCCAAAAGCGAGAAAAAAGACACCGGATTATTAATCGCATGATATTCAAGATAAGACACCAAGCCATCATGACCATAGTGATCTCCTGCTTGCGTAGCAGCCGCCAAAAGAGCATCTTTGAGTAATTTTGTGTTTTTATTCAATGAGCCTTTAGGCCGCCCTCTTCCACGCACAGGCACACACTGTTGGTTTGTCACGTTAACATTCCTTTATTGACTATAAACAAATCTATTGCAGTCCCTATAAATCTTAACACAAGCCACTCACTCATTTATTTATGTAAAAAGCTCGAAGCCCAACACCAATCAAAAATCAGTAAGCGTTCTAATATTCCAAAAAGAAGGACTCTATCACAGCTAACAATAATGACTTCCCACAATAAAGAATGGCCACCATTCAACCACAAAGAAAAGCCCATTTTATTTCATGTTCTCAACAACATATCGTATCAATAACACGCCCCACCAATAATATCACAAAGAAATGACCATATAAAAATGCCCTCTCAGGGCACCTTACACCCAAAGATCTGAAAAACCACTTCAGTCATTTCTCCTCATTAATCTCGCCACTACCAATAATCTCCCCCATCAATCCACATGAGATACACTCAAATGACAAGTAAACAACACTCTCATCAGGGGCAAAACTATCAGCGCATCACAGAAAAATTTAAGAAAAACACAAGCTCAATTACACGCAAAGCCATAAAAAATATCCCACTCAAACAACAAGAAAAGTGCAAAACCTAATCAAAAATGACACGCAAACTACAAAACACGATGAATTCAAAATGACGAGAAAAGCTCTCAACACACCACGCACAAAACACAAGGAACAAACCCCAGACATAAGCCACTAAAACCTCTCTGCCCCGTCTGTTCCAAACACCTTCAAAAAGCTCTTAACTTATTCAAAAAAGCTCTTACTTTAAAAAAACTCTCACCCAAATAACAAGCCGATGACCAAGCAACTCACCTTTTGCAACTTCCCCCTCATGATCACCTCTTAAGCCTCTTCTCACAAGAAAGGCACAAAACCTACCGGGCACCTTCAACATCGTCAAACACCCCCGCACAGACAATATCCCTCCTACACCGCCGACAGTCCCCACACTCTTGATAGCTCCATATTACCGACATTCCATCGACATTTGTCATAAAATCACCATGTCTCATGAAATCTCGCTTATATTATCGCCACCACAATCACACCACGCAACACCCCTGCGCGGTAGATAACACGGCAGATACCATCACCACGAAAACCTATTTTCAAACATTTATGGATGAGAGATACAATTGTGATTATGCTATAATAGTATCAGTTTACGTTCACCTTGTCAACTCTTATTAACTTTTTCTCTTTTGGTTCTAAGCACTTGTGGGCTGCCCCGTAATGGGAGAAAAAGTCAAACGATCACCAGTTTTTGTAATAGCAACTGTTGTTTCATCACCAATAGCCCCAAGCAAAATATCTTCAGCCAAAGGATCCTGAATTTCCTTTTGAATAATGCGCTTTAAAGGCCGCGCTCCATAAAGCGGATCATAACCCTTATTGGCTAAAAATTCTTTCGCTTCCTGTTCGATCTGCACTGTAATTTTGCGCTCACCAAGTAAATTTTGTAAATGTTTGATCTGAATATCAACAATCGCTTCCATATCTTTGCGCTGCAATCTCTCAAAGAGAATAATCTCATCAACTCGGTTTAAAAATTCGGGCTGGAATGCCGCTTTAACAATACGCATAACATCATCTCTAGCCGCATCGGTTGTTTGTCCTTCCGGTAGAGCCGTTAAAATATCAGCACCAAGGTTAGAAGTCATAATAAGTAAGGTATTGCGAAAATCAACTGTGCGCCCTTGGCTATCGGTCAAACGCCCCTCATCAAGCACCTGCAATAAGAGATTAAAAATATCAGGATGTGCTTTTTCAATTTCGTCAAAAAGAATAACCTGATAGGGTCTGCGTCTTACAGCTTCTGTCAGCACCCCGCCTTCTTCATATCCAACATATCCAGGGGGCGCACCAATCAGCCGTGCACCGGCGTGTTTTTCCATATATTCAGACATATCAATGCGCAACATTGCGTTAGAATCTTGGAATAAAAAAGCCGCAAGCGCCTTTGTTAATTCGGTTTTTCCAACACCCGTTGGTCCCAAAAACATGAAAGACCCAATAGGCCGGTTGGGATCTTGCAATCCAGCACGGGCACGGCGCACAGCACGGGCCACAGCCTGAACAGCATCTTTTTGTCCCACAACACGTTGGCTGATCTCATCTTCCATACGTAACAACCGCTCACGTTCTGCCTCGAGCATCCGATCAACAGGAACCCCTGTCCAGCGTGAAACGATCTGTGCCACATGTTCAGCCATCACAATTTCTTCGATCAAATTGTTGCGTTGTTCATCATTTTCAGCGGCACTTAGTTGTTTTTCAAGATCAGGGATCACACTATAGGCTAATTCCCCAGCCTGTTGAAACTGCCCATTGCGCTGTGCAATAGCCAAAGCATTTCGTGCCTCTTCGAGCCTTTTTTTCAAATCAGCAGCATGCCCCAATTTTTGTTTTTCAGCCTGCCAAGCTTGCGTCATTTCAGAAGATTGTTTTTCCAATGTATCAAGTTCAGCTTGCACCGTTTGCAAACGCTCTTTTGCTGTAGGATCAACTTCCGTTTTCAAAGCTTCTCGCTCAATCTTTAACTGCAAAATTCGCCGGTCAATATGGTCAAGCTCTTCGGGCTTGGAATCAACCTGCATACGCAACCGCGCCGCCGCCTCATCAATAAGGTCAATCGCCTTATCGGGCAAAAAGCGATCAGTAATATACCGATTTGAAAGACGTGCAGCAGCAATCAAAGCACTATCAGCCAAGCGCACTTTGTGGTGCTGTTCATATTTTTCTTTAATCCCACGTAAAATAGAAATCGTATCATCAAGTGTCGGCTCAGGCACAAAAACAGGCTGGAAACGGCGTGCTAAAGCAGCATCCTTTTCTACGTATTTGCGATATTCCTCAAGCGTAGTTGCCCCAATACAATGGAGCTCCCCCCGTGCTAAAGCAGGTTTAAGCAAATTGGAAGCATCCATAGGTCCGTCAGATTTCCCAGCACCAACAAGATTATGCAATTCATCAATAAACAAAATGATCTGCCCGTTTTCAGCTTGCACATCTGATAAAACAGCCTTTAAACGTTCTTCAAATTCACCACGATATTTTGCCCCCGCAATAAGCGCTCCCATATCAAGTGCATAAAGATGCTTATCACGCAATGTTTCAGGAACATCCCCATTAACAATACGCAGTGCCAAACCTTCAACAATTGCAGTTTTTCCAACACCAGGTTCCCCAATAAGAACAGGATTATTTTTAGTCCGGCGTGATAAAACCTGAATAGCCCGACGAATTTCTTCTTCCCGACCAATAACAGGGTCCAGTTTCCCTTCCCGTGCATCTTTTGTCAAATCGCGCGCATATTTTTCCAAAGCATCATATTGACTTTCAGCATGCGGGCTTGTTGCCGTTTTTCCCTTTCGCATTGCATTAATCGCGTGATTGAGAACCTGTGGTGTCACCCCTGCATTTGATAAAATATCGGCAGTTTTAGCCGTTTTCTCCATAACAAGCGCTTGCAACACACGCTCCACAGTCACAAACTGATCACCAGCTTTTTGTGCCAGATCCTCAGCCATTTTTAAAACTTTCGCCAAAGGTTGCGACATATAGAGCTGGCCATTTCCGCCCTGCACTTTAGGCAAAGCCTCAAGCGCCGCTTTAAGCGCTTCTTTAAGTGCAGGCAAATCACCTCCAGCTTTTTGGATCAAAGAAATAGCCAAACCTTGACTATCCTCTAATAGCGCTTTCAACAAGTGCTCAGGCATAAATTGCTGATGATCAGAAGCAAGAGCACTACCTTGTGCTGTTTGTAGAAACATTTGTAGCTGTTCGCTATATTTATCCACGTTCATTGTTTTCCCTTCTCTTGCGCTCTTACATGCCCATCCTTGAAGACATCACCTCAAAAGATCTCTCTTAGAACCACACTCTAATTGCTCATATAACACAATGAACAATCACCCACTGTAACAAATGAATACACTGTAACCAAATTATCACACATTTAAATATGGGTTCTCACAATAATCATGGCAAGAGGGAAACACGTTAATCATGGCAAAAAGCGGGCAAATAATAAGTATAACAAAAAGAAAGTAAGAAACAGCATTATTTAAAGCATGATAACACACATAAGAAGTGCAATTTTCTCAAGTTTTCTTACACTTTTTACATTTCTTTTATTCCGCTATGCTTCTTTATGTCACCACGCTTCTTTATTTTACAACGTTTCTTTTAAGCTATTCTATTTTTAGTTCATTCAATTTTTACTCTATTCCACTTTTACGCTATTTTATTTTATCCTAATCCTTATCCTAATCCATCACTTACTTCCATTATAGTGATGTAACTACTCCATTAACGGCGTAACTTTTTTGCCCACCTTTTATTCTTTTTCATCTGTATTGTGTGGTGGTGGCGGTAAAATATAAGCACCTGAAAGCCACCGATTTAAATCAATTGCCCGACATCGTGACGAACAGAAAGGATAAGAATCGCGCTGTGACATTTTTCCACATTCTGGACAAGGGCGTGATGGGCGCCGTGGTGTTGATTGCTCCTGCATCGTCTCTCCTTTTTATACGTTTCCCTTCCCCTTATAAATCATCCCCCTTCTTTTCACCCTCTCAAATTCATCCTCTCTCTTTCATCTACAAACCTTTCCCACAACTTTGCCTTCAATACCATTTCCACTCGCACCACCCTCACATACCCATCTCCCTCCTCACCACACAACACCTCCTCCTCACACCCCAACTCAACGCCTATCCTTTCAACACTCCCTTAACACGCACATCATTTCCCCTCCAAATCCACCCTCTCAAACCAAAGCCCCCAGCATCTCCTCCCCAGCATTCACCCACAGCAATACCAATGCCAATCGACTTGCTCCCAACCAACTCTCGCTTGCTTCCCACGCACCTCCTAAATTCACAAAAAGCACCTCCACCTCTTTACACCCTCCACCAACGTACCTAACCTTGTCCCCGTCATTTCACACCCTAGCCTCTCCTCTTATACCGTGCCTAAACCTACTCCACAGAGCATACCCTTCTCAGCTCTGTCCTACCTCTTCCCCTAAAGCCCCCTCACCCGTGCATCATTTCCCCTCCAGATCCACCTTCGTAAACCAAAGCCCCCAGCATCTCCTCCCCAGCATTCCATCACACTAGTGCAACCACCTCCTATCCCACAAAGCACGCTCTACCCCTTCCAAACATACTCCCAGCCCTCTCTTGCCTTTTCCTGCAAAGCTCCTAACACATCATACATCTCTAGTGCTCCCCCTCTTATCTATAGCCCTCTCCAGCCTTCACCACCTTCAACACCTTCCCACAACCTTTACCCCCAGCATTCTCTTGGTAGCACTACTCACTAACCCACACAGAACTCACACTCAACACCATACTCTTCTCAATACCCCCTTACCCGCACATCATTTCCCCTCCAAATCTGCCCTCTCAAACCAAAGTCCCCAGCATCTTCTCTCCAGCATTCCACCACACCGGTAGCAACCACCTCCTGTTCCACAGAGAACACTCTACCCCTTCCAAACACACTCCCAGCTCTCTCTTGCCTTTTCCTACAAAGCTCCTAACACATCATACATCTCTAGTGCTCCCCCTCTCATCTACAGCCCTCTCCAGCCTTCACCACCTTCAACACCTTCCCACAACTTTGCCTTCAATACCATCATTTTCACTCGCACTAACCTCACATACCCCATCCCCCTCTTCACCACACAACACCTCTTCCTCACACCCCAACTCAACGCCTCTCCTTCACTCACATACCTCCCTTCTCCCTTTATTCCCATACATCATCTCCCTTTCACATGCACCACTCTTCACCGCACAACACCTTCTTGCCCCATACTACTTTACGCTATCTAAGCAGCACCTTAGCCTCCTCATTTTCAAGGTATATTTTAAGCCCACTTGGAGAAAACAGGGTAATCATAAGATATTAAAAGATCCATTGTTTGCGCCAATGGTAAACCAACCACATTGGAATAAGAACCAGAAATATTAGTAACAAAAGCCCCAGCCTTACCTTGAATAGCATAACCACCAGCTTTTCCCTCCCATTCCTGGCAAGCTAAATAAGCCTCAATTATTGAAGGGGTCAAACATCGAAAACGAACACAGCTTTTGACCAATTGAACAGTTTTTTTCCCACATTCATTCACAACACAAACAGCACTATATACGTTATGAGAACGCCCAGATAAAAAGCTCAAATATTTACAAGCTTCCTCTTTTCCACTCGGTTTAGGAAGAATAACACGTCCAACAGCAACAACAGTATCGGCAGCCAAAATCAGACATTTTTTCGACAACAGAGCATGTTCGCTAACATGATCAGAACATAACAGGCTTTCATAAACTTTGAGTGCTTTTTCACATGCCAAGCGCTTAGCCAGATGAGCAGGATGCTCTTTTGGTTTTGGCGTTTCATCGATCGCAGCCGCATAAACTCGGCTTGGATTAACACCAATTTGCGCTAAAAGTTCTAAACGACGCGGAGAAGCAGAAGCAAGTACCAAATCGATTTCCATAGCGAAAACCCCTTTGAGATTGCGTTAAAACGCATCACCTGACTTTACTTTGACACTCTTTCCCTTACAAAAGGAGCCTTTTAGAGCTAAGACTTTTTGGAACCACCAAACTTTCAAACTTTATTGTGTGACACCGTATGTCGCACTCTCACCTTGCTTATAAGCTCGCTTTGTTCCCATCAACAACTTGGAAATTTTTTAAACGTATGCATCAAATTGTTCTGAAATTTCTGTATTTTTGAACAACTTTACGAACTTTTATTGAAGCAATAGGAAAGTTTTAAAAAAGTGGCCCCCGTATCCCTTTATTTATAGCGATACGTAATACGCCCTTTTGTCAAATCATAAGGGGTCATTTCAACCATAATCTTATCACCAGCCAACACACGAATACGGTTTTTACGCATTCTTCCAGCGGTATGAGCAATAATTTCGTGATCATTTTCTAGTTTTACGCGAAACATTGCATTAGGCAAGAGCTCGGTTACAATACCAGAAAATTCCAAAACTTCTTCTTTGGACATAAATAAAAAGCTTTCTTTATATAATGAATTGATTGGATTTTATTTTACTGACTTTATTTTTATTTTACTGACTTTATAATGCAAATTTAATGTAAATTTATTGATTACTTATACATCGCAAATTATTGGAGGGTACTCATATCGTATTTTTACGGTTTTGTGAACAGGGATTTAACAAAGAATGAGATTTTCCTTTGCATTTATTAACAATCATATATTAACAATCATATTTGATTTAAGGTTTTCTCGCCTATTTTGATTAAGAGCTTAGGTTTTTAAAATCACACTTTTCTCCCTTTCCTGCCTCATTTTGCAAATCCCATTTTCTAACTGCTTCTCACCCTACAACCTCAATCCCCAATCTCCCCTCTTTTCAACACCCCCCTTAACTTGCACATCACTCTGCCTCCAGAACCATCCTCGCAACCCCATCCCCTCCAACAAAAGTCCCTGGCATCCTCCCCAGCATTCCTCAATACCAATGCAACCAATCTCCTCCACACACTCTCTCCACCCTCCCAGACATATTCCAGTTCTCTCACGCTTCTTCCTCTAACACCCTTCCACAACAACAAACTTAGCCCATCACCCAACATTCACCACACACCTCTAGTTTCCACTTTTCTCACCCACAAACCTTCCCCTTGCAGCTTTTCCTTCTCATCCTCCTCTTCTCCCACCTGTACTGCCCTATACAACAGCCCAACACTTGCCTCCTAAACATCCCTACCCCCAATATCCACCCTCTCTCTTCCTATCCATATGCCCTCTCCACAACCTTGCTCTCACCTTATCCCTCTCCTACTCGCACTGCCCACACAGGCACCCAACGCTTCTCTCCCAAACACTCACCCTACAACCTCAATCCCCAATCTCCCCTCTTTCCAACATTCCCCTTAACTTGCACATCACTCTGCCTCCAGAACCATTTTCGCAAACCCATCCCCTCCAACAAAAGTCCCCGGCATCCGCCCCAACATACATACCTCCACACACTCTCTCAACCCTCCCAACAGTTTCACTTTTTTCACCACACACGCCCCATACCCTCTCCCTCCCCAGCATTCCCCCAATATCCTTCCCACTCCTTAACCCCACATCACATCGCACACTCAACGCTTCTTCCACTCCCCATCCACAGATCCCTTCCCTCACAGCTTTCCCTTCACACCAGCATACACCCGTCTTCAAGCTCTCCTTCACCACTACACACATCATTTCCCAACCCCATCCCCTTCAACAAAAGTCCCCAGCATCCACCCCAGCATACATATCTCAACACCAGCGCAACCAACCTGCTCCCACCAACGCTTGCTTCCTACACTCCTCCTAAACCTACCAAAAACATCCCCAAACTCCTATCGCACACCGCATACACTCCCATCACCCGATAAAACCTTAACTCCCTGCCCCATTACCTTACCTTTATTTCTTTCTCACAAAGTACAACCCGAAATGAGTCAATTGAAGAAAAACCGTCGACTCTTACTATTCAACTTTACAAAAAATTACTCTGACTGTGTAAAAATTAATTTTGCAAAAAAAATGGAAAACTTTTAAAATGGCAAACTTTTAAAAAGTTAAGAAAGTGAATTTCTTTGACAATACATAAAGTCTGGCAACAAAAAGGATGTGGAATGGCCAAACACGCATTTGACGTCGCGATTGTAATGGGCAGCCAATCAGATTGGCAAACAATGCGCCATAGCGCGGATATTTTAACACAGCTTGGCATTTCTCATGTCTCACAGATTATTTCCGCCCATCGCACCCCTGACCGGCTCTATCACTTTGCGAAAGGGGCAAAAGCAGCAGGCTTTAAAGTTTTGATAGCAGGTGCTGGGGGTGCAGCACATCTTCCCGGCATGCTTGCAGCCTTAACTCCATTGCCTGTTTTTGGCGTTCCCGTGCAATCACGTATCTTATCAGGTCAAGATTCTTTACTTTCCATAGTGCAAATGCCTGCAGGCATACCAGTTGGCACACTGGCAATAGGCAAAGCAGGTGCTATTAATGCAGCTCTTTTATCAGCAGCAGTAATGGCTGTTTATGATGAAAACCTTGCTAAACGTCTTGAAGAATGGCGAAAGCAACAAACAGAAAATATTGCTGAATACCCTATGAATGAGGTTTTAGATGCCCCATCCTCCTGAAAGTTTACAACCGGGAAGTATGATTGGTCTGATTGGTGGGGGGCAATTAGCCCGCATGTTAGCGATGGCAGCAGCAGAACTTGGTTATCGCACAGTTGTTCTTTGTCCTGAAGCACACTGCCCAGCAGCGCAAACAGCCAATCATCATATCGTTGCGCCTTATGATGATGAGATAGCATTAGATCGTCTGATTGAAATGTGTGATGTTGTCACATATGAATTTGAAAATCTGCCTCTCCAAACAGCTCATTATATTGAGAAAGAAAAGCGCCTTTATCCCTCATCTAAAGCTTTGGAAATTGCGCAAGACCGAGTTCTTGAAAAAACTTTTTTAAATGAAAAAGGTATTCTCACAGCTTCATGGTATGCAGTCCATAATCGCGCTTCTTTAGTTTCAGGGCTGTCTGCATTGGGTGGACATGGCATTTTGAAAACAAGGCGCTTTGGCTATGATGGCAAAAACCAAGTTGTTCTTCATCACCCTAATGAACAGGCCATTGATGCCGCTTTAAGCGCCCTTCACTATCAGCCCTCGATTTTAGAAGAAATTGTGCCCTTTTCATCGGAAATTTCAGTCCTCTCATCCCGCTCACCCCAGGGAGCTTCTGCCGCTTATGACTGCCCTGAAAATCAGCACAAAAATGGTATTCTTCATAAAACATTTGTTCCATCAAAAGTTTCATATGCCATACAAGAAGCCGCGCAAGAGGTAAGCTCTACGGTTATGCGCACTCTTGATTATGTTGGTGTCTTGTGCATTGAATTTTTTATTTTAGCAGATGGCCGTTTTCTTGTGAATGAATTTGCCCCTCGTGTACACAACTCTGGTCATTGGACACAAAAAGCATGCATAACCTCACAGTTTGAACAGCATATCCGTGCCATTTGTGGCCTTCCTTTAGGTAGCACATACCGCCACAGTAATTGTGAAATGACCAACCTTCTCGGCCATAATTTGGATGACTTTAAACACTTTCTCACGCAAGAGCGCACATCAGTCCATCTATATGGTAAAAACTCTGTACAACCAGAACGCAAGATGGGTCATGTCATCCAATTAACAGGTCCAGCTACCCCCTCTCCTCATTTCCCATAAATCCTGTCACCCTGCTCCTCCACAAACCCTACTTGCCTTCACCCACGTACACTCCCCTCTCCTCTCCATCCTCGTCTTTAATATCCCTCCCACTCACACTAACCCACACAACCCCCACTCCTTAGCTCCACACCACATTGCGCACTCAACGCTTCTTCCACTCCCCATCCACAGATCCATTCCCTCACAGCTTTTCCTTCCCACCAGCATACCCCACCCATCACCTGCCCTCAATTTCTCTCCACCACTCGTATACCATTCCCCCTCCAAATCCACCTTCTCAAACAACAACCCCCAGCATCTTCTCTCCCTACCATTCCCCCACACCGATACAACCAACCTACTCCCACCAACACACTCAAGCTCTCCTCTCCACCCCCACACTTCCCCTCTCTTCTCCATCCTCGCCTTTAATATCCCTCCCACTCACACTAACCCACATAACCCCCACAACTTGCCCCCCACACCACACCGCAGCCCGCACCCTTCTGTCAACCCAGCACAAACTCCCCATCAGCACACCCCAATTTTCCCCCAAGTCCTCTTCTTCCAACACCCTTACCCGCATCATTCCCCCTCCAAATCCGCTTTCTCAAACAACAATCCCCAGCATCTTCCTTCCCTACCATTCCCCCGCACCGATGCAACCAACCTGTTCCCATCAACGCTCGTTTACTTTCCCCATTTCTCCTAAACTCCCCCTCTCCACCCACACACTCAACCCTCCCAAGCATTCCCCTTTACTCAAGCCCATTCCTCTTACCTTCTAACCTATCTCCTCCCATTACCCAGCACACCGTGCACTCAACGCTTCTCCCACTTCCCATCCATAAACCCTCTCGCCTCTTGACCACCTTTAACAGCCCCTCCCCACACACCATTCTTCCGCACCAACGCACTCAAACACTCCTCTCCACCCCCACACCACTTCCCCCTCTTTTCCCCACCCTCTTCCCTAAATATCCCTCCCACTCACACTAACCCACATAACCCCCACAACCTGCCCCCATACCACACCGCAGCCCACACCCTCTTTACTACCCCAGCACAAATTCCCCTACCAGCACACCCCACCTGTCACCCACACTCAAGCTCTCCTCCCTCACTTGTCCCCAAGCTCTCCTTGCCTTCACACCCCACACCAGCCTCCCCTGCTCAACAATACACTCAACATCCTCCCCTTTTTCCTTAATTCCACAGCAAATGCTTAGTTGACAAAACTAAGACACCCTGCTAAAAATTTACCTTTCTTCTTATTCATTAGCGATGAATAGTGTTATCTCTTTGAGAGAAGCGCAGTGTTTTTTAAAGCGGTGATGAAAGAAACTATGTGATGATACCAAAAGGGTATCATATTATGAGTATGCGTTATAAACGGTGATTATTATGAAAATTAAAAATTCGCTCAAAGCACTCAAAACACGTCACCGCCACAATCGGTTGGTGCGCCGCAAAGGTCGTATTTACATCCTTAATAAAACCAACCCACGGTTTAGAGCGCGTCAAGGTTAATGATGGTGTAGCCTGCTGTTTTTGCAGGCACTTTGCTTTTTGAGGCTCTCAAAGCTTTTTCTTACAACATATCTTTTTTGATGACACATTTTTTTCCCCTGTATTTCAGGACTTTGAAAAAACAGATATTTATTTTAGTCTGTGTCAGCGTTTTTTTTGTGCTTTCCCACGGTAATGGATATATCCTTCCATTCGTATTCGCCTCATCCATTCCTGCTTTACCTACTCCTGCCTCATCTTCACCCACAACCTCACCCTTCTTGCCACTTATAACTTCACTCCCATCTTCTTCTCTCACTGCGTCCCCTCTCTTATCATCTTCACCCACTCCACCTCTACCCACACTATCTTTACTCACTGTGTTTTCACCACCACCGTCTTCACTATCGCCTTCTTCATTTTCACCTATTCCACTTGTTTCTGCTGCATCTTCCCCATCTTCACCATTTGAAGAACCTTCCCCACAATCGCTCCTACCATTGGATGATCTCATCCCAAATCAACCTTCAACAACACCTCATGAACCAGATGCAGCCGCAACTCTTTTAGAAGATCAAGAATCGCCATACCACGGCCACGCTCATCAAACTAAACAGCGTAAAGAAAAAGAGCTTGTGCGCTTACTGAAAGAATTAAAATACTGCGCCAATGCAAAGGAAGCAAAAACTATAAGTCAGCAAATCCAACGGTTATGGTCGCAATCTGGCAGTGAAACCATTGATCTTTTGATGACATGGGCTGAACAAGGCATTAACGCAGAAAATTATGGCCTTGCTTTGGATTATCTTGACACAGCAATTGCACTTTCCCCCACCTATGCTGAAGCCTGGAACAGGCGTGCGTGGATACACATTCAATTGAGCGACTTTAAACTAGCAATGCTAGACCTTCATCATGCCCTTCAACTTGAACCTCGCAATTATATTGCGTTTTTTGAGCTTGGAATCGTCATGGAAGCAACAGAAAGACCAGAGCTTGCCATCAAAGCCTATGAAACAGCTTTGACATTTTATCCACAAATGCAACAAGTCCAGAACCGCATCGACACACTTTTAAGCAAAAATTTCGATCAAAATATTTGAATTTTTGTCATTTGAAAAAATCATAAAGTAATTTTTTTGTCTAGTAGAAATCATTAAACTACCCTATAATGGAAGATGGTGTTCTGCGCTTCTCGATAGGAAATAACATATTCCTGAGACCTTATTGATTCCCAAGGGAGCTGTCCCTGAGAAAGCTCGTGGGCTTTTTCACACGGCACCCACCTAGTAGCCTAGGTCCTCGGAATCAAACTTTTCCATCGGTCGTTGCGGTTCACCATTTTCCCTCCCCCCATCCCCAACCCTCTCCCGCCTCTCCCCAACACTCTTCCACAAAACAACAACTCCAGCCCTCATCACCCAGCATTCACTGTACACTTCTATTTCTACTCCTCATCCATAGGCCCTTCCCCACAGCCTTACCCTCAACCCTCCACCAACGTAGCCTATTTTCCTCCCAAAACACTCCCCCAAGCTCTCTTTTCCAAAACCTCCCCACCCTCGCTCGCATCAGCCTTACTCCACAACCCTTCACCCCTTTTTGCTCGCACCAGCCTCGCCCGCACCCACAACACTTCCCACACACCTAACGTTTAAGCCAACATCCCCTCAAACAAGCACACTACACCCCCCTCAACAAGCACACTCAAGTCTACCCTTAAGAACCCACACCCGCTCTTCTTTTTATACATCTCGTCTTCGTAACACCTTCCTTTTACTCACCCTTTCTTTTATACTGATTGAAATAATCAGCTCGTCCCCACCCAAAACATTTTTCAAATGTGATTGCTTTCTATTGATTGAAGAGATAACAAACTAAACAATGTCCACAACCTCCCAATATTCGCAATCCATTTCGTCTGACCGATCACGTTTGCGTGCTCTTGGCATATCAAACCGTAATGCCCTTTGTGCACATGAACATACCACCTTTTCACATCGTGCCTGTTCCCACATCACGCATTATCTTGAACAAATGATTGAGGATTTTTCACATACAATTCTTGCCGGCTATTGGCCAATCCACTCAGAAATAGACCCACGCCCTTTGTTCGATTTTGTTTCATCGCGTGGGGGGCATATAGCACTGCCCGCTATTATTGATGAAACAACAATGGTTTTTCGAACATTTGCATCAACAACACAGCTAGAGCTAATGCGGTTTAACACATTTGGTCCCAGCGCAAACAATGCAGTCGTCGCCCCCACCATAATCATTGTGCCACTTTGCGCGTTTGACAACCAGTGCCACCGCCTCGGTTATGGTGCAGGCTACTACGATCGCGCCATTGAGCATCTTCAAAAACATGGGCACCGTGCACATTTATGGGGCTTAAGCTTCTCGTGTCAGGAAGTAGAGTCTATCCCTGAAAGAAAGCATGACCTTGTTTTACAGAAAATTTTCACAGAAAAGGGTTTTATAGAACGCTAAATTATGCTTAAAACGCTTATGCGATTTTTATTTTTAGGAGACATTGTGGGGGAAATAAGCTGCTCCACTGTTTGTCACGCACTTCCCAAACTCATTAAACATTGGCAGCTTGACTGTGTTGTTGTGAATGGTGAAAACGCTTCTCATGGCTTTGGCATCACGCAAAATGTGTATCAAGACCTCTTAGCAGCAGGTGTTGATGTTGTCACCACAGGAAATCACGCTTTTCATCACAAAGAAACTTTGAAATTTGCCACTTATAGTGAACGTTTTTTACGTCCTGCCAATTTTGTTGAAGGCACCCCTGGTAGAGGTTCTTGTTTCATAACAGCAAAAAACGGAGCACAAGTTCTTGTCGCCAATGTTTTGGGAAGCGTCTTTATGCCGTGTACTGCTGATGATCCATTTGAAGCAGCTGAAAAGATTGTTTCCGCCTGCCCTTTGCGTGAACAGGCAGACGCTATTATCTTCGACTTTCATGCAGAAGCCACAAGTGAAAAGCAATGTTTTGGCCATTTTCTTGACGGTCGTGTGAGCGTTATCGTAGGAACCCATACACATATCCCCACAGCGGATGCACAGATTTTAGAAGGAGGCAGCGCTTATTTATCAGACGCAGGAATGTGCGGAAATTACAACTCCTCTCTTGGTATGGATAAGGAAGAACCTTTATACCGTTTCCTTTATAAGAAAAAACGGGGTCGTTATGAACCCGCACAAGGCCCAGTAACACTTTGTGGATTTGCCGTTGAACTCTCAGATCGCACAGGCCTTGCCCAACATGTTTCAGCCATACGTTTAGGCCCCCGTTTAAAGAATGAAGTTCCAGACTTTTGGGAAGCTCTTCCCGATGATTTTCAGCTGTAAAACCACACTTCCCCCAACTCACCCCTTTCAATCCCCCCACCTATTTTCTCCCCCCAACGCCCGCACACACCAGCAAACCAACTTTGCCCCACGTGCCCCTTACTCTCTCCTCTCACCACCCCCCTGGTGACCTTCTCCCAAACACACCTCACTCCCCCACCAGTATATCCACCCTCTTCACCCCTGACACAGCTCAACCTTGCCCTTATCTTCTCTTCCTTCCATCAATAAACCTGATGCCCCTTCGCTTTTCCTAAATCCCCACCAGTAATCCAAACTTCCCCTCAAACGCCATCCCACCCTTTCAATCTCCCCCCCACCACCTATCTTCTCCCCCAGCATCGCACACACCAGAAAACCAACTTTGCCCCCACATGCCCCTCACTCTCTCCAACACAACTCTTCACCCCTTATCTCCCAAACTCATGCAATCTCCAGAACTCATGCCCCTCCTCAGATTCATCCTCAAAAAACACTCTCCCATATCCCGCACTTCTTCCCACTCGCACGAGCCCCGCGCCTTACCCTTCTTACCCTTTACGCTCTTTAAAAAACATCCCTCGAAGAGGGGCCCCCACCAAAGAAAACCCCCTCGGAAGAAAAGCCCCAGAAGATATATTTCAAACTGTTATGCGTTGAATATTGGCCCCACAATTGGACAATTTCTCTTCCAACCGCTCAAACCCACGATCAAGATGATAAACGCGACCTACAATTGTCTCTCCTTGTGCAGCCAGTGCAGCAATAACAAGAGAAACAGAAGCACGTAGATCTGTAGCCATCACTTGTGCTCCTTGCAAATAATCGGTTCCATGAATAATGGCCGTATTTCCATCAAGCGTAATCTGCGCACCCAACCGCACCAATTCTTGCACATGCATGAACCGATTTTCGAAAACGGTTTCAGTAATCCTTGCACAGCCTTGAGCACACACCATCAAAGCCATAAATTGTGCTTGAAGATCGGTTGGGAAAGCAGGAAAAGGACCGGTTGTAATATCAACCGGCGTAATTTTTGTTTGTTTATGATCGCGGGTAACTTCAAGACCATCTGTTTTGTGTTCAATAGTGAGCCCCGCCTTTTGCAAAACTTCAAGCACTTCAATGAGATGATCAGGATTGGCATGTTTCAACAACACCTGTCCACCGGTCATTGCCACAGCCATTGCATAGGTTCCTGTCTCAATCCGATCAGCAACCACACCAACCCGTGCACCGTGCAATTTTTCAACCCCATGGATTGTAAGGGTTGAGGTACCTTCCCCGGTGATATTAGCCCCCATCACTTTGAGTGCTTGAATAAGGTTTGTCACTTCAGGTTCACAAGCCGCATTTTTAAGAACAGTTGTGCCCTGTGCCAGGGTAGCAGCCATCAGCATAATATGCGTTCCCCCAACAGTGATTTTAGGGAATTGATACTGCGCCCCTTTTAACCCTTGGGGTGCTGTGGCATGAACATATCCCTTTTCAATGGTGATCTGTGCGCCTAAACATTTGAGCCCATCGAGGATAAAATCAACCGGCCTTGTTCCAATAGCACATCCCCCAGGCAATGAAACACTTGCTTCCCAACACCGTGCAAGTAAAGGCCCGATAACCCAAAAGCTTGCACGCATTTTTGTCACAAGTTCATAAGGAGCATGCGTTGATGTGATTGTTTTTGCAGTAAAATGGATTGTCCTTGAATCGGCGCAATCTTTATGAACTTTGCGTCCTTCAACAGCATAACCAACGCCATGATTATTCAAAATTCGGATCAAAAGCTCAACATCACTCAAATGAGGAATATTATCTAAAATCAATGTTTCCTCAGTAAGCAATGCCGCAATCATCAAAGGCAAAGCAGCATTTTTAGCGCCTGAAATAGGAATAACCCCCTGGAGTGTATTTCCTCCAATAATTTTAATCGAATCCATCGTATTTGTACTCTATCCTATTGTTATCTTACTCTACCTTATTATCTACTCTACTTTATTATACCTTATTCTATATTCTATCTTTTGAGATCTCTTTTCACAATAATGTCATTTTTGGGGCAGTGATTCTTTGCCATGGTTTAACACTCACTCATTAAAACCACACGGGTATAAAGAATGACGTCACATTTTTAAATCACGCGTTCTTTTTCGCAAACTGAAAATTCTTTTGTGCACTCTTCTTGCGAATTTGTAAGTCTTGTGAGCGTTTTCGACTTTGTTCTTTTCGCCGTTTCAGATTTTCGCGCAATTGCTTTGTCAGCCTTTGCTCACGTTGTTTTTTCTTATCATTTTGGGCATCTTTTGTTTGTGTATTCTGGTTTTGATGTGTCATAGCAATAACTTTTATAACCCTTGCAATAACTCTTATAGCCCTTTGCTTTCACAAGCTTTTTGCTTTTATAACCTTTTGGAAAAATAACATATTTTAAGTCAAGAATTTCTTTTAAAAAACGTCTACGTCATGCCATAAGAAGCGTTTTCTTGCAAGAAGAGATAAATGCTCTCTTGCCTATTTTATAACAATATGGCACAAGGCACCGCAAAGAGTGAGACGTGCTGCGGTAGCTCAGTGGTAGAGCACTCCCTTGGTAAGGGAGAGGTCGAGAGTTCAATCCTCTCTCGCAGCACCATTCCAACGGTCTTTTCTCCTCAAATACCCCCTCCCAATCCCACAACCCAACCTCTCACACTAAATCCCCAACCATCTCCCACAGCCACCATCAAACCTCACCTCCCCAATCCTCTCCTCCTCAGCACACCTTCAAGAAACCGTCTCACCTCACCATCGGCACAACCCAATCTTCCACCCCTTCAGCCTCTTCTCCCCCTCACACCAAACCTTGCACCCTCTTTCCTCATTCTTTTAAACATCCCCCCAGTACACCCAATCATCACCCTCAAACGCGCCATCCAACACTCATCCTCTCACCCCCCCCCGGCTTCTTCTCCTCAAACACCCCCTCCCAATCCCACAACCCAACCTCTCATACTAAATCCCCAACCATCTCCCACAGCCACCATCAAACCTCACCTCCCCAATCCTCTCCTCCTCGGCACACCTTCAAGAAACCGTCTCACCTCACCATCGGCACAACCCAATCTTCCACCCCTTCAGCCTCTTCTCCCCCTCACACCAAACCTTGCACCCTCTTTCCTCATTCTTTTAAACATCCCCCCAGTACACCCAATCATCACCCTCAAACGCGCCATCCAACACTCATCCTCTCACCCCCCCCCGGCTTCTTCTCCTCAAACCCCCCCTCCCAATCCCACAACCCAACCTCTCATACTAAATCCCCAACCATCTCCCACAGCCACCATCAAACCTCACCTCCCCAATCCTCTCCTCCTCGGCACACCTTCAAGAAACCGCCTCACCTCACCACCGGCACAGCCCAATCTTTCACCCTCTCAGCCTCTTCTCCCCCTCACACCAAGCCTCGCACCCCTCCTTTCCATATCTTGTCAGACATAACCCTTCTCAAGCGCACCCTAAATCCCCCACAAGAAAGCCCCTTTCCAAAGAAAATCCCCCCCTCTCGAAAAGGAGCCAATCTTCCCACTCACCCCCCCCACTACCCACACAGCTAAACCTTTCCAAATCCATCTTTTAACGCATCTCTCCAGATCCGTTTCCTCGCCGTATTGTGAATAATCCTCTGTCAGCTTGTTGAATTTTATGCACCATATTTTCCAAAGCATCATTAAAACGGTTAATTTCAGCTTCAAGCCTACGAATATAAGGTTCATCGCGATAAGCACGTTTAATTAAAGGTGGCATATCGGGCCAATAAAGCATTAAATCCACCCATTCACGTTGAGCAATCCATAACCCTCCCTGGCATTGTGCCTTATGCTCAACAGGAAACGTATTTTGATAAAAATGAGGGATCAAAATTTCAGGTTTTTTCGTTTTAATTTCCAACAGACCACTTGCCCCAATAAAAGCATCGGGCGAAAAACCTTTTTTGCGATCATCAGCTAAAACAAAACCAATACATTCAGGCTCTGTCTGCGTAAACACCCCATATAGCTGGCGCGCATTTGGCTCCAACTGTGTACCACGTCGCATAGATAGTGTTGTCCCCTCTTCTACAGATTTCCCTGTGATTCTTTCTCCAGCAAGTTTCATCATCACACAATGATATTTCTGTGTCTTTTGCCCATCTTTTTTGCGCGCCATAACCATCTCAAACAAAGAAGCTGTAATCAAACCATTACGTGCTTGACGCCATTCATCCGTTCCTTGAACACAATCAATAATAATTGGCATTGTCTCTTCATCTCCTCTTCTTTATTTCCTCTACCAACGCGCACAGGGCCCTCACCCTCAAACACTATCCTTCTCTCACCAACACAATCTGTCTCTCCCTCTACACTCTTGCCAGGCACAACCCCCTCTCAAGCAGCACCCTCAAGCCCCCGGCTTTTCTCTCTGGCAACCTCTCCATCTCTTAAACCCTCTCCTCACATTAATTCCTAGCCATTTCCCACAGCCACTATCAACCCTCACCCATCCTCTCCCACCGGCATACCTCAAACAACCTCATCCTCTTCCGACACAGCTCGATCTGCGCTTCCCCAACCTCTCCTCCATCAATACAAGCAATCTACTTCTCCACGCTCTTGCCAGACATCACCTCTTACACTAAATCTCCTAAACCTGCCTTCCACCAACGCCCCCGCAAGCGCCCAATCTCTTTTCCCAAACAACCCTAATTTCCCAAACTCTCTCCCACCACCACCATTAAAACTCATTCCCACCGGCACAGTTCAACCTACACCCTCCACACTCCATCACAAACACAGCCTCTCACACTCTCTTACGCACCTCTTACTGCACCTCTTATGCGACTTTCTCAAACTCATGCAGACTCCTGAAATCAATCCCCTCCCTCTCCAACCAACGCTCCTCACAAACTTCACCCCCAAACGCCACCCTCCTCTATCAACATAATCTGAAATCTGCATGTCTCTTCCCACGCGCACCAACCTCATCCCCCACCACATGCTCTTTAAAAACCCCCTCGAAGAGAGGCCATCTCAAGCGCACCCACAAAGTCCCTCACCCCCTTCTTTCAAAATCATGCAACCTCCCAATCTCTTAAACCCTCTTCTCACATTAACACTCCGGCTATCTCCTCACAGCCACCATCAAACCTTGCCATCCCTCCCACCAGTACACCGCAAATAACTGCCCCACCACCAACACCGACCGATCTGGCTCTCATCTTCTTCCAGCCTATCCTCCTCTCCAACCAACGCTCCTCACAAACTTCACCCTCAAACGCCACCCTCCTCTATCAACATAATCTGAAATCTGCATGTCTCTTCCCATTCACACCAGCCTTATCCCCCGCACCACACGCTCTTTAAAAACCCCCTCGAAGAGGGCACACCCCTCATCCCCCACACAAGGAAAAACCCCTACAAGAAAAGGTCCCCTCTCCAAGACAAAATCTCTCTTAAAGAGGGGGCAAAGCAATCAACCTATGGCACTACATAAAAATCATTCTCGGGTGACCTGCAGCTCAAATTATAAGCAACACGCTGAGCAACCTTTCGTGAAATAAAAGGAACTGCCTTGTGTTTTTGTGGTTCAAGCCTAATCGTGTTGCGAAGAGTTCCAGCATAATAAAGGGGAACCCCGTGATAAATTGTTTGAAGATAATTTGCCATAATCATTTACCTCCAATAACGATCCAAAACATCACACGGGCGCAAACGATGCTGTTTTTCATAAGACCCATAAACATTATCTTGATACACACGAGTAGCCTTGTCCTCTAAATACTCATGATACACATCACTCTCGAGAATAAAGGGGTGAAAATAACCCTCTTGTTCATCAAAATCATGGCATTTCATATATATCTCAGCAACTTGTTCACTCACATCATCAGCATGGAGAGTCCTTAAATCAAGCCGTAAAAGCCTTTGAACAGCATCGCATTGCTCCATAAGATCCAAAATGTCCTCAAGACAATCAATAGGCCCAATGTAAACATCATCATCTGAATCCTCACCAAGAATGATGAGGATTTCATCCTCTTTAACGAATGGAATGTCTTTCATAAATTTCTCCCTCAGGACAGTTGATAAAGCTAAACTCTATCTTGACATAGTCAAATATAGCGTTAGTCTTATCTCCTCTATGGGAGAGATGTCAATTGTTTTATCCTTAACAAAAGATATATTTTTAACTTTTACGAACATTCTAACAGCACGTAAAAATTGACTAATTTTCTATCGCATTTTTATGTTGTTCTCTATTTGTTCTAAATTGACACAAAAATAAACAAAAGGGCACAAATAAATAGGTACAACAGATGGGGCAATAGACACAAACAGATTGGGAGAGCTGAAATGAGTGATTTAAAATTGATACAGTATTGGGGAAATCTTGAGCCTGAAAGTCAAAGAGCTGTTATGGTTTTACTTCGTCAGTTGGCCTGCGCAAGAGAGTTAAAATTGCCTGTCGTTCTTCAGGAGAAATCTTTGCCAGAAGATCAATAAATTCCCGATCTTCAGGAGCAGGATTTTCTCCATAGAGAATATAACTCATACTCACATTAATTGTCTGACACACATCCGAAAGCGATTCAATCGTGGGGTCTTTGCCTTCAGAAAGAATAGAATGAAGATAACCAGCTCCTTTGCCTGCCGCAAGGGAAATAGAGCGCTTTGACCGTCCACTTTTTATAAGCGCTTCATTTAATCTGTGACGCCAACCATCAATACTCATAAGTCTCACCCTTAGCTGTCTTCAATAAAATACATAGTCTTTCATAAAATTGACTTGCAATATCCTTTAAAGAGGATATAAAATTATAAATAAATTTTATTTTAGGGAGTGAATTCTACATTTTATCAAAAAACAATGAAACACCCCAAAAGATACAAACAGACCACCTCCACAGCCTGTGTGTCTTTTGTATGTATTATTTATCCTTTACAGTTTATGCAACCTCAAATTGCAAACTCCACCCCTTCTAGTAAATACGACTGACTTTCAGATGATTTAAGAGAAATACAAAAACAAATACAATACTCTAACAAATAATAGAACAAAATGAAACAAAACCAAAACAAATCAGAAACATTTTACGAAATCGTAAATTTTGATTGCACGCATTAAGGAGGAAGTAAAAGGCTATTTTTAGTTTTTTTCTGTCACAAAAAGCCGCATCAATCAAAACCTTAAGAAAGCTTATCCCCCATTAAGAAAGCTGATACATTCAAAGAAAGCTGACACTCCTATGAAACAAGCTGAACAATCTGAATTTCCTAATTATGAATCGTCAACACTTCCCTATGTTTGCTGGTATCAAAATGACTTTTTAGGTGGGGTACGTGGAATGCGTGCGCACGAAATTGGAATTTATACAATTCTTCTTAATGAAATTTATGCAAGGGGCCGTCCTTTAGATTTATCAGAAGAACGTTTAGCACGCCTTTGTGGTTGTGATAAGCGAACTTTTATCAGTGTTTTAGAAATGTTGATTACAGAAGGAAAGATTTTAAATTTAACCTGTGGATTATGGAATAAGCGATGCGAAAATGTGTTTCGTGAGCGTACACAATTGCTTGAACAAAAATCCTCTGCGGGTCGTTCTTCGGCACAAAAACGTAAAAAAATCAATGCAAAAATTCAACATCTGCTCAACACATGCCCTACAGATGATGAACTTAACTCAAAAGCTCAGAAGGAAGAAAAAGAAACACCTAACGGTGTTTCGCAAAAGAAGGATGTCTGTTCTGATACCAACCCCCACTCCAACAAACATCTTCCCACACACCCCCCCTCCAACGCGCATTCTTTCACCACCCATTCATCATCCACCTCATCATCATTTACTAAGCACCACACTGAGCACCCCACCGAGCAGATCGCTTCATGCCCACCCACCCACCTATCTACCGAATACTCATCCACCGAGCACTCACCCACCGAGCTCCTCGCACCAGACCTTGCCACCACATATCCTGAAACAACCCCCCACTCCAGCGCACATCCTTCCACCACCCATTCATCATCTACCACCCACCTATCTACCGAATACTCATCCACCGAGCTCCTCGCACCAGACCTTGCCACCACATACCCTGAAACAACCTCCCACTCCAGCGCGCATCCTTCCATCACAAAAAGCCTGAAAGGCCACCGCCTTCCTGCCAACTGGGTGGGTGACATTCACGCAGCAATCTTAGAAGGTTTGAGCGAAGAACAAGCCCGCTGGCAAGAAAAGAAATTTCGCGACTATTGGCATGCTAAAAGCGGCAAACACGCCCTAAAGGTCGACTGGTCAGCCACATGGCGCAATTGGTATCGGCGTGAAATCGAGCGATTAAGAGAAAACCAAGAAAAGCTTTTCGCTTTATCATCTGGTTCACACACAGTGCCCCACAGCACTCAAGAAGATGCCCTTTATCGCAACCTTATCAATTATCAAGCAAAGTAACAAAAAACCAAATCAATACAACCAGCAACACCAGCAAACCACTGCAAATATAACTTCAAGCGCAATTTAAACCAATATAAGCGCCATACAAATACGACACAGGCGCACTTTAAGCACAAAAAACCACAACATAAACACGATATAGACTACTACAAGCAGGGGAACATGAGCACGATTTTTGAAATCAAACAAAAGCTTGCATCTCAAGCAGAATCAGTCGCACAAATGCTTCTTCCACAAGGAAAAAAACGCGGTAATGACTGGAGCGTGGGCAGCACACAAGGTGAACCAGGTCAAAGCTTATCGCTTTGTTTAAAGGGCAGCAAAGCAGGTTTGTGGTATGATTTTGCAGAAGGAAGCGGCGGCGACCTTTTAGACCTGTGGTGTGCAGTTAAAGGGATCAGCCTTTCTCAAGCATTGGATGAAGCCCGTTCTTACTTAAATCTTTCGCGCCCAAAACCCTTTATGGCCCCGCGTCATCCCTATCGCCTTCCCCCTGTTCCAAAAGGGAGTAAACCCCGCCATGAGGTGAAAAATTATTTACACACAAAACGGCATATCCCCTTAGATATCCTAGAACGTTATCGCATCCAAGAAGATGGAAACCAGATCATTTTTCCATTTTATAAACCCGATGGTACGCTTGCATTGGTAAAAACACGTCCTACACAAGAAGGTGCAAAAGCAAAACCCACAGCTTCTCATTGTGAACCAATTTTATTTGGATGGCAGGCCATCTCCCCAACGCAACGCACCCTTGTTATCACCGAAGGAGAAATTGATGCGCTTTCGTTAGCAGCCTATGGGTACCCAGCCTTATCAGTCCCCTTTGGAGGGGGCAAGGGGGGCAAACAAGCTTGGATTGAAAATGAATTTGATCATTTAGAAATTTTTGAGAAAATCTTCTTAGCAACAGACATGGACAAACCAGGCGAAGAAGCTGCCCTTGAAATTGCTCACAGACTTGGTCGACACCGGTGTTATCGTGTCCACTTGCCCTGTAAAGATGCCAATGACTGTTTAAAAGCAGGCATTGAGACTTCAACTATAAAAGCCGCTTTTTCAAAAGCCCAAAGCTTTGCACCAAAGGGGTTAAAGCGTGCATCTGATTATCGCAACCAAGTGATAGAGCTGTTTTGGCCCACTCCCAAACAGCACCTTGGTTATACGGTTCCTTATCCAAAATTAAATGGAAAATTGTATTTTCGCCCAGCAGAATTAACCCTCTGGAGTGGTGCAAGCGGTGCCGGTAAAAGCCAATTGTTATCAGACTGTATTGTCCATTGGATTGCACAAAAAAGCCGTCTTTGTCTAGCCTCACTCGAAATGAAGGGGGAACAATCGCTTCGCCGTCTAATCAGACAAACAGGGGGAGATAACCAACCAACAAAAACCATGATCGAACAGATTCTGCATTTTCTAGACGACGGTCTCATTTTGTACGAGCACGTAGGCAAATCAGATATTCAAACCCTGCTTGATGTCTTTGACTATTGCCGTGCAAAATATGGCTGTGATCAATTTATTATCGACAGCTTAATGCGGCTTGGCATCGCTGCAGATGACTATACAGGGCAAGAACAAGCAGTCTATAAAATTGTTGACTGGGCAATTTTAAATGCCGTGCACGTTCACCTTGTCGCCCATACACGCAAAAGTGGTATAGAGAAAGATATTCCTGGCACTGAAGATATAAAAGGAGCCTCAGAAATTGGAGCCAATGCATTTAATATCATCACAATCTGGCGCAATCGCTCTTTAGAGGATAAAATTCTTGCAGCCCAACGTGCAACAGAAAAAGCTGAATTAGCAGCCCGCCCCGGGGTAATTATGAACATCGCCAAACAACGTTCCGGCGATTTTGAAGGAAAAATTGGCCTTTGGTTTGACCCCAAAACCTATCGCTACCGTTGTTCTTCAACACCCCACCAAGAACCACGCCGTTATTTTGAATTCACCACCTCATCCCCCTCACAGCCCCACTCCCCCTCGCAACTTCATCCCCCCTCATAACCTCATCCCCAAGAGCACACAAACACACAACCCTCACAATCCCAAAAGGAACATACAACCTCTTCTCTCTTACAAACCTGCCCAACAATGCAACCTTGCCTCACCCCTTAAAGTAACCCTACCCAACACACGCCACACCTTTAAAATAGATCACCTCTTAAAAACAAAACCATACACAAACAAAACCATACCCTAAAGAATACTCTCCCGTCCTTAAAAACACTCCACAACGTAAAAAACACTCACACGGTAAAATCTATGTTGATACACATTGCTTTAGTAATTCTTTCTCACTTAAATCCTGTTTTCATTCATCCTCCATCATTCTTTACTCATTTTCCCTCAGTCTTATTCATTTCCCCCGTTTTCACCCATCTTCATCATTCTCCTTTAACCCCCTCATTTTCATTTAACCCTTATTATTTTTACTGACCACCCTCTTATGTTCACTCATCCCTTCCCATTTTCTTAAAACCCCCATTCTTATTTAAAGACCCCTCCCACTTTAAAGACCCTCTCCACTTTAAAAGCCCTCCCACCCATTCTCATTTAACCCCTTTCATTTTCATTTGAAAATCTTCTGACACATTTTTCATTAAAGGAGGAAAGTAATGAAATATCATCACGATAAAAATACCGATGCACTTAAAAAGAACACTGTAAATTACGCACACCCATATACAAAACATCAGCGCATTGGCCACTTAAAAACAGAAGAAATGCTTATCGAAACAAGCAATCCTTATTTTCAACCCACCCATAAAGAAAACCCCAGCAACCCACGCACTATCATTGCAGTTGCTGATGCTCACAGCCGCCCCATTGCTCTTTTATATGCAAAAGGACATATCAGCAAAGCACAATATAAAGCAGCAGAACGTTTTTATTATTATTGGCACATACAACAAGGTAACACACACATGGGCATCGATTACACCCGTCAAAAAGTCGATGGCGGCCATTATTATACAGATACCCTTGAACGCCAAATGGAAGCAACAGATCAATTACAAACGATTAAGATTCAACTGGGTATTCTTGGCTATCAACTTGTTGAGCAAGTAATCGGCTATAACCAATCAATCAAAGATTTAAGCCCTTTAAAACGCAGGCAAAATTCTCTTGCTGATCATTTACGCGATTGCCTAGACCTGATGGCAACCCACTGGGGTTATGCAAAAACTTAAAATAACGCATAAAAACTCCCCCACCACTTCAAAAAACAGTACCCCCACTTAACCAAGGGGGTAAAATCCCAACCAACCAACCTCACTTCACCTAAATTGAAAAAACAGTACACGCCATCAATGCTTCCAAGCAAACTCACGCCCTTGGATCTTTCCTAATAAACATCCACATCTGGAAGAAATTTGTCTATGGTGCGGGTGGTCGGACTCGAACCGACACTCCTCTCGGAACCAGATTTTGAGTCTGGCGCGTCTACCAGTTCCACCACACCCGCACACTGCAGCTTTTATCACACTGTAGCTTTATCAAGACATAAGGGAAGCTTGTGCCCTTTTTTCTTGCACTATATGAAGAAGTAGAGATTCGTCAACACTGGACTTGCATTTTTTAACTGGACTTTTGTTTTTTTAACTCTATGCATCATTTTTAACCCATTGAATTAATCTGGTTTATTTGAAAGTATGTATATGAAAACTATAGGGGAAATTATTGGGGCTTTAAAACTATGATGTTAAACAAATTAAAAGCATGGGTCGTATCATTAGCACAGCGTCGCACTGCACCACATTGGCTTGGGATAATTGCTTTTTTTGAAAGTTCCTTTTTTCCGATTCCAGCTGATGTCTTGTGCATTCCAATGACACTTGTTCGCCCACAAAAAGCCTATCGCTATGCGTTAATTGGCACACTGTGCTCTACCTTAGGGGGGGCTTTTGGCTGGGTTATAGGTTTTTATGCTTATGATACCATCGCCAAACCAATCTTAGAATTCTATGGTAAATATGAGAGTTTTCAGACATTTCAAAATGGTGCAACATTAAAATTTCTCATAATTTTACTGATCACATCAGGGCTTTTCCATTTTCCACCCATCAAGCTTGTCACACTTCTATCAGGGGCTATGGGTGTACCCCTCCCACTTTTTATTGTTATCTGCCTCTTAGCACGTGGGGCTCGTTTTTATCTTTTTGCCTGGTTTATTCGACGCTTTGGTCAAAAAGCAATCGATTTATTCTCTCGTCACTTTACATGGTTTTTGCCCATTGGTTTGATTCTTCTCTTGTTAGCCTATAACCTATTAGTCTATAAACTATACTCTGCTTTTTAAAATCATTCCTCGTTCACTTGAGAGAATATGTTAAATGAGTACCTCTTTATCTTGCCAATGCTTTATAAAGAAACATCTTTACCGCAAACAAAGCAATAAAGAGCAAAGTTTGTGGGCCTTTTTTCTAACCCTTTGCCTTGCCGCCACACTGGCCATCGCACTAGGCTTTGAAATTATCGGTGGTTATCTTCCATGCCACTTATGTTTGCTTGAGCGCCTTCCCTATTACAGTGCCCTCCCGCTTTTAGTCTTAGCAGGCCTTTTGGCATGGGTTTCTTGCTTGTCCCCTTTGGTACGGTTTTTATTTATATGCGTTTTTGTGCTCATGGCAACAAGTCTTGGGCTTGCAATTTATCATGCCGGTGTTGAATATCACTTTTGGCCAGCACCAGCCCAATGCAGCCTAAACACAACAACACTCACAACAGATGTAAACCAACTTTTTACGTCACTTGAAAAGCCCCCAGCATCCCCCTCTTGTGCTCAAGCACCAGTGCGCTTTCTTTTTCTATCATTTGCCGGGTGGAATGCCCTTGCCAGTTTGTTGTACATGCTCATCAGTCTGTATGTAGCATCCAAAGGGCTCCTCTCAGATGATGATGAAAATAAATACCTCAGAGCAAAAAAAACGTAAAGCCACACCTCTACCCGACAACATAAGCCACATACCCCCTCCAACACAGCGCCATCATATACCACCCGCACCCCTTTAAGCGCATCCCTCATCCTACAACATTCCTCCAACACAAATCACACCACCCACAACCCAAGCTACATTCTTACAACACAACCCGCCCCTTACGCACCCCCTACAGCGCAGCTAAACTTTAAAGCACCCTACACCAAATTGACCCTACATTCAAAATTGACTTTACATCCAAGCTTAACTGTATACTCAAGATTGAATTTTAATATTCAACGATATCCAAAATTGACTTTCGTTTGATGCCCTCTACATTTTAGAATTATTCTAATAATGAGAGCAACAATGTCAAAGTCCTCCTCCCCCTCTTCACATCATAACACTTTTAAGCCCCCTTTATGCCAAGAGATGGTCACTTATGCTCTCCAATTACAAGAAGAACAAGCAGCTCTTTATTTAAAATATGCCAAAGCTTTACAAGAGCATTGTCCAGAGCAAACGGCAATCTTTGCTAAAATGGGCACCAAAGAGCTTGAGCATTTTCAAGAATCTCTACGCACAGCTTGCAATATTCCTGCACCAACCTCAGCCCCCTCATCCAACGAGCCTGCTCTTTCAGACATTTCCCGCAATGAAACAAATTTTCAAACAGCACAAGAAGAAAATCAACCCACCCCATCACAAACGCAAGCATATAAACAAACACTTTTAACGTGGATTCAACCCGGCCTTGCAGGCTTAATGGATGGATCTGTCTCAACTCTTGCCCCCACTTTTGCAGCAGCCTTTGCAACAGGTGATACCTATCAAACTTTTTTGATAGGTTTTTCTGCTGCAATTGGTGCAGGTCTTTCAATGGGCTTTACCGAAGCAGCCCATGATGATGGAAAATTATCGGGGCGTGGCTCTCCACTTAAAAGAGGCATTGCCAACGGCGTCATGACAATGCTTGGGGGGCTAGGCCATGCTCTTCCTTATCTCATTGACAACTTTTATCTTGCAACAGCCCTTGCTTGCCTTATCGTATTCTTTGAACTCTGGGCTATTGTCTGGATTCAAAATAAATTTATGGCCACACCTTTCTGGCGCGCTTCTTTCCAAGTCATCGTGGGTGGAGCCTTAGTCCTTGCAACAGGCATTTTGATTGGCAGTATATAAACAAAAACGCTTGATCCCTCTTCTCACCCCATCCAACCATCTCATCCCCCTTCACCTTCTTCAACCTCCCTCTCGACCTCACCACCTCATTTCACACTTCTCCCACCTCACACTTCTTCACCCCATTTCTCACCTCATCCCTCTTCCCCCACCTCCCTCTCGACCTCACCGCCTCATTTCACACTTCTCCCACCTTATCCCGTGCTTCTCCTAATACTCCTCAAACAACCAAAAGGAGCACCTCTTTTTGTGATTTTTTCATCCCCCTTATGCCCCTTGTGCCTCACCGACAACCTCCCTCAATAAGCCCTTCAGAAACCCCTCACCTCGCCTCACACTTCTCCCATCTCATCCCCCTCTACCTCACCACCTCATTCTCCTCACCGCCTCATTTCACACTTCTCCCACCTTATCCCGCGCTTCTCCCAATACTCCTCAAACAGCCAAAAGAGTACCACTCCTTGTGACTTTTTTCCCCTCTCTCATGTCATGCTCCTTATATCCCACCGACAAACCTCCCTCAGTAACCCTTCATCGACAACCCCTCACCTCCTCCATCTCCTTCCCCTCTCTCTTATTCTCTCCCACCTCGCCTCACACTTCTCCCATCTCATCCCCTTCTACCTCCCTCTCCACCTCGCCGCCTCATCCCCCTCTCTCACCTTATCCCGTGCTTCTCCTAATACTCCTCAAACAACCAAAAGGAGCACCTAATTCCATCCAAAACGCACCTCTTCTTACGGTTTTTCACCCCCTTATAATCCTTATATCCCACCGACAAACCTCCCTCAATAAGCCCTTATCAGTAACCCCTCATCAGCTGCCTTCATCAGTAAGCCATTATCAGCACCCCCACCGCCGACAACCATCCAGACAAACCTCCATCAATAAGCCTCTTCTCGGGCAAATCTTTACCGGCTTGTTTTGCTTGAAAGCTTTTGTTAAAGTGAGTTGCTATCGTTTATATTTTGGAAACTTCACGTTATGTCTCATCCCTCCTCTACTTCGTCTGACCCTTCCTCCAATGCTCATGCACACAGCCAAAAGAGCGCCTCTTCTTGTGATTTTTCCTCCACCCCTTCACAAAAACTTACCCTTTCGGTAGAACGCCTTGCCCACGGGCAAAATTTAGATCTTCCTCAATATGCCACAGCCGGTTCTGCTGGTCTTGATTTGCGTGCAGCATTGGCAGAAAATGAAACAATCGTTTTAGCCCCCGGACAACGTGCTCTCATCCCTACAGGTTTAATTTTTCACCTCTCACCTGGCTATGAAGCACAAATACGTCCACGTTCTGGCTTGGCTTTAAAACATGGCATCACATGCTTAAATACCCCCGGAACGATTGATAGTGACTACCGCGGTGAAGTGAAAGTGCTTCTCATCAATTTAGGGCAAGAAGATTTCCCCATTCAACGTGGAATGCGCATTGCACAAACAGTCATCGCACCTGTCACTCAAGTTGATATTCGTGTTATCGAGCCAAATCAAAAAAACACCTCATGTAAAGCGCATGAAACAAACCACACTCAAGAGCGTGGAACAGGCGGCTTTGGCTCAACAGGGCACAATTAATCCTTCTGCCCTAATATCCACTCTCTTCCCCCGCACCTCTATAAGGCGCGCCGGGGCTTCTGGCGCTTTAAAAAACCTATTTCCCTGCATTAAACGCAAGCTTTTAGCGCTTTTTATAAGAGAATGCTTCCTCTCCCATCACCACGCAAGAGCAACACAAACTAACCCCTCTCCACTTCTGGAAAACTGAAGCTCTTTTATCTGAAAAAGCACCTTGCCCATTATTTTCAAGAGAAAAGCTCTTCTCTTTTCAGACTCATAAAAAAATCTTACTCGTGAGAAAATGTGATATCAGCTGTGGGCTCTTTGTTCCCCCTGTTATCTCCACTCACTGTTACCATCCCCCTTGCCATTATTGTTCCCATTTCCTCCATTTCCCTCTTCACGATTGCTTCTCCCATTACCATCCCCCTTACCATTATTATCTCCCTCACCCTTATCTCTGCCATCACCATTGTTTTCCTTGTCACCCCTGTTTCCCCCTTTACCATTTCCCCTCTCACTATGGTTTAAAGTTTTGTGCATTCCCACAAGACCAATTTTGGTATATCCAGCTGCTTGCAACTGATCCAGCACATTAACAACACGGCCATAGTCCATTTCTTCATCTGCTTTAATCAAAATCTTTGTTTCCAAATTTTCTCGAGTTTCTTCAGACAAGACCTCAATAAATTCTCCCTCCTCCACAAGAGTGTCACCAATATAAAAAGAATGATCCTTTTGTAAGGTAATATAAAGAGGCTTATCGGGCTGAGAAACAGGCGTTGTTGTTACAGAAGGCAACTGAACAGAAATAACAGATGTTGCCAAAGGTGCAGCCACCATAAACACAATAAGAAGCACCAAAACAACATCGATAAAAGGCGTTACATTGATCTCACTTTGGACCTGAAAATCATCGCCCTCATATTCATTATGGTAGTCTGTTTTCATTGTTTGCGGCTTTTTTGCTGTCTTTGTTGGTCGAGTTCACGGCTTAAAAGCCTTTCAATAGCAGCAGCAATATCTCCTAAATCATTTCGATATCCATTAAGAGCACGCGTTAAACCATTATACATAACAACAGCAGGAATAGCGACAAAAAGCCCCACAGCCGTTGCAAGCAAAGCTTCAGCAATTCCGGGCGCCACAACATCCAAGCGTGTTGTCTGAGTTTGAGCAATTCCAATAAAAGCATTCATAATCCCCCACACGGTTGCAAAAAGCCCAACAAAAGGCGCAACAGCACCAATGGTTGCAAGAATGGCACTCCCACAAGCCATGCGCCTTGTAGCAGCCAAAACACACCGTGCTAAAAGCAAATGTACCCGCTCTTTTACCCCCGCATTGAAAGCACACAAAGCACTATCGTCATCTTTACGCTCTCTGGTACCTTGAAACTTGATGAAGACCACCTGCTGAGTAGAAAGATCCACCTCTTTGAGCGTTTCTTCCAAAAAGACTGCACCTGCCCCCGGAAAGACTAAATTCGCTTCTTGCTGATTTTTGAAATCAGAGGTCAAATGCGTGAAAGTTTGAGCATTTAGAACAAACTGCAATGCACGATGTGCTTTGCGCTTTGCCCACGTTATTTCAACAATTTTAGCCAGAGCAATTGTCCAAGATACAAGAGAAGCAAGTATCAATATAATGATCACAGCTTGCACAACCCTATCGGCAGCCATAAACATCGAAAAAGGAGAAAAATTACCTACCGAAAATAAAGTAAAACTCTTACCTAAAGCCCCTGTTTCAGATCCCATTGTTTCTCATAAATCTCCAAAATAACCCCACCCCTCCTTTAGAAAACAAGTTATAAAAAATAAAAGAAGACAAATCAAGTCTAGTTATAATAAAAAGTGCCGTCACTTTTTCTCACAAAACCTAATCATTCACCCACACAACACCGCGAACCTCCTCGCTCTCACCCCCCCTTTCCCAAACACCTCTCTCCCCCACATATCACTCCTCTTCCCAAGTCTGCCCTCCTATCCCCACCCTCTCAAACCAAAACCCCACCCATACACTCATATACCTCATGCACATCCCCCTCACGCATACCCTCACGCCTTAACATCCCCTATACTTCACACACACATATCCATCTCATACATACTTCCCCCTCACGCACTCATGCATCTCTCTTAAAGAGAGCCCATACCCTCCTCAGATTCGCATGCACAACCATAGGTTTATTTATAAAATCTAACAGTTCAATCGCAAAAGGGAGCATAGACTATTGCAAAACCTCATGAAAAAAAGAACCATAAAAAGATTTTGTCCATGCAATGGCCTATTTTAAAGTTTTTTGCGTAACCTGCCCTATACCGCTAAGACTTCTTGAAGAAAAATAACATTTACAAAAAATACACTTATAAATTGTATTAAGCATGGAACCAATATGATTTGGGGGCGTTAAACACTAACGAATGTTCAAATCTTTGACTCAGGTGATAGCCTTCACCATGAATCAAAAATAACCCAAGAAAAGAAGGAAGAATCATTATGGCAAACAACAAAGCAGCAGATGAGAGAGCAACATCAACAGAAAAAGATCTGCATGCTCAACTGAAGCAATTACGCAGTGAAATGGAAAATATAACCTCAGCACTAAGTGATCTTGGTTCAAACACATTAAGTGAAGCCAAAAACAAAGCAACAAAACTCTACTCCTCAGTAAAAGACAATGGCGAAAACATCGCCTCACAAGCTAAAGACGTATTAAGCGATTTTGAACATAATTTGAGCAGATGTGTACGCAAAAATCCTAGCAAGAGCGTTTTGGTTGCAGCCGGCATTGGCTTTGTTCTATCTTACTTAATCCGTCGTTAATTTATGCAAATGTCTATTATACCCTTACTGTACCAATTGACTGGTGGAAATCTCAAAAATACGATCAAGCAGATCCGCATTCAAGCAATTTGCTATGGGATTATTGGATTTTCATTATTAATGGCTTTAGTGTTTTTAAATGTCTTAAGCTTTTTTGCTTTGCGTTTAGTAATGCCCCCAGTTGGAGCAGCTACAACAATGGTATTTATTTGGTTTTTTATTGCAGGATTAAGTGTTTTGCTAAGTCGGTTTTTCAAAGCATATCAACAACGCAATTATCAAAGATACTATGAGGAACAACACCGTAAATTTATGACAGAGTCGACCCTTTCCAGCATCGCAATGCTGAGCAAATATTTGCCTCTTGTTAAATTAGGATTGCCAGCCTTGGGACTTGCAACTTATCTCTTATGGCGAAAAGATAAAAAAGATCACTTTTAAAACATATAGCTATTGTGATTCACCCCCCAAAAGGCACATTCTCTCGGCATAGAAAGAATGTGCCTTTTCCTTTGCAAAAAGCACAACCTACCCCACACAGAACACATTTGCCCCCTTCAAACACACTCCCAACCTCCTCCTCATATTTAACCACCTTCAATCCTTTTCCCACGTGCACTGATCCCACAACAACACCCACAGCTTGTACCATTCCTCAAACGCACTCAACCTCATCCCCCTTCCAACAAGCATACACCACACAACAACGTCCAGCACCTCTCGCCAACCAAAGCCCACACACCTATCTTCTTCCCCACAACATTCACCTCTGTAAAAAGGCACACACACCTTTAAACTCAACTTGCTCATGAAATATTGAGAAAAGCTCTGCACACAAAGAATACGAATCGAGTAAACCCCATTACCATCGTCAGAATAATAAACCGATGAGATTGATTTAATTCAGTTTACAACCGCGATTTGTTTTCCCAGCCTTTAATGAGAAGAATAATCCTCAATCACCAAAAACACCCCACAAGATAAAGGCACTCTAGATTGCTCTTAAAATCTACCCTCCCCCAGAAAGAGTATTCTACAACCACGCTTGGAACATTCTAAACACGATCATTGCGCACAATAACATCCGCAATATCTGCTGCAATAGCTTTAATGGCTTTGGTATCATTACCTTCAACCATCACACGAATCAATGGCTCAGTTCCAGAAGCACGAATAACCAACCGTGTTTCTTTTCCCAAACTCTCTGTTACTTGATCAATTGCAGTTTTGACCGGAGATTTGTTCAATACATTTTTGTCTTTAATTGTTATATTTTTCAAAATCTGAGGCACAGGCTCAAAACGCTTACATAGCTCGCTCATCGAAAGTTGGCTTTCTTTCATACACGCCAAAATCTGCAAAGCAACAACCAACCCATCACCCGTTGTCCCAAAATCACTTAAGACAATGTGCCCACAATTTTCCCCACCAACGTTATACCCCTTCTCACGCATCGCCTCGACAACATAGCGATCCCCAACTTGAGTACGCACCAAATCTAATCCTTTAGCGTTTAAAAAACGCTCCAACCCAAGATTTGCCATAATGGTTGTTACAACACCATTGCACTGCAACCGACCAATTTTGTGCCAATGTTCAGCAAGCACCGCAATCAATTGATCACCATCCACGGTTTGGGCTTTTTCATCAACCATTAAAACACGATCACCATCCCCATCAAGAGCAATCCCCACATCGGCACGCACTTCATGAACCTTTTCTTTTAAAGAGGTCAGATCAGTGGATCCACATTCTTGATTAATATTAAAACCATTAGGCTCATGATTGATCGCAATAACCTCTGCACCCAATTCCCATAAAGCAAGTGGTGCAGCCTTATATGCAGCACCATTCGCACAATCGACCACAATGCGCAAAGAATCCAAACGCACATCACGCGGCAGCGTGCGTTTTGCATATTCGATATAACGGTAAATATCCCCTTCAACCCGTTTTGCACGTCCAATTTCTGCACAATCTGCTAAAGAATGTGAAAGATCTTTCTCAAGTAATTGTTCAATTTTCGCTTCAATTTTATCTGAAAGCTTAAAACCATCAGGACCAAAAAGCTTAATTCCATTGTCGTAATAAGGGTTATGAGAAGCAGAAATCATCACTCCAATATCCGCCCGCAGAGAACGACAAAGCATAGCAACAGCAGGGGTTGGCACAGGCCCAAGCAAAAAAGCCTCCATTCCAGCAGCGGTAAATCCTGAAACCAAAGCATTTTCAAGCATATAACCAGACAATCGGGTATCTTTACCAATTACCACACGGCACGGTTGTCCTTGTGAGCGAAACAAAACACCCACAGCCATCCCCACTTTCATGGCAAAATCTGGTGTCATAGGAAAACAATTGGCTTTCCCCCGAATACCATCTGTTCCGAAATATTTTTGCGCCATCTTTTTTCCCTTTCCACCCAGAAGACCCTTCGGGTCATGGACCTCTCAAATGAATCACCAACCACTCAAACCACAGCCCCTTCGGGGATCATCGATCACCTTAAACCATCACCCTTTAAACTACAATCACCCAACTCACCAACCTGCCTCATCAATCTACCAAGTTGCTAACCGCTCTTACAAACTTTTCTACCCAGAGCCTTTTCAACTTATCAACCCCCCAAATTACCAACCACTCAAACCACAGCCCCTTCGGGGATCATCGCCTCTCTCAAACCATTACCCTTTAAACTACAGACCACCCAACTCACCAACCTGCCTCATCAATCTACCAAGTTGCTAACCGCTCTTACAAACTTTTCTACCCAGAGCCTTTTCAACTTATCAACCCCCCAAATTACCAACCACTCAAACCACAGCCCCTTTGGGGGTCATCACCCCCTCAAACCATTACCCTCTAAACTACAATCACCCAACTCACCAACCTGCCTCATCAATCTACCAAATCGCCAACTGCTCTTACAAACTTTTCTACCCAGAGCCTTTTCAACTCATCACCCCCCAAATTACCAACCATTCAAACCACAGCCCCTTCGGGGGTCATCGCCCCCCTCAAACCATCATCGCTTTAAACTACAATCACCCAACTCACCAACCTGCCTCATCAATCTACCAAATCGCCAACTGCTCTTACAAACTTTTCTACCCAGAGCCTTTTCAACTCATCACCCCCCAAATTACCAACCATTCAAACCACAGCCCCTTCGGGGGTCATCGCCCCCCTCAAACCATCATCGCTTTAAACTACAATCACCCAACTCACCAACCTGCCTCATCAATCTACCAAATCGCCAACTGCTCTTACAAACTTTTCTACCCAGAGCCTTTTCAACTCATCACCCCCCAAATTACCAACCATTCAAACCACAGCCCCTTCGGGGTCATCGCCCCCCTCAAACCATCATCGCTTTAAACTACAATCACCCAACTCACCAACTTGCCCCCACCAATCTACCAAGTCACCAACTGCTTTTACAAACCTCGCTTCTCAAGACCATTCCTCACAAAGCTACCAATCTTCAGAAAAGACTAGTCTTTCGTATAAAGGCCTATTGATAAACAATTTTACCTCCACGCACAAAAATCCTGATCCCTATAGACAACTCATAAAGCAATACCCCAAACACCCTTCCATCTTTTCAAAACTTGTCTGCACACAAAAAAACCTACGCAATTAGCCAAAGACCTCTCACTTATTGTTAAAAAATCTCCGACTTAATTAGTAAAATCTCCTGCTTACCACTTTACTCAAATTTTAGAGGGAAGTTTTTTGCATCGAGTACTATTTACCCATTTCTAAGCATCTGGATTGTTCTTAGAATCACTCTTTGCTTTCACCTTCTTGTCATCACCTGCTTTTAGCGTACTTTTAGAAGTACCTTTAGAACTACGCGCTTTCTTTTCAGCAGCATCAGTTTTCTTCTCAGTAACATCAATTTTCTTTTCTGCAACATGAGATTTGGGTTTTTCTTTTCCACCCTTACCACCTGTCTTAGGCACAGATGAAGTACGGGCAGGCACATGATCATTGCCTTGGGTGCGTGAAGGTGGTTTGCCCGCAATCACTTCGTTAATTTCTGCACCAGTTAATGTCTCATATTCTAACAAGCCTTGGGCCAACGCGAACCACTGTTTCTTTTTTGTTGTAAGTATTTTTTTTGCACTTTTATAAGCATCATCAATGAGTCTGCGCACTTCCGTGTCGATCATACGTGCCGTTTCTTCAGAGATATTCTGCGTTCTTGCAACCGAATGACCTAAAAAAACTTCATCCTGATTATCACCATAAGCAACATTGCCAAGCATATCAGAAAATCCCCACCTTGTGATCATAGCACGCGCCAATTTTGTAGCTTGTTCAATATCAGAAGCCGCACCAGATGTGATATTTTCCTTTCCAAATTTTAATTCTTCGGCCACTCTTCCACCCATCATAATAGCCAAGCGTGAAATCATCCACCGATAGCTCATGGAATAACGATCGCCTTCAGGCAATTGCATAACCATCCCCAAAGCTCTTCCTCTTGGCACAATTGTTGCTTTGTGAACAGGATCGGCAACAGGCACATTTAAAGCCACAATAGCATGCCCCGCTTCGTGATAGGCGGTTAATTCTTTTTCCTCTTGTGTCATAGCGGTTGAACGGCGTTCAGCCCCCATCATGACTTTATCTTTTGCATCCTCAAACTCTTGCATTGTCACCACTCTTTTGTTGCGGCTTGCAGCCATTAAAGCAGCTTCATTAACAAGGTTCATCAGATCAGCACCGGAAAATCCCGGCGTTCCTCTTGCCAATACTTTCAAATCAACATTGGGCGCTAAAGGCACATTGCGCACATGAACTTTCAAGATCTGCTCACGCCCAGCAACATCAGGGTTTGGTACAACAACTTGTCGATCAAACCGCCCTGGTCTTAACAAAGCAGGGTCAAGCACATCTGGCCGGTTTGTTGCAGCAATTAAAATAATGCTTTCATTAGGTTCAAACCCATCCATTTCAACAAGCAACTGGTTTAATGTCTGCTCACGCTCGTCGTTTCCACCGCCAAGTCCTGCACCACGATGACGCCCAACCGCATCAATTTCATCAATAAAGATAATGCAAGGAGCATTTTTTTTAGCTTGTTCAAACATATCACGAACACGGCTTGCCCCAACCCCCACAAACATTTCCACAAAATCTGACCCTGAAATGGTAAAAAACGGAACATTAGCTTCCCCAGCAACAGAGCGTGCAAGCAAGGTCTTTCCAGTTCCTGGTGGCCCAACGAGTAAAACCCCACGGGGAATACGCCCGCCTAAACGTTGAAATTTTTGTGGATCACGTAGAAAATCGACAATTTCTTGCAAATCCTGCTTTGCTTCTTCAACACCAGCAACATCTTGAAAGGTGACCCGCCCATGCGCCTCACTTAGCAATTTTGCTTTTGATTTCCCAAACCCCATTGCACCACGTGATCCATTTTGCATTTGTCGCATAAAAAAGATCCACGCCCCAACGATAATAATAACAGGAAGAAGAGAGAATAATAAATTCAGAAAAATACTATTCCCAGAACTTTCAGGCACAGCCTTCACATTAACCTTCTTATTTTCCAATTTTTGTACCAAAGAGGGATCTCTTGGTGCATAAGTTGAAATGATTCGACGATCAGCCGTATGTCCTGTTAACTTTTGACCCTGGATGGTCACAGTTGTAAATTCGTTATTCTCGACTTTTTTTAAAAAATCAGAATAGGAAAGCTCACCATTCCCAGTCCGCTGGGTGCTTCCATTAAAAAAAGAAAATAACGCAATGAGTACTAAGGCAATGAGCCCCCAAATCATGAGGGAGCGGTAATTGGAATTCATATTCAGTCCATTTATCAGATATAAATTTTTATAGAATTATGAGTAACATATAATCTTGTCCACGCCTTGCCAAGATATGAATGAGATGTTTATCATTTTTTAAAACGATTTTTCTTCATCTTTTTCACATAATGTTTTCACGTAATGTTAAAAAAAGGTTCTACAGCATTAATAAGAGCAGCATCTTCGCACAATGATAGCCAATTAAAAGGTGCAAGAATGCGCTGCACAGTCACTTTATGGCAACAAGAGCGATGAGAAAGCTCTGGAATATCAATGCCTTTGGCACCTAAAACCAATGGAAGAGATTGCAACGAAGGAAAATGAGGTCGTTTACGATCAACCATAGCTTCAAAATCAACCATATCCCCAATCACCTCACCCTTCTTAATTATATGAGTATTGGAAAAATATTTTCCATACCTAAAAAACTGTTTTAAATGAACAAGATCAGCTGCACGCACTTTAAGGGCATCTCTCTCATGATTGGTGATCTGATAGCGCCCATCCCATAAAAGGGTTTGCCCAGGAAGGATGATTGCTTCTTGAATGTTTCGTGCTTCACGCCAAAAAGCAATTCCCTTTTGACTATATTCAATAAGAGACCCAGCCAAAGTAAAGCGCTTTTTTTCTAAAGAGTGGAGACACAATTTTTGATTAAGAGCATTCAATTTTTGAGATGCAAGCAAATAAGAACGGCCTCCCATTAACACAGCAAATAGCCCCACCACAAATGGAAAACCGGGATGACAGCGTAAAAAGGGCGCAGGCCTTTCAATAAAACATCGCCCATACTCAACAACAATATCTAAGGCTAGAATCAAATCAGCAATCATCTGTGCGTATTGACGTCGTTTTAACGCAGCTTCATTGACTTTTTGAGCAACTTCGAAAAAGCTTTTAAAGCGTATAGAATGGCGCACACGTACGCGTTCAAAACGCAAATCATCATTTGTCGGATCATCAATCCACGCTATTCCTCGCAAACGCAAATAAGCGTGCAATGTGTCGCGCTTAATGCCAAGAAGTGGGCGAATCAAACGCACTTTTCGGCGCAACAATGCTTCACGCGCAATACAAGACAAACCACGTTCAATCAATTCACCATTATCTTTTAAGACACCAACGTCTTTTAATGGGCTTGTTACACCCATCTCTTCCCATGTATTATTATAATCACCCCACCCCTCCTGTTGTGAAATACCCGCAACCTCAACCCCACACTGTGCATCAACAGCCCCATCATCACCCTGCTCTACACCAACACCCCCCCATCCTTTGATCTTAAAGCAAAAACCTCATCTCCCCACCCCTCCTGTTGTGAAATACCCGCAACCTCAACCCCACACTGTGCATCAACAGCCTCATCACCCTGCTCTACACGAACACCCCACCCATCCTTTGATCTTAAAGCAAAAGCCTCATCTCCCCGCCCCCCCTGTTGTGAAACACCCGCGACCTTAACCCCACACTGCGCATCAACAGCCTCATCACCCTGCTCTATACGAACAAAAACCCCACCCTTTGATCTTAAAGCAAAAGCCCCATCACCCCGCCCCTCCTGTTGTGAAACCGCTTTATCCTTTAAGACACGTTGGCAGCGCATATAATAGGTTTCGACCTGATCATTGAGGGTGTGCCCTGTCATAATGAGCTTTGCACCCTGTCTTTCAGCTTCTTGGAACAATAAATCATACCGTGCAACACGTGCTTTTTGAGAAATATCCGTCTTTGGCTTCGTGCCTTCCCACCGCACAATGACATGCTTAATCTGATAAGCGCGACAAATCTCTGCCACCTTCTGAGCCTCACATGCTGATTCTTCACGCAATTGATGATCAACCGTAACAACAATAATCTCAGGGGGAGAAAGCAGTGTCTTAAAATAATCTTTAAGCAAAAACAACAAAGCCAGCGAATCACCCCCACCAGAAGCTGCCACAATCAACTTCTGACAATGGGTAAAATCTGACTTCTTAAAAATTTTTGCTAATTGAATGAGCACTGAGAACGACTCTGTTCTTGTTTAAGACGTTTACAAAAAACGCACTCTAACGTTTGGTAGTGTTTTGGAATGTCAGCAAAAACATCACAAGCCGCTTTATTTTGACCAAGAGCAGCTACACTCATTGCTAATTTTAGCAAAATTTCAGAACCATATAAGGTATCTTTATACGTATACCATACATACAAATAAACCTGCGCGGCTTCATGATAGCGTTCTTGCCCAAGTAAAGATTCTGCCAACCAAAAAACAGCATCACCAACTAAAGGATCTTGCTTATAACGCTTTTGAAAAGCACAAAAAACTTTTTCAGCTTCAGCATAATCGGCAGAAAGAATAAAATCATAGCCCTTTTTATACAGTTTTTTAGGCAATAAGCGCTGATCTTCATCCCCATCCACCTGCTTGGCAGCACCATTCTTTTCACCCTCCTCCCCACGCAGTACATGCTCACCATGCCTTGCTTTTATGCCATTTTTACGCTCATCACCCATACCATCAACAGCACCACTCTTACCCCCTTTTTTACTGTGCTTTTTTTCCTGACTGTGCTCCTTATTGTGCTTGCCACCTTGAATCGCTTCATCTTGGCTTCCACCTTGCCCCTTAATCACCTGAGCTGTCTCCTCTAAATAAGGATTATTCGAAGGGCAATAATAACGAAAAGAGCCCTCTTGATTAAAAAGATCAAGCAAATGTTGTCGAAACAAACGCTCTTCTCTCTCTCCTCGTTTATCCCGCTCTAGCACCCCCTGTATCGCACGCAAAAGAAGATCCAAATCTTTGTCTTGAAGAAAAGTATCCTGCCGATCCACAGCCACCTTTTGCGCCGCATCTACACTGTAAACAAAAAGTGGGCCCATACTCGGGGGAAGAGATGGACCCACGTTTTGGGCAACCAATGTGCCCAAACTCTGATCAGAAGATGGACCCCTGCTCGGGGGGAGAGGCGGGTCCATACTATGGGCGGACGATATGCCCAGACTCTGACCAGAAAACGGGCCCACACTCGGGGGAAGAGTTGGACCCACGCTTTGGGCAACCAATGTGCCCAAACTCTGGTCAGAAGATGGACCCCTGCTCGGGGGGAGAGGCGGGTCCATACTGTGGGCGGACGATATGCCCAGACTCTGACCAGAAGACGGGTCCACACTCGGGGGAAGAGATGGACCCATACTTTGGGCACTCAATATGCCCAAATTGAGATCAGAAAATGGATCCATACTCGAAGGGGGGGAGATGGACCCACACTTTGGGCACCCAATGTACCCAAACTCTGATCAAAAGCCGAATCCATACTCTGGGGGAGAGATGGATCCATGCTGTGGGCAACCCATGCGCCCAAACTGTGACCATAATATGAATTTAAATCGCGATCAGAAAATTGAATAACATTTTGAGGTGTACTTTGAACAGGCCAAAAGAGACAAACCACCACAATTAATGTAAAAACGCAAGCATGCCAGAATGATAATTGATACAAAAAACTAGCTTTCCAGCTCTTTTTGCGCCCAGCATGCAAAATTTTTTCTCCCCTAAATAATTGTTAATGATCTCTAACAGACTGTTGATTTCACTTTTTAACTACCATCCACCCCGGCTTTAATCCACCGGTTACGGACATAACCCCTATTTGCGGAATCGATTGTCAAAACAACACGCCGATTTTGATTCCAACATGAAATATCATCACATACAGCAACAGGTCTTTCTTTTCCATAAGAAATTGTTTTCATCCGCTGTGAAGAAACACCAAGAGAAACGAGATAATCGCGAACAGCAATAGAACGGCGCTGCCCAAGGGCTAAGTTATATTCACGTGTTCCACGGTCATCAGCATGCCCTTCAACAGTAACAAAATAATGAGGATAACGCAATAACCACTCAGCTTGACGCTTCAAAACATGCTCAGCATCAGGCTCAATAGAAGAAGAATTAAGACTAAAGAAAACACGGTCTCCCACATTCACCGTAAAATCTTGTGTTGAACCACTTACAGCACTACTAAAATTTGCATTCCTCATAGAAGAATGCATACCACCAGTTTCATCCAAATTCTTTTTGGCACAACCAACAACACTCAACAAAACAAAAAAGACCACAATCAGTGGACGACAAAGTATGTTCTCAATAAACCCCATACGCTGATTCTCCTTAATAAAAAGCACCAAAGTTAAGGAATTTTAACACATTATCCCCTAAAAATTTTTATTACAAAAAAGTAAATATTTGACTTAAAACAACACTTTCTTTGTCATTTACATATCTTTTTCTTTTTTGCATTCTCTTCCTTTTCGCGGCCCTTTTCAAGTCTTCTCGCTCTGTTCTTTATTATTTTTGCGCAACCTTAGTGCTTTACCCCCTTAAAGTCCAAAGTCCTTTCAAGCTGTAAATATTCTACACGCTCACTTTAGCTATCTGAATGGCTTCTTAAAAGCATATTGAGCTTGGCAAAAATATTACAAGTTTTCGCCCACAATTGATTCACCCTTGATTCCCTTAAACATTGGCAATTAATTTCAACCTCACCAACATTTAAATCACCCTCGTTTGAGATACGCTATCATTTGAAATATGCTAATATGCTTTTATTTGAAATGCACGATCATGTGATAACCACCTCACTTGCAATTCACAATCACTTGAGATTTGCCAATTATTTGAGATGCAATTTTTTATCAAAATTTTCTTCTTAAACAAGAGAGATGCGAAATCCTAAAGCCCCTTTGCATAAGAATAAACCACTACCATTTTTAACGCTAAATAATACTAATGTTCATTATCAGAATGGTCCTTTTTAAGCGCATTTAGTTTGGCAAAAACCTTATCAGCATCAAAATTGTTGTCCACAATTGGTTCATCTTCAACATGAGCAGCCGATTGAGACTCACCATCACTAAGAACAAAATTTTCTGTCACCGATGCAGGAAGCAAAGTTTCACTTTTCTGTCGTGTAGGAAGAGGACGATTTTTTGCAGCCCGTTGGAGTTCAATATCCAAATCAATTTGCAAACACAAACCAAGCCCCACAGGGTCCAAAGGAACTAAATTAGCACTGTTCCAATGTGTCCGATTACGAATTTGCTCAATGGTTGTTTTTGTTGTTCCAATCAATCGTGAAATTTGCGCATCTTTTAACTCAGGGTGATTAAGTACTAACCATAAGATCCCATTGGGGCGATCTTGGCGTCGAGACAAAGGGATGTAGTGAGCACGCTTGCGTTTTGGTGTTGGAATACGCACTCTTGATTTGCAAACCTTTAAACGTGCTTTTGGATCAGCCTCCACACGAGCAATCTCATTGCGTGTCAATTGCCCAGAACTAATGGGATCAAGACCTCTAACCCCATGAGCAGATTCACCATCAGCAATGGCTTTTACTTCCAAAACATGCAACTGACAAAATTCTGCAATCTGATCAAAAGAAAGTGCCGTGTTATCAACCAACCACACAGCTGTCGCTTTGGGCATCAAAAGTTTTGTTGCCATCTTTATACTATCCTTTTGTTTGCTTTTTTTAAGACTAAAAGCAAGTTACTGCCCACTTTAGGAACTCTGGGCGTTTATCTCTGAAATGCATAATGGCTTATCACGGCTTCCAATGAAGAACCATAGAGTAAACCATTTTTCCACGAAATCTCCTCCTTTTTCATGAAACTACCCGTCTTTATAGCGTGATTTTTCTACCACGACAAGACACATGTCTTTGGATGATCATGGCAAGAGTGTATTTACCTTTTTCATGAATCTTCTTATAAGGTTTTTTTCAATTTGCGCACCCTAGTTGCAATACATATATTTTTGTTAGACAACATATATTATTTTGCTAAACAATATATTTTGCCAGACAACCTATAAGCGTATACTTTGCCAGACAAGGTGTGTGATCGTCCAAACTGAAAGGGAAGCCATGGCAGGCCACTCACAATTTAAAAATATTATGCACCGTAAAGGGCGTCAAGATGCGATACGCTCAAAAATGTTCTCTAAGCTTGCACGTGAAATTACAGTTGCAGCCAAACAAGGTGCTCCTGATCCGGCAATGAATCCGCGTTTAAGACTAGCTATCCAAAACGCTAAATCACAATCTATGCCCAAAGATAACATTGAACGCGCCATTAAAAAAGCCTCAGGCGGTGATGTCGAAAATTATGATGAAGTGCGCTATGAAGGCTATGGTCCAGGCGGTGTTGCAATCATTGTTGAAGCTTTAACCGATAACCGCAACCGCACCGCCTCTAACGTGCGTGCTGCCTTTACCAAATCCGGCGGTGCTTTAGGGGAAACAGGGTCTGTCAGTTTCATGTTCAACCGAATCGGTGAAATTATCTATAATCTTGAAGCAGGCACACCAGACACTATCATGGAAGCAGCCATTGAAGCTGGTGCTGAAGATGTTCAAACAGAAGAGACTGGCCACCACATTCTATGTGCCTTTGAAAATATTGGTGAAGTTTCAAAAATATTAGAAGCAACACTTGGTGAAGCGCAGTCCATTAAAACCGTTTGGAAAGCAACCACCCTTGCACCCGTGGATGAAGAAAAAGCTTTATCTATCTTACGCCTTCTCACCACATTAGAAGACGATGATGATGTGCAAAATGTTTATGCCAATTTTGATGTCAGTGATGAAATTTTAGCCAAGCTATCTCCATAAAACTGGCTCTAAATCATCACCTGCTCTACTACCACGAAGTTTGATTGAATGCGTCAAAGAGTATCTCTTTGAAAGCAGCAAGGGGCTTTTTTAATTTTTTTAGTTTTTTGTAATTTACACGCTTGAGCATTTTTAATTAAGCATTTCCAACGCATGCGTTGAGCATTCGGTACGCAAAACTCTTTCACCACACGCATATTCACCACATGCATAAAATGTTAATTGTCCATTCCCCCTTCAAACATCCACTCACCCCACGTGATTTCAATGCTCACAAATCGCCTCAAGCCTCATACGCCTGTGTTTTTGAAAGCTGAACTTTACGTCTGAAAGTTTGAATGCCCCCTCCTACAACATCACGCGCCAAATCCATTGCGCTCACATGAGCTCAATTCTCACATTGCAAACTTCAAAATACTATCTTTAATATTATCTTTAGAGATTGAATATTTTAGACACCGAGATTACCGAAGCGATTTTTAAATTTAGAAACACGACCACCACGATCGACCAATGTTTGAGAACCACCAGTCCACGCTGGGTGGGTTGTAGGGTCAATATCCAGAGAAAGGGTATCTCCCTCTTTTCCCCATGTTGAGCGCGTCTCATATTTAGTTCCATCAGTCATAACAACATAAATCATATGATAATCAGGATGAATATTCGGTTTCATACGGCATACTTTCGCTTTTACACAACGAAAAAGCGCTGTTTTGCTTTTTTTAAGTGCGCTCGCTTCGTCTTTTTGATACATTAATTGAATTAAGATTTTTATAACTGAGCGTACATAAAAAAACAAGTGTGCAAAGCTCATCAATCCATAAAGTCTTATAAGAATCTATAAAACTTTATAAGAAATCAAGATAAAAAGGAATAAGATGAACGAGCACCCCCCCACAACGTCATTAAATCACTCTGCCAAATCTACACAACCTCCTAAAAAAAGAGTTTCTTTTGCTTTACTTGCAACTTTTGCTCCTTATATTAAACGCAATCACTGGCTTGTTCTTTATTCCTTTGTAGCTTTATTTATTGCCGCTTCTGTCACATTGGCCTTGCCTCTTGCTATTCGTCAGATGCTTGACCACGGTTTTTCCGCTTCAAGTCACGGTAATATTAATTTTTATTTTGGCATTTTATTTGTATTAGCCTTACTTTTAGCACTTGCTTCAGCATGCCGTTATTATTGTGTCATCACATTGGGCGAGCGTATTGTTGCTGATTTACGCCGTGATCTTTTTGTCCATATCACACAGCTTTCACCTGCTTTTTTTGACCATTCTCGCTCTGGTGAGATTATGTCTAGGCTTTCCACAGACACAATACAAATTAAAACAGCTGTTGGGTCAACAACTTCAACAGCTTTGCGTCATCTCATTGTGGTAATTGGCGCAATTGTGATGATGGTCATCACCAATCTTAAACTATCTCTTCTTGTTGTGCTTGCCATTCCCCTTGTTGCCATTCCATTGATTATCTTAGGGCGTAAAGTTCGCCAACGCACACGCACTGCACAAGATTGTTTAGCAGATGCAAATGCTCTTGCCTCTGAACAGATAAACGCCATTCGAACTGTACAAGCCTTTACGTCTGAGAATTTTATTTCTGCTCGTTTCACATCTCTTATTGAACGCGCTTTTCAAACAGCGCAATTTTCTGTCGTTTTGCGCTCCTTTTTCACCGGCTGTGCAATTTTTCTTGTTTTTGGGAGCATTGTTGCCGTCTTATGGATTGGATCACGTGATGTTTTAAATGGCACCATGTCTGGCGGTACACTTGGTCAATTTGTACTCTATGCAATTTTTGGCGCCATGACCTTTGCACAATTATCCGAACTTGGAGCAGAATTAGTACAAGCAGCAGGTGCAACAGAACGAATTGCCGAATTGTTGCAAGAAAAACCAACCATCACAACACCAGATTCCCCTTTACCCTTAGCTCACCCCGTTCAAGGAGCTATTGTCTTTGATCAGATTGATTTCAACTACCCCTCCAGGCCCCAAGAAAAGGTCTTGCAAAATTTATTCTTTTCTATCAAACCCGGTGAAACTGTTGCTTTTGTAGGTTCCTCAGGGGCAGGAAAAAGTACTCTTTTTTCTCTCATTTTGCGTTTTTACGATCCCCTAAAAGGGAAAATCCAATTTGATGGCGTTGATCTTAACCGACTTTCTCTTTATGATCTACGCTCATCAATCGCTTATGTCCCGCAAGAGGTTGTTATTTTCGAAGGCACACTGCGCGAAAACATCATCTTTGGTACAAAAGATGCTGATGAAGCACAGGTCATTGCTGCAGCAAAAGCAGCAAATGCACTTGAATTTATCGAATCTCTTCCAGAAGGCTTTAACAGCCAGGTTGGAGAACGTGGAATCATGCTCTCCGGTGGGCAAAAACAACGTATCGGCATCGCACGGGCAATTTTAAGAAATGCCCCGCTATTGCTTCTTGATGAAGCCACATCAGCTTTAGATGCACATAACGAAAGGCTTGTGCAAGAAGCCTTGGAAGGGCTCATGCATAACCGAACAACATTGGTGATCGCACACCGTTTGGCAACAGTTTTAAAAGCAGACCGCATCCTCGTTCTCGACAAAGGAACTATCATTGAAGAAGGAACCCATTCCCAATTGATTGAGCAAAATGGGGTTTATGCACATTGGGCTCAACTGCAATTTTCACCAGACCAACAATCATAAAAGATTTGTAAAATATCCAGAACCTTAAAACACATCAAAACATAGCACTCAAATAATCTTAAAACATTTAGAGTGCTATCAACCATATCCCCCTCACCAGCCTATCAACATATCCATCACGAACTCTAAACATACCCCTCACAAACTCTCACTCACGCTGAAAACATATACCTCCTACCCTTACTCCTCACAAGCAAGTAGGCAAATCTCCTTCCTCATCACCAACTAACAACCACCCCCTCCACCAGCTTCAACCAGCGCTCATAACAGACAACCCCTGCCCTTGCTCCTCACAGGCCAGCGGGCAAGCCCCTTCCCCTTTCACCTTACCACTCACAGGCTTGATGTGCGTCTGATTACCAGTTATCGCCTAACTTTTCACACACCTTTTTTAAGGGTTTGACTTAATTGAGCGTGAATAAATTCATTACCAGCGATGATGTTTTTTATGCCAAACATAGCGTTCCCACCATTTTTATCACTGACAAAACCCCCTGCTTCACGAACGATGATGATTCCAGCAGCCATATCCCAAATTTGAAGATTATCTTCCCAGTATCCATCTGTTCTTCCAGCAGCCACATAAGCTAAATCAAGAGAAGCCGCACCAAAACGACGAACACCAGAAACTTCACTCATAACATTGCGCAATTCAACAAGGTAGTGTCCATGATTGCGACCTCCAAAATGGGGCATTCCTGTTGCAATCACGCATTCTCCCAATTTACGCCGTGCTGCCACACGGCAGCGCCGATCGTTTAAAAAAGCTCCACACCCGCGTTCAGCTGTAAAAAGCTCATCTAAAATAGGGTTATAAATTACGCCAGCAACGATCTGCCCTTGACGTTCCAAAGCAATAGAAACAGCAAAAAAAGGAATACCATGTAAGAAATTTGTTGTACCATCTAGAGGATCAACAATAAAACGATGCTGAGAATCTTCCCCAATAATTTCTTCTGACTCTTCCATCAGAAAACTAAATTTAGGCCGTGCCTTTATCAATTCAGTAAAAATAATTTTTTCAGCTTTGCGATCTGCCTGGCTCACATAATCAGCCGGCCCTTTTAAAGAAACCTGTAAGTTTTGAACCTCACCATAATCACGCACCAGAGAGCGGCCAGCCTTAAGGGCAGCTTGAACCATGATATTCATGATTGCAGAACGTGCCATATTTTATCCCTTTTCATTCGTGCGGCGCACATAAATTAATTCATTGGTGTCAACAACAACACGTTCACCAACCTGAATAAAAGGTGGTACAAGAATACGAATACCATTTTCTAAAATTGCGGGCTTATAAGATGAGGTGACAGTTTGCCCTTTAATTGCAGGTTCAGTCTCAGCAATTGTCACAACAACTTGATCAGGCAGCGATATGCCAATTGGTTTTTCTTGATAAAGCTCAACAGTGACAACCATTCCATCTTGTAAAAAAGCAGCACGATCACCGACAAAATCCTTATGCAATTCAAGCTGTTCATAAGAACTTGAATCCATAAAAACCAACATATCACCTTGCTCATAAAGGAATGTGAAATCCTTTTGTTCAAGCCGTACTCTTTCAACAGTCTCAGCAGCACGAAACCGCTCATTGAGCTTTGTTCCATCAATCAGATTTTTCATCTCAACCTGGTTAAAGGCACCCCCCTTTCCTGGCTTGACAGCATTGCATTTAACAGCAACCCACAAACCTCCTTGATGCTCGATAACATTTCCAGGGCGAATTTCATTACCATTAATTTTCATCGTTTATATTCCATCTGGTCCCTTTAAAAACCCATTAATTTTTCCAGGTCTTACCTGACTTTTTCAAACCATTGCATCTTTTAAAACTTATTTTATTCTTTCAAACTATTATATTTTCTTAAACCATTATGGTTTTTAAAACCTCATTTGGTTTTTTTTAATAAGAGTTGTTGTGTACCTTAGTCTTTCAGCTTTTTGCAAGACTATAAAACACCCTGGAAGAAAACCTTAAACAATTTTGCAAAAAACCACCCTTATATGAACAACCACCCTATAGGATTTGCCTAAAAACTACCTCTTTATGAGAAGAGCCCAAAAATGATTTGGTGAAAATGATTTCCTAAAACCACTAATTAATTTTACCCAAAATACATTTAAAGAACAGGTATAAATGCAATTGCTTTTCGTTCTGCTTCCTTCAATTGCTCTTTGTTCATTCCCTGGAGCATCACTTCAAGATCAGAAGCTTGCACTTTCGCCTGCTTTGCTACCATATACCATGCAGCAGCAGTAACAATATCGCCTTCTACCCCTATTGCATCGCGATAAAGTCTTGCCAGATTAACTTGTGCCACCGCAACCATTTTAACGGCATTGTCAAAGAGCAAATAAAAAGCCCGTTTAAAATCGGTTTCTCCACCACGACCTTCAATTAACCATTGTGCCAACAGCATTTGAGCCATAAGGTGCTTATTTTGAGCTGCAATCTCAATCAATCTTCGTGCATTATAATCATCTTTTGGTTTTGTTAAAGTTCCCTCAGACAAAATTTTTGCAGCAGCAAAAGCGGCTTCAGGATCACCAAGAGCAGCACCTTTTAAAAACAACCTCAAAGCTTGTTCTTTTGCTTCATCTTGCTGGTTTTGTACAGTCACACCTTCAAGATGTTTTTTTTCATCGAAAGCTTTATGAAGAAGAATTTGCCCATAATAGAAATAGGCTTCCCTCACACCAGCGTGCAGTGCCTTTTGAACAAATTCTATGCCACGCTCTTTGTCTTTTGTAACAAAGGCCCCACTAAATAACATAAGACCATAGCGCAGTTGTGCTTGTGGGTCACCGTGCCTTGCAGCACTCCCAAACCATAAAGCAGCGCGCTCACCATCAAGGGGAACAGCATATCCTTCCATATACATTTGACCAATCAAAGTTTGCGCAGCTGGATCATTGTATTTAGCACGTTTGAGCGCTTCATGAAAAGCTTTTAAATAATCGCCTTGCATATAATAATTATAGGCTTCATCATATTGCCCTGCTTTTAATATTTGAGCAGAACTCTCACGATCTTGCATTTTTGTCGTGCTTTGAGATACCTTTAAAGTGGATTTATCTTGTGATTCTTCTGTCTTACCAGATTCAGCTTCAACATTTGATGCTGCTTCTTCTCCAACAGGGCCTGCAACAGCAGAGCAAGACAAAAAAGTTGTAAAAATCAACACATACGTAAACAATTTGATCATGGATGCCCTCTACCCGCTCATTATGGATATCCTTATCCCTTCCCTATAAAGGGTGATTTTTGCATTTTTCTTTAACCTTATCAAGCACAATAAAAGGGTGATCATGAGCAAAAATCATCTCTTCAATGGCAATAAATTCGCATGCTGTTTCTAAGGCTTCATCAACAGTTGCAAGATCACTACCTGCTTGGATAATAGCAGGCACTTCCATAATCTCAGCCCACCATTTTGCTAACGCAATATTTCGAGGATGGGAAGATGGTTTTTTATCAGCACCCAGTTTTCCAAAAAACACATAATCAACCCCAGCTTCAGCAACACTCATAGCACAATGGCGTGTTCGTAAATTCCCAAAACCGACTATTTTTTGGTTTTTTTTCTGATTCTCCAACACGTCAAAAGCATCAAGACCACCCTCCAGATGCATCCCATCAGCTTTAATTCTGCCAGCAATACGGCTATCTTCAGCAATAATAAGGGCAGCCCCATTGTATTGAATATCATCAGCATACATTTCAGCACTATTTTGTAAAAAAGCACCATCGCCCTGATCAACAAATGAATCATATAAAATAACGCAAGCAAAGGACTTTGTTTGCAAAAGTTGACGTAAAAATGCAGGCTCAATAATACGTCGAACGTCCAATGTTAGAACCAACTGAGGAAAAGAATAATGTTCAATTGGTTTATTTTTCTGATGGACCATAAAGCCTCCCTTCAAGATTAAATTAAATAAAGATTTATTTTATCGTCACGCTTTGTTAAAGGCAGATTTACCCATTTGATCATGAAGAAGGATTTTTGATGGCACATCATAGCACTTCCCCTCACAGTACACTTCCTTCAAATTATAATAGCCATATCCCTCCTTTATCTCATCGTGATACCCGTATTGATGTGTTGCGTTCTTTAGCGCTGTTGATGATTTTCATCAACCATATTCCCGGAACATTTTATGAACATCTCACACACAAAAACTTCGGCTTTTCTGATTCGGCAGAAATATTTGTTTTGCTTTCAGGTGTTTCTCTTGGGTTAAGCTTTCATACTCAGACCCTCAAAAACTGTTTTACTTCATATTTGCAAAAACTTTGGAAGAGAGCTTTTGTACTTTATAAAGCACATCTTTTTACCACCTTTACCACATTAGCCCTCTTTTTGGGAGCCTCTGTCTTATGGCATTCAGAACAACTTTCATCTCAGAATAATGTAGGTATATTTCTAACACAACCTTTCATCACATTTTTGAGCATTTTAAGCCTTGGCCATCAACTAGGTTATAATAATATTCTTTCTCTTTATATTGTTTGTATGTTGCTGGCACCTTTTGCCCTTTATCTTACAGGCAAACATAAAAGTCTTCTTCTTTTCATATCATTGATGATATACCTTATATGTGGCTTTTATAGCATTGCACCACCTTCTTATCCACTCCAAGGGCAGTGGTTTCTTAATCCTTTATCGTGGCAATTTCTTTTCATTATCGGGTTAACAAGCGCTGTATATCTCAAACAAGGAGGAAAAATCGTCTTTCGTCCTTTAATTGTGATTTTCTCAGTAAGTTATCTTGTGTTTGCACTGCTATGGGTGCGCTTAGAATGGTGGGGAAGTTTTGGATCGTCTGGCTGGTCTTCACCCCTTATGAACTTTAATAAAACGTTCTTAAGTCTTCCCCGCTTGGTACATATTCTGGCCTTAGCATCTTTGATCCTTTGTATCCCCTGCTTGCATGAGCGATTTCACGTCTCCCCAAAGCACCCCTTAGCGATTTTAGGCAAACAAAGCTTACCAGTTTTTGTCACTGGCACTATTTTTGCAATGTGCGGACAAATTTTCAAAACACTAACAACAAGCACATTTTTTTCTGACACCCTCTTGATGATAACCGGTATCGCAATACAATTTACTGTAGCCTACTATTATGAAAGAAAAAAAACTCATCGTTTTGCACTTTCAAGAAACAAAACAAATTTATAAATATTTATAAATATTGCCATCTTGCTCATTAACCTTAGCACAAGAAGTGTATTGCGTAATTGTCTTTAAAAAGGCATTTTCTATAACAATGAGAAAATAAATCTTTAAATAGATCTTTAGTGTCATTATTTTTTCATATTGGAGTATGGAGTATAAAGACGTGAATGCACACGGACCTTCACAAGATAAAACCATTATCATGATGGAACACGATGCTTTTGAAAGCGTTTTTAACCGCCTCTATGAAGAGACGATGGACCTTATTGAAGAAACAGCAGATTATATCGATAAAGAAGGTAAATGTGCTGCTCGTCACCTTCCAGTCGAAACTTCTGCACTCTATGCAAAAGAAGCCATGTATTTAAGTACACGGCTAATGCAAATCGCCTCTCGACTTTTGCTGTTTCGCGCAGGGCGTGAAGGGGAAATGTCTCCCGAACAAATACAAAAAGAAATTGCAAAAATTTCTCTTCATACACCATCACTAGGACCTCAGACCGCTCATTGGGCAGAATTGCCAGAAATTTTCCGCCACTTTGTAGCACGTTCTTTACGTTTAGAAGAACGTATGCGCCATGTCAGTCATGATATCGATCAAGCCTCTTGCAAAACCTTAAAAAAGAACAATCCTGTAAGCAAACAAATTCAATTACTCAAACGTGCTTTTCGACGCCCTTAAAACCCTCGCCACCACTTTAAAACCAGCTTCTCACTACCACCAGCGCTTTCAGCTCTGTCTCCCCCTCCCTCACCCCTTTAATGCCTATCCTCCACCAACGCTCCCCCAAACTCCTGCCCCTCTTCTCCCAAGCCATCTCCCCAATCTTCCCAACCCCCATCCTCTCACATTATAATACCCCACCTTCTACCAACACAGCTCAATCTTGCTTTTAAATCTCGCTTCCATCAATGCAAGCTTCATGTTCCTCCATACTCTTGCAAAAACGCCTCCACCAACGTTTCCCCCAAACTCCTGCTCCTCTTCTTCCAAGCCATCTCCCCAATCTTCCAAGCCCCCACCCTTTCACATCATAATGCCTCCCCTCCACTAACACAGCCCAATCTTGCTCTTAAATCTCGCTTCCATCAATGCAAGCTTCCTACTCCTCCACACTCTTGCCAGACACACCCTCCACCAACGCTCCCATCCCTCGCCACGTTAAAGCCTTTCATTCTTTCCATCCATCCTCAACTTCCTGCCCTTTCCCATCATTTTCAAACCTGTTAAAACCCTCGCCACCACTTTAAAAACCAGCTCCTCACCATCAGCGCTTTCAACTCTGTGCCTTTCCCCGCACAAAAAGCTCAACTCTTTTTACAATCATTTTATTACACTCTTTTAGTATTTCATTGTATTCTTTTAGCGTTTTTACTGTATTCTTTTGGATTGTATTAATGTTTCTATGCTCTTTTTGTGTATTGCATCTATTCAAGAACAAAGAAATAACATAGGCTTAATCATATGGTAAAAGCGATTCGTATTATAGGCATCGATCCTGGGCTACAGCGAACAGGGTGGGGCGTTGTTGATCTATTAGGTAATCACCTACACTTTATCGCATCAGGCACACTACGCTCTGATGCAAAAAGCCACCTTGCTTCCAGGTTGTATCAACTTCATCAAGGGCTTTCTGATGTTGTGCACCGTTTTATGCCCCATGAAGCAGCTGTTGAGAATGTTTTTGTCAACAAAGATGCTACTGCCACTTTAAAACTTGGTCAAGCACGTGCCATTGCACTTCTCGTACCAGCCCAAGCAGGTCTCCCAGTTTCTGAATATGCCCCAAACACCATCAAAAAATCTGTTATTGGTGTAGGCCATGGCGCAAAAGAACAAATCCATATGATGGTCAAAACTCTTCTCCCACGTGCTGAATTTGACAGCAGCGACGCAGCTGATGCACTAGCACTGGCACTTTGCCACAGTACCCACCGTACTAACTTATCATACAGTTCACAAGGTTAATACATGATCGGCAAATTAAAAGGCATACTTGACAGCATCTGTGACGATCATATCATTCTTGATGTGCAAGGTGTGGGGTATAGCGTTTTTGTGTCAAACAGGCTTTTATCTTCTTTACCAACCCTTGGTGAACATTTAAATCTATTTATTGAAACGCATGTTCGTGCAGAAGCCATTCGTCTTTTTGGTTTTACTACAAAAGCTGAACGAGATTGGTTTTGCCTTTTACAAAATGTACCAGGGGTAGGTGCAAAAGTTGCTTTAGCCATTTTAGGAACTTTATCTCCTGGTGAACTTGCCCAAGCAATTGCATTAAACGATGTAGCAATGATCAAACGTACCCCTGGCATCGGTCAAAAAGTTAGTGAAAGAATTATAAGCGAATTCAAAAACAAAACACTGCCCTTTAATGAAGGGAGTAAAAACACCGCACATCTTGCTTCCAATCTCCAGACACAAGAAACCAATCAACCCGTCAATGATGCACTATCGGCTTTAATCAAACTTGGTTTTGATCGTGATCAAGCAGCACAAGCTCTCTCTTGCGCACTCTCTAACCTTGAAGAAGAAACTGTTTCCTCAGCACTTCTCATTCGCCATAGTCTTAAATTGCTTTCCAATTCATCCAACACAAGGTAATTTTTTAAAATACAAACTTTTGTGCCCAGACAATATTCAGACAAATACAAGGTAACATATATACAAGGTAACAATGCGTAAAGATGAAAGCCAACGCCTTCTTGGTGCCATACCCCTTCCCAATGACCCAGACCGTTCCTTAAGGCCACAAACCCTTGATGATTTTATTGGTCAAGAAGCAGCGCGTGCAAATTTAAAAATATTTATTGAAGCAGCAAAAGCGCGTAAAGAAGCTTTAGATCATGTTTTATTTGTAGGGCCGCCAGGTCTAGGAAAAACAACACTTTCGCAAATTATGGCTAAGGAATTAGGCGTTAATTTTCGTTCAACATCAGGGCCAGTCATCGCCAAAGCAGGTGATTTAGCAGCTCTTTTAACCAACCTAGAAGAACGTGATGTTTTGTTTATTGATGAAATTCACCGTTTAAATCCAGCCATTGAAGAAATTCTTTACCCAGCAATGGAAGATTATCAACTTGATCTCATCATTGGTGAGGGACCAGCAGCACGTTCAGTCAAAATTGAGCTTGCTAAATTCACCTTAGTGGCCGCAACCACACGTTTAGGATTATTGACCACTCCTTTACGGGATCGTTTTGGCATTCCCATCCGGTTAAGTTTTTATACCATAGAAGAATTGGAATATATCGTTAAGCGTAATGCCCGCCTTTTTTCAGTCCAGATAAGTGATGATGGTGCTCATGAGATTGCATGTCGTGCACGTGGAACTCCGCGGATTGCAGGAAGATTGTTGCGCCGGGTTTGTGACTTTACCCTGGTTAAAGGCGCAGAAAAAATTGACCGCTTCATTGCAGATGAAGCCCTTTCGCGCCTTGAGGTTGACCACCTTGGTCTTGACCCTCTAGACCGGCGCTACCTAATCCTCATTGCAGAAACTTTCCTAGGTGGCCCCGTTGGCATTGAAACAATTGCAGCTGCTCTCTCAGAACCACGTGATGCCATTGAAGATATTATTGAACCTTATTTGCTGCAACAAGGTTTTATTCAGCGTACAGCTCGCGGACGAATTATTACAGAAAAAGCTTGGGCGCATTTAGGGCTTTGTGCCCCTGAACCAGCAGCCTCACAAAAATCTACGCCATCAGCTGACACAGATCATTCCTCAATACAACCCACTCTATGGGAAAAAGAAGATGACTAAAACCACCACCAATAACACACACACAACCAACTCTTGCACCAACAATCATCCCAACAACCATCCCACTTATAACACGCACATCGATATCCCCCATACCAATAACACACTCCCCAACACCTCTCTTACCCATAATACTCACACCCACGATATACACCCCAACAATACTCGCGCTAACAACCACCCCAACAATACTTACACCGATAACACGCACACTCATAATACGCCCCTCAACGCCCCCCACCATACCAACGATACTCCCAATACTCACACCAACGACACTTGCGCCAACAATCACCCCAACAACTCCCATACCAATAACACACCCCCCAACACCCCTCTTGTCCATAATACTCGCACCAACAACACTCACACCAACGATACCTCAACCGATCATAGTGGTGGTAGTTTAACTTATGTTCATGATCTTCCAACAAGAGTTTATGTTGCAGATACTGATTTTTCTGGTGTTGTGTATCACGCACGTTATTTGGAATTTTTGAGCGTGGACGCTCAGAATTCTTGCGAAAAATAGGGTGTAATAACATAGAGTTAGCATCAGGCACACGATCACCGTCAGACATACAAGGAGAAAAACTATTTTTTGTCGTGCACCGCATAGACATTACTTATTCCCGCCCTGCACACATGGATGATCTTTTAACGATTAAAACACGACTAGAGCGTGTTCAAGGGGCACGCTTTTTGATGAATCAGCAAATCATGCGTGATAACACCTTGTTGGTCGAAGCAAAAGTAACGCTTGCTATCATGAATCAATCAGGAAAACCTCGCCGTTTACCCAAAGATCTTTTTTCTTCCACACTTGTTTCAAAATGAAACTGACTTATTTTTAAAATAAAGAGGCAAAACAAGCCGGTTTTGAGCGTTTTTTCTGCTTGAATCTCTTTTTGTTTAGAAACTTAAAACTTTGTTTTGTCAAATTTAGAAACTATAAAACAATATGCTTTAATGAGATTTTATAAATAAATCTTTCATTTAAAGGAACGATACCATGGCGCACATAGAACTTGCCTCTCCAAATACCCTTGGAATGTGGAGCTTGTTTATGCAAGCCAATTGGGTTGTTAAAGCTGTCATGATTGGGCTTATTCTTGCATCAATATGGAGCTGGGCGATCATTATCGATAAAATATCCACTTACCGAAAAATACGCTATGACATCAAACAGTTTGAGCAAATTTTTTGGTCAGGCAAATCTTTAGAAGAGCTTTATGTCACCTATCAAAACCAGCATACCAACAGCATCTGCGTTGTTTTTATAGCAGCAATGACGGAGTGGAAAAAATCCCTCACCAAAAGGGTGCAACCATCGTTGAATTTACAAAGCAGAATCGAAAAAGCCATGGACTTAGCCTTAGGGCGTGAAAGTGCAAAAATAGAATCAAAATTAGGCTTTCTAGCTACACTTGGATCAGCTGCCCCCTTTATCGGTTTATTTGGAACAGTTGTCGGAATTATGAATTCATTTCTTTCAATTTCAGCTTCTCAAAATACATCCCTTGCAGTGGTAGCACCAGGCATTGCAGAAGCTCTTTTAGCAACAGCAATTGGCCTGCTGGCCGCCATCCCCGCTGTGATTGCTTACAACAAACTCATGCATGAAAGTACTCAAATCATAACGCATATAGAAGGCTTTGCTGATGAATTTTCAGCGATTATGTCACGGCAAATTGATGAAAAAATAACCTCAAATTCATTGCAATAGGAGGTTTTCCAATGGCACTTTCTCTTGCTTCTCCTTCTCAGAAAAACGCACGAAAACGCCGTCGCTTGCAAAATCATTTAATCAGTGAAATTAACATAACACCTTTTGTAGATGTCATGCTTGTTTTACTCATTATTTTTATGGTTTCGGCTCCCCTTTTGGTTAATGGTGTTCCTCTTGATTTGCCTCAAAGCCAAGCAGGACCAGTGCAAACAGACCGCCCCCCCTTAACGGTTTCGCTTGATGCACAAGGGCGTTTTGCAATCAATCAAGACTATTACTCTACATCACAAGCATTGATTACAAAATTAAAAAAGCAGCTATCAACCGATCAAACATTGCAAAACCAACGCATTTTTGTGCGCGCTGCCAAAACTGTTGAATATGAAAAAGTCTTACAACTTCTTGCTGATATTCAAAAGGCCGGTTTTTCACAAGTTGCTTTAGCCAGTTTAGCGCAATAATAAAATCATAAAGAACTAGATGATCGGCAAAAGGCGCACACAAAACCATACAAATAGTACCATACAACAGTCGATCAACAGTAAAAAAGGCTAAGGCTTAAAGAAGATGAATACCAGTTCTCATCATAACATGAAAAAAAGCTTAGCTTTCTCACTTGCAGCCCATATAGCCATTCTCACCTTAGGTGGGATGCACCTGACACATTCAACCTCTTTTCCTCAACACCAATTCGAGGCCATTCCCATTACCTTAAGCCCTCTTGATCAAGAGCTTGCAAGTGCAAAAGGCTCAGAAAATGCGCCATTTAACGAACGCCCAGCACCAAAACCAACCACGTGGCCACAAGAAAAAGAAGATGCACGCCACATAGGCGATGGAACACTCGACAGTCAAACCCCCTTAAAGCCAAAAGAAAAACTACAAAATAAAAATGTTGAGACAACACCTCTCTCCTTTGGTGAAAAAGATGCCTCTGAAACACAAGCACAATCCCTTACAACACCAGAAATACAAGAGACAAAAACACAGTCCTCTCCACAAACAACGCCAGAAATCACCTCAAAAACCACCGAAAAGATACAAAAAAATGAAAATATAACACTGCCAGAAGAACCACCAACACCAGAAATACCCGCTCCTGCAGAACCTGAAAAAAAACCACAGCAAATTGTTGAGCTGCCAGCAAGCGCTCCTCTTCCAACTATAAAAATGAAGCCAAAACCCACCAAACACGTTTCATCCCAAAAATCTCCTCAAAAAAAGGTGAACAAACAATAGAGGATATCTTAGCAATGGAGGAAAGTAATCTGATCAATCGTGCACGCACGCAAGGAGGTGGCGCAAAACGCTCTAAAGAACAAGAATCTCAAGGAGCACGAAAAGATATTGGCGATACCACAAAAATGGCACAAACCCTTGTCAATCTTGCAGGCGCATGTATTCAAAAAAAGCTTAAACTTGTTGCTATTGGTGGAAATTTAAATAACCGTCCAGTTGTGCGTTTGCAGTTTCAATTAAACCGTAATGGAATGATTATAGGTACGCCAATCATTGAGCCTCTCAAAGGTGATGAAAGCCAACAAGCTGTCATGATTCAACAAGTATATGCAGCCGTTTTTGCATGCCAACCCTACCCAGATCTCCCGCGTGATCAATATAACTTATGGGGGCAAGGTTTTGATTTTAATGTTGATCCCCTTCAAGAGAAAGTTCTATAATCCAAGACAAAACTCATATAATATGAAGATATTGTTTTTCTTAAAAGAAAGGATAAACCCAAGATGACAGGAATGAGATACACTCTTTTTTCTTGGTTAATTGTTACCATAAGTGTATGGCTTTCCAGTTTTTCATCAGCACACGCACAGCTGAAGGGGACCATCGCCAGTGCTGATTTTAACCCTGTCTCAATCGCAATTACAGATTTCATATCCAATGATTCAATAGGGCTGAAGATTGCTGCTGTCGTTGCAGCAGATCTTGAGCGGTCTGGACTTTTCTTACCCCTAAACAGAGCATCCTTTCCTGAAACAATCATCAATCCCGACAGTCAACCACGTTTTCTTGAATGGCAGCATACGAATATTCAGGGGTTGGTCACCGGGCATGTCAATAGAGAAGCAAGTGGACGACTGAGAATTGACTTTCGTTTATGGGATGTCTTTGGCAACCGCCAAATCAAAGGGCGGCGATTTTATACAACTCCAGAACACTGGCGACGCGTTGCACATATGGTTGCAGATGAAATCTACTCTAAAATGACAGGCGAACGCGGCTATTTTGATACACGCATTGTTTTTGTTGATGAAACAGGCCCGCGCGATACACGGGTTAAACGCTTAGCCATTATGGATCAAGATGGCGCAAATCTAACCTATCTTTCCGATGGAAGCGAATTAGTCCTCACACCTCGTTTCTCACCCAATAGGCAAGAAATTACCTATATGGCATATGATAAGAATAAAACGCCTCATGTGTATCTTCAGCAAATTGAAATGGGGCAAAGAGAATTAATTGGAACTTTTGACAATATGACAATTGCCCCTCGCTTTTCGCCAGATGGGCAAAAAGTAATTATGAGTTTATTACAAAATAATGGCAGTGCAAACCTTTACACGATGGATCTACGCACACGCACCATGACGCGCCTGACCACAACTAAAGCCATTGATACCTCAGCCTCTTATTCACCTGATGGAAAACAGATCGTCTTTTCATCCGACCGCGATGGCACACCACAAATTTACGTCATGAATGCCGATGGCACTAACCCTCACCGTATTTCTTTTAATGAGGGCAACTATTCCACCCCCGTTTGGTCACCGCGCGGTGACTATATCGCTTTTACAAAACAATTTCAGGGACAATTCTCCATTGGCGTTATGCACCCTGATGGGCAAGGCGAACGACTTTTAACCACAGGTTTTCATAATGAAGGGCCCACTTGGGCACCCAATGGTCGTGTGCTCATGTTCTTTCGTCAAAATGCGGGTGTAGGAACAAAAATTTACACAATCGATATTACTGGACGCAATGAACGCCAATTACCAACCCCCCATGATGCCTCTGACCCAGCATGGTCAGCCTTGCTCACTGTGCATTCATATAGCAAATAAATAAAACCAACTCACACATATCTTTCAACGGCGCTTCATTAATCTTCTACAATTACAATGAAGCCATACCCACTCTAAATACTGCCACTCTTATAATCACCGCCCCCACTCTCATTCTATATACTGCACCTCATACCTTATGCACCACACTTATAACCACACCCATTCTACGCACACTTTCACACCCAACACATCTACTCTATCATCACCCCCACCCAATACATCGCGACCACTCTCCATATCGCATCTCTCATACGCCATCTATCACACGTTTTCACACCATGGCCATGGCTTCTACCCTACATAGACTTCCACACCCCATACATCCACCCGATGCACACATCCCCACCCATGGGTATATGCTTGAAAAACCTTCACTTGAATACCATCAACCACAGCTTCTATTACATGACACAAACAGACACACGCTTTAAGGGCAAAACACAGCCCCAATCATGATGATGCACATGAGTCAACGCATCAACAATGACTGGCCACTCTCACAATCACCGCATCTACCTATCACCATACCTACTCTATACACTACACCCCCACTCAATACACCACACCCACTCTACATATCGCATCTCTTATACGCCATCCATCACACGTTTTCACACCATGGCCATGGCTTCCACCCTACATAGACTTCCACACCCCACGCATCCACCCTATGCACACATCCATACCCGTGGGTATACTTGAAAAGCCTTCACTTGCATCATCAACCACAGCTTCTATTACATGACACAAACAAATGCACTTTAAGGGCAAAACACAACCCCAACCATGATGATGCACATGAGTCAACACGTCAACAACAACTGGCCACTCTCACGATAATCGTATTTTGCTCATATAAATAGTCAAGTACAAGAATGTTCGTGCTCTTTTGTCCATTGTCCTAAAGCTGCCAGATGGTTCATCCGTGCACGGTGATAAAAAACCTTTTGTGCAGCTGCAACATTGTCCTGTTTTCCACCCCATGCTTTCAAAGCAGCAGATTGCAACGCACGACCATAAGAAAAAGTCAATGCCCAAGGCCATGGACCTGAAGCATTCATAGCTGATAAATGCGCCGTGGCTTCTTCATCTGACTGGCCCCCTGAAAGAAAAGCAATTCCTGGAACAGCAGAAGGAACAGTCTGTTTGAGAACACAAAGAGTTTTTTCAGCCACTTCTTCAACACAAGCTTTGCGCGCATCTTTCCCATCAATCACCATATTGGGTTTTAAAATCATACCCTCAAGGACAACCCGTGCCTCGAATAATTCTGTAAATACTGTCTTTAAAACCGCTTGTGTCACCTCAAAGCAGCGCGCAATTGAATGCTGGCGCGACTGGCCATCCATCAGTACTTCTGGCTCCACAATCGGCACAAGACCTGCTTCCTGACATAAAGCAGCATAACGCGCCAAAGCTTGTGCATTTTGACGTATCGCTCCTCTTGTTGGTAAAGAACGTTCATCAATAGCAATCACCGCACGCCATTTGGCAAAACGTGCTCCCAAAGTAAAATAGTCCTTTAAACGTTCCCGAAGACCATCTAACCCTTCTGTAATCGTCTCATAAGGAAAAGCTGCCAAAGGCTTAGCGCCCGTGTCAACTTTAATCCCTGGCAGGGCACCAACATCTTGAATAAGGTCGGTCAACATTTGACCAGAGGATGCTTTTTGACGAATGGTTTCATCAAATAAAATCACACCAGAAATAGCGCACTTCATAGCATCCTTTGCAGTAAAAAGCATTTCACGGTAAGCCCGGCGATGATCCTCATTTGCTTCTAAACCAATTGATTCAAACCGTTTGCCAATTGTCGCATTGCTTTCATCTGCCGCTAAAATACCTTTTCCTGCACTCACCAAAGAAAGCGCTATATCTTCAAGACGTTCTTTCATAAAAAAGCTCCTCTTTTTTCCCAATTTTTCTCAACAACAATGGCTTATCAAAAAACTTCCCACAAGCCGTTATAATACCATAACTTATTTAAGCCTGAACTTATTTAAGCCTGCATTAAAGCCAAAATACCAGGAAGGCTCTTGCCTTCCATCCATTCCAAAAAAGCCCCTCCAGCGGTCGAAAGATAAGTAAAATCATCTGCAACACCCGCATGATTGAGCGCAAAAACTGTATCACCACCTCCAGCAATCGACACTAACTTACCTTGTTGCGTACGTTTTGCAACGTGGCGCGCAACTGCAATCGTCCCCTGATCAAAGGGAGGAACCTCAAAAACACCAAGCGGCCCATTCCACACAACAGTTGCAGCAGTATCAATCATCTCATTAATCTGAGCAATAGAACGGGGACCAACATCCAAAATCATCTCATCTTTAGAGATATCTTCAAGATCACACTGACGATGCGGGGTATTTTTTTCACAACGCAATCCAACCACCACATCCACCGGTAAAATAAGCTCACAGTTATATTCGTGCGCTTTCTCAATAATCTCTTCAACCGTTTCCATTAAAGTATGCTCATAGAGCGATTTACCAATAGCATAGCCTTGTGCTGCTAAAAAACTATTAGCCATACCGCCACCAATCACCAAAGCATTAACTTTTTGAACCAAATGATTGAGTACAAAAAGCTTACTTGAAACCTTAGCACCACCCACAACAGCTGCCAATGGATACGTCGGGTCACCAAGCCCTTGTTCTAAAGCATGCAATTCGCGTTGCAAAGAACGCCCCGCATAAGAAGGCAAAAAATGCGTAATTCCCTCTGTTGATGCATGAGCACGGTGAGAAACAGAAAAAGCATCATTCACATAAATGTCAGCACTGCATGCTAAAGCTTCAGCAAAAGCATCATCATTGTCCTCTTCATCTTGATGAAAACGCAGATTTTCAAGAAGCAGAATCTCACCCTCTTTCAAAGCCTGAACAGCAGAACGCACCTCAAGACCAAAACATTTGTCCAAAAAAGAAACTTCCTGCCCCATGATTTTAGAAAGAGCCTGCGCAACAGGACGAAGCGAAAGTTCTGGAACCTTCTGCCCTTTAGGGCGACCACAATGGGAAATCAGTATAATCTTAGCACCGCGCTTTTGCAGCTCAATTAACGTCTCTTTATGTCGCTTAAGACGCGTCTCATCACATACTTTTCCCTCTAACATCGGGACATTAAAGTCCACCCGTACCAGCACACATTTTCCTGCAACATCAGCCTCATCAATTGTCTGAAATCCCATTATTGCTCTCTCTTTTTGATTCTTCTTATCAATTGTTTTAGCTTAACTCTTTTACCCAAAAAATTCTCACAATCCACATACCTCTTCTTAAAACCTCTCAATTACACAGCAATACTTCTCTCAAGTCCAAGAGTAAAAAACAGCGCTCATCTCCATTCTTTTGAAAAAAGACTCCTCTCTTCAAAAGAAATTTCATGAAGCTTGCTGCACAAAGAAAACTCTCGCTAGCATGCCCATCAAAAAAGAAACCAAAGCGTCTCTTTTAGTCCTCTTTCTTTACAAGGTTTTGGCAAAAGCCACAGCAGTATCAGCCATGCGGTTTGAAAAGCCCCATTCATTATCGTACCAAACAAGAACGCGGCAAAGCTTACCATCAACAACTTTGGTTTGCTCAGCTTGAACAATGGCCGAATGCGGATTATAATTAAAATCACTGCTGACAAGTTTTTCTTCTGTATAATCTAAAATTCCCTTAAGCTGGCCTTGCGCAGCATCACAAATGGCAGCATTAATCTCTTCAACAGTTGTGAAGCGCTGAGCCATAAAGGTCAAATCAACAACAGAAACATTAGGCGTTGGAACACGAATAGCCACCCCATCTAACAAACCTTTTAATTCTGGCAAAACCAATCCCACTGCCTTGGCAGCCCCTGTTGATGTAGGGATCATAGAAAGAGCAGCAGCACGAGAACGGTAAAGATCACGGTGCATTGTATCCAAAACAGGCTGATCCCCCGTATAGGAATGGATTGTCGTCATAAAGCCCTTTTCAATGCCAACAGCTTTGTGGAGCACTTGCGCAACAGGTGCCAAACAATTGGTTGTGCAAGAAGCATTCGACACCACCTGATGTTCTTTACTTAAAGTCTGGTGGTTAACCCCATACACCACAGTCAAATCAGCATCATTAGAAGGTGCAGAAATAAGAACACGCTTTGCACCCGCCACCAAATGAGCACTGGCTTTATCACGCTCGGTAAAAAAACCTGTACATTCCAGAGCAACATCAATACCCAAATCCCTCCAAGGTAAATGCGCCGGGTCACGCTGTGCTGTTACCTGAATCAAACCATACCCAACATCAAGTGCATCACCCACCACCTTAACAGGCGCACCAAAACGCCCGTGCACTGAATCATAGCGTAATAAATGGGCATTGGTTTCTACAGGACCTAAATCATTGATCGCAACAACCTCAATATCTTTGCGTCCACTTTCAACAATAGCACGTAAGATAGAACGCCCAATACGACCAAATCCATTAATTGCAACGCGAGTACTCATTTGATTTTTCCCTCATTGATTTTTTTCAATCTTTCTTCAACAACAGCAACTACATTTTCACATGTAATTCCAAAATGCATATAAAGGTCATCCATCGGTGCACTTGCACCAAATCCTTCCATACCAATAAACACACCATCACTGCCAATAAAATAATCCCACCCTTGCCGGACAGCCGCCTCAACGGCAATTTTAAGGGGCGCATCACCAATTAAAGCATTTTGATAGGAAGCAGATTGTTCAAAAAACAGCTCAAAACAAGGCACAGAAACCACACGCGTTGGAATACCCTTCTCTTCTAAAATAGCATGAGCTTTTACAACAATTTCCACTTCTGAACCTGAAGCAAAAAGGGTAACTTGAGCCGTATCACTTGCCATCAATAATTCATAAGCACCAAGCATACACAAATTGTCTTCTTTATAATCCCGGCGCAAAAGCGGTAAATTTTGCCTACTTAAAGCCAAAGTAGAAGGCGTCTTGCGTGCTTTCAAAGCCAATTGCCAACATTCCACCGTTTCCATAGCATCAGCAGGCCTGAAAACAAAATGATTAGGAAGCGCGCGCAAAGCAGCCAAATGCTCTACTGGCTGATGAGTTGGCCCATCCTCACCAAGACCAATGGAATCATGGGTCATTACATAAATTACCCGCAACCCCATTAAGGAAGACAAACGCATGGCAGGACGCACATAGTCAGAAAAACATAAAAAGTCCCACCATAAGGAATGAACCCTCCATAAAGAGCAAGGCCATTCATCACTGCACCCATTGCGTGCTCGCGAATACCATAGTGCAAATAACGGCCTGAAAAATCCTCAGCAGTAATGCTTTTCATCTGGCTTGTTTTTGTACAGTTGGAACCGGTTAAATCAGCAGAACCACCAATGGTTTCAACAACCACCCCGTTAATAACTTCAAGAGCCATTTCAGAAGCTTTACGCGTTGCAACACGCGGACAATCTAGAACCAATTGTTTTTTATATTCATCAAGCACACTCTCAAAGTTACTTACAAGATCGCCACGCATCAACCGTTCAAATTCAGCCCGCTTTGACACAGGTAAAGCAGAAAGCTGTGCTTCCCATTTTTTGCGCTTTTTTGCAGCACTAAGACCTGCCAAACGCCAACTATCAAGAATATCAGCAGGAACAACAAAAGGCTCTGGTGCCCAACCTAAAGCTTTACGGGTTGCAGCAATTTCTTCTGCCCCCAAAGGTGACCCATGAACCTTATTGGTGCCCCCCTTATGAGGTGCCCCAAAACCAATAATTGTTTTACACGCAATGAGAGTAGGTTTATCAGAAGTTTTTGCCGTCTCAATGGCTCGTGCCAATGCACTTTGATTATGCCCATTGACCTTAATGGTATTCCAACCACACGCTTTAAAACGCGCCACTTGGTCTGTACTATCTGTAAGAGAGATAGCCCCATCGATCGATATATCATTATCATCCCAAAATACAATCAGCTTATTTAGTTTTAAATGACCAGCAAGCGAAATTGCTTCTTGGGCTATGCCTTCCATTAAACATCCATCGCCGACTAAAACATAAGTATAATGGTTGATCAAATCACCAAAACGTGCGTTTAACAAACGCTCACCCAATGCCATTCCCACAGCATTGGCAAGCCCCTGCCCAAGCGGCCCGGTGGTTGTCTCAACTCCTGCACCATGACCATATTCTGGATGCCCAGCAATTTTAGAACCCATTTGGCGAAAATTGCGGATATCATCAAGAGAGATATCTTCATAGCCTGAAAGATACATTAAAGCATAAAGCAACATTGACCCATGCCCAGCCGATAAAATAAAGCGATCGCGGTTGGGCCAACGAGGTTTTTTGGGGTCATGAACTAAAAATTTTGTGTAAAGAACTGTAGCAATATCAGCTGCCCCCATTGGCAAGCCAGGGTGACCAGACTGTGCTTTTTCAATCGCATCAATAGCAAGAAAGCGAATAGCATTGGCCATTTGATTTTGTTGTTCAGTATTTGTCATGAATAATCGACCATTTTTTTAATTTGTTATTTTTCCACAACTTGAAGACATTTTATAATACGTATATACTTTAGTGTGTATGTCTTGTAATTACGTCTTTCTACTTTCTTTCTTATACTTTTATGCCTCTAATTTTACGTTTTACACCCTTAAATTATGCCCCTAACATGATGCCAATTATACTTATAATATTTATGCCAACAGTGTTTAAAAATCCAGTTTTTAATTAATATCAACATCCTGTTTTTCTTGCCAAAATATTCTTTATCTTTCACAATAAAATCTAGGCAATAAAAGAGAATGAGTGATTCGTCTTTATAAAAAGGCTTAAGTTAAAGGATATAATCACTATGAACCAAGAGACTGATATTCTGCCACAAGCTTTAAAGCAACTAGAAAAAGCACTCAGAAATTTAGAAGCTGCCATTACCAATCAGCATACTATTATCGACAAACACAATGAATGGGAAGCAGAAATTCAACAAATCAACGCTGATCGTAGCCGTCTTGCTCAAGAACTTGATAAATCAGAAGCCCATGCAGAGCGGCTAGAGATAACCAATAAAGAGGTTTCCAAACGTCTGATTCGTGCTATGGAAACAATTCGTATTGTACTTGACAGATAAAGGTTTAAACCATGGAAACTGTTTCTGTCACTATTGATGGTAAAATTTATCGTATGGCTTGCGATAAAGGGCAAGAAAGCCACCTTCAGCAGCTTGCTGCCCAATTAGATCAATATATCACACACCTGAAAAATGATTTTGGGGAAATCGGTGATCATCGTTTATCCGTTATGGCTGGCATTATGATTATCGATGAAATGGAAGAAATAAAACGAGAAAATAAAAAATTGCAAGAAAGCTACGCAACTCTCTTACAACAAAACTCTAAACGAGACCAAACCTTCAGCCAAATTGTGCAAGAAACAACTGAGCGTATTGAAAAACTGACCAACCAATTACTCCTGCAAGACGATGAGGCTAATCTCACACCCTCTTAAAATAACAGAAAAAAGCATAAAGCATAAGGTTCTCATGCGTCCAAATAATCACTCGAATCCAAAGAGTTACTCACGAATCCAAAGCGTTACTCACAATTGAGTATTGTAGCTTGCAAATACTCAAAAGCACAAACCACACATTTTCTAAGCCTTATACCTTTCAAGCTTCTTGCTAAAAGTTAAGGGTATGCATCTGTTCAACAGGTTTCTTTGAGCACCTTTTTTAAAATACCCTTTAAAAGGGTCAAACACTTTTTGAATTGTTTGAACAACAAGAAGCAATACGCAATAAATTTGTTGCACCAGGCGTTCCAAAGGGAACCCCAGCAATCACAATAAACCGATCACCCTCCTGACAAAAACCTTCCTGAAAGGCAATTGCAGCTGCACGATGAACCATATCATCTAAATCATGCGCATCCTCACTAACCACACAATGAAGCCCCCAAACCAAAGCTAGCCGTCGTGCTGTTTTAATAATCGGCGATAAAGCAATGATGGGTCTGTTTGGGCGTTCACGTGATGTACGCACACCCGTTGCACCTGAAGCAGTATAGGCAACAATAGCTTCTAACTGCAGCGTTTCAGCTATTTGACGGGCTGCAAAAGAAATAGCATCTGGCCCTGTTGCCTCTGGTTTGGGGCGCTGTGCATTAACCATTGTAGCATAGATGTGATCACTCTCAACCTGCTTTGCAATACGATCCATCATGCCCACAGCCTCTTCAGGATAAAGACCAGAAGCTGATTCTGCCGATAACATCACCGCATCAACACCAGCATAAACAGCCGTAGCCACATCAGAAACTTCTGCCCGTGTTGGTACAGGCGCTGTAATCATCGATTCAAGCATTTGCGTTGCAACAACCACAGGTTTTCCTGCCAAACGACACGCTTTGATAATCTCCATCTGAAGAGATGGCACTTGTTCTAAAGGTACTTCCACCCCAAGGTCTCCCCGTGCAATCATCAGACCATCAGAAACATTAATAATGTCTTCTATATGCTCTAAAGCCTGAGGTTTTTCGATCTTCGCCATCAAGGATACTTTGCCTTGTGTCAGCTTGCGAACCGACAAAATATCTTGTGGATGTTGGATAAAAGAAAGCGCCACCCAATCAACTGACTGTTCTAAAACAGCCATAAGATCAGCATGATCTTTTGATGTCATCGTCCCACAAGGCAAAACCGTATCAGGAAGATTAATCCCCTTGCGATCAGAAATATGTGTTCCAGCAATCACACGGCACTCAATAGAAGCACCATTACAGACTTCAGCCAAAAGTTCAAGCTTCCCATCATCCAGCAATAAACGATCACCTGGTTTAACAGCCGCTAAAACTTCCTTATGGGGTAAAAAAACACGCCGCGCATCACCAAGCACATCTTTATTATCTAATGTAAAACTCTGCCCAATAATCAAATTCTCTTTGCCATTTTCAAAACGTCCGATCCGTAATTTTGGCCCTTGCAGATCTGCTAAAATGCCAATAGGCCGACAAACCGCCTTTTCAACAGCCCGTATACGCTCAACCACATCACGCATTGTCGCATGATCTGTGTGGCTCATATTAATCCGAAAAACATCCGCTCCAGCTTTAAAAAGCTTTTCAATCATTGATACTGAAAAAGAAGAGGGACCAAGTGTGGCAATAATTTTAATGTTACGTGCGCGTTTCATGGCGAACCCTCCCCTGAAGAACCCCCTGAAGAAGTATTAGGAGCCTTTGAAGTTGAATTATTCAAAAAAGGCTTATCAGTTAACTGGACCATCCAACTGGTTTGATCACCTGTATCAATTTCTTCAAATGTAGCCTTTTGAAACCCCCTAGCAAAACAATCATGAACGCCCTCAATGACAAATTTGCTATCCTTTACACACATTGTTATAGAACCAACCCAACTTCCTTTTTTCTGCGCATCTTCTGCATATAAATAATAAAACCGTGATGAAAGAGGCCCATCAATCAGGGATTTACACACTGCAGGTGGAATAACCCACCAACCTTCACTCACCCAGTCTGAAAGTGTACGATAACCAAGAGCAATACCCACTGTTTTTTGAGTCATATTACAAACCCGAAAATCAGCTTTTACATATCCGGTAAATAAGAACAAAATAAGAACGTTCAACAGAAAAACCTTCAACTTTTTATGCCTTCCCTGTTCAAATATACTTTTGTGCTTTTTAACATTTCCAAGCCCAATCTTATAAAAGCAGTCCTTACAATAAAACATTCATCCCTTCTTTTCTTTTTTCTTCAAAATATTGCAGCTTTAAAGTGTGATTTATCATATTTTTATTTTATTTCTTTTTTATCTTTTCTTTATTTTCTCTTTATTCACGCATATATTTTTTCATTCACATTACTTAGAGCGAATTTGTAAAAAAGTGAAACGATTGACTTTTTTCCCACTCCTCAGGCATTTCTAATGTATCAGGCATCCTTAATGTAAGAGTTTATTATTCAAAGAACCAATTTATAACACATACCTTGGAGAAAAATATAATGAGCACTCTAACCGATGAAACACAAACCGTATCTGCCAACCAATTGCGCGCTTTTATCGAACGTATTGAACGATTAGAAGAAGAAAAAAAAGCAATTTCCGACGATATTAAAGACGTTTATACGGAACTTAAAGGATCTGGTTTTAACAGTAAAGCCGTGCGACACATTATACGACTGCGCAAAAAAGAAGACCATGAACGCAGCGAAGAAGAAGCTATCATCCAACTTTATAAAAATGCACTCGGCATGGATTAATTTAAGCAATGCGTTAACTTAAGCAATTGTCTTTTTCAATAGCTTCACGTAAAAGTTCAAGATCCAACCACTCTTCTTCTTTTTGTGTGCACAAATTCTTTTTCTCTTCCAATGCCGCAGATAAATACTCAAAACGAACCTGATCACAGTTATAAAGTGCAGGATCAGACAATTCTTTTTCAAGGTTTCTGATCTCATTTTGCAAAAGCGTTATGTCTTCAGGCAAGTGCTCCAGCGCATAAACTTGCTTATAAGACAATTTGCGCGTCGTCACTTTTGAGGAAGAAGCTGTTTGTTTTTTCCGATCACGTGCAATAGGCTTTTGCAATTCTTGACGCTGCGAAAGCTCAGCGTGCTTTTTTGTGCCATCATATCACTATAACCACCAGCATAGAGGGTCCAGTGCCCATTACCTTCAGGTGCCAAAACATGAGACACGGTTCGATCTAAAAAATCCCTATCATGGCTAACCACGATCACTGTCCCTGCAAAATCAGCAATAAGTTCTTGGAGCAAATCCAATGTTTCCATATCAAGATCATTGGTTGGTTCATCTAAAATCAAACAATTTGCAGGCTGTAATAAAAGCCGCGCTAACATTAAACGGGCTCTTTCCCCCCCTGATAATTCCTTAATAGGGGTATAAGCTTGCTCGGGTAAAAACAAACAATCTTTAAGATAAGAAACAACATGGCGCTGTTGCCCATTAATGAGCACACTATCACCCCTGCCACCTATTAAATAATGTGCTAAAGTTTCTTCCTCATTTAAAATCCGCTGTTGATCAAGCAAAGCCATGGCCACATTAACCCCATGCTTAATCACCCCACTGTCTGCCAACTCGCGACCAATCAAAACAGAAAGCAGCGTCGTTTTTCCAACACCATTGGAGCCTACAATACCAATCTTGTCACCACGCTGCAGACGCAATGAAAATCTTTAACAATAACGCGCTCACCATAAGACTTAAAAATCCGCTTTGCTTCAAGCACCAATTGACCACAATCTTGTCGTTCAGAAACCGCAAAAAGCGCGTGCTCTGCAGGCCCTTTATAGCCTCGATGAAGCTTTCGCATCTCCTTTAACGCACCCAAACGCCGTTCATTACGCTTGCGCCGTGCGCTTACTCCATAGCGTACCCATTGCTCTTCACGAACAATCTGACGCTCCAATTTATGATGATCACGAGCCTCTTTTTCCAGCTCTTTATCACGCCAACTTTCAAATGCAGAAAAACGCTTTTCAACCCTTTTAGTCACACCCCGATCAAGCCATACTGTCGAATGTGCCACCGTTTCTAAAAATCGCCGATCATGCGAAATGACAACAATAGCTGAACGTAAAGAACACAAAATACCTTCAAGCCACTCAATGGTTGATACATCAAGATGATTCGTCGGCTCATCTAATAAAAGAATATCTGGCTTTGCTGCAATCGCCTGCAGCAAGGATACACACCGCTTTTCTCCACCAGAAAGCGTTGCTAATTTCTCAGTCCCTACAAAACCAAGATCTCTAAGAAGGGTCTGCACCCATTGAACATCATACCCATCGTTTAAACCAGCCTCTACACAAGTATAAACATCATCACCCCCTGAAAAATCAGAATCAACTCCTGAAAAATCAGAGCTTTGTGATACATAACGCATACAAGCACGGGGGTGGTGAAAAATTTCACCCTCACTGGGCTCTAACAGACCAGCTGCAATTTTTAAGAGCGTTGACTTTCCACACCCATTGCGGCCAACAAGTGCAATACGCTCCCCCTGCCCAACCGATAAGCAAGCCTGATTGAGCAAAGGGGTTGTTCCGAAAGTTAAAACAATACGATCAAGTCGTAAAAGCGGTACACCCATTAATAAGGTTGTACAGGTTGTGGGCAAGGAGCCTGATAAAGCTGACCTCTCACATCACGATAGGTGCATAATTGTGGTACAGGTTGCGGACAAGGAGCTTGATAGAGTTGACCTCTCACATCACGATAGGTGCACAATGGTACCTGCTGCTGAGACATTTGCTTTTGCTGTTTTTTCTGAACAGCAGCAGCACCTGTTACTGTACCTGCAATAGCACCAATTGCTGCACCTGGAACCGCTCCAGAACTGCTTCCACTAATCGCTGTGCCGGCCAAAGCACCTAATGCAGCACCACCAACACCATATCCTGCAACTGTTTGTTCGTTCGTTGTACAAGCTACCGAACTTACCCCAACGATTGCAACAACCGTCATTGTTAAAATTGATTTTAACATATCAAAAACCCTTTCTTTGTTAAAAACAAAATAAAGTTACATGCATCTATCAACCCTTACCCTTTTTGCTCTCACTATTTTATTCTTATACATTGAAAAGAGCTTCGTAGAATAAGTATAGATATTCATAATATAACTTTGCTATACCATAAATGGCAATAAAAAGTTCTACAAATACAATTAGCTTACAATGCTATAAATCATAATAATATGAATATTGCACCAGGAGCCACTTTTAAAAAAACTCTTGAAATTTCTGTATCTGCTTAAAGCACCCTCAACCAAAACATTCATAGGGCACCATGAACACTATAATCTGCAATTTATATTTAGTTGTTGTATAAATCACTCAATTCAACGATTGAAACAACTACCATTTGTTAAAACTGATTTTAACATATCAAAACGCCCTCCTTGTAAAAATAAAACCATACGCTTTATTAGCGCTTATCTTTAGGCCCCCACTATTTTATTTTATGGATAAGAGAAAGCTTGGTGGAATTAAATATAGATGCTCACTCTATTAATTTTGCCACACTATAACATGGCAAAAAAGCTCACAAATACAGTTAATTCGCAACAGCACCAATTGCTGCACCAAAAGCCGCTCTAAGAGAAGTTTTGCAGGAATCTGCAACCCCTGTAAAACTATTTATTTTAACATTCTAGAGCTATATGCTTCAATCTGTTCTTCAGTAGGATGATTACAAGCCACTACACTCAAACCAACGATTGAAACAGCTGTTAATGCAAAAATTGATTTTAACATATTAAAACCCCTTCTTGTTACAAATAAAACAAAATTACACCCCATCAGCACATATCTTTCTGCCCCCGCTATTTTATTTTATGCATTAAGAAGAGCTTTATGGAATTAAGTATAAATGCTTATAATATAAGTAATATACTATAGATTTCGGTAATATAGTCTCCACATTATAAATAGCAATAAAGAGCTGCATAAATATTTAGCATTCAGCCCAAATTGCGCTGCACTCACAGCTATCGCAAATTTTTCTAAGTTATCTCCAAGAATTATCTGTCCTATTACAAATGCCTGACCCCTGACTAACTGACAAATCACTAAAAAGAGCCTCTAACAATTCTGGATCAACGCGCCTACAAGCCATCGAACCTAAACAAACAACTAAAACAATGACCATTGTTAAAATTGGTTTTAACATATCAAAGCCCTTTCTTGTTAAATACAAAATGAATTCATATGTTTTATCAGTCCTTATACCCTTGTATTTTCGCTATTTTATTCCTATACACATTCAGAAGAACTTTGCGAAGCAGGTATAGATGCTAATATTATAGCTCTGCCATAGTATAAATGACAATAAAAAGTTCCACACACACGGTTAGAAAGTGTCAAAGAAGACCCAAAAGACACATTTTGGTTCAAAATGGGCCATTGAACACCTGACATCGTTAAACCTTGCAAATCAGAAAATCCGATAACACTTAGCAGACAACCGTCAGGTAAATCACATGAAAAAGGCTTTGACACAATCGGCCATCCTTCTTCGCGACCACTGGTCAACAAAACTGAAATACCTTGCTCTTCCATGGCTATTGCTTGTGTCATATGAGAAAGACTATGATCACTGCGCTCACCTCCAAAAGCACCGCATAAAATAAGCCGTTGAGCTCCCTCGTGTAGAGCTCTCTGACATGCTAATGCACCATCTGTTGCATCTTTATCGGCAGGAAAAGCTTCACAGGGAACATCACCATATGTGTGCAGTAAAGCCTGATCACAAGAATCAAAATCTCCTAACCAAAGTTCAGGTACCACATTTAATGCCGCAGCATGGCGCATTCCCCCATCGGCAGCAATGACTCGACTTTTGTGAATTTGGTTGAGCAAACGATTAGTGACAAAAATATCTCCATTTAACAATATTGTAAATGTTGTCATGACATATTATGCCTTTCATAAAGCTTCTTTTATTATCATTTCTATAAGCTATCATCATAAAGAAGCCAAAAGGATCCTCGATTGTAACAAAACAAATACAATACACATGAAATTTTTAAAGAAAAATATTCAACAAACAAGGTGTGCAATGATCCAAGGCGTCAGATTTCTGATCCAAAGCATCAGATTTTTTCAGCAAATAGGCGTTTTTAGCAAAATCTGGTCAATAGCGATCATAAGCTTCTTGTTTTTATTGTCTGCATGTCACACTGCTTTCCAAGTGAACAATAAGCTTCATTCCTCCCGCTCTTCTGTTACAGAAGAGCATACTGGTGAAATAGTCGACCAAACCAACAACAAAAATGATCTCTATACAACATTGGGCGCTACATATCATTCACGTATTTTGCAAACATATGGTGGTCAATATTACAATCCAAAACTTGAACACATGTTAGCAAAAATCGTAAATAGACTGACAGCTGCTTCACAAAATCCTGACCAAACCTATCATGTCACTATTTTAGACACAGAAAATATCAACGCATTTGCCCTTCCAGGTAGCTATATTTACGTCACCCGTGGCATGTTGGCATTAGCCAATGACACTTCAGAAGTTGCAGCAATCTTAGCCCATGAAATAGCACACATTACAGCCAATCATGGCATCTTGCGTCTTCAAAAAGAAATTGAGCTAAAACTTGCAGATCATGCTGCTACAAACATACTAGAGCATTCTAGCACCAAATTGCACAATATTTTGAAAGATAAGAAACAACTAGCGCAATTTACGCGTAGTCAAGAACTCCAAGCCGATTCAATTGGGATCGAAATGCTTAACCAAGCTGGCTATGATCCATTTGCATTTCCACGCTTTCTAAAATCAATGGAAGCTTATAGTGATTTTCGCAATAGCGCATCATCCACAAATGTTTCACTTGATTTTTTGGCAACCCATCCAACCACTCCACAACGAATCCAACTTGCTATAAAAAAGCTCATGAAATCAGTACACCTAACATTGGAGAAACCGATCGTGATAGTTTTTTAAAATATATTGATGGTATGATTTTTGGTGGAAACCTTCACGAAGGATATATCCGAGGAAACCAATTTATTCATCCACAATTGCATATAGCTTTTTCTATCCCCAATAATTTTACTATAAACACGTCAGGGTATGCTGTTGTCGCCAGTGGCCCAGACAAAACCGCCATGCGTTTTGATGCAGTACCTCTGCCTGAAAACATGTCTGCTAGTGATTATCTAAAAAGTGGATGGGTCGCAGGGCTTGACCAAGCCTCTGTTAAGCCCATCACTATTCAAGGTTTAGCCGCAGCTTACGCCCACGCATCCAATGAACATTGGCAATTTGATGTTGTTGTCATTCCCATTAAAGACCAGGTCTTGCGTTTTCTCACTGCCGCCCCTCATCACCCTCAAAACTTTAATCACATTACCAAAAGCACAATCAAAAGTTTTCATTTACTTTCATCGCGAACGTTAAGTAAACTCAAACCTCTAAGGCTTCGTGTTATACGCGTAAAAAAAGGAGAAAGCGTCGCAGACCTTGCTGAAAAAATGCAAGATACAGTCCATAAAGAAAAACTGTTTCGCATTATAAATGCACTTTCTCCAACCCAAACTTTACATGAGGGAGAACGTGTCAAAATCATTGCTGAGTAGGTGCAAACATCTCAATTCTTAAAGCAAACTTTTAAGGCTGGTTTGAGCACTTCAAATACCTTACACTAAATACCTTACACTGTAAGCTTAATACCTTACATTTCAAGCGCTTACACTCGAGATTCATTACATTTAAAATGCTTACACTTCATAAGCATCAGCAGGATTAACATTAAGCAAAGCGCAACGCAGCTTTTGTAAAGCACGCGCTTCAATCTGGCGCACCCGCTCTTTTGAAATTCCTAATTTCTCACCTAAAAATTCTAAAGTAGCACTTTCTTCATTTAAGCGGCGGAAACGAATAATTTCAAGTTCTCGCTCATTCAAAATTTGTAAAGCATCATAAAGCCACTGTGTGCGTCTTTGACCATCAATCTCTTTTTCAATTAAAGAATCAGGAAGAGGCTGTTCATCCACTAAAGTATCAATTTTAGTAACTGAATTGTCATCATTTTCAGAAATAGATGTACTCAATGAATTATCAGCACCAGAAAAGCGGAAGTCCATCGTTTCAACATCACTTACTGAAACACCAAGCTTTTCAGAAATGATACGAAAAATATCTTGTTTACTCATGGTGCTATCATCTTGCACCAATTGAGCCCGCAAACGACGAAGATTAAAGAAAAGAGCTTTTTGAGAAGAACTCGTTCCCCCTCGAACAATCGACCAATTGCGCAAAATATAATCTTGAATAGAAGCACGAATCCACCATGTCGCATAGGTTGAAAAACGCACATCCCGGTCCGGTTCAAAACGTGCAGCCGCCTCTAAGAGGCCCACATATCCTTCTTGAACCAAGTCACTTAACGGCATTTTAAAGCGTTTAAAACGACTAGCAATTGAAATAACCAAACGCATATGAGCTGCTGCAATTTGGTGCATAGCATTATCATCACGCTTGTCCTTCCAGCGTAAAGCTAAATCATGCTCCTTCTTTTTCTCAAGATAAGGCGCCTGCATTGCAGAACGCATCATATTGCGCCCCAGACTTTTGTCAGCATCGCTATAATTTTTGCTACTTTTGTAAACTGCATTGGAAAGATTACGCATTACAACCCCTGCGATTTAAATTATCAAATTTGGTTTGATAACGGCCCACTTGCTCTCTCATATAAAAGAACGTAAAAATTGTTTATTGCGTATATACTACTTTAACGTGTAGTTTGCAACTTATAATTGTTTTTATTGTGAGAACCCAATTTATATGATGAAAACTTAAAGGGTGAAGTGCAATAAAAAATAGAGAAAACCTCGCCCTCAACAGTAAAGCAAAGCGCTCTCTCCTCACATCTTTATCGCTACAAAAACAAGGCTATGAAGAATGTAAAAAACACAGATTTTTTTTGTTGAAGGATTCATAAATTGTTGTTTATGTTGGAAGATCCATCTTTATGCTGGCGCTCTTTTAACACAACCTATACTTGTGAATATATACATGCAAAGGGTCTAGCTGAATAAAGCAAAGAAGAAATTTTCAAGCAAAAATGATGCAAAGACACATTAAAAACTACAAGAATGATTGAAGAAAGCGCAACAAATGTGCTAGAGAAACGGCACAGATATTAAAGTGCCCAAAACACATCTTCTTGCCCATAAAAAGCCGAGAAAGAAAACAATGATGGATAGCGAAACTGTTCACAAGAATGATCTTCGTGTCGAAAACCCTGAAAATAGCAGATTTGAGGGATTGCGTTTTTATGCCCATAAAAGCGACACAGATACAAAAACTGAAACACACAATACAATAGATAATGAAGATTTAGCCACCGCCTTTGCTCAACGTGTTACACGTTTTTGCGCTTCAGCTAATGGCGATTTTACCCTTAGCTCTAATGGAATTGTACGCTGGATCGGCCAAGCAGTGGCACAATTAGCCTCAACTGATAATATTTTAAAGCCCAAGCTCATTCTCTTAGCAGATGCACAATTAACTGGAGAAGCCCGCGATAAAGTGGTCGCACGATTGGAGCGTTTTGTAACTTTCCATTTTGAAACAGCCTTAAAACCACTTTTCGATTTACGTAATGCTGATACTTTGAGTGGACCAACACAGACTCTTGCTCTACAACTTGTAGACAATTTGGGCATTTTACCGCGTCGAAAAGTAGCTGAAACTGTCAAGAATCTTGATCAAGAATCACGTGCCGTTCTACGACAACTAGGAGTTCGTTTTGGCGCTTTTCATATCTACGTCATAGGAGTGCTCAAACCTACTGCAGCCCAAGCGATCACACTTCTTTGGAGCCTTCAGAAAGAAGAGCATGATCAAGTTGGTTTAAGTGAAATTTTAGCCGCTTTAACTGCTGGGCGAACTTCACTGATTATTGACCCAACATATAATCCTCAAATTTATCATCTCGTTGGCTATCAAATTTTAGGGCAGCGTGCTGTACGCATCGATATTTTAGAACGTCTTGCCAACCTTATTCGCCCTGCACTTCATTGGAAGCCAGGTATAGAGCCCAAGCCTGAAGGTGCCTATGATGGCAAAAGTTTTTTTGTCACACCAACGATGATGTCCATTCTTGGTGCCAATAATACAGACATGAAAGAAATTCTCAAAGGTCTTGGTTATCAATCACAACCCAAAAGTAGCGCTGAACTTCAAAAAGAGCTTACACACAAAGAATCCCGTGAAAATGATTTGATAACAAAAGAGAACTATCCTGCAGCAGAATTTGTGGGCAATCAATGGCAAGACATCCTAGCATCAGACACAACACAGGAAGAAAAAAGACTGCATCTATTTGTATTGAAGAACCATCTTGCATAAAAGATCATTTACCAGCTGCTGAACCTGATTTACCAGCTGCTGAACCCGTTGGTGCTTTTGCACACCAAAACTGTGTAGCAGCAGAAGATAAAATTGTTTTATTATGGCGTTATAATTATCAGCACAATCGCCATAGCAATCGCGGTAAATCCGATCAAAAACGGCAAAACAAGCATAGAAAAACTTTCAAAAAAGAAGCAAGTACAAGCAAAGTCCCCTTCAAAAAAGAGGCATCACAAGCCACTTCTGCCCATAAATATACTAAAACACCCACTCAATACACAAAGAACAAACCATCTCAGACGCGAAAAACCCCTGATCCTGATTCACCTTTTGCAAAATTAGCAGCGCTTCGTGACCAACTTCAAAGTGATAAGGATGTACATATCATTCCCTTTAAAGATCATTAAAATGGGAAATGGAGTTTAATCTTGGCCTACGTTGTAACCGACAATTGTATCCAGTGTAAGTACACTGATTGTGTTGAAGTTTGCCCCGTTGATTGTTTTTATGAAGGTGAAAATATGCTTGTTATTCACCCTGATGAATGCATCGACTGTGGTGTATGCGAACCAGAATGCCCTGCTGAAGCCATTAAGCCTGATACAGAACCAGGACTAGAAAAATGGTTAGAACTCAATCGTGAGTATGCAACTAAATGGCCCAATTTAACCACCCAAAAAAATCCTCTTCCTCAAGCAAAAGAAATGGATGGTGTTCCCAATAAATTAGAAAAGTATTTTTCAGAAAATCCAGGAAGTGGTGAATAATAACTCCATAATGTATTGTTCTCTTTTAAAAAAAACTTAGATTATTTCATGTAATAACAAAAATCTTGAGTGAAATGATTGATTTTTTTCATTTTAAATGTTAAAAATGTCTTAATAAAGCCATTTTGCTAAGTATTTTGTTTTGCTTTTTTATAAAGTGAAGTGTTTTTTTATTTGTAACTGGAAACACTCAACTTTTATGCTATATCAGCGAGCATAATATGCATAAGTTGCAGAAGACTCTAGTTTTCAGGCGTTTTAACTTGTTCTCCGACATCATTGTTGGTTACAAAGGGAGTAAATTAATATGGCGTCCCAGCAAAAGAAAACCTCTAGTGTTAAAGGGTTTTCAACCTCTGAATATATCGTCTATCCCACACATGGCGTGGGGCAAATTATAGCAATTGAAGAGCAGGAGGTTGCAGGGCATAAATTAAAGCTTTTTGTCATCCACTTTGCTAAAGATAAAATGGACGTAAAAGTGCCAGTTGCAAAAGCGCTTTCCATTGGAATGCGTAAATTATCTGAATCTGATTCTGTTGAGCGTGCATTAAAAACCCTACAAGGGAAAGCACGTATTAAACGGGCTATGTGGTCACGCCGTGCTCAAGAATATGACACAAAAATCAATTCGGGAAATCTTGTCTTCATCGCTGAAGTAGTGCGTGATCTTTTTCGTTCAGAATTACAATCTGAGCAATCTTATTCCGAGCGCCAACTCTACGCTGCTGCACTTGATCGAATGGCCCGTGAAATTGCTATCATCAATAACCTTTCTGAAACAGAAGCCATCAATTTGATAGAGACGCACCTTACCAAAGAATCCAAGCGTAAATTTAAAGCTGGAATCGATAAAGAAAAAAATGATAGCAGTGCTGTCTATGCCGCGTGATAAACTATAAGCACTGTATAACAAAAAGCATCACAAGAATATACTAAAACCCGTGCACTCTTTATTTTATGAGCACGGGTATGTCTTTTTTTGCTTAACACAAAGCCTGCTAGAAAATAAAAACACTCGTAAAAAAGTACTTCTAAAGCGCTCTTTATTGAGCGCACAAATAGCTTTCTTCAAGCGCCTTTCCACACACAAAGAGCTCAACATACACGCGCACGCGTTGCTGCAAAAGCCCTTGCTTTATAGTAATCTAATTTATCGGTAATTTTATACCCCACTTAAAAGCCTTACGCCTCAACAATGAGACTTGTTTACAAGAAACATTAAAAAACTCCCCGTTATTCATCCACTCTATTGGATTATCGGGAGTGAAATTTTAGCACTTAATCTTTAGGGGGTAAAACTGAACGCCCGCGATACATACCTGTTTTTAAATCAATATGATGAGGGCGACGCAATTCACCAGAATTCTTATCTTCAATATAAGTTGGTGCTTTCAAGGCATCAGCCGAACGGCGCATACCCCGCTTCGATGGAGAAGTTTTTCGTTTAGGTACAGCCATAAAGAGATACTCCAAATAGACTCGAAAAAGAACAAATAATACTTAAACAATAACACTTGTTGTCATTTTTATGCCATTTTTGACAACAGTAATGTCACTTTTGACAATAATGTTATAGCTTCCTATACACTGATTAAAATCTTTTGACCAGACTTTCGTTTAATTTTTTATCTGATTTTACAAGTGTACCTAAACATTTTTAATAAAAACAATATCGGTTAAGCATTAAAAAGAGAAAATCATTTTTCAACAAGCCGGGTTAAAAGCAAAAAATGATCTGTAGATTTGTAGATTAATGCGAATAATCCCAATAAAGTTCTTTTAAACTGGTTGCAAGAATTGTGACTTCCCTTAAACAAAACAGATCAACCCTACTCCCTAAAAAACTAAACATATATTATAAATAAGCACAATCTTTTTCCCGCTTATAGCTACCTATCTTTATCAAATCACGCATCATCAAACTGCAAATCACGCATTATCATGTAAAAACATCCAAATAAAAAAGACAAAAACAAAGATCATACTAAACTTGAAGCATCCTCAAAGGCTAGGTACTCAAAACCATCTGACATTATTTTTGTCTGATAGAACTTAAAGATCATTAAAAAACCGTTTCATTCTTCGTTTTCCTATCCTAAAAAGAGCTCACTCATTTTGCAAAAACAAAGGAAGAAACGATGCATGAATTCACGGCCCTTCTTACAAAACATACCCACAATATTGAAAAAAGGCTTGATACGCTTTTAAACTATAAAGCTCAAAACAATGAAATTGTCCGTCCTGAAATCTTAATCAAAGCCATGCGTCACGGCACGCTCAATGGCGGCAAACGCTTGCGTCCTTTTTTAGTTATCCAAAGTGCTGCACTTTTTGACATCCCCCTTGAACAATCTCTTGATATTGGCGTTGCATTGGAATGTGTTCATTGTTATTCGCTTATTCACGACGATCTTCCTGCCATGGATAACGACATACTACGGCGTGGAAAACCCACCGTTCATAAAGAATTCAATGAAGCTACAGCCATCCTAGCAGGCAATGCCCTTTTAACCCTTGCTTTTGAAATTATTGCCCACAAAGCTTGTGACTTGAGCTCCAAAATAAGAATTGACCTTATCACAGCTCTTGCGCAAGCAGCAGGACTTGGTGGTATGCTTGGCGGACAAATGCTTGACCTTGAAGCAGAAAATAAACCACAAGATCATCATGCAATCATCATGCTACAGCGCATGAAAACAGCCGCTCTTATTAGTTTTGCATGCCAAGCGGGCGCTATAATCGGCAATGCTTCTAAAACTCAGATTGAGCAACTTTCCACCTTTGGTACACATCTTGGGCTGGCTTTTCAATTAACAGATGACCTTCTTGATGTCACCATGAGTACCAAAACTCTTGGCAAAACTGCTGGAAAAGATAAAGAAGCAAATAAAGCCACTTTAGTCAGTCTTCACGGGATTGAAGAAACACAAAAAAAACGAGATACACTCATTACTCAAGCAGAAGAACTTCTTCACCCCTTTGGTGATAAAGCTAAACCACTCAAACAAGCAGCACACTTTATTGCCACCCGTAATAATTAAATGCCTCTCCCTCTCTTAAAATTATCGCTTACTCTAAAACGCGTTACACTACTTCAACAACCAAACCACTTCAACAACAAAAGAAAAGCAGAACAAACCACTTGTTTTCCTAGCTCTGCCCAATTTGTCTAGCTCTGTCCAAAACGCGTGTGAATATAATCACCTAATATACCTTCGAACTCTTCAGCAATATGGGGCCCACGTAAAACCTTCACCTTTTTGCCTTCAATAAAAACCGGTGCTGCTGGTTGTTCACCCGTTCCAGGTAGAGAAATACCGATATCAGCATGTTTTGATTCCCCCGGTCCATTGACAATACATCCCATAACAGCCACCTTTAAACCTTCAACGCCAGGATATTTTTGACGCCAAACTGGCATATTCTTGCATAAATCGGCCTCGATTTTTTGTGCCAATGTCTGAAAAACCGTTGAAGTCGTACGCCCACACCCAGGACACGCAGTAACCACAGGCATAAATTGTCGAAATCCCATAACCTGCAAAAGCTCTTGGCACACCTTCACCTCTTGAGTCCTGTCACCTCCTGGCTCAGGTGTAAGTGAAATGCGAATCGTATCACCAATTCCTTGCTGTAACAAAACTCCCAAAGCCACTGAAGAAGCAACAATCCCCTTTGTTCCCATTCCCGCTTCTGTTAAACCCAAATGAAGTGCATGATCACAACGCTTCGCTAAAAGGCCATATACAGTAATTAAATCTTGTACATCACTCACTTTAGCCGAAAGAATAATTTGATCACGCCCCAATCCTAACTCTTCAGCAAAAAAAGCTGACTGCAGCGCCGACTGAACCACAGCTTCCCGCATGACTTCAACAGTCGATAAAGGCTTTTCTTGCTTTGCATTTTCATCCATAAGCCGGGTTAATAACCCCTCATCCAGTGACCCCCAATTTACTCCAATGCGTATAGGTTTATGATAACGGCAAGCCATCTCAATAATTTCACTAAACTGTTGATCCTTTTTTGAACCAAAACCAACATTTCCAGGATTAATCCGATATTTTGACAAAGCCTCAGCACATGCAGGGTGTGCTGCTAAAAGTTTGTGTCCAATATAATGAAAATCTCCCACCAACGGCACAAAAATGCCTAATTGTTCCAATCGTTCGCGTATCTTAGGCACAGCCGCTGCCGCTTCATCCCGATCAACAGTTACCCGTACCAATTGTGAACCTGCACGCCAAAGAGCACTAATTTGCATAACTGTCGCATCAATATCGGCAGTATCTGTATTTGTCATAGACTGGACAACAATCGGGTTATCACCACCAACAATCACATCACCAACTTTGACTCCAACAGATCGGCGACGCTCTAAAGGCTTAGATAAATAATATGGCGTGCTCATCAACTCCCCAATTTTTAAAAATTCACTTTATTTTTTCATCACACAAGTCATCATTATACGACCACAATACTATCCGTATCATAGAATAATTTGAACAAACAAATGAGTCAAAAATTGACTTAAAACAATCCAACACTCGCGCAATAATCAATATAAACCAACAAGTAGCGTTTTTCTCATGCAACTTTTCAATTTTCAAGTCGTTTAACACGTCAGTCTTTCAATAAAATTCTAATTTAGAAGACGCTAACAACACGAAGGAGTCAATCTTATGTGCACATTTCAGTCCCCCTGTTGCAGAGATACTAAAATTAAAAAACATATCGCACAATTAAAAGATGAACTGGTAACAATCAGCCGTTGGCGTCATGATAACAATACTTCAAATACCATTTTTGACCTCTTTGATACATGGAAACAAAAAAGTCGTCACGTTCTTCATCACATTAACAATCACACTGAAGATCTGAAAAAAAGTAAAAGAAAATCCTAAACAACAATCGCACTTATCACCGGTGTTGTTCTAGCAAGCTGCCTGTTGACGCGTAAAATCAAATAATCAGCTCCTCTAAAGCCCGCCCAAAAAGCGGGCATCCCCCTTCTCCAAATCCTAAAAATAACTTACACCCCATATACCATAACGCAAATACTATAAACCCGACGACATCCTCTAATATCAGCAACCCTTTGCTATAAACAAGCAGTATAAAAATCAAACCCAAAATAAATATCCTTTAGCCTTTTTAAATACGTTACGAAGTATCCACATATGTAACCACTGACATACCAGGAATAAGCCGCTCAGCCCCTATTTGCCCTGGATCTAAAGCAATACGAACTGAAATACGTTGTGCAATTTTAGTAAAATTTCCAATTGCAGTGTTTGTCTTCAACAATGAAAACTCCGAACCTGTCGCAGGGGCAAAACGTACTACACGACCTGTTAACTTTTGATTATTTAGTGCATCAACAAAAAAAACAACAGGCTGTCCAACGCGCATATGAGCAAGCTGTGTTTCTTTATAATTAGCAACAATCCAAATATCATCAGAAATAACAGCCACCAATTGCGTTCCAGGTAAAACATATTGCCCAACCCGCGCTCCAACAAGCCCAACTTGCCCAGCGCAAGGAGAAACAATTTTGGTATGCGCCAAATTAAGCTTTGCCAATTCAACTCCTACTTTTGCCCCAGCAACATCTGACTGTAAGCTTTGTCGTTCAAGATCCAATTGTTTTTGCAATCGTCTCTTTACTTCAAGTGCTGCTAATAATTGTGAAAGAGAAGAAGGTACACGCGCTTCATCAGCTCTTGAATTCTTCTCTCCAGAAGTAACATTTGATAGCTTTTGCAAATGCGCCAATTCTGACTCTGCTGCATCAATTTCTTCTTGCAAAAGCTGAGTTTGTAATAAAACACTTGCAAGCTTTGCATTTTTTGAATCAAAAATTGCTTGCGCTTGAGAAAGTTGTTGTCGAAAAAGAGTATCATCCAATTCAAATAAAACGGTGCCCTTTTCAACTCTTTGATAATCTTGAACATAAATCTGTGTAACCACACCAGAAATCTGTGGGCTTACTAAAGTGACATCCCCTTTAACTGAAGCATTATCGGTTATTTGAATAGTACTCACAAATGGTGGCAGCTTCCAAGCCCACAAAATCAATAAAATTCCAGCAATTCCTGATATAAATGCAACAATTGTCGATTTTGACCGCAATGCCCTTATCATCTTTTTTCACTTTTCTTCACTAAAATTGCCTTATCTTTCCAGGTCGGCTTCACAAAAATAAAAGGGCGTAATTGATAAATAATTTTGACAAGAAAAATAATTAGTACAACCGCTGCAATATAAAAATAAAGCCGAAAAACATCATCATAAGCCAAAATATTTGCTGTCAACTTCAACTGCCCAATCAGATCAGATATGAATTGCCCGCCCCCAACACTATCAGGATTTAAAACATTATAAGAAGACGATAATAAGGCATTTATCTCATGTAAAATAAGAGGATCTGTAACAACAATTTCTTGCTTTAAACACTCAAAATACTTATAGGCAAAAATAAATTGCAGACTCCCAAAAAAAGCCGCACTCATTAACCCTCCTGTCACCTGAGTTAGCAGAAAAATAGCAATAAAGCTTAAAACATAACTGGGGCCTCGTACATTTGCTCTCACAAATCCATTAAACAAAGCAGGAGGTAAGAAAAGTGCATAACCAAAACCTATCAAACCTTGACTCAACATCAAATCCTCTGGGCGCGTTAAGTGATTTACATAACTATCTAAATAAGACCCAAGCGCCAAACAGCTTAAAGACATAAAATAAAAATAGTCTTCACGACCAGCGCGTAAAAAACAGACACAAATCCCACCCCCTAAAAGCGTCCCAATGGTAACGGCAAAATACATCGGCGCCATATCACCATTTAACAAACCAAAAAGACCAAAAAAATCTGCTGCTAAAGTCGACTGCTCCGATAAAAGAATCCTAAAGATTAACAACACCAAAACAACTTGCACCATTTCTTTACTAAACAGCCAACGTAAATCAATCAGTGGGCATTCTCTATTTAACTCAAAAATGGTCGCAATCACTAACGACAAAACTGCAAGAGCAAGCCCCCAACCAATCCATGGTGCTTCATGCCACCAATAAAGCTTACCAACAGACATAATCATTGCATTTAAACCAAGCCCAAATGCAATCAAACTATAACTCACCCAATCGAACTTTCTAATTACTTTGTTACACGCAACAGGCGTAAGCGGAAGAAAAAAGATACACCCCAAACTCATTAAAACAAGCCCCATTTCCATTGCCGAAAGACTAGAAAACCCTCCATTATTTTCCAGCAAATGAGGTGATATCAAACGCGATAAAGGAACCGCCAAAGCTGCATTCATATAATTCAAACTAAGACCAACCGTGAATTTTTTCTCCGGCGCAAAAGCCTCTAACATATATAAAAACGCCAATGAAGCCATCGGGGCTGCAGTAATACCAGCAAAAAAACGAATAATCAGAGCTGAATGTAAATCTGTGACAAATAATTGCAAAACACAGACCAAAACAAATCCAAGAATTGATAATTCAGCAAAAGACCGTAACCCAAATTGATAACGAATCTTAATCAACATAATCGCAACACTGACATTGGGTGCCATATAAGCAGCAACCAACCATGTCGTTTCAGTAAGTGTTGCACGAAAATTACCAGAAAGTTGAAGAATGTTGGACTGAACCATATTTGCCCCTAAGCCATAAGCCCATTGCAAAATAAAAGAGGCAAAAATATAAACAAAACATTTCGGCAAAGGCCCTGCAAAAATAGGACCAGACTGGGAAAGATCCCCTTCACTTTTTCTAGCAGACATAATCGCGCTTTTTTTGCCGTTCATGTCTGCACTCCTTACATTCGCGCTACACCGCTGTTAACACGCCACCAACAGTCGTCAGTTGATGTAAAAATTCCTCCACCGGGTCATTAACCCCATCATTTAAACCCTCTTTTAACGCTGCTCGAACTTTCAAAATCCGTTGTTCAAGTTCATCAAAAGAAAGCTGATCAACAGCAACAACAGCCTCAGCCAAAAGAGAACATCTTGAAGGTGTAATATCCGCAATCCCTCCACAAAGAGCAAACAACTTTTCACCTGAAGATGATAAAACGCGAATACTTCCTGGCATAAGACGAACCATTAAAGGCGCGTGATTGGCCATAACTGTCAAATAGCCTGAAGCTGAAGGAAGAACAACCGATACCACTTGATCTGAAAAAATAAGTTTCTCAGGTGAGACAAGCTCAAACAAAAAACGCTTTGCTCTATTGTTTTCCACAGCAACCTCTTGTCATTTCTACGACGAACATCTTTCACACAATTCTTTTGACATCCGTCGCAGCAATTTCTTTATTTACCACAAAATTCCTCTTATGAAGAAGCTTCTGCCATTAAACGCTTGCCCTTTTCAATTGCTTCATCAATTGAACCAACCATATAAAAAGCTGCTTCTGGTAAATCATCATAATCACCGGCACAAAGATCTTTAAACCCCTTGATGGTGTCTTGTAAAGGTACAAGCTTCCCAGGAGAACCAGTAAAAACTTCAGCCACATGGAAAGGCTGTGAAAGGAAACGCTCAATTTTACGTGCTCGCCCTACCAGAGCCTTATCTTCTTCAGAAAGCTCATCCATTCCAAGAATAGCAATAATGTCCTGCAAAGATTTATAGCGCTGCAAAATTGTCTGGACTTGACAAGCAACAGCATAATGCTCCTCACCAACCACCATTGGATCCAACATGCGTGAAGAAGAATCGAGCGGATCCACCGCTGGATAAATACCTTTCTCAGCAATCGCACGAGAAAGAACTGTTGTCGCATCCAAGTGTGCAAAAGATGTCGCAGGTGCCGGGTCAGTCAAATCATCAGCAGGAACATAAATGGCCTGAACAGACGTAATAGAACCTGTTTTAGTACTGGTAATACGTTCTTGCAACGCCCCCATCTCTGTTGCCAAAGTTGGTTGATACCCCACAGCAGAAGGAATACGCCCTAAAAGAGCTGAAACCTCTGAACCTGCCTGTGTAAAACGAAACATATTATCCACAAAGAAAAGAACATCCTGACCTTCATCACGAAAACTTTCCGCAACCGTCAACCCTGAAAGTGCAACACGTGCACGTGCTCCCGGTGGTTCATTCATCTGCCCATAAACAAGTGCACATTTTGACCCTGCAGCAGAACCCTTATTGTCTTTAGGGTTCACATTCACACGACTTTCGATCATTTCGTAATAAAGATCATTACCCTCACGTGTACGCTCCCCCACACCTGCAAACACGGAATAACCACCATGCGCCTTTGCAATATTGTTGATTAATTCCATAATCAACACAGTTTTACCAACACCAGCACCACCAAACAAACCAATTTTACCACCCTTGGCATAAGGCGCTAAAAGATCAACAACTTTAATACCCGTAACAAGAATCTCTGACTCTGTTGATTGTTCAACATATTCAGGAGCTTCTTGGTGAATTGAACGCGTTTTAGTCGCAACAATTGGACCAGCATTATCAACCGGTTCCCCAATCACATTCATAATACGCCCAAGTGTGGCCTCTCCAACAGGAACGCAAATCTGTGCTCCTGTATCAAAAACCTTTTGCCCGCGCACAAGACCATCTGTCGTATCCATCGCAATGGTACGAACCGTGTTCTCACCTAAATGCTGTGCCACTTCCAAAACAAGCCGGTTTCCCATATTCTCAGTTTCTAATGCATTAAGAATATTGGGCAATTCTCCCTCAAACTGTACATCAACAATAGCCCCAATCACCTGCCTAATTTCACCAACTGCTCCCTTGCCACGAACAGGCTTAGAAGTACTAACAGACTTAGAAGAAGTACGCGTAAGATTACCAGAACTCTTAGAACTCCCTTGAGACTTCGAGGCGGCTTTTTTTACGCCTGAACGAGCGGCTGATTTCTTTTCTTCAGCTTTTGGTGCTCCCTTTTTTGACGTCACTGCTTTTACCATCAATCCCTACCTTCTCAATTTAAAGCGCTTCAGCGCCCGCAATAATTTCAACTAACTCTGTGGTAATCTGCGCCTGACGCTGACGATTATAAGTCACTGTCAATTTATTAATCATCTCACCGGCATTGCGCGATGCATTATCCATAGCACTCATTTTTGCACCCATTTCACCCGCGACATTTTCAAGCAAAGCACGAAAAATTTGCGCAGAAAGATTACGTAAAACAAGTGTCTCTAGAAGAGAAGCTGCATCAGGCTCATAACTATAAACAGCCGATTGCAAAGCTTCCCCCTTACCCCCTTCTCACAAACACCAACTTCTCCAACAGAACATTTTTGAACAACAGATGGAATTAAACCCAAAGCTGTTGGACGCTGGTTAATCACAGAAACAAATTCAGAGTAAAAAAGCGTACATACATCAAAAGCACCCTCATTGAATAAATCAATAATGCGCTCACCAATTCTTTTTGCATCTGCAAAACCTATAGATTTTACACAACGTAAATCAATATGGTCAATCATCAGAGCTTTAAAATCACGGCGCAAAATATCAGCACCTTTTTTACCCACAGTTAAAATTTTAACTTTTTTACCCTTAGAGAGAAGAACGTGAATATGCTCACGTGCACAACGAGCAATATGCGCATTAAAAGCACCACACAAACCGCGCTCAGCCGTGCAAACCACCAAAAGATGCACATCATCGCGGCCCGTGCCACGCATTAAAAGCGGCGCATCAACCCCATCAACATTAGCGCTAACATTTGCCAAAACATGAGCCATACGCTGAGCATAAGGTCGCGCAGCCAAAGCCGCCTCTTGTGCACGGTGCAATTTTGTGGCTGCAACCATTTGCATGGCTTTAGTAATCTTTTGCGTTGCCTTAACCGAGGCAATACGGTCTCTTAAAGTCTTCAGCGATGCCATTCAAACATTCCATCAATCCGTGTTTTAAGAAAAATTCTTTTTGTAAGCATCAAGAACATCAACCAATTTACCTTTTAGAGCATCCGTAAGTTGCTTTTGATCACCAATCGCATCCAAAAGATCTGGATAATCTCTACGTAAAAGCGCCAACAACCCCTGCTCAAATCGACCAACATCACAAACAGCCAATGAATCAAGATAACCATTCACACCAGCAAAAATCACAACAACCTGCTCTTGTATTTTAAGTGGTGAAAATTGCTTTTGCTTTAAAAGCTCAACCAAACGAGCACCACGATTTAAAAGACGTTGTGTTGATGCATCTAAATCTGAACCAAACTGTGCAAAAGCTGCCATTTCACGATATTGTGCTAATTCACCCTTGATCGAGCCAGCAACTTGTTTCATCGCCTTAATTTGTGCAGCAGAACCAACACGTGACACAGAAAGACCAACGTTAATAGCAGGGCGTATTCCCTGATAAAATAAATTGGTTTCTAGAAAAATCTGACCATCTGTAATCGAAATAACATTAGTCGGAATATAGGCAGAAACGTCATTGGCCTGTGTCTCAATCACTGGCAAAGCAGTCAAAGACCCAGCCCCATGGTCGCCATTAAGCTTTGCAGCTCGCTCTAAAAGACGAGAATGAAGATAGAAAACATCCCCCGGGTATGCTTCACGACCAGGTGGGCGACGAAGCAAAAGAGACATTTGGCGGTAAGCCACAGCCTGTTTTGAAAGATCATCATAGCCAATCAAAGCATGCTGACCATTATCTCGGAAGTATTCCCCCATAGCACAACCCGCAAGAGGTGCAATAAACTGCATTGGCGCCGGATCAGAAGCTGTAGCTGCCACAATAATCGAATAGTCAAGAGCCCCACGCTCTTCTAAAACTTTAACAAATTGCGCAACCGTTGAACGCTTTTGACCAACAGCCACATAAATACAATAAACTTTATCCTGATCATGCTCAGCGCCTTTTTCATGGAAAGGCTTTTGATTCAAAAATGCATCAAGCAAAATTGCTGTTTTACCTGTTTGACGATCACCAATCACCAACTCACGCTGACCACGTCCAATGGGAACTAACGCATCAATAGCCTTCAACCCTGTCACCATCGGTTCATGCACCGACTGACGTGGAATAATACCAGGGGCTTTCACATCCACCCGGCGACGATGCGGCGTCTGAATAGGCCCTTTTCCATCAAGGGGGTTGCCCAATGCATCCACAACACGCCCGAGCAAAGCCGGCCCCACAGGAACATCAATAATAGACCCAAGCCGTTTAACGCAATCACCCTCACGAATATCGCGATCTGACCCAAAAATCACCACCCCGACATTATCCATTTCCAAATTAAGTGCCATACCACGCACACCATTTGAAAAGGAAACCATTTCACCCGCTTGGACATTATCCAAACCATAAACGCGAGCGATACCATTACCTACAGACAAAACCCACCCAATTTCTGAAACTTCAGCTTTTTGGTCAAAGTTCTTTATTTGCTCTTTTAGGATTTTTGAAATTTCAGACGGTCTAATATCCATCAGCTGACCTCTTTTTTCAATGCAAGCTTAAGCGAAGACAATTTCCCCTCAAGAGAGGCATCAATCTGACATGACCCCAAGCGGACAATAAGCCCACCCAAAATCGTCGAATCGACAGATAAGCGTAGTGAAATTTTTCTCCCAACAACACCTTCCAAAGCCACGCGTAACCCCTTTTGTTGATGCTCATCCAACGGATGTGCAGAAATAATATGTGCCGATGCTTCCCCACGAAACGAAGCAACACAACACTGAAAAGCACGTAAAATATCAGACAAAGCAAAAAGTCGACGATTTTCTACAATAACACGCAAAAAATTGCGCATAATTTGACTTGCCCCTTTGTCAGAAAACCTAAAACTCTCACAAATAGAATCAAGCGTTTGAACCTGTTCTTTTGTTGAAAAAAATGGGCTTTGTATTAAGCGCTTTAAATCTGTATTGCGATCTAAAATATCCAAAAAAGATGTAAATGCCTTTTCGAAATCTTTTACATAGCCTGCTTCTTGAACCAAATCAAAAAGCGCTTGCGCATAACGTCGGCTCGCTAATGGCAACGGCATACGAGAAAATGAATTCGACACGAAACCTCGCCTCTTTCCTTTTAGCGATTCTTTAATCTTGATCAAACAAAATGGATCAAATATCTCAAATTTTAAGAATCTTCTTCTTGAAATTCAGAATGAACAAATTTCTTCACTCCTAGCATAGACACAATCGACTCGCAACACCACAAAGCAATGCTTTTTGAAAATTTTAAATGAAATATTTACAATGCCCCTGAAAATTGCTCTTCTAACTCGCTATCAGGTCCACATTTTTCTCTCAAGCCCTGTTTGATATCTTCAGACATATTTTTCAACTGGTCCATATGATTCATATCTGCATCATGAAAAGTATCAAACACTAAAGCAGCAATATCAGCCCCAAACTTAGACAACAATACATCTATTTTTAAATTTTCATCTGTCAAAAAAGCTTCCACCACATCTGCAGAAAGGTTGAGTATATGAGCCTTTTCCATCAATTTACGATGGGTGTGCAAATGCTCTAAAATTTGTGCTGTCATCACACCCTTCCTCTTTGTTCCATTAAGACTCAGCTCCTTATTAAAAGCCATAATATTGTGCTCAAGCACACTGTCATAAAAGGCTGCATATTGATAAATCAATTGGCGTGAATACGCCACGGGAAAACCACAAAGAGACTGCATCGTTTGTTGTGGAGAAGTAATCATTGGTTGAAAAATTTTTTCGCTTTCTTTCATTAAGCGATAGGCAAAAACAAAAACTGTTGCGTCAATGCTTTGCATTTCTTTTGTTTCATTGCTTTTAATCACATCTGTAACCGATGACAGGATAACCGATGACTGTACTCCTACTCCTCCTAAAAGCCAAGCAACAATAAAAACCACAAACCTCATCATCTTATTCAAAACTATCCTCTCTCAAACAATATTTTTAACAAACGCATTTACTTTTTATTGCTTTATTTTTTAAAGAAAACTCTGCGGATCAATATCAATTTGAACTTGAACTGAACCAGGTCTTTTGGGTGCATTTGCAATCATTGCACGAATAAACCCTTGCATATCAAACGAGCGCTGCCCATGCAGCAAAAGCCGAAAACGATATCGCCCACGCACAAGTGCCAGTTGTGCTTCTGCTGGCCCCATCAGCGAAACACCCTGCACTGTTGGCGCAACCCGGCGCAACGCACGTGCATAATTTTCTGCAGCTTTACGCTCTTTTGAAGATACAATTAAAGATGCAAGCCGTCCATAAGGTGGTAGATGATAATGCTGGCGTGTGGCAATCTCGCGCGTATAAAAATTCTCGCGCTGTTGAGAAAGCAATGCTTGTATGACCGGATGATCTGGTTGATAAGTTTGCAACAATCCTAAACTTTCCAACCCCATACGCCCAGCCCTTCCTGTAACCTGAGACAAAAGCTGAAAAGTGCGTTCACTTGCCCGCAAATCACCATTAGCAAGACCAAGATCTGCATCAATCACTCCAACCAGAGAAAGACCAGGGAAATGATGCCCCTTAGCCACCAACTGTGTTCCAATAATAATATCCACATCCTTGTTTGTAATTGCTTCCAATTCTCGTCGCAACTGACCTATTCCACCTTTTAAATCTGTTGATAAAATAAGCAAACGCGCCTGTGGGAAAAGTTCGCGTACCTCCTCTGCAATCCTTTCCACCCCCGGGCCACAAGCAACAAGATGATCAAGCGTACCACATTCAGGACACGCCTCTGGAATAGGCTCATAATAACCACAATGATGACATTTAAGTTGACCATACAAACGGTGTTCAACCAACCAACTTGAGCAATTGATACAATGAAAACGATGCCCACAAATCCGACACAGCGTTAAAGGTGCATAACCCCGCCTGTTGAGAAAAAGAAGAGCCTGCTCTCCTTTCTCCATAGTTTGTCTTAAAGCATGTTCGAGAACAGAAGAAATAAAACGCCCTTTTTCTACCCCCCCTTTGCGCATATCCACCACTTGTAAGTGTGGCAGTGCAGCTGCCTGGAAACGCGAGGACAAAGCAACCCGCTGATAACGCCCCCACAAAACATTGACCTGGCTTTCAATTGAAGGTGTTGCCGAAGATAAAATAATAGGGCACTTTTCAAAAGAACCCCGTGCAACAGCCATATCACGCGCATGATAAAAAACACGTTCTTCTTGTTTGTAAGAACCATCATGTTCTTCATCAACAACAATTAAACCAAGATCTTGAAATGGCAAAAAAAGTGTTGAACGCGCACCCGCAACAACCCGCACTTGCCCTTCTGCAACTTGGCGCCACACACGTTCACGACGACGCGGTGTTAAATCTGAATGCCACTCAACCGCTGGTGTTCCAAAACGTGCATGAAAACGATCTAAAAACTGCTGTGTCAAAGCAATTTCTGGTAATAAAATCAAAACCTGCTTACCACATGTTAGTGCTTGAGCCACAGCTTCAAAATAAACTTCCGTCTTACCTGCCCCAGTAACCCCATCAAGCAAAAAAACCTGAAATTGAGCAGACAAAACACCTTCTCGCAGAAGAGCTGCTGCCGATTTTTGTTCCTCCTCCAAAACAGGCACACAAAAATCAGGATCCGGCATTGCCACAAGTGGAAGAGCTGGCATCATCACTTCTTCAAAAACCCCAAGCCCTTTTAACCCCTCAACAACAGAGACAGAAGTCCCTGCTGCCCGTGCAAGACCAGAGTGTGTCCACACCAATCCCTCACGTGCCACCTCCAAAACCCGTGAACGCGCTGGTGTTAAACGACCAACATCGCCCCCACAATAACGCAAACCTAAAGTTTGTGCTTCTGGCTCTAATGCTGTTGGTACACGTAAAACTAATCGTGCAACAAAACCAAAAGGCGTCATTGTATAGTGACTGACAAAACGCAAAAATGCGATCATTTCAGCCTTTAATGGTGGACAATCAAAAACATGCGTAATCAAGCGCAGTTTTTCACGCGCTATAGGAACATGTCCCTGCCCATCTTGATCTTCTGTCTGCTCATCAACGGCTACCACAAAACCGCAAACCTCACGCCCCATCACAGGAACACGAACAAAAGACCCAATCTCTACCCTCATAGAAGGAGGGACCTCATAGCTATAAGCATGGGGCACAGGAAGTGGCACCAAAACCGAAACAATCTTTACCTCTGTCACGTTTGATTTCCCCTTCTATACGAGCACTTTCTTGGCATTGCATTGAGTTTAACAACTCTTATCTTACTTTACTATTCTTCCTTGTCGTTCCCCCATACCAACAATAATCAACCAATATCCCCATTCTATCCTCACCCAAGCCACCAGCCTTGCCACTCAAAACAACCTTTCTTAAAATCATCAACCTCACCACTTCACTCAATCCCTCAAATCACCCCCTCTTCTGCACACCCCTTTTAAAGCCATTACTCTACCCCTAATCTCTCAAAGTCATTACAACCTTGCCCCACACACGAAACCTTACAAGGTTATTAAACACTTTATCTTCTACTTTTTCTGTGGCACAAATTCCATAGCTCACTATATAAAAATCAACCAACCTGCCTATCCTATTTGATTGCACTTAAACAAGTGCCCATAAAACAGAGACAAAGTGAAATCATCACAAGCTCTCAATGAAGAATTTTTTAAAAATCATGAAAGAGATTGGAAATGAAATTTTTTGTGGATAGCACCAACACTGAAGAGATCGAAGAACTACACTCTTTATTTACATAAAGTGCACCATCACCAATCCCTCTTTTATTTTAAAATCCAACGGCCACTCTTTTAGATGGTATCAAAATAACACCAAAACAATTTGTGCTCTCATTAAAAGGCCTACCTTCCTTCTAAAATCACCGCAACGAAACTTGAAACCATCATGAAAGAAGCTGCCATTTCAACAAAAATTGCAGACACTAATCTTCCAAACCTCCTTTAATATCTATATCAAACCTCCCTTAATATTTGATAGATTAAAAACCTATAAAACACGTACAATACAAAAATTTCAAACAAATCTGACCTTATTTTGCACCATGCAAAAGGTTTTTGCGCCATGCAAACTTTGGTTTTCTATAAAATCAGAAACAACCTTTACCTCTCCCCTTTACTTCTACCTCCCCCTTTTCAGAATACTCAATAATTATACAATCAATGCTTAGAAGCTGCTTTTATGAAATTTGCACCACTCAATAGATAAATGATATAAAAGATAAATGATACAAACTTAAATCATCCCCATTTGCACTATTTCTAACATTATTCATCATATCAAAAAGCAACATCAAGCGATGCAGATATAACCATGACCACCTTTTATCAGAAATAATTTTGCGCTCAAAACACCTTATAATTAATAAAGAGATCACAAATATTTTGAATCAATTGGTATTTTTGAGCCCCCTTGGGTAAAAACCAACTAAGCTTTAAGCGCTTTTCATACAAGAGTTTATTCATACAAGCGCTTAAAGTTTTGCAAGGTCCTTTGAAAGCAACATAAAAATCTGCTCAGCCAACTCTTCAGCTACACGCTTTTGCGCATTTTCTTCAGCTTGCACCGTCGCATATTCTTGACGAAGCCGGTCAAAAGATGCACTCATGGCTCCTTTACCTTTAGCAACAACAACATTGTTCATATCTCTTAATATATAAGAAACCCTGCTTATCACTGTCCCAACGGAAGAACGCCCCACTCCATCTGGATCTTCATAAATCTCTACTTGCACAGATGTGTGTGTATCAACCGATGTGTGTAACGATAATTGATAAACCGGAACTGAAGGCTTGCTTCCATTCCCATACATAAGAAATAGTAAACGATTGCGGACCATCTGGCTAAAACGATCTGAAGGTTCCTCAACAACAATTGTAGCAAATTTTGCAGCAAGATCTGAAGAAACCACACCTGAATGCTTTTCATGCAAGGCAACACCATCCGATTGTGACCCCACCTGCTGCCCCATTTGTGATCCTACCTGCTTCCCCCCTTGAACCTTTTGACGATAAAGGGGCTCAACGCTACACCCATAAAGAAGCATGAACAAACAAGCAAAACCAGCACAAAACACCCACTTAAATAACGACATTGATAATCCTTTGTGGAACAATAATAATTTTCTTCACTGACTTTTCTGCCAACTGCGCTTTAACACATTCAAGAGCCAAAACTGCCTCTTCAATTTCTTCTTTATTGGCTGTCACACAAAGGGTGATATCACTGCGTTTTTTACCATTAATCTGCACCGGCAAAGTAATAAACTCTTCAACTGTCAATGCAGGGTCAAAAACAGGCCAGGAAAGTTCACAAATCAGTGTTTTTCCCCCAAAGGCAGCATGACATTCTTCTGCCAAATGCGGCATTATAGGTGCAATCATTGCAAAGAAAAAATCCATTGCTTGGCGCAAAGCTGATTTCACCTCATCATCAATATTCTCCACCTTATTTAAAAATGGTGTCATCGTATTTAATAATTCATAAAGGCGTGCAACTGCCCGATTAAAGGCAAGCTTTTCTAAATCATCCTCCACAGCACAAAGCGTACGATGTGCTGCTTTTGAAAGCACCAAAGCCTCACCTTGACAACCTGTGCGCGGCTCAACTTCCTTTAAAACTGAGGCACTCAAAGCCACACAGCGCCAAATGCGTTGCACAAAGCGATGCGCTCCTTCAATTCCCGCTTCTGTCCAAATAACATCACGCTCAGGAGGAGAATCAGACAACATAAACCAGCGCACCGTATCTGCCCCATAAGAAGCAATAATATCATCAGGATCAATGATATTTTTTTTTGATTTCGACATCTTTTCAATTGAACCAATCGTCACATGACTTTGATCAGTCAATTTATAAGCCTGGCGCTTCCCATCCTTTTCAACAATTGAAATCTCCACTGGTGCAACCCACCCTTGTTCATCTCGGTAGGTTTCATGAACAACCATGCCTTGCGTAAACAACCCTTCAAAGGGCTCATCCACACTAACATGGCCAGCAAGCTTCATCGCACGCATAAAAAAACGCGCATATAAAAGATGTAAAATCGCATGTTCAATACCACCAATATATTGCTGAACAGGCAACCACTGTGCAGTTTTTTGACTGTCTGTTGGTTCTTGTGCTTGAGGTGCGATAAAACGCGCATAATACCAAGAAGAATCCACAAATGTATCCATTGTATCGGTTTCGCGTTTTGCCAACTGGCCACAAGAAGGGCAAGTCACCTCTTGCCATTTTTCATGGCGTGTAAGAGGATTGCCAGGCTTATCAAAAGTCACATCATCAGGCAAGACAACCGGTAAATCAGCGCGTGCTACAGGAACCACCCCGCAAGTAGCACAATGAACCATAGGAATAGGACAACCCCAATACCGTTGGCGCGAAATTCCCCAATCACGCAATCGAAACTGTACAGCTCTCTGCCCCTGAGGCTGACCATTTAAGATCTGTTCTTCAAGGCGTTTAGCAACTACTTCAAAAGCCTCCCTCACCGTAAGACCATTCAAAAAGTCTGAATTAATCATGACTCCTTCACCACTGTAAGCTGTGTCAGAAATCGTAAAATCCTTGGCATCAGCATCTTTTGGTAAAACTACCGCTCGTACAGGAAGATCATATTTACGTGCAAAATCTAAATCTCTTTGATCATGAGCAGGACACCCAAAAATAGCACCTGTTCCATAATCCATGAATACAAAATTAGCGACATAGATAGGAATACGCACCGTTGCATCAAATGGATGAACAGCCAAAAGTTTTGTGCGAAATCCTTGTTTTTCAGCTGTTTCAAGTGCTGCAGTTGTCGTGCTACCACACCGACAATTTTCAATAAAAGCAGCAAGTTCTTTGTCTTGTTGTGCAAGTGTCTGTGCAATCGGATGATCTATAGAAAGTGCTAAAAAAGATGCTCCAAATAAAGTATCTGGGCGGGTTGAATAACACACAACCTCATCAAATGCTTGGCATATATCATTAGTAACATTTGTCTTATCTAAAGCCCAACCAATCAAAAGCCCTTGTGACTTACCAATCCAGTTTTTTTGCATAATGCGGACTTTTTCTGGCCATTTATCAAGCCTTTCAAGCCCTGCTAACAAATCTTCACTAAAATCACTGATTTTAAAAAACCACTGCGTCAATTCTCGCTGTTCAACCAAAGCACCAGAACGCCAACCTCTTCCATCCACAACCTGCTCATTGGCTAAAACTGTGTGATCAACAGGGTCCCAATTCACCTTGGCCACTTTACGTGCAATCAGTCCCTTTTCATAAAGGTCAAGGAAGATCATTTGTTGACGATGATAATATTCCACATCGCACGTTGCAAATTCACGCGACCAATCTAAAGAAAGCCCCAACTGCTTTAATTGCCCACGCATAACTGCAATATTTTGATAGGTCCAAACTTTTGGATGCACCTTATTTTGCATAGCAGCATTTTCAGCTGGCATACCAAAAGCATCCCACCCCATGGGGTGCAGCACATTAAACCCTTTCGCACGTTTATAACGTGCAACAACATCTCCCATGGTATAATTGCGCACATGTCCCATATGAATGCGCCCTGAAGGATAGGGAAACATTTCTAAAACGTAATATTTCTCACGCCCATCATCATGAGAGGTTTGAAAAATTTTTTTCTCATCCCAAACTGCTTGCCATTGTTGTTCGCGTGCACGTGGATTATAGCGCTCAATTGTCATTCCCATTATACTCTTTATACTTTTTACAAAATTAAACCAAAAAGCTTTGTAAATGCTTCACCATGGATTAAAGCTATCGTCAACCTCTTCAATAGAAATTTTAAAAGCTTTTATAAACAATGGCTCAAGACTTTAAACAAAAAACAGGAACAAAAAAACATGAGCACACTCAATGCTTCCTCCATTAATACTATTGATGCGTGGAAAAATCTTCAACAAGACATTGGCGCAACATGTAAAGACTATCACCAATCATTAGAAAGTGTTGAGTTCATTGCTGTTTCAAAAACTGTTACTGCAGAACAAATTGTTCCACTGTTACAAGCAGGTCAATTGCTCTTTGGTGAAAACCGTGTACAAGAAGCCGCACAAAAATGGCCTCATCTACGAGAGCAATTTGAAGCCATAAAACTCCATCTTATCGGCCCCCTACAATCCAATAAAGTAGTAGAAGCTGTCAAAATTTTTGATGTTATTCAAACTGTCGACCGTGAAAAAATAGCTCAAAAATTATCTGAAGAAATGCACAGACAAAAAAAGTATCTTCCCTGTTATGTCCAAGTCAATATCGGATTAGAACCACAAAAAAGCGGCATAGCACCACAAGAAGTAGCCGATTTTGTAAGCTTGTGTAAAAATCAATATGGGCTTGATATTATAGGGCTCATGGCCATTCCACCCGTTGAAGAAAATCCTGGCCCCTATTTTGCCCTTTTAGCTAAACTTGCAAAAAAAGCCGGTGTTCCAAAACTGTCTATGGGCATGTCAAATGACTTTAAAACCGCTCTTCAATTTGGTGCAAATGTCCTTCGGATTGGCACAGCTTTGTTTGGGCAACGTCCACTCTAAATACCCTCTAAACACTCTTTTGCTTAAAAACTACATACTCCTCTTTCCAAAAGGCAGCTTATATATTTCACCTTAAATCACTAATTAATTAAAAAGAATGACACAGAGAACATTTAAAGAACAAAGAACATTGAGTGTAAAAACTGAAAAAACTTGAAACTATTATAAAAAAAGTCAATGATAATAGCTTAAATTCAAAAGCAAAAGTGGTAACTCAAAGTGATTCGTTTTGAAAATGTCGGTTTGCGCTATGGGATGGGGCCTGAAATCCTCCATGACATAAGTTTTCACATTCCGCATGGATCATTTCAGTTTTTAACTGGAGCATCGGGAGCGGGTAAAACATCCTTGATGCGTCTTATGTTTCTAGCACTCAGACCAACGCGCGGTCATATTGATTTATTCGGAAATGATACAGCCTTACTTAAACGACAAGAGCTTCCTGCTTTACGCCAACGCATTGGTGTCGTCTTTCAAGATTTTCGCTTGCTTGATCATATGACAACTTATGAAAATGTTGCATTGCCTCTACGCATTAAAGGGCAAGAAGAAGCAACATATCGCAGTGAAGTAGAAGATCTCTTACAGTGGGTTGGTCTTGGAAACCATATTCACGCCTTACCACCCGTTCTTTCAGGTGGAGAAAAGCAAAGGGTAGCAATTGCACGTGCGCTCATTGATCAACCTGAAATCCTTCTTGCTGATGAACCCACAGGAAATGTTGATCCACCTTTAGCAAAACGCCTTTTGCGCTTATTTATTGAATTAAACCGTTTTGGAACAGCTGTCGTCATTGCCACCCATGATGTCACATTGATGGAACAAGTCGCAGCACGACGTATGATTCTTCATAATGGACGGATGACAATTTATGACTAAGTCTTTCCCCATTTTTCGCATTCAAAAATCAATTTTTATACGCAATAAAACAACTAAAACTGCTATTATTCCCAATGACAATATTTCTGGAAAAGCTTTGGTTGTTGTGATCGCTATTATGACATTTCTTGCAAGCTTAACATTAAGCAGTGTTGATTTAGTGCACAAAGCTGCTCACAATTGGAGTGCTCAAATTAGCTATGAAGCAACAATTCACATACAGCCTGTTGAAAATGTCGATATTGAGCAAGCTCTGCACAATGCAGTTCAATTAGTCACCACATTTCACGGTGTGAAAGAAGCAAAAATTGTTGATCAAACAGCCACTGAAAAATTGCTTGAACCATGGCTTGGATCAGGCTTAACTTTGAGCAAATTACCCATCCCCCGGCTCATTATTGTCACTTTAAACAAGAACGAAAAAGCCGACTTTCACGCCATCAGCCAAGCCATAAAAACACATATCCCAGGTGGCCAGTTTGATGACCATCGCTTCTGGGTTAATCGTTTTGCGACAATGGCACAAACAACTGTCCTTATCGGCTTTTCAATTTTAGCGCTGGTTTTAAGCTCTCTTATGCTCACACTTATCTTTGCAACACGCAACGCTTTGGCAGAAAATTCTCATATTATCAATGTCTTATATTTCCTGGGCACTGAAACCCATTTCATCGCCAAACAATTTGATTGGCATTTTTTCAAAACAGCACTGCGTGGTGCATTGTATGGTGGCGTGACAAGCGCGCTAATCTTTAGTGCTTTTTTCTTCTGGATAAACAATAACCTTGGCACAGCACAAAGCAGTCAAATCACCGCCTTGTTTGGACATTTCTCGATAAATCTTGCCACTTATGGAAAAATTCTTATCCTTATTCTTTTTGTGTCCCTTCTCACCACACTAACAAGCCGGATTACTATTTTAGCACAACTTAAAAAAATTGATCAGCACGAAAACGGTTTATTTTAGTGTCATGCTCCACAATTCACCTCATTCTCAACTACCATCACACAACAATCCGCAAAAGTGCTGCATTGCAAAATCCACCTCAAGTGTCCTACGGTTTTATAAACGTTTTTCACGCTATGTGCCATTAACAGTTCTTGCTCTTTTCGTCACAATTTTACTCATTGGTGCTACATTTGTTACTTTCTCGGAAAAAATTGAGCACTTAAACCCTCCGACCTCCTTGCCACAAGCAGATGCAATCATTGTCCTTACAGGTGGAGAAAACCGAATAAAAACAGGGGTTGATCTCTTGCAAAAAGGGCTTGGCTCTCGACTATTGATCAGCGGAGTCAACGCAACAATTGACCTTAATAAACTGATTGACGCCACACATACCAATCCGCATCTTTTAGCCTCTCGTGTTGATTTTGGATATGAAGCAACCAATACCAAAGGCAATGCTCAAGAAAGCGCCACCTGGATCAAAAAACACAATTATAAGACAGTTTATATTGTCACGCATGATTATCATATGGTGCGCTCTTTGCTCGAACTTAAATATTTAATGCCCCATATACATTTCATTGCATATCCCATTAAAGAGAATACAACAGGTAGTTGGATCAAACAAATCAATCAAATGCGTATTCTTGTTTCTGAATATATTAAAAACATTGGAGTATACATCAGAACCGCGTTTTGATTTTCACATATCACTTCACTTGATTTTACTTGTCATAAATTTTTTTAATTTAAAAAACTTAAGCTCTTGCTTTTATCTCAAATCACACAAGACTCTTCTTCTTATACCCCATTATACCTTTGTGCTATCTATAAGCACGGTTTTATATCCTAATTTTTTTGACAAATATCAAACATCCCCCCTCTTATTAACTTAGTTCAAAGACCCTTATAAGCTAATCAGTACAGCCATACCCTTTATGCACATTCATATTTTGCTGTTATAAATCTTGCAAAATACAAGAAACCTTCCAAATTTTAAGGTCAATTAAAAACACGCGAAAATAATAAACACTCAACCAAACAGTATTAACTAAATCCCATTATCCCTTAATCATATGCAAAAAGCCAAACTATAAAACTCAACGCAACATCATCAGCTTCATGTTCACCAAAACACACCCATCAACACTATTACAAACCTATTATGACAACTACAATTCTTCTTTAGATTGACCTCTCAATCACGTGCCAGAGCAATCACAGGATCAAGCTGTGAAGCCTTGCGTGCTGGAAAAAAACCAAAACACACTCCAATAAAGGCTGAAAAAACAAAGGCTATAACGATTGAATTTATCGTATAAACCAATTGAATAGGTAGAGACAACAGCGAAAACAAGCTGCCAACAGAAAGCCCTAAAAGAATCCCAAAACTCCCACCAATTGCACACATCAAAACTGCTTCGATTAGAAATTGTTGTAAAATATCACTCTGACGTGCACCAACCGCCATGCGCACGCCAATCTCACTGATCCGTTCAGAAACAGTCACAAGCATAATATTCATCACCCCAATGCCCCCCACAATCAGTGAAATTGCTGCAATTGAAGTCACTAAAAGCGTTAAAATCTGTGTACTCTGCATAAGACGTTGACGAAACGATTCCGAATTTCTAATGAAAAAATCTTCCTGACCATGTCGCGCAATTAAAAAACGTCGTACTTCAGTTTCTGCTAATTTTGAATCGACATCATCAGCAATTTTTACAGTAATTGCACGAACAATTGTGGTTCCAAGAAAACGGGTTTGCACAGCAGTATAAGGTAAATAAACCTGGAGTGTATTTGATACACCTGCCTCATTGTTTGAAGCCACAACACCAATAATACGCGCAGGCACCTTACCCACACGCACCACCTTCCCAACAGGACTTTCATGACTATGAGGAAAAAGAGAAGCAATGGCTTCCTTTTCAATCACCAAATCAACTGCTCGATCGCGTACACTTTGTCGATTAAACAATTGTCCTTCAACAACACTAAACCCATGTGTCTTAAAAAATTGTTCTCCCACACCAACAACCACAGCACTGGCCTCAATACCCCCGTAATAAACTGTTGAACTCACTGAAATCTGAGGTGTTACACCATCAACATAAGGTAGTCCCGATAACGCTTGAGCATCATCTTCAACCAAACTTGTTATCTTGTCTGCTAGTGGATCAGAAAAACTCTTACCCGGTAAAATTGTTAATATATTTGTGCCCAAACTCTTAAAATTTTCAAGAATTTTCTTTTGGGTCCCATTACCCAAAGACACCATCGCAATAACTGACGCAATACCAATAATCACCCCAAGCATTGTTAAAAAAGTCCGCATCCTGTGTGCATTCATTGCAAACAAAGCCATAGTAAATGCTTCATAGAAACGATCTATAAAAGAACGAAAAACCCCAAGCCGTTGATGATCTTTTAGATCTTGCCCCTCATGAAGAAGTCCAATATCACTTCTTACCTTTTTAACTTTTGATACATTATCGGAAATAATTTCCCCATCACTAATCTCAATAATGCGCTGTGCCCTTTGAGCTATATCTAAATCATGAGTCACAATAACAATGGTGCGCCCTTCTTGATGAAGCTCGTCTAAAATACGTAAAACTTCTTGGCCACTGTGTTTATCTAGTGCACCTGTTGGTTCATCTGCAAGAATAACATCAGCATCATTCATTAAGGCACGAGCAATCGACACACGTTGTTGTTGACCGCCTGAAAGCTGATTAGGGCGATGGTTCATGCGCTCACCCATCCCTAAACGTGTCAAAAGACTTTGTGCTCGCTTTCTTCGTATTGCCGATGCACACCGCGCATAAATGGCTGGCATTTCAACATTCCCAAGAGCTGTCAATTCATGCAACAAATGATAACGCTGAAAAATAAATCCAAAATGATTGCGCCGTAAAGCTGACAAGTCATCTGCTGAAAGTGAAGCTATCTCTTTTCCTGAAACCCAATAACGCCCCCCACTTGGTCGATCAAGGCAACCTAAAATATTCATCAACGTGGATTTTCCTGAACCAGAAGCCCCTACAATAGCTACCATTTCACCACGCTTAATAGTTAAATTAATATTTTTTAAAATAGGAACCAGCGTTTCACCTGCACGAAATTCGCGCGTAATATTTTCCAAGACAAGGACAGCATCTGTCTGCTTTGTTTCCATGTTTTAGATCTCGTCTTCGCTTTGCCAATCGGTATCTTCTAAGATCAATCCACCGCTTGAACCGGTAATGACTACATCACCCTCATTTAATCCTGAAACAACCTCAGCCATCACCTTATTATTGAGCCCAATAGTCACCTGTTTTGCAACCACCTTATTTTTACCAACCAAAAGCCGAACCCACGCTTTATGTTTTTTTGTCTCATCATGTAAAGCATCACTTGGCACTAACAACACATTGCGAGAACGCCCTAAGATAATATGAACTTGAGCCGTCATATAAGTGCGCAAAAAATTGTCTTTATTGTCCACATGTACAAGCCCATTATAATAGATAGCTGATGATGCTAAAGCACTACTCCCTCCAGACATCTCGGGGTGAATGCTAATATCATTACGAATAGCTTCAGGTGCAGGCTCTATCGTTTCTAATATCCCATTATAACGGCGCTGTGAATCACCAAAAATCGTGAAATAAAGTGCTTGTCCAGCGTGAACTTTCAAAATATCAGCTTCTGAAATTTGCGCTTTCACTGTCATTTTTGACAAATCCCCTAAAATAACAATTGTTGGCACTGACTGAACTGCATTAACATTTTGTCCCTCTTCAACAACCGTTGCTAAAACCGTTCCTGATGAAGGCGCTGTTATCCGCGTATAGCTTAAATTAACCTCTGCACTTTTAACATCAATTTGTGCTTGCACAATTTGTTCTCGAAGCTGAGCAATCTGAGCTTCACGTATTTTTACTTGTATCATTGCTTCATCAAAGTTAGCACGTGAAACCGCCTGTGCTTTGACCATATCTTTTTGACGTGCCAAATTTTTCTGCGCTAAAGTAAGGTGAGCTTCTTGTTCTACTAAACTGGCATAATAATGAGACAAAACAGCTTTTTTCCTTTTCAGATCATTTTCCTGATCTGTGGGATCAATCTCTGCCAATAAATCTCCCTCTTTCACAACACTACCAGGAGAAACATGCACCGCAATGACACGCCCTGTCGCGCGTGCACCAACAGCAACAAGCCGATAAGGGCGCACAATACCAGAAGCTAAAACACTTTCTTCAATATCACCACGTTTCACCACTGCTGTGATATAAGCCTGGGTGGAATTTCCAAAAAAAAGAATACGGATAAACCCTAAAAACACGACAAGAAAAGCCACAATGCATAAAATAAGCTTTTTGCGTTTCATGTTGTATTTCATCATAATTGAACTTTTTCTCCCTCATTTACTCTCACCTGTAAACCCGTCACTCTATCCACTATTTCCGGGCGTGAAACATCAACCACACCATCCCAACCACCACCTAATGCTTTCATCAAAGCAATATACTGTAAAGCTACACTAACACAGCTATTTTTAAGCGCCATTTGCGCAGAATAATATGAACGACGCGCATCTAAAAACTCAAAGAAACTAATATTCCCATTCTCAAAAAGGAGCTGGGAAAGCTTTAATGAACGCAAAGCAGCTGCATTTGCAACTGTCAGCTTTTCTAAACGCTGATGTTCCTTATAAAGTCTCACCAGCGCATTTTCTACATCTTCTAAAGCACCTAACACTTCTGCACGGTAAGTAATAAACGCTTGATCACGCTGTGCACGCGCCACTTCAACCGATGCTGCTCTCTGCCCTCCATCAAAAAAAGGAAAATTAAGACCAGGCCCAAAAGACCACCCAATAGTTGAATTTTTTCCCAAATGGCCAATCTGTGTTGCTACTGTTGAAATACGGCCCGTTAAGGTGAGCGACGGATAAAGATCTGCCTCGCGCTGACCAATGCGCGCTGTAGCTTGGGCATATTGGCGCTCTGCACGTCGTAAATCTGGACGCGTTAACAAAATATCAGCTGGAATTCCTGCAGGTATCGGCCATTGTGATTGTGGAATTGCCCCTTCTTTTTTAGCACTCTTTTGCAAAAAAACCTCTAAAGCTGTAGGAACACGACCAGTCAACACAGAAAGACGATGAATGCTCATCGCTAAATTAGCTTCCATCTGAAATATATCGGCCTCTGTGTTAGCCATTTGTGCTTGCGCATTTGAAAAATCAAGTTCTGAAGCCTCACCAGCTGCCAATTTAGTACGCATAAGTTCAAAAGTTTTTCGCTGCGACACAACAATCTGGCGTGCAATCAACAGTTTTTGTTGCCAACCACGCATCTCCACATAATTTGTTGCCACATCTCCCAACAATGTTACCATTGTTGCTCGCATATCTTCTACAGCACTATCAAGACCATAACGAGCCGCCTCAACTGCTCGCTTATGACCCCCAAAAAGATCAAGCTCCCAGCTGGCATCAAAACCACCACGATATTGACTTAAAAGTACATCAGGCTGTTCAGAAAAACGATTGCCCGAAATTAAACTAGACACACTTGGTGCAAGATACCCCGCTACTTGCCCCACACTGGCACGTGCTTCACGAACACGTGCTTTTGCAACAGCAACGTTATTATTGCCAGATATCGCATCATCGATTAACTCATCTAAAACAGGATCATTGAAACGCCGCCACCATCCCGCAAGTGCAACTGGATGGTCAGATATTTGAGCAGACCGCTTCCCCCAAACTGCTGGAACACTGAAAGATGTCTTATGATAATCAGGGCCAACAGCACATCCTGACAACATCAAAAATACACAAAGGAAACTATAGTAAAGATTCTTTGAAGCAATCCACTTTAAAGTACTTATCCGCATCCGCCCTCCTTGCGTGGTCTTCAAATCAACTTAGCTATGTTCCTTCAAGCATTTATTTCAAACTTCACGTGAAAAATCAAATACTGTCTGTACTGGAACGTGATCAGAAGGTTGAGGTTCCCCCCGTGCAGTACGAAAAATCGAAAGATCATCCATAAAAGGCGCTAAATCTGGTGAAGACCAAATATGATCAAGCCGCCGCCCACGGTCAGAAAGAGCAAAATCGCGTGCACGATAACTCCACCAGGTATAAAGCTTAGCAGGAACTGGAAATTTAATGCGCATCAAATCAACCCATCCCCCTTCACGGCATAATGCTTGTAAACGCTCTGTTTCAACCGGTGTATGACTGACAACATTCAATAATTTCTTATGAGACCACACATCATCTTCTAAAGGAGCAATATTTAAATCACCCAGCAAAATAGAAGATAAACCATCACCCTGATCAGCTCGGATAGAAGACATTTCGTCCAAAAAATCCAACTTATGACGAAATTTTTCATTCACATTAACATCAGGCTCATCACCCCCAGCAGGAACATAAAAATTATGAATCCGAATTGTCCTACCACAGGAGTGAACAATCACTGAAAGATAACGGCTTTCTTCCTTTTGACAAAAAAAATGCTTTTCAACATCAAACAAAGGCAAACGCGAAACAATTGCCACACCATGGTAAGATTTTTGACCACTTAGTGCAATATGCTCATAACCTGCTGCTTCAAAAGCCTCACGTGGGAATAAATGATCTGGACATTTAGTTTCTTGTAAACACAAAATATCTGGAGCAAAAAGATCCAAATACCCAAGAACTTGTGCAAGGCGTAAACGAATAGAATTAATATTCCAAGTAGCGATACGAAAAAACATCAATTTCCATTCCGATTGCGCGATACTGCAATATTTTTATAAGGAATCGTAAACATTCCATCAGCAAACCGAATCCCCGTGCGCACGTTCATAATTTGAACTGTTGTTTCTAAATTCTGCTGATCAACAACCGTCCACTGGCGCAAACTATAGTCTTTAGAATCAAAAATCATTCTTATTTGCCCTTTGCCAATGCTTTTATCATGCAAAACAATCGTTATCACCCCAGGATCTTCACGAAGCGCTAATAAATTCTTCGATGATATATTAATTTCATCATCCAATAAAAATTTCATCGGTGTTTGAGAAAGTTGATAAAAGTTCCAAGTATTGAGCGCACGATTGTTCACACCCACTATTTTGCCATCCGCTATAATCTGCAAAGGTACCCCTTTATAACCAAAACGAATCTTACCAGGACGCTCTAAATAAAATGTTCCTTCAGTCATTTTGCCCTTTGGGCTAAACTGAATAAAATCCCCTGTCATCGTTTTAATTTCCGAAAAATGACTAGCTATAGCCTGAGCCCGCGCTACCTGACGAGATGACTGCGCAAAAGAAGGCACAGCCAACAGCACACAAACAATAAAACCAAAAACAATAAATGCTCTTCTTGATGATAAATAATATGTCATCACACAGACAACGCTCCTAATCGCTTAAAATAACACATGCTCATTTGAAAATATAAGCAGCAAATTTCAAAATATAATAAGTATCAAACAGCGCCTTTAACTCATCAGTATTTATCAAGGCATTGTTTAAAAAATTCATTGAAAGGCTTTTACTTTAGCACGGCTCTTCTTCAGCAGGTACTAAAATTTCTCGTTTTCCCGCATGATTAGCAGAGCTAATGATTCCTTCTTCTTCCATTCGCTCAATCAGTGAAGCAGCACGGTTATATCCAATCCCTAAACGGCGCTGAATATAAGAAGTTGAAACTCTACGATCACGCAAAACAACTGCAACAGCTTGACTATAAGGATCATTTTCTGCAGGAGAGACAAGCGAAACATCAACGCCATGATCTGCCGTTTCTTGTGTAACAGCCTCTAAATAATCAGGCTGCGCTTGAGCTTTCAGATGAGCAACAACCTGCTCAACTTCATTATCAGCAACAAAAGGACCATGAACACGTTGAATACGCCCCCCTCCCATCATAAAAAGCATATCCCCTTGCCCAAGCAACTGTTCAGCTCCTTGTTCACCAAGAATTGTCCGACTATCAATCTTTGAACTAACAGAAAAAGAAATGCGTGTAGGAAAATTAGCTTTAATCGTACCCGTAATAACATCCACCGAAGGACGCTGCGTGGCCATAATCACATGAATACCAGCAGCACGCGCCATTTGTGCTAAACGTTGAACTGCTCCTTCAATATCTTTCCCCGCAACAAGCATTAAATCTGCCATTTCATCAATAATAACAACAATATAGGGCATAGGGTTTAAATCGAGAGCTTCTGTCTCATAAAGGGGCTCACCAGTCGTGCGATCAAATCCCACTTGGACCGTTCGTGTCAATGTCTCTCCCTGACTTTGTGCTTCTTTTAAACGCGCATTAAACCCATCAATATTACGAACGCCAACTTTTGACATTTTACTATAGCGCTCTTCCATTTCACGCACAGCCCATTTAAGAGCAATCACTGCTTTTTTAGGATCTGTTACCACTGGCGTTAATAAATGTGGAATACCGTCATAAATCGAAAGCTCAAGCATCTTAGGGTCTATCATAATTAAACGACATTGCTCAGGTGTCATACGATAAAGAAGCGACAAAATCATTGTGTTAATGGCAACAGATTTACCCGAACCAGTGGTACCTGCCACCAAGAGATGCGGCATCTTTGCTAAATCTGCAATTACCGTTTCACCGCCTATTGTTTTACCTAAAGCAAGCGCCAAGTTTGCTTTGTTGTGCACAAATTCTTGAGCTTGCAAAATTTCCCGCAAATAAACCGTCTCACGCATTGCATTGGGCAACTCTATACCAATCACATTGCGCCCTGGAACAACAGCAACACGTGCTGAAATTGCACGCATTGAACGGGCAATATCATCAGCTAAACCAATAACACGTGAAGATTTAATACCAGCTGCTGGCTCAAATTCATATAAAGTCACAACTGGCCCAGGGCGTGCATTAATCATTTTACCCTTAACACCAAAATCTAATAAGATTGTCTCAAGTTCACGAGAATTTTCTTTTAAAGCAGTAGGAGACAATCTCGCATCTTTCTCAGTGGGTGGAAAAACAGCAAGATAATCCAAAAGTGGAAGTGTAAAACCATTTTTTGAAACAACTTTTGATGGCTTAAAAACACGGCCCTTGGGAAAAGAAACAGATTCTTTACGGTGGTAAGACTCTTGCTTTCCTTCTTCTTCAAAAAAAACCGGCTCAACCCGACCAAATACATTTTCTTCCCCCTTAGAGAGCCAATTTTGCTGCTCAGAAAGATCATCTCGTTTCTTAGAATTCTTTCTCCATGAAAAAAGACGCCCCAAACGCGCTTGTAAAAAATAAAGAAAATGCAAAACTGCTCCAAAAACTGTAACAAAAAAACCAAATGGCACTTCATAGATAGAGCGATGTGCCTCTTCCTCCTCGTCAATGACTGAATCTGTTATTTTGACTTTTTTATTTTTTTGTTTCTTTTTGTCATCATTCTTACACCGCCATGCCACATTGCCAGCAACAGCAGCCATCACAAAACCTAAAGGAGCAAGAAAAACGCCTATAAAAGCAATTTGTAAGGAAGAACAAGAAGCAAAAAAGGAAGGAAAAAATAAATAAGCAGTATTTAAAATTTTATCACCCACAACGCCTCCAAAGCCAATCGGCAATGGCCAACGCGTAAAAGAGGCAAAATGTGTCAACAAAGCAAAAACAGTTGAAAAATAAATCGCTGATACCACCCACAAAAAAAGACGAAATATAAAATTATGAATATCTTTTTGTGCTAACAATAAAAGTGACCAAAAAAATGGGGGTAATAAAATGCACAAACTCGCCAAACCAAAAAACTGTATAGCAAAATCTGAAAAAATCGCACCAGGCCACCCCATAAGATTTGTAACCTCATGAGCATTGGCATAAGTCAATGATGGATCTACAACATTCCATGTTGCCAAAGCTAAAACACAAAAAATAATAAGACCCAAAAGCCCAAGCCCAATGAAGGCACCAATCTGACGCAAAAATAAATTCACAAGACGTGGACTTTGATAATCAAGCCTTTCTAATAAATGATCAGAAGACAAACCTTGGCGCATCAATCAATTCCAAATATAAAACTTGTTCATAAAAATTGGTTTCACAGCTTATAGTTAAAAACATTACAGCTTATAGTTTTAAAATATTAATGCCATTTTAACTATTCTTATTACAACAATTTCTTACTTAAAACTGTAAAAATAATTTTAAAAAGGGTATTAATTTCATTTAAGAGCTAATAAACTACACAAAAGGAGAAAGAAATGTAGTGTCTTTTAATATGAATCAAAATATAAAACAATGTGATCTCCTCATCGCAGGGGGAGCAATTGTTGGTCTAACACTTGCGGTAGCACTCAAACAAGCCGCTCCTGAGTTGAAAATAAACATTGTCGACGCCCCCCCTCAAGAGAATACACCTAGTAAAAAAAGGCAAGCGCTCGCTATTTCCGCTGCTTCTATTCGTATGTTAAAGCAATTGCAATGCTGGGAACATATCAAGCCTCATGCTCAACCTATTCATTCAATGCTCATCACCGATGCACGCATTAATGATCCTTTCAAACCAACCCTTTTAACCTTTGAAGGAGATGTTACCCCTGGCGAGCCCTTTGCCGCTATGATTGAAAATAAAGAGCTTACTGCTGCTTTAAAAAAATGTGTAAAAGAACTGAATATCTCTTTCATCAAAACTGCACGTGTTGTTGATTTTCACCAAGAAGACAACCACACAACTGTTACCTTGAGCAATAAAGAAATTTGGCAAACACAACTGCTAATCGCAGCCGATGGAACACGTTCCAAATTACGTGAGAAAGCAAACCTTAAAAACTTTGTGCACCCCTATAAACAAACAGCAATCATATGCACAATCGAACATGAAAAACCCCATTATGGTCAAGCCATTCAACATTTCTTGCCTGCCGGGCCTTTTGCTCTTTTGCCTCTTAAAGGCAATCGATCAGCCATCGTATGGAATGAAGACCATCAAACCGCTCAATATTACCTTAAAGCTGATCCTCTTATTTTTGAAACAGAACTTGAAAAACGTATTGGTCATCGATTTGGAAAGCTAACTTGGGATGGTGAACGCCAAGGATTTCCCTTGGCTCTTTCGCTAGCATATTCTTGCATTAAACCTCGTTTTGCTCTTGTGGGAGATGCTGCCCACACAATTCACCCCATTGCAGGTCAAGGTCTTAACCTAGGGCTGCGTGATAGTGCAGCTTTGGCTGAAGTTATTATTAAAACAGCACGGTTAGGTCTTGATATCGGATCAATCATCGCTCTTGAACACTATCAAAGCTGGCGACGTTTTGAAACCGTGCGTATGGCCTTGAGTAATGACTGGATCAACAAGCTTTTTTCTAATGACACCCTATTTTTGAGAGTATTGCGTGATATTGGTCTTGGGCTTGTTAATCAGAGACCAAAAATTAAAAAATATTTCATTCAAGAAGCTTCCGGCCTTACCCAAAATGCTCCCCGCCTTTTACGCGGACTCCCGCTCTAAATGAATACAAAGCACCCCTCACCTCCCTCTTTTTAAACTGTAAAAGCCCTTATTTACACAACCAAACCTATACGCATCTTTCACAAACAAAATGCATCTCAAGATGTCAACACATCTCAAAAACACAAGCATAATTTTAAGTCGGCTAATACATTCCAAGATGCACAACACATTCTAAGACGTGCAAAACACATCAAAATGCACAATACAAAAGTAAGTGCACAGTAAAAAATTCAATGACTACACCTTACAAAACATACAAAAAAAGACAGGGGCATATACACACCCCCGCTTCCTCCTATTTCTTTTGTTTCTAGTTAACAAACTTTAAAGACGGCGTTCAACCATAAGCTTTTTAATTTCAGCAATCGCCTTAGCCGGATTTAAACCCTTTGGACAAGTTTGCGTACAATTCATAATCGTATGGCACCGATAAAGCCGGAAAGGATCCTCCAGATTATCAAGACGCTCCCCACTCATTTCATCGCGCGAATCAGCAATCCAACGATAAGCCTGAAGCAAAACAGCAGGCCCTAAATAACGGTCACCATTCCACCAATAACTTGGACATGATGTTTGACAACACGCACAAAGAATACATTCATAAAGACCATCAATTTTTTGACGATCAGAATAGCTTTGCAACCACTCTTTTGCAGGTTCAGGTGAAACAGTTTGTAACCAAGGTTCAATAGCACGATGCTGCGCATAAAAACGCTTCAAGTCAGGAATCAAATCTTTAACAACCGGCATAGAAGGAAGAGGATACACCTTGATAGGATGTTTCACATCATCCATCCCCTTAGTACAAGCCAGTGTATTGACCCCATCAATATTCATCGCACATGAACCACAAATGCCCTCACGACACGACCGACGAAGCGCCAAAGTCGGATCAATATGATTCTTAATAAACAAAAGACCATCAAGAATCATCGGACCACATGCTGAGCGATCCACATAATAGGTATCAAGACGAGGATTATCCTCATCATCAGGTGACCAACGATAAATATGAAATTCTGTCAGCTGTGTCGCACCTTCAGGTTTAGGCCAAATCTTTCCAGCCTTTACACGAGAATTTTTGGGAAGTCTAATTTGAACCATGACTCATTCTCCCCTTAGTAAACACGTTTTTTAGGCACAATGCGTTTTAAGTCTATACCGCCATCTGCCTCAGATGTTAATGGATCCACATGAACAGGCCGATAGGATAATGTTACTTTCCCATCTTTTGACAAATGCGAAAGTGTATGACAGCGCCAATTTTTGTCGTCACGCTCAGGATAATCTTCACGCGCATGCGCCCCACGGCTTTCTAAGCGCGCAGCCGCAGAATGAACTGTTGTAATTGCATTTGCCATCAGATTCTCAAGTTCTAATGTTTCAACTAAATCAGAATTCCAAATCAACGAACGATCTGTTACTTTAAGATCAGAAAGCTCATTCCAAAGTTTACTTACACGCTGACATCCCTGTTCTAAAGAATCTGCTGTACGGAATACTGCAGCATCTTCCTGCATAGTCCGTTGCATTTTTTCACGCAATACCGCTGTTGGTGTATGCCCTTGAGCAAAACGCAAACGATCAAAACGTGCCATAATTTCATCAACAGCTGTTTCATTAATCGCCGGAATCTCTGCGTTGCGGTCAATCACTTTGCCTGCACGAATTGCAGCTGCACGCCCAAATACCACAAGATCAATCAATGAATTGGAACCCAAGCGATTAGCACCGTGAACAGATGCACACCCTGCCTCACCCACAGCCATCAAACCTGGCTGAACACAATCAGGCGAATCACTTGTTGGGCTTAAAACTTCCCCATAGTAATTGGTGGGAATACCGCCCATATTATAATGGACCGTTGGCAAAACCGGGATAGGATCTTTTGTCACATCAACACCTGCAAAAATTCGTGCTGATTCAGAAATCCCCGGTAAACGCTCATGCAATATAGCAGGATCAATATGATTGAGAACCAAATGAATATGGTCCTTCTTAGCACCAACCCCACGCCCTTCACGAATTTCAAGCGTGATACAACGCGAAACCAAATCACGTGAAGCCAAATCTTTAAAAGAAGGTGCATAACGCTCCATAAAGCGTTCACCTTCAGAATTAATCAAATAACCACCTTCTCCACGTGCTCCTTCTGTGATTAAACAGCCAGAACCATAAATACCCGTGGGATGGAATTGAACAAACTCCATATCCTGAAGCGGTAACCCTGCACGTGCAATCATTCCACCGCCATCACCTGTACACGTATGGGCTGATGTAGCGGAAAAATAAGCACGTCCATAACCACCTGTTGCCAACACAACCATCTTAGCAGAAAAACGGTGAATTGTACCGTCATCTAAATTCCACGCTACAACACCTGTACACACACCATCGGTCATAATCAAATCAAGCGCAAAATATTCAATAAAAAATTGCGCATTATGTTTTAAGCTTTGCCCATAAAGCGCGTGCAAAATAGCATGTCCAGTACGATCAGCCGCCGCACAAGTACGTTGAACTGGCGGCCCTTCTCCAAACTGCGTCGTATGCCCACCAAAAGGCCGTTGGTAAATTTTACCCTCTTGTGTACGCGAAAAAGGAACCCCGTAATGCTCTAATTCATAAACAGCAGCAGGAGCATTGCGCACCAAATATTCCATCGCATCAGTGTCGCCAAGCCAATCAGAGCCTTTCACTGTATCATACAAATGCCACTGCCAATTGTCAGGCCCCATATTTGCAAGAGACGCCGCAATACCGCCTTGTGCTGCAACTGTGTGTGAGCGAGTGGGAAAAACTTTTGTAATACATGCTGTCCTCAACCCCTGCTCAGCCATACCAAGGGTTGCACGCAAACCCGAACCGCCAGCGCCAATAACAACAACGTCAAATTTATGATCTACATAATGATAAGGAGCATGACCCGCTTTAGGGCCCAAAGACGATACTGTAGCCACCATGTTGGTTAAACTCCCAATACGATTTTTAAAAGAGCAAGAATAATGAAGCCACCCAGAACATAACAAAACAAGGTGTTTAACACTAAAAATAATACCCGCAAATTTCCATGCGGAATATAATCTTCAATAACAACTTGCATTCCAAGTTTCATATAATAAAGACTTGAAAAAGTCATCAATCCCATTAAAACCGCCACAACAGGGTGCGAAAGCCGTGTATAAATAACATCATAGTCCTTCCCCACAAGTGAAATGATAAGAACAATAAAAAATATCCAAAGCAGTACACTGGTAAAACCTGTCAGATTCTCTAACCAAAAATGACCTGTTCCCTCATGCGCACTTCCAAAACCGCGCACCTTCCCAAATTCTGTTCGAAAATCCTTTTTCATATTTCTCTCCATCCCCTATCAAGACAACCCATATCCAATAACCCAAATTGCGCATGTCACAATAAGGGTAATAAATACAGTTGCCCAAGCAGTCGCAGTTGCTTTTTCTTTCGCTAAAAGACAAGGCTTCATATTCCAAACAAGATGGCGAATACAGCCAACCATATGATGAACCCCAGCAAGCGTAAAAAGAAATAAAACACACAAGCCCGGGAAAGATCCATAAATCCCATTAATCGTTTTAAATGTATCACCCCCGCAAGCGATTGACCCCAACCAAATGGCGAAACATATCATTCCAAAATAAAGTGCTACACCAGTGATACGATGTGCAATCGACATCGCCATAGTAATCGACCAACGATAAATACTCAAATGAGGAGAATAAGGGCGATCTTTTATCCTAGATGTCTCTATCATAAAAACTCTGACCTGACTTTCATTGCAACTTCATCACAAACGAGAAAACTCGTATAAACGATTAAGCGCATTCCAATTTTGATACCTAAAGGCGCACATTACAGGTCGGTTATCTCAAATAACGGATTAAAGGTCGCGCATAAAAAAAACCGATTATCTTATAGTAATAAACTATAAAGCTTGCTTTGTTTAGTACAATTTTATCTTCACGTCAAAGGCTTAAACATTGTTTCTTCAACGCAAACATGTATTTTTTTCAAACGCACTCAAATCCCATCATTAAATAGTAACGAAATACTTCACAATAGTTACAGTTTAAATCATTAGCTATAACTTAAATCATTATGAAAAACGAATACCGCCCTTCTTGATAGAGAGCTTTCAAATTACACTCAACATTAAAACAAACTTCCCCTTATTAAAATAAGCTTCTCTTTTAAAGACAAGCCACTCTCTCTTAAGAGATCTATAGATTAAATACTCAAATCCACGCATATTAAATTCAAACTTTAACAATAATGTTACAGCTCTTTGCTTACACTTGTTTCTTCTTTCTTCATAAAAACCGCATTTTTTCATAAAAATACATTGAGATACTCATTATAATGAAAATTATTGGAAACAATTTTATTGCACACGACCAATGAGTATCATTCCCATCCCAATAATTCCATTTTTACAAGAGCATATCAATTTCTTGACAGTTTTCTGCATCAAAAAAGTAACAAACAATTCATCACAAAAATATTGTTAAAGTTAACCACTACACACATTTTGTAAGATCAATACAAAGCAAAAAATATTAAAAGACACCTTTCATTTTTCAATGAAAAACAAAGTGATTCTCTAAGATTTTATCACCAAGCATTTCTATAGGAATCTCTCTTAATTCCTTATAAATCCCTCTTATAAAGAAGTTCTTTTTTAATCGTAATTACCCCTTACAAAGCAAAAAAGCGGCATAAAAGCCGCCTTTTTCTTAAACTTTAAAGAAATATTTATTCAGCAGTTTTGTCTTCAACTTTTTCTGCAACGACTGCTTTTTCTCCTTCCTCAGAAACCTTAGCATTCTTACGGTAATCTCTCTTTTCAGCAATACGCGCAGCCTTTCCTCTTAAACCACGAAGGTAATAAAGCTTTGCACGACGAACCTTACCCCGGCGAACAATCTCAACACCTTCAACTAAGGGAGAATACATTGGAAATACACGCTCAACACCTTCGCCATAAGAAATTTTGCGCACTGTAAAGTTCTCATTCAAACCACCGCCTGAACGTGCAATGCAAATTCCTTCATAAGCCTGAACACGTGTGCGCGTACCTTCTGTCACACGGACTAAAACGCGCAACGTATCTCCCACCTGAAACGCTGGGAATCGGCGTTTTTCTTCAATTTTTGCGCATTGTTCAGCTTCAAGCTGCGCTATAATATTCATTTCTTTCATCCTTCATGTTCTTTTCGAACAGTCAGAGCGTTTAACTCTTACCACAAAGCTGCCTTTCATATAGAAAGGATATTCCTTGGGTTCTGTTTTAAACACCTGGGCTCTGTTGTAAACAAGAGCGAATACATTATTTTTTCTTTTAGAATTTATTTCTTTTAAATCCCTAGAAAGCTTTTTTCAAAAAACTCTCTTAAAAGTGCGTTGTGCAATACACCATCTTTAAAGATGAATCAAGCTTTTCGAAGATTTTTGGTATAAAGAGCATAAAGGTCAGGTCGACGTTGACGTGTTAAGCATTCGGCCTGTTCTTGACGCCAATTTGCAATAGCTTTGTGATGACCTGATGTCAATACCGGTGGAATAGTAAGCCCTTCAAAAATTGAAGGACGCGTATAATGGGGATATTCAAGCAAATTATTCTCAAAACTTTCACATTCTCCAGAAGCTTTATTGCCCATAACACCGGGCAAAAGCCGCACAATTGCATCCATAAGAACCAACGCAGCCACCTCTCCACCTGAAAGAATATAATCACCAATCGAAATTTCTTCTAATTTTCGCGCTTTTATGACGCGTTCATCAACCCCTTCAAAACGACCACACACCAATATCACGCCTAAACCACATGCCAAAGAACGAGCATAGTTTTGGTTAAAAGGACGCCCCCGTGGGCTTAACAAAAACCTCGGCAAATCATCGGGGCAACTGTCAATTGCAGCAGCTAACACATCTGCCCGCATCACCATACCAGCACCCCCACCAGCCGGTGTATCATCAACACTGTGGTGTTTATCAAAAGCAAAGTCTCTAATCTGTACTGTATTGAGCGACCATATCCCTCGCTCTAAAGCCTGCCCTGCTAAAGAATAACCCAATAATCCTGGAAACATTTCAGGATAAAGTGTTAGAATATGTGCTTGAAATCCCATGTTTATTCCCTCATCCCACTCTCTTTGTTCAAATCTCCCTTGTTTATTGTTCTTCTTTCACGTAACCAAACCAGCTGCCACTGGATTGATAACAATAAAACCAGAAGAAACACAAATTTCCGGCACAGCCGCCTTGCTAAATGGAATGAGCTCTTTCTTGCCATTATCTAAACGGATTTCAAGCAAATCACCAGCACCAAAATTAAAAAAACCACTCACTTCACCAAGAAGCTTGTTTGCATCATCATAAACGCAAAGACCAATCAAATCGATTTGATAAAATTCATCCTCAGCCAAATCATCAAGCAATTGATCCCGCTTAACATAAAGGTTAATGCCCTTTAAAGCTTCGGCAGCACTTCGCTCTTCCACCCCTTTAAAGTGCACAATTGCATCGTTTTTTTGTACCCGAAATGTTGCAATTTCATAACAGCGCCCCCCTTCATCATAAAGGACACCGTAAGTTTTTAAACGCTGGGGCTCACCTCCCAATACCTTAACCCAAACATCTCCCCTAATTCCATGGGCAGCCCCAATGACGGCAAGACAAATTGCCTTTTTAAGTTTTTTTCTCTCTTGTTTCATGTATAATATCATCTCTTCTAAAAAGAAAGAATCATTATATACTTAATTATTGTCCATTAGAGCTTGTTGCCACACAAAAATCCTATAAAAAGTGTATTTTATGGCATATAGTGAATGAAAAAGGAGAAATCTGATGGCGAATATTATGCTTTTTTATAAAAATGTTACTCCAATCAACAAGACCTTTCACAGAAGTCTTAAATTCAATCCTTCACAAGATATGTCCTTTGCAAAAGATACTCACTGGGTTCCCCTAGCAAGTGATGAATATTTTCAAGCTGCTCTCGACTACCCTATCTTGTTTATGAGTGCAGAAGATGAACAAAAAAAGCGCCACTACACATCTATCGCTCTTGTAGGTCTTTCTAATGATGTAAATAATTACATTACTGCTGATAAAAGTTGGCAACGTGACACTTATATTCCTGCTTTTATTCGTCGTTATCCTTTTGTTCTTGCGCAAATACAAGATCAAAAAGAGCTTTCTGTTTGTTTTGACCAGCAATCCGGTATGTTTAATGATGTGACAGGTATAGAACTTTTCAATTCCGATGGATCTATTTCTCCCTTCATGGAAGAACGTATCAATTTCCTTGAGCACTTTAAAATCGGCATGGAAAGAACCGCTGAATTTATTGATACCCTTGTCAAAATGGACCTTCTTAGTCAAAAATCAATTAATGTCAAAAATGACAAAGGTCTTTCAGCTCAATTAGAAGACTTCTGGATTGTTGATGAAGAAAAACTTCATAAATTACCCGCTCATCAACTCGCTAAATTACATAAAAATGGCTTTTTAGGGCGTATTTTTGCGCACCTTCTGTCAATGAATAATCTCTTAAAGGTGCTTTCTTTAAAAGGTGCAAGTCAAGCAGCCAATGCTGTGGAGCAGAAAGAAAAAACAAATGGACAGGCTAAACCTGAAAAGCCCAAAAAGGGGAAGAATACCCTTAACTAAGAATGTCTCCCAATAATGACAATAAAAAAGACCAAAATGCTCCTCTGATCCCAGCGGAGCAAGGTCTTTTAGTTGCAAGAAAAAACTGGCTGGAAACTCTTGTAAAAACGCGTCGTATGGCTGTACGCACAGCACAAGCTTATGAACGCGATACGCGCCAGTTTTTGATTTTTTTATGTCACCACCTCGGGCATGAAGTAACTTGCAAAGATCTTGCTGATTTGCGTGTAGCTGATTTGCGTGCTTATTTGGCTTATCGTCGTACACTAAAAATAAGTGCGCGCTCTTTAAGCCGAAGTGTGGCCAGTTTGCGCTCTTTCTTCAATTACTTATCGCGTGAAGGAATCGTTGATACCTTAGCTGCTAAACTTATTCGCACACCAAAACATCCAAAGCTTTTACCTAAGCCTTTGAGCGTACAAGCAGCATTGCATATAGTCAAACCAGAAAATCAACAAGAAGATGAACCGTGGATTGTTGCCCGTAACGTTGCTGTTTTAGCACTCCTTTACGGCTGCGGAATGCGAATATCAGAAGCCTTAGCACTTACACCAGAACAATTTTCTGATCCAGAGATAACAAGTCTGTCTGTAATAGGGAAAGGGGGGAAAACACGTCTAGTTCCATTAATTAAAACTGTTTACGAAATGGTAGAGACTTACCTTAAATGCTGCCCTTATCCTTTAGTGAATACTCAACCAATGTTTCGTGGTGTTCGAGGTGGCCCGCTACAGCCGGCTATTATTCAACGTCTTGTTCAAAATTTACGTGCTCATCTTAGTTTACCAGAAACGACTACACCACACGCATTGCGTCATTCTTTTGCCACCCATCTTTTGTCACGTGGAGGGGATTTGCGTACCATTCAGGAATTACTCGGTCACGCCTGTTTATCGACAACACAGGTTTACACCCATATTGATACAGACCGTTTATTAGAAGTTTATCAAAAAGCACACCCTCGTGCTTCAAAAGTTATTGAATCGGAAAAACCATCTTAAATAGCTTCAACCTCAAGAGCTAAAGCGTGAACATGTGTCGCTAATTCTTGCTGTAAAACTTTATAAATCGCCCGATGTCTTTCTACCCGCGACATGCCTGAAAAAAAGAAGAGAGAATTTTCACCCGAAAATGCGTTTCCCCGTAGCTATCAAAAACACCATCTTTATGACGATGCCCTGCATGAAGACTGCTTTCATTAATCACTTCAAGCTTTTGCGGACAAAAAGCTTCACAAAGTTTTGTTTCGATGACTGTTTGAATCACAGCAGACATTTTTTCTTTACTCTCCACTAAAATGGATAGTGTAATTAGCCATCTCCGATACTACATTAAGTATGAAAATAAATTTTCAAAAGTCAATCCTTGTCAAACACACCGATTTTGCATAAATCAAAAACATGGCTACAACATCTAAATTATTTGATTCAATTCGTATCAGCTCCAATAAAAGAAAACAAGGTGAACCACAAGCCCGACAGTGTCAATGGGAGGGGTGTGAAAAAACAGGGGTGCACAAAGCACCAGCAGGCCGTAATCGTGAAGGGCAGTATTTTTATTTTTGCCTAGATCATGTACGTGCTTACAATAAAGATTTTAATTATTTCTCAGGCCTTAGCGATAAAGATATCGCCAATTTTCAGAAAGATGCTCTCACAGGGCACCGCCCTACGTGGTCTGCTGGGAGCAATAGTGCATCAAAAAAAACATCCCCTCACTATGCAACAATTCGCTCTGGAACAGCAGCTTATCAAAACCGTATGCGTGACCCCTTTTCATTTTTTACCAAACGTCACTCAGCCAGTACAGCCTCACGAAAATTAAAACCCTTGGAAGCCAAAGCTTTTGATACTTTAGGGTTACAAGCAAATGCCTCAGCAGAGGATATTAAAACAAAATATAAAGAACTGGTCAAAAAACATCATCCTGACGCTAATGGTGGTAACCGTTCTTCAGAAGAACGTTTCCGCGATGTTTTACATGCCTATAATTTACTCAAGAAATCCGGCCTGTGCTAAAGGAGGGTCACCGTGCTTAAAGCAATCTACTTTAGTGCAAGCTGTTTTCTTGTTTAAAAAGGCATCATGAAATTAAAGTGATAGATCTCCTTATCCCCCATCCCCTCTCTTTTTATAGAGCATTGCATCAGCAATTGATGTCTTGTATTGTTTTTCAACTCAAATAATAAAGAGTGGATATCCTTCCAAAAAAACAATGACAAAACCAAATCACGCTATCGATGTTCCTGATATCACAGTCTGCGCTCGTGATATATTCCATATTGATACAGACATGAAAGTACCCGCTTTTAGCGCAAAAAGCCTACATGTCCCTGACTTAGATCCCGATTATCTTTTTGACCAGCAAACAACTTTAGCCATTTTGGCAGGTTTTGCTTTTAATCGTCGTGTTATGGTTTCTGGCTATCACGGCACTGGTAAATCAACACATATTGAACAAGTCGCTGCACGCCTTAACTGGCCTTGTATTCGAATTAATCTTGACAGTCACGTCAGTCGCATTGACTTAGTTGGAAAAGATGCCATCGTTTTGAAAGATGGCCTACAAATTACTGAATTTAAAGATGGCATTTTGCCCTGGGCTTATCAAAATAACATTGCTCTTGTTTTTGATGAATATGATGCAGGCAGACCTGATGTTATGTTTGTCATTCAACGAATACTTGAAGCCTCAGGACGACTGAGTTTACTCGACCAAAACCGTGTTATTGCTCCTCATCCAGCATTTCGTCTTTTTGCAACTGCAAATACCATTGGCCTTGGCGATACAACAGGGCTTTATCATGGAACACAACAAATTAACCAAGCCCAAATGGACCGGTGGTCTATTGTGGCGATATTAAATTATTTACCCCATGACCATGAAGTTGACATTGTTTGTTTAAAAGTCAAACATTTCCAAACACCTCAAAGAAAAAAAATAGTTTCACAAATGGTGCATGTCGCCAATATGGTACGCCAAGCCTTTATCAATGGTGACCTTTCAACGGTTATGAGCCCGCGCACTGTCATCACCTGGGCAGAAAATACTGAAATTTTTCAAAATGTTGACTTGGCTTTCCAATTAACCTTTCTTAATAAATGTGATGAACTCGAACACTCAATCGTCGCAGAATTTTACCAACGTGCTTTTGGAAAAGAGCTTACCAAATCACTCAATTTATCCAAATCACTTAATTTATGATTGTCTAATCTTTAAGGAATGCGTCAATTATGACGGCAGAAGTTGGTGACCACAACAAACATCAAACAAACTATTCTTCCAACGGTAACTTTGACATTGTAGCGTTTAAAAAAGCCGTTTCTATTTGCACCCGCACACTTTCTAGCACATGCAATTTCGAAGTTACTTTTAACAAAAATAAATCATCTATGGACGACAATTATGTTCGCCCATCAATGTTACCGCCACACATAACACAAAAAGATATCGCCATTACTCGTGCACTGGGCGATTGCATAGCACTGCACAAAGCATGGCATGATCCCCATATTCATGACCAGTTTGCTCCAACACAATCAGAAGCACGTGCTATTTTTGACGCTCTTGAGCAAACACGCGTTGAAGCAATCGGCACCTTAGCAATGGAAGGAATTGCTCAAAATCTTGATACAATGCTCGCCGATAAATACCAAAAAACCCACTACCAGATGGTGCGCCATCAAAGTGAAGCTCCCCTAGAAGATGCACTTGCACTTTTACTGCGTGAAAAAATAACAAAACGCCCCCCTCCGCAAGAAGCTGGGCCTATATTGGAATTATGGCGTCAATCAATTGAGCAAAAAGCTGCAATAGAACTCCATGAGCTTACATATCATATTTATGATCAAAAAGCTTTTGCACGTATTGCTCATCAAATGCTTATTACATTGAAAATTGCGGATCAATTGAATGAAAATTCCAACGGGGCGCACAGTAGAGAACCAAACAATGATCTTGAAACCAAAAATCAAGATGAAGAAAAAAGCAAAAGCGCAAAACACTCTCAAAATAAAGAACAAAAAGCAACTGACCCAAACAATGATAAATACGATAAGGGGAAAACACAAACTGTTCAATTAAATGATGATGATATAACCCAAAAAAAGCAAGAGAATAGTTGGCAGAAAAAGCAAAGAAAACTCAAATGTTCTTCCTATGCTTCTCAGCCAATAGAGAAACTTGCTGATTATAAAATTTTCACGCGTCAATTTGATGAAATTTCAGAAGCAATCCATTTTTGTTCGGAAAGCGAATTAGATCATTTACGCCACTGTCTTGATAAACAATTAAATCATCTCCAAAACATTGTCGGACGCTTAGCAAACCGCCTGCAACGCCGCCTTATGGCACAACAAAACCATTCTTGGCATTTTGATCTTGAAGAAGGGCATCTTGATACAGCAAGACTTGCACGCCTCATTATCGACCCAATGCAATCACTTTCTTTTAAAAGAGAACACGATACACATTTTCGTGATACAGTTGTTTCATTGCTTATTGATAATTCAGGATCAATGCGAGGACGACCAATTACTGTCGCAGCAAGTTGTGCTGATATTTTAGCGCAAACACTTGAACGTTGCAAAGTCAAAGTTGAAATTTTAGGCTTCACCACTAAAGCCTGGAAAGGCGGTCAAGCACGGGAAGAATGGAACAACCAAAATAAACCTGATAACCCAGGGCGTTTGAATGACTTGCTCCATATCATCTACAAAAGCGCTGATACACCATGGCGTCGTGCTCGACGTAATTTAGGCCTAATGATGCAGGAAGGATTGCTCAAAGAAAATATCGATGGTGAAGCACTTATTTGGGCGCACCAGCGTCTTCTATCACGACACGAATCTCGCCGTATTCTCATGGTCATTTCTGATGGTGCACCAATTGATGATTCGACACTTTCTGTTAACCCTAGTTCTTATCTTGAAAAGCATTTGCACGCTGTCATTCAAGAAATCCAAACACATTCCCCTATAGAATTAATTGCCATTGGTATCGGTCATGATGTCACACGTTATTATCAACGCGCTGTAACAATCGTCAACGCTGAAGAACTGGCTGATGCCATGACAAAACAATTAACAATACTCTTTGACCCCAAAAAACCTAACCGCTCACACAATATTTTCAAAAGATAAACATCTATGATAAATGATTTACACGCACCAAACATTTGAATTTGAATAAGAACGCATTTCAAATGCCCCTTATTTCACAACCACATTAAGATCCGATCATATTTATGGATTGATACGATAAATTTTAAAAAACTAAAAAGAAGCTTTTTTTATTGTTCTGATAAAAGTGAAGCCCTAAAACTTCTCAAAATTGTACCATAAGGCACAAGCATAACCAGACTCATCACTATTTTGACTGAAAAATCACCACAAGCAAGTGAGAACCAAACTGGAACGTCAAACCCAAAAAATATTGCGTTATCCACGATAGAACTATCAACATAACCTGTCATGTGATCGATAAAGCTAAAATGACTAGAAAAAGCGATAGCAAAAAATAATACCGTATCCAAAGCTGAACCAGCCAATGCTGCTGCTAAAGGTGCTTTCCACCATGTTTTACGCCGCAAAGGTGTAAAAACAAAAATATCCAGTAATTGCGCAAATAAAAATGCCATACTAGAAGCAATTGCAAGCCGTGGCGTAACTAATACCCAAGAAACAAAAAAAGCCGTTATAAACCCAGCATATACTACGCGCCGCGCTGAAGCTGGGCCATAAAAACGATTCGTTAAATCATTAATCAAAAAAGCAATTGGATAGGTAAAAGCCCCATAGGTCAAGATCTCATTCAAACCAAACCAATAGATAGGATATTGAACCAAAATATTGGAAGCAGTCACCGCCAAACACATTGCAAAACTTGCAAAAACAATATGTTTTTTTCTTTGCTGCTCTACTAAAGATTTACAGGTTGAAAACATTCTTTGTAACCTGAGCAATAAACTCGAATCAATCAATAGTGTGGCTAAATAACCAAAGACTTAAAACTTACCCTTAAAAAATGAGAACAAATAATTTTGATTCAGCTTTGAACCAAAATTAATCACGCCGCTTGTTCAGCCTTTTTCTTCATGATCTGGCGTTTTAATAAACGCGCACGTTGCGACAATTCTTTATCATCAGCTTTCACCAAAAAGCAATCAAGACCACCACGATGCTCCACTGAACGTAAAGCATGCGCTGAAATGCGCAAACGGTAACTTTGCTGAAGCACTTCCGAAATTAATGTCACATTGCAAAGATTTGGCAAAAAACGACGACGCGTTTTATTATTGGCATGGCTAACATTATTCCCATACTGGACTGCTTTTCCTGTTAATTCGCAGGCACGAGACATAGACTTCACCTTTAAACTTTAAGAAACTTTTAAATTCCAAATCCAGCGATACAAAACGGGCGCCAAGCGCACCAAACTCAGCCTTGAACAAGCATCATTGGAAATGTCGGGTTTATAAGATGTTAGCACTAAAAGGTCAAGCATTTTGATATTTATTGATGCTTATTGATATTTATTTTATAAATTTTGCAGTTTCATTACTAATATCAACCATATTTTTTAGCTCGATTACCAAATATTACTGCCTTATATTACTGCCTTTTTTAACAAATATGTTACTTACTCTTGTAAAAAATACATAAAATATTTTCTTTAAACGTTGAACATGTTAAAGAGAATTAATGATCAAGATGAATCAATCCCCAATAAAATCCCAGAATAAAAATATAAGTTTTTTTTCTATTTTGCTTGGCATTTTATGTATAAGCTTTTTTTTGCTCTTCAGTGCATTAGGTATCTGGCAAATACAACGACTCAATTGGAAAACGAATCTCATCGCCAGTGTTAATCAGCGCATTCACCTACCCCCCATCAAAGCACCACCCCAAGATCAATGGGAGCATGTTACTTTTGACAAAGATGAATATCGCCCTGTCACACTTACCGGAAGTCTCTTAACAAACAAAAATATTCTTATAACAGCTCTCACTCAAGAAGCCACTGGTTATTGGGTTTTAACCCCTTTACAAACAGCCGATAACACTTTAACCTTTGTAAATCGTGGTTTCATCCCTATGGATGCACGCCATCATTTTGAGCAAGAAAACACTCTAGCTCATCCCCATTCTTCCACGAACACAGAGCAGACTACGATCACTGGGTTTTTACGTATGAGCGAGGGAGACGGAATATTTCCACGCAAAAATAACCCTAATCAAAATCTTTGGTATACACGCCAACTCCCCGCCATGGCCCAAAAGCTCGGGCTCTCTAATGTGGCCCCTTATTTTATTGATGTTACACAAAAAATAACCACACAAGGAAATCTTCCTATTGTCGGTCTAACAGTTGTGCATTTTAACAATAATCATCTCAGTTATGCTCTAACATGGTTTATTTTAGCAGCTGGTGTTTTGGGTGCATCTCTTTTTCTGCTTTCAAAATATAATAACTAAAAAAGATACACCTTCAAATATCACAATCTCATGAAATAAATACTCCAACAGCCCTTCTTTTAAAAGAGCATGCATCACTTAAGATATCATCAAATATTGCGCTGAAAATTATAGACTTTACTTGTTTCTTTTCAAAGAAACATCATTCATAAACTTGCAAAGCTGATAGGAAAACAACTCTCTTTTTTGCTCTCTTCCCCTATTTCTACAATAGGGGAAAACACAAACCCCACATCAAAACGCCCCCTTAATTTCATATTCAAGTAATCAAGTGTAAGTAGTGCTTATCAAAAACAAACATCAAAGCGATTTACGCGAAAAACGCCACGCAATTGAACGAATATCACCCCGATTAATACCAAGATCATTGAGTTCATATGTTGAAAGATTATTTAATGCCTTAACTGTCCGACGATAACGGCGCCAAGAACCAAAAGACTGCAAAATGTTCATGTTTTTACCCAAATCTTACGTTAAATTCTTAAGATCCATAAGATAGAGCAAATTTCACAAATAAGTTGTGCTATAATCACATAACTGGCGTGCATTTATGGCATAGGAACATATCGCCAAATTTCTCTCATTGGGCTGGTACACAAAATAAAAAGCCATACTACTTAATGACGAAAATGGCGCACACCTGTAAAAACCATTGCCAAATTATGCGCATCAGCCGCTGCAATAACTTCCTTATCACGCATTGATCCACCTGGTTGAATAACTGCGCTCACACCAGCTTCAGCAGCTGACAACAAACCATCGGCAAAGGGAAAAAACGCATCTGATGCAACAACAGATCCCTTGGTTAAAGGCTCTGTTAAACCCATTCCTTTTGCGTTTTCTTCAGCTTTATGAACTGCAATTTTAGCAGAATCAAGACGGCTCATTTGGCCAGCACCAATACCCACTGTTGCACTGTTTTTTGCATAAACAATAGCGTTGGACTTCACATGTTTAACAACACGAAACGCAAACTGAAGGTCACGCATTTCATCTTGGCTGGGTGCTCGTTTCGTGACCACCTGAAGCTTCAAATCCTCAACCACCGCATTATCACGCGACTGTACTAAAACCCCTCCTGCAAGTGTTTTAAAAATCAGCCCTTCAGAACGCGGATTAGGTACACCACCCGTTATCAATAAGCGGAGATTTTTTTTCTGTGCAATGATCTCACGTGCCCCCATTGTCGCATCAGGAGCAATAATCACTTCCGTAAAAAGCTTAACAATCTCTCCAGCACACTCTTCATCTAAAGGGCGATTTAAAGCAACAATCCCACCAAATGCTGATATGTTATCACATCTTAAAGCACTTAAATAAGCTTCTTTTAAACTCTGCCCTTCTGCAACCCCACAAGGATTGGCATGTTTAATAATAGCAACAGCAGCGGTCCTGCAAGGATCAAATTCTGCCACAAGTTCAAATGCTGCATCTGCATCATTCATATTATTATAAGAAAGTTCTTTGCCTTGTAAAAGCGTTGCGGTTGCAACCCCAAAACGTTTATCACGAGTGCGATAAAATGCTGCCTGTTGATGCGGATTTTCCCCATAACGCATCACACTATCAAGATGACCAGAAAAACTCTGCCAAGATGGCATTTCAATTTTTAAATCTTGTGCAAACCAAGCCGCTATTACTGCATCATAGGAAGCTGTGTGCTCATAAGCACGTGCTGCTAATTGACGACGCAATAAAAAGCTTAAACACCCGTTATGTTTCTTTAATTCATCCAAAACCAAATCATAATCACAAACTGCTGTCACAACACTAGTATAAGCATGGTTCTTAGCCGCCGCGCGAATCATCGCTGGGCCACCAATGTCAATATTTTCAAGAATCGTTTGTGAATCTGCCCCAGATTGAATTGTTTCTTCAAAAGGATACAAATTAACCACAACAAGATCAATTCCACAAATACCATGTTCTTCCATAGCAGCTGCATGGTCTGGGTCTTTTCTAATGCCTAATAAAGCACCATGAATCAATGGGTGGAGTGTTTTAACACGCCCATCCATAATTTCCGGAAATCCTGTTACCTCAACAACATCTTTTACCGGTAAACCAGCGTCTTTTAATGCTTTAGATGTTCCCCCCGTTGAAATTAACTCAATCCCATAAGTGTGAAGCGCTTGTGCAAACTCCACCAAACCAGTTTTATCAGAAACAGAAAGAAGAGCACGACGAACCTGATGAAGATCAGGCGCAGAATAATTTTTTGAAATAGCAGCCATAAGGAAGATTCTAAAAATAAAAGGATTAAAATTCAAGCAAATTTATCATGTATTATTATAGAATATATGCCTTTTCCAAAAAACTGAAAGAACATAATGCTTAAAATTCTGAAATCCATAAATAATAAAACCACATTCATTCCACCATCAGTTAAGCATATTCCTACTCTGATTCCTACTCTGACTCAAGGCGGACAAAACGCCAATGAATTTTTTCTGTCAACGCAGGGCGGAAATATAAAACAATTTGTTGTGTGCGTTGTGGGCCCGTTAATTCAGCAAAATCAATCGAATCTTCTAAAGAAATATCCGTATCAGGCGACATAAAATGCCACATCTTCCTACCTTCTACAGCCAAATGCACACTGTCTCCATTATGGATGACCTCAACTTTGGGATGGAGATGAAACCGAACTGCAACACAACGAGACTCATTGCAATCAGCCTTATGTCCATTTGAGCGAGCAGTATGCGGCACGAAAAAGCGATCAAACCCTTCAATAATCGCTCCATTTGTCGTTAAAGTAAGACCACGCTCATGAACAAGATTAAAAGGTCGCACATATCCATCATGGCATGCAATAAAACCAATCCTTTCTGCTTCTTCTATACGTTGCACTTTAATACCCGTCGGTCCTTCAAGCAAAAAGGGAGTATTTTGGTTCTTTTTTTTGCGAAAAATACCCACTGAACAATCATTGATTGTTGCCGTTGAATGTGCCGCTGTGACACGCCCGAAATGCCGATATTCTTCATCTCCATAAGGAGCAATACCCGCATTGATAATAAAGCGGTTTCCTTGAGAAGACATCTCAAATGACAAGCATCCTGAACAGGCATATTCTGAAGCAAAATGTGGTGGAAATTTTCCCGTATCTGCAAGTACAGTTGTTTGATTGGCCTGTAAACGCTGAAAACCAGAATAACGTGCATGACTAAAAGGGTTTCCTCCCGTTTCATCAAAATCTAAAATAGCTGATAGATGCCCTGACATAACAGGACCAACCCCATTAAAATGTGCAAGTGTTTGATCCTCATGGATAAAAAACCGCAAAGCTGGTAACATACGTTCAACTGAATCAATTAAAACGCGTGGCACTGTTTCATTGCTATACTTGTAAAGATCACGCAAAGATAATAAATCCAACAGTAAACTGAGTAAAATAGCAGGACTGCGTGAAATATGCCCCCCATCGATAAGAATTTGACGTGAAAGCTCACGGATAAGATAGGTTTGCATTTTCTTCCTTGTCGCAACACAAACAGGCAAAGCCAAAGAAGCAAATACCAAAGCGATCACCGCTTGTAAGCGTCGATCATTTTCTTCCATACTGTGAATTGATATACGCAAATAACGAAATTGAAAACCAAGCGAATGCAAAAAACGCTTTTTAAACTGTTCACTTGCACCATCCAACAATATTTGCGAATGACAAATCCATGAAATCAAACGTCGTGCGACACCCCCCCCACTCCAAGAAAGTCCTTTTATTTTCCTACCACTATGATCAAGCCAATCTTCTAATAAAGAGCGTGCATGTGCTATAGCCAATGGATTGCGTGTTGCCGTCATATGACGCAGCCAATGAAAATCATGAAGTGCTGCTTCCCATTCTGGTGTTGGTGGAACTAATGAAAAAGGAGAAAGAAAACCAGACTGAACAACCCGACCAGCAAAAGCAAAACGGCCATGGTAAAATTCATGTGCTACTTTTGAATCAGCTAAATGCAAATCAATGGGATGCGCTAAAATTTTTTGCGGATGAAAACCCAAAAATCGCCAACGAAATAAAGGCCCCATCCATAAACGCCCTAGAGATTGTAACACCTTATACACAAAAACCGATGTCTTTATCTGATAACTTCCCACCGCAATCGCCACACTTATCTCTCCAGCCATTCTTTATCAAACAAAATGCCCAACCATTTCTTTATTAAACACAATGAATGTCGGCGATTTACGTAAATGAAACGTTAATTAAGCCACCTTGCGTAAACGTGCTGCAAAAAAACCATCCATTCCAAATAACAGCGGGTCTTCAACATCACAACTATCACAGCAACAATCAGCAGGCGTTGTGCGCAAAGTACCATCAGCAGATAGCAAATGCTTCATAGAACCCATCTCCTCTGCTAAAATGGGTTCTAAAATAATATCATTACGCGTAGACAAAATCTTTTTAATCAGGTCTTCCCCCTCTTGTCTTGCCAATGAACAATTAGAAAAAATAATGCGTCCACCCTTCTTTACAAAAGCAATTGCCGTCAAAAGCAGATCATACTGTAAAGCCGATAATTTAGTGATATCATCAGGCGATTTAGTCCATAAAATATCTGGATGACGGCGTATTGTCCCCGTCGAAGAGCAAGGCGCATCAAGAAGAACCGCATCAAAAAGCTGCTCAGAATAAAAATCTCTCATATCACCAGTCCAATAATGGGCTGACAAATGAAGACGGTCCATATTTTCTTTTAAACGCTCTAACCGATTAGCCGAACTCTCAACAGCTGTCACATCTGCCCCTTGCAAAGCTAATTGAGCCGTTTTTCCACCAGGGCTTGCACAAAAATCAACAACCCGTTTGCCACGAATATCTCCTAACAAACAAGCAGGTAATGCTGCTGCAAAATCTTGAACCCACCAAGCCCCTTGCGCATATCCTGGTAAATTAACCACAGGGCCATCCAAAGCGCCAAGCCGAATCGAACCATTAGGCAAAACAACACCCCCAAGCTGCTTTGCCCAACCAACACTGTCTGATTTTACAGTCAAATCAAGCGATGGTGCTTTGTTTTGCATTGCTAAAATCTGATGCGTCTTGTCAACCCCATATGTTGACACCAAAAGCTGCCCAAACCAAGTCGGAACATCTTTAATGGTTGGCTCTTGCATACGCAAACATACCGCCTCACGTGCAAAATTGCGTAAAATAGCGTTCACTAGCCCTGAAAAACGGCGTGTACGGGGGTCAATTTTAGCTATTTGCACTGCTAAATCAATCGCCGCATGATCAGGAATATCAAGATAAAGAATTTGTGCTGCACTGATATGTAAAAGGTGCTGAAGTGACAATGCTTGAAGCGGCAAAGGTCGTTTTAAAAAACGTGATAAAGCTGCTGTAATCTGACCTCGATGACGCAAAGCTGCTATTAAAATAGCCCGACATAATAGGCGATCACGATGCGAAAGCTTTAAATAATGTGGATGCCCATATTCATGATCCGTCAAACCAGAAAGAGACTTACGCTTATCAAGCACCACCCCTAAAAAACGGGCACAAACTCGGCGAACAACTAATCCCGGAATATTCTTTTCAGACATACATCCCGCTTTTTTATTTTGCACAATAACACCTCTACATCTCCCCCTTTAAAAACATTATGACCGAGGCTTTTTAAAATTTTGGTGATGAAGCCAAGAAGGACGATTTGTTGTACGTCGAAAAGTATCCCTTTCCTGACGATTAAGAGTATTGTTTTGAGCACTAAAATTTAAATCTTCATTCTCTAAATCTAAACCACTTCCTTTTTCATCAAACATACTCTTTTTACCTTCTTCTATATTCTTGGCTTTGAATATATTCATTTCCTCAGCTTGTTTATAAAGAACTGCAATGCGATTTGCAGTCGCTGGATGAGTAGAAAAAAGGCTATCAACTCCCTCACCCCTTAAAGGATTAATAATAAACATATGAGCCGTTGCCGGATTATACTCTGCCTCTTCATTATGCATCATATGTCCCCCACCTGCAATTTTACTCAAAGCTGAAGCCAACCATAAGGGATTGCCACATATTTCAGCTCCACGTCGATCAGCAGCATATTCACGTGTACGGCTAATAGCCATTTGCACCAACATAGCTGCAAAAGGCGCCACAAACAGAGCAATAAGGCCACCAAGCACCCCAGCACCATGCGAATGCTCTGAAGAATTGCGCTGCCCTCCCATCAACAAAGCAAAATTACCCAGCATAGAAATTGCCCCTGCAATCGTTGCGCTAAGAGTCATGATCAATGTATCACGATGCTGGATATGCGCTAACTCATGAGCCATAACCCCAGCAACTTCTTCTGGGCTTAACCGCTCTAACAGTCCTGTACTTGCAACAACAGCTGCATTGTGCGGATTGCGCCCTGTAGCAAAAGCATTGGGTTGCCCACTGTCCATGATATAGACCTTCGGCTGAGGAAGAGAAGCTTTTTGCGTCAATTCACGCACAATCTTATAATAAACGGGTGCCGAATGCTGGTCTACTTCACGCGCACCATACATACGCAAAACAACTTTATCCGAATTCCAATAAGAAAAAAAGTTTAAGCCCCCCGCCATCAAAAGCGCAATAACCATACCATTGCTTCCTGCAATGAGATAACCAACCCCCATAAAAAGTGCAGTCATAAAAGCCACAAGCATTGTTGTGCGCAGGATATTCATTGCTTTAAAACTCCATGATAATGCGTAATAATATCTATATGATAAGGATTTTTTGATTCTTCAATGGAAGAAAGGCATAAAATGGACCAAAAAGACAAGACGATAAAACAAGATGCAACAAAACAAAATCCAGCTTCCCTTAAGCAGCGCCCCCTTCCCCCAGAAGCACAACGTGCCCTCAAAGAGGCTGCACAAAGACGTAAACAAGCACTCCATGAAAATATGCCGTTGGAAAATGGTGGGCGCGGCGGAAAAGACCCAGCACGCTATGGAGACTGGGAAATTAAAGGCCGCGCTATTGACTTTTAAAAGGCTCAAATTGATGGCTTAAAAAACCAAACCACCTTTAAAGGTAGGGCAAATATCTTTCAGATAAAAACAAGCAATGATTGCCTGCTTAAAACACAAGCTCTTACAATACTTCTCTTGATAAGAGATTTAAAGCACTTATGCTTGCTCTGATACAGCCGCCTCTTCCGATACAGCCACTTCTTCTGATACAGCTACTTCTGCAGTTGAAGCTGATGCTTCTTCAGCGGCTTGCTTTGCTGCAGCAGCACGTTCTTGTGCCTTTTTACCAGGCTCACCTTTGTGTGGGTTGTTACGTGCTGGGCGTTTTTTCAAACCAGCAGCATCTAAAAACCGCAAAACACGATCTGTCGGCTGAGCACCTTGACCAAGCCAATATTGAATACGTTCTTCGTTTAGTTTTACGCGCTGTTGATCTTTAGGCAACATGGGGTTCCACGCACCAACACGCTCAAGAAAGCGCCCATCGCGCGGACTACGCACATCCGCAACAACAACATGGTAATAAGGACGCTTTTTTGAGCCTCCACGAGACAAACGAATTTTTAATGCCATCTTTTTCTCCGATCAACTTTAACTTTTATCTAAACTAATTTGCTTTGTTTCCCTGCCTTTTAGCAACAATGATTATGGTGAATCACTTCTAATGGTGAAATTTAAAAAATTTTCAGCAAAATCGGGGTTAAGACAATTATCCATAACCAATTGTCGCAAACCTGCAACCTGATTCTGCTCACCCGTCACATAAACTGTAGGTAAATCATAACGAGTTTTTAACTCCCCAATCGCTTGCATGTAGCAAAAGCATTTTGCCAAAATACGAACCAGCACCACACTAAAATCACCAACAGATGTTCGTAAACGCGCCAAACCATCTGGTATTTTCTTCTGCATCACGCTTCCTTTTTTCTTTGCTTTACGATTTCTTCTTAGGAAGCGGAGGCAATTTTCCCCCATTCCCAGAAAGACCACTGGAAAAACCAGGAAATGGCAATCCACTCTGAGGAAGACCAGGTAATTTCTCTCCTAAATTACCATTTTTAATCTGCTTTTGTAACGCCGATAATTGGGCCGGATCAATTCCCGATAAATTAGGTATATTACCAGGAACACCCCCAGCCCCAAGTCCTAGTTTGGAACCAAGCCCTCCTAACATTTTTCCCATCAAACCGCCTTTACCCTTTCCTCCCATAGCTTTCATCATATCAGCCATTTGACGGTGCATTTTCAAAAGCTTATTAATATCAGCCGCATTTGTACCAGATCCTTTAGCAATTCTTTGTTTACGACTATGTTTCAAAATCTCAGGATTAGCACGCTCTGCAAATGTCATTGATGAAATAATAGCCAATTGGCGGTTCAAAAGATGATCATTAAGACCTGCAGCTGCTATTTGCTCTTTCATCTTTCCCAAACCTGGCATCATTCCCATAATGCTGCCCATACCCCCAAGTTTTTTCATTTTCTGCAGCTGCTCTGCAAGATCATTAAGGTCGAATTTTCCAGCCTGCATCTTTTTTGCAAAATTCATCGCCTTTTCATGATCAATCGCTTCAGCAGTCTTTTCAACTAAAGAAACAATATCCCCCATGCCAAGAATACGATCTGCAATACGATGAGGGTGAAATTCTTCCAAAGCATCTATTTTTTCACCAACCCCAATCGCTTTGATCGGCTTTCCTGTAACAGCACGCATTGAAAGGGCTGCACCACCGCGGCCATCACTATCCATTCGTGTTAAGATAATCCCTGTAAGGCCTACACGTTCATCAAAAGAACGTGCAAGGTGAACAGCATCTTGACCGGTAAGACTATCAGCAACCAACATAATTTCATGAGGAAGTGACAATGCTTTGATCTCAGCCAATTCAATCATCAAAGCATCATCAAGATGATTGCGCCCTGCCGTATCAAGAAGCAAAACATCATAAGCCCCCAATTTTGCTGCCTGCACTGCCCGTGCAGTAATATCGACAGCAGATTGACCAGAAACAATGGGTAAACTTGCAAGCTGTGCCTGCTCTCCTAATTGACGAAGCTGTTCTTGCGCTGCGGGGCGGCGCGTATCCAGTGATGCCATCAAAACTTTTTTATTGTGTTTGTCAGTTAAACGCTTTGCAAGTTTTGCTGTCGTGGTTGTTTTTCCTGAACCTTGCAAACCAATCAGCATAATAACAACCGGTGCTGGTGCATTTAGATCACTAAGAACAGCCTCATCCCCCAGCATGCTCACAAGTTCATCGTGAACAATCTTAACAACCATTTGGCCAGGCTTAATAGATTTAACAATAGCAGAGCCAACAGCTTTTTCATGAACTCTATCGGTGAAAGAACGCACCACATCCAGTGCAACGTCAGCTTCCAACAAAGCACGACGAATCTCACGCAGCGCTGTTGCAACATCCTGATCCGACAAAGCACCACGCCCTGTCAAATTGGACAGAATGGAACCAAGACGTTCCTGCAAGGATTCAAACATCATCTACCTCATTGACCATATAACAAACAAATCAAAATGGCATCCGAGGACGCAACGCGTTATCGAATGTTGACCTCTGGGATCTTTTTATACCCTTAAATCAGTGGGGTCCCAGTCGGTGGCTCCAAGTTAATTCTTGTCACTGAATGCTTGTTTCTTCAAACAACAAAAACTACTCTTTGTCAAGATTGATCATACACCACCTTTGCACGCAAAGGTTACGTAAGACTAAAAGATATCAAAAATATTTATGACCGGGTGAGCAATTTTTCTTCAACGCGTACAAAACGCCCCGTTTCTTGTTCTAAACTCCACAATTCACCGTTTGAAATATCAAACCAAGCGCCATGAATTGTCAAAAGCCCTTGATCTTTACGTTTTTTCAACCACGGAAATGTCTCTAAATTCTTCAACGAATAACGAATAGAAAAATGCTCCAATGCAGCTTGTCGCTCTGTTTCAGTCATTGACTCACGACAGCAAGCTCCTTTTCCCACCGAGACTAAAAGATCCATCCACAACCCCATACAGTTGTTCGATGACAAGGGCTTATACACCTCACCAAGCACAATATTAATTCCCCCACAACGCCCATGACCTAAAATAACAACATGCTTAACTTTTAGCGACTGCACCGCAAACTCAATTGCTGCTGCTGTTGCATCATATTGATCACCAGGAGAAAAAGGTGGAACAAAATTTGCCACATTGCGCACAACAAAAATTTCACCAGGGCTGGCATCAAAAATTGTTTCTGGCGCCGCACGCGAATCACAACACGCAATCATCAAAATCTCAGGCCTTTGCCCTTCTTCTGCCAATTGCCGATAACGCGCCGCTTGCTGCGAAAAATGATTGGTCATAAAAGACCTATAACCATTTAAAAGTCTTTCTGGAAGATCTGTCATCTTTATATTTATTATTAGTGTATATTTTTGAGATATGCTACTTTTTCATAGAAAAAATATCAATAAAAATATCCTTTTACTTATTACTTATGCCAATTGTTTATTCAAAATTTACAACATTACTCTAAACTGCAGAAAAATTTTACAATTATTTGAATAAATAACTATTCATTCAAAAATAAAATGATACAGTATAAAGATGACATAAACGACCTGCTCTTGTGAGGAGAAAAGGTCACCAAGAGCAAAAAGGGGAGTATAAGTATGTCACAACAAAAAGCATTAGATATCAAAAATAATCAAGAACAATTAGCACAAATCCTTTTCGCCCATACCGATAAAGAAGATATTGCTTGTTATAAAAAAGATGAACTCGAAAAAGCTGCTGCTATTGCTGCTGAAGCGCTTAGCTTACATCAAACAGGAAAAAGTACCATTTGCTTTGAACAAAAAGAATTGACACGTAGTAGTAAACCTATAACTGCTATCACACTTGTCAATGATAACAAACCTTTCCTACTTGATTCTATTTTAAACGTCTTTAATCAGCACGCAAACCACATTTATTTAATTGCACATCCTGTTCTTGATTGCCCTTCTGGACAACGCATTAGTCTTATACAAATTCATATTGAAGCATTAAGTGAACAAAAGACCAAAACACTCAAAGATGAGCTTACCTTAGTTCTTCAACAAGTCAATGCCGCCGTGCAAGACTGGAAACCCATGCTGGAAGAACTTAAAAAGCATATCCACGCCTATCAAACAAACCTCCCGCAAAATTACCAAAAAGAAGGTGAAAAAACCATTGAATTTCTCAACTGGCTTATAGATAATAATTTTATCTTCCTTGGAATGCGCACTTATGACTTCATTAAAAACAAAGAACCCCAAAACAGTTTGAAAGCTGGTAATATTGAATTGGGTATTCTCACAGATGCTTCTATTCGCATTATTGGCAATACACATGTAGAAGAACGCCCCAAAGAAGTCTTATCCTTTATGGAAAGCAATAATCTTCTTATTGTGACAAAAGCCAATAGCCGCTTAAAAATCCACCGTCCTATTTGGTTAGATTATATTGGAATTAAAATTTTTGATAAAGAAGGGTGTGTATGTGGAGAATTACGCATTGTAGGGCTGTTTACATCCTCTGCTTATACCCATTCTGTTTTGCAAATTCCTTTCTTAAAAGAAAAAGCACAAACCATTATTCAACGCCTTGGATATAATCAAGCTGACTATTCTGGAAAAGCACTCATCAATGTTTTAGAAACCTATCCAAGAGATGAAATGTTTCGCTCTGACGTTGATACACTAACAGAAAATGCTCAACTTATTTTGCAGTTAGACGAACGTCCACGTTTGCGCGTGCTTGCGCATACTGATTCTTTTGGGCGCTTTGTTTCCATACTTGTTTACGTCCCGCGTGATCAATACAGCAGTAATATTCCTGAAAAAATTGGCGCATATTTTGTTGACACTTATGAAGGTGATTTTTTTGAATCTTACCCGCTCTTCCTAGAAAGCACACTCATTCGCATTCATTATATTATTCACCGTAAAGGAAACCATAGTGCTCCCGTTATTGAACGCACCACACTTGAACAACATGTTCGCTCGATAACAAGAAACTGGGAAGATAATGTCCAAGCTGTGGCTCTTGCCCACAAAGCAACAGAACAACAGACACTTCTAGCAAGCCAATTCCCAAACAGCTATCGTGACTTATTTTCAGCTGAAGATGCCATTGCAGATGCAGATCATATTTTAAGCCTTAATGATGAAAAGCCTCTTTTTGTCACTTTTTATCACACCCATCATAAAGAAAAACACAATATTTCTCTTAGACTTTTTCACCGCCACGAAGCACTTGCCCTTTCTATACGTGTCCCACTTCTTGAAAATATGGGTTTTCGTGTCATCGCTGAACAAACACTTGAATTACCAGATGGGCATGGGAAATATGTGTATCTTCATGATATGCAACTAGAAAGTGCTTTCCAAACCTGTATTGATCTTAATGAAAATGGTCAAAAACACGCTGAAACCTTTGAAGCCATTTGGGCTAAAAATGCTGATGATGATGCCTTTAATGCCTTAACACAAACTGCCCAACTTGATTGGCGTGAAATCGTTATTTTGCGCCATTACGGACGCTATCTCCAACAAGCTGGAATTCCCTATTCACAAAAACGTGTCGCTCAAACTTTAAATGCTTATCCCAATATTACCAAAGATCTTTACGCTTTGTTTCATTTAAAGTTTCATCCAAGCCACAAAGAAAAAGAACGCCAAAACAACGAACAAATCATTCAACAGCATATCGAAGAAAAATTGCAGATGGTCCCCAATTTGGATGATGACCTCATTTTACGCCGCTATCGCAATCTCATCGCCGCAAGCTTACGGACCAATGCTTTTGTTCCTCTTCCAAACGGTAACCCACGGCGTATCTTGGCAACCAAGCTAAACCCACGTCAAATTGAAGGTTTACCTGACCCACGCCCTTATCGAGAAATTTTTGTTTACGGACCAGAAGTGGAAGGGGTCCATTTGCGCTTTGGTGCTATTGCTCGTGGTGGCATTCGTTGGTCAGACCGCGCATTAGATTACCGCACTGAAGTGTTAGATTTAGTCAAAGCCCAACAGGTTAAAAATGCAGTTATTGTCCCTGTGGGTGCAAAAGGTGGCTTCTATCCCCACCACCTTCCCCAAACCAACGACCGCGCCGTGGTAGCAGAAGCAGCCAGACAAGCTTATATTGACTATATCACAGCTTTGCTTTCCATTACTGATAACCTCGTCAATGGCAAAATAAGTGCCCCCAAAAATGTGATTCGCCATGATGGTGATGATCCTTATTTTGTTGTTGCTGCAGACAAAGGCACAGCAACTTTTTCTGATACTGCAAACGCAATCAGCCAAGCAGATAACTTTTGGCTTGATGATGCCTTTGCTTCGGGAGGATCAGCAGGTTATGACCACAAAGCCATTGGAATTACGGCTAAAGGTGCGTGGGAAGCTGTTAAAAGACATTTTCGGGAATTATTTGATCATGACATTCAAACAACCCCTTTTAGTTGTGTCGGCGTTGGCGATATGTCGGGAGATGTCTTTGGTAATGGAATGTTACTATCCAAACAAACAAAGCTTATCGCTGCCTTCGATCACCGCGATATTTTCATTGATCCACAACCCAATATAGCTGAAAGTTATGCAGAGCGTATGCGTCTGTTTCAACTCCCCCGCTCAAGTTGGCAAGATTATGACAAAGCGAAATTGTCAAAAGATGGTGGAATCTTTTCACGAGCAGCCAAAACCATTACTCTTTCTCCTGAAGCTGCACAAGCCATTGGTTTTGAAAAACAAACAGGAACACCTTTTGAAATTATTACAGCTATTTTAAAAGCTCCTGTTGATCTTTTATGGTTTGGTGGCATTGGTACCTATATACGTGCAATAACAGAAACCGATGCTCAAGTGGGTGACCGTGCTAATGACGCACTTCGCATTACCGGCGAACAAATACGTGCCAAAGTCATTGGTGAGGGAGCCAATCTTGGTCTTACCCAACGTGGTCGCATTGAATATGTCTTAAATGGTGGGCGGTGTAATACCGATGCCATTGACAATTCCGCAGGGGTCAATTGTTCCGATCTTGAAGTGAATATCAAAATTGTTCTTGCATTAGCAATGCGTGCTCAAATGCTTACGCGTAAAGCACGCGATACGCTTTTAAAACAAATGACACCACAAATTGAGCAATTAGTTTTACGCAACAATTATCTGCAAACTCTTGCCCTTTCTTTGGCTGAAAGTCGTGGCATTATTGATCTGCCTTACCAAGCCCGCTTTATACATGATTTAGAACAGAAAAAGCTGCTTGATCGCAGAGTTGAAATTCTGCCTGATGATCAAACTTTACGCCAAAGAATGGCTCAAGGTCAAAGCCTTACACGCCCAGAATTGGCTGTTATTTTAGCTTATGCTAAATTAACATTGCAAGAAGAGATCATTAACAATTCCATTGTTGATAATCATTATTTCGATACAACCTTGTTAAACTATTTTCCAACTCAACTCCAAAAAAGCTTTAAGAACGAAATTATTAACCACCAATTGCGTCGTGATATTATTGCCACGCTCATTGCCAATGATATTGTTAATCGTGGAGGGCCTACTTTTGTTAGTCGCCTGCAAGATAAAACAGGACAAAATGTTGAAAATATTATTCGTGTTTTCATTGCTATTCGTGATGGATTTGAAATTCCTCAGCTTTCTGACCAAATTGATAATCTTGATAATAAAATACCCGGTCTTGTTCAAAATAAATTTTATGCAGCAATCACTACAGTGCTCTTTGAAACAACCAATTGGGGATTGCTCAATATCGATTTATCCATACCATTAGAAGAACTTGTAATAACAATTCAACAAGCACGTAAAATCATTGAAAAACAGCTTATGCACTCCAACAATGAAGATATACATGAAAAAATTGCAGAAAAAGTAGCATTATATAGCGAAGAAGGAATACCAAACACTTTAGCAAAACAGTTAGCTCTCCTTGAGGCTGCCCCAATGATTTGTGATATTTCTTTAATCGCAAAACAAAGCCAAAGTGACCTTACTAAAACTGCAAAAATCTATTTTTCATTGACTCAGATTATTCGCATAAACCGCATTAATGACGCGAGTCGAGCAATTCCTGTTCTTGATTATTATGATGGTATGGTCTTAAGCCAAGCTAAAGAAAATATTGCTGAAAACGTTCGGCAAATTGTTATAAAAATCTTAAAAAACTATGGTGATAAAAATGATCCACTTGCAGCATGGGTCAAAACAGAAGAAGATCAAATTTGCAATGTAACAAACCGAATTGGTGCTCTCATTGAAAGTGATCTCAATATTTCTCGCTTTATCTTTGCAGCCAACATGATTACACAACTCAAAAACACTGCTTTCCAAGCTTAAAGCGGTATGCAAAAGCAGCCAAGCTGAAAACACAGTTTTACTCACTCTTACGTGATCTATAACAATGACAATAAGCTGGCTGCTTACACTCTTCGAGCTATCAATTAAAAAATAAAGTTAAAAAACAGGCCGTGTACAAGAAAACAAATACTGCACAGTGAAGAAGGATTTTTTACATACAAAGAAACAGAAATTTAAATAAAGCCATTTACACCAGATACTCCATCTGCATGAAAATCAATTGGCTGTACTTAAAAAACATTTCTTCTCTACCAAATACCGTTTCCAATCAATTCTATCATCTACTATCGCATCTGCTTCCAAGAAATGAAGCATATCATTAAAACTTCACTCATAAAGTCCTATCAACTTTGAGCAGATTAACAAAATAAGACATTGTAACAATAGAAAAACCACAAGTAACATACTCTAATAAATTATTATCCTCAGGCTTAATTTAAAATACTATTATTATACTTTTGGGACCCAATAGATGCAAAATCTTGTTATCAGCATCACCTAAAAAAGTATCTAAATTTCAAAATTTCCCCTGCTGTCTTGCGCACAGATATTTCCTTAAATCTCTGATTCTTAAAAACAATGAAACGGTAGCAATTTTCCAAGCCCTTCAACTGATAAGCCTCTCTCCCTTTTCCTTCCTCATGAAAGCCTGTTTGCAGAGCCTAATGTGCCAATGTAGTATCAAAAAGTTCTTATTCTGATATTCATAATAGAATACCAACAAAATGAAATTCGTCCTTTTAAAAAATCATTTTCAAAAATAATCTTTATTATCTAAATGGCAGGAACACCAAAAATTTTCTGCAATGCATTTTTAAACCACTGGCGTAAAGCTTTGTCATACATTAAGCGACCTTGCACATGTGCATAAGCAGGCTGAGCACCTTTTTTAGTCAATTTCGTAGCTGAACGCACCACCCAATGCTGCATCATAGCTTGTGTCAATTCAGCATGAAATTGCAAACCCCACGCATTATTTCCATAACGAAAAGCTTGTACAGGGTATGTTTGACCACTCGCTAAAAGAACTGCCTCTTTAGGCAAATCATAAATACCTTCATCATGAAAATGATAAACCATTTCAGGCCAATCCATAATTTCTCTACCTTGAGGTGTTACTTCTAGTGGATACCACCCAACTTCAACAATTTTATCACTTCTCGCACAAACACGCCCACCAAGATTTTGGGCTAACATTTGTGCTCCAAGACAAATACCCAAAAAAGGTTTATTCTCTTTAATAGACAAAGAAATCCAATTAATTTCTTCACGAATATATGCTTGCTTGTCATTAACACTCATCGGGCCACCTAAAATGACAACACCTGCGTAATGTTCCAATGTATCGGGAAGCTTTTGCCCCGCAACAGGGCAATAAGTATCAAGAACAAAACCATTTTGTTGCAGAAATTGTCTCAAACGACCAGTGGATGGAGATTGACGATGTAAAACCACTGCAATTCTTGGCTTTTTATTTTTCTGTTTTTTACCAAGATACATTTTTGCAAAAAATTCTTTTCAGTTATTATTGTAGCAATATAGTTTAACTACGCGTTTCTAAAACATAAACAAATGATTTTTGTCAACAAAGTTTACTCTAAACTTTTCTCTTTAAAATAATTGAAATTTCTTTTTTGATGTAGAAACCTTTTTTTTCGTTGTTTTAATGTTTGAATTATCAACATCTAAATGAATCTGATTGAGTGTCTCTTCGTCCTGCCTGCTTGCGTAAACCTCAAAGGAGCTATCACTTTTTTTAGACAGACATTCATCTAAAAGATTATCCTTAAAAGCTATTTCAGCAACATTTTGTTTGTCTTCCTTTTTCAGTACAATATCGTCAACTTCTAATGTTAAAGGAAACCGACGAGGAGGTGCTTTCCATTCAAAACAGCCCAATCGCCCACTTATTGGAGAAACCGCTGACCAAGAAGAAAAAAAAGTATTATCACAAATCCACGTTGGATCACGTTCTGCATTGCGTGCTAAAGAGAGCCATTTATGCACTAACCCCTGATCATTTCCTTGCACCTCTTCAATATCTGCTAGTAATAAATACACACTTTCACGGGGATGATAATTTAGTGCTTTTTGTGCTTGTTCTCTTGCTAATGTCAACTCACCTGCATCTAAAGCAGCTTTCGCAATAAGAAAAGCTGATTCAAAAGTGTTTTTATTATAAGAAGCCAGTTTTTTAGCTTTTTTCAAACGTCCAATAGCCCTCTCTTCTCTCCCAAGATAAAGTGCTCCAAAATCAGGATGAGGATCTTTTTTCCAAGCTTCAATGATTATTTTATCAGCCTTGCGGGTTTCATTTAATTTATAAAGAATACCAGCCGTTATAACCGTTATCGGTCCAAAATCAGGTACCAACTTATGTGCTTTTAAAATGGCGGTACGTGCTTTTACAGGATGGATTTTAAAGACATGAAGCGCCTTTCCACTCAATAACAGAGCATGTGTATGATTGCGCTCTGCAGTCAAACGAGCAGAGCGTGGTAAAGCTTTTTGCACTTGTTCAAAAACATCCAGTGCTTCATCCCATTGCCCCTCAGCACTCAATCGATCAAGCACAGCCTGATGAGCCCACACAAGTGATGGTGATAAAGTAAACGCCTCTTGTGCATAGTGTTGTGCTGCTTCATAAGTTTTTGTATTCATAGCCTCACGAAACAAACCATAAAGCCCAGCAAGTTTTGTTGATTTTTTTTGTCTCATCTCCTCATAGAGGTGAATGGCGCGAATAGAATCTTTTTGCAAAACCAGAGTTTGAGCTTGTAAAAGTTTTATCAACGGCTCACAATTTTCTTCAAGATATTTTAACGCCTGTGTCTCCATTTTTTGTGCTGTTAGATGATCACCAATAAAGGCTGCAAGAAGGCCCTGTGAAAGGGCTTCACGACCGCGTTTTTGACGGCGTGCATAGAAATAATTGTAGAAAGCCCCAGGTGCAAAACAAACAACATACAAAAGTCCCCATAAAATCCCCAAAAATACAATAAATGTACTTAAAAAAGCTAACAATGAAATAGATAATCGCGTGTGCATAAATGTTATGGTCACAACACTATTATGACTAGAAACCCATCCAAAAGCTGCACCAAGAACACAAACAACAAAAATATAAATAAAAACACGTATCATTCTTGGCTCCATTTACATTTTTATAGCCTTAGAAGATCCTTGTTGCACAAAAATCAGTAATTGCTGAAAAACACGTTGAACAGCCAAATGCCGTTTTAACTGCTGCATAAAATCTACTGAAATATCCTGAGCACTTTGGGGTAATGTTTGCCACTCTGCTAAAGCTTTTTCGTAATCTCCAACTTGAATGGCTATTTCCATCCGCGCTACAATCGCACCTACTGTCACACCTTCCACATTTCCAACTGGTCGTAAAACAAATACACTTTTTACCCAGGCCCAAATCCGTGCAAAAAAACCAGCATCTGATGTAACAACATTTTGTTGCGCAACAATTATATCTGCAATACTAGAAAAATTAGCTGCAAGCTTAGCAGGACTTGGAAGACCTGTATTTGCTGTTTCTTGCAAAAGATCAAGCCCAGAAACTGAAGGTGAAAAACGCTGTATTATTTCCAACTCATTGGCATAAGGTTTACCCCGATCAATAGCATTTTTTAAAGCATTAACCGCCATTAGAAATGCAGGATCTATCCCTTCTTTCACATCACTTCTAGCAGCAATTTCTTCCCGTAGAGTGTCTATCTGTTGTTTTAACGCAGCAAAATCATTTGTATTGCCTTGCCCAGCCGATAAAACTTCGTGAATACCTTGAGAAATTGCAACTAAATTTTGTATACTCTCTTCAAGAGTATTGACCTTTTTCTCTAAAGCCGCAAAAATTTCCCTACTTTTTTCTTGTGATGCCTCATCCCTTTGAAAAGAGTTATCACCTTGTGATGAAAAAGTAGAAAAAGCCGTCTTTAATGCATTAAGTTCTTGGATAATATGATGCAATTGTTTCGTTGTTTCTTCAGCTTGGCTTTTTGCAATTTCAGCAATTTGTAAAGCTTGATCTTCTTTAATAAGCTCGTTTTCTAAAAAAGGAAAAAGAAAACCCGCCCATTGTATTCCTATCCAAAAACTTAAGGTGATAAAACTGCCAACAATTACTAAAATCAACGAATGAAACCAAGCAATACCAGACACCTCTTTCCTTTTTGCTTTTTGTTTGCTTTGTGTTTCTTTTGTCATTGATTCTGCTGAGTTTTGTGTTTCTTTCTCTAAATCACAGTCTATTACATCACACTCAATTACAGGTGTTTTACGGTTAATACCAGTATAATGTGGTTTTGCTTTGGGTTTTGAAAATTTTGCCATAAATGTCTCTTTTCTCCCGCTCATTTTATTATAAAATAACAAAATGAAAGAAACTTTAAAAAAAGCTAAGTATTGATTAAATATCTCGCTTTTTAAGTATTTTTACTCAATTCCTCTTAACTCACAAGCCAGATATCTCAATTAAACCAGACATTTTAATAGCTTATCTTCCTTAAGCGCACTTAGATATTTTAGAGAAAAAGCCTTGGAAATACATCAAGTGAACTAAAAATCTAATTGTACCCAAAAAACTTTCTAGGTTTAAACGCTGCTAACTTCTTACAGTTGCATATTATATTGCTTGATTACAAAAATTTCCAACAACCAATCACCAAACATAATTTAACACACCTAAAATGCATCCTATGCTAAACATTTTGCCTTTCTTCGCTGAATTTTTAAATAGAGCAATAATCCACCCCTGACTACACACCTCATAAGACCACATCTAGATGCACTACCTCTTATCTCTTATATACCTTTATTTTAAGAGAACTCTTTGCATCCCTCTTGATCCGTGATACCCACTACATGCGAAAAATCTTCAACATAAGGTTATCCTGCAATGCGTCTGTTGGGCATAGAAACAAGTTGTGATGAAACTGCTGCTGCTATTATTGAGTATAACAGTAATGGAAAAAGTCGTATTCTTTCCAATATCGTTTGGAGCCAAATTGAAGATCACGCACCTTATGGTGGCGTTGTCCCTGAAATTGCTGCACGTGCTCATGTCGAAATTCTCGATAGCTTGATTCTTAAAGCACTCACACAAGCTGATATAAAGTTGAAAGATATTGATGCTATTGCAGCCACCAGCGGCCCTGGCCTGATTGGAGGGCTTTTGGTAGGACTTATGAGTGCAAAAGCGTTAGCTCTTGCTACCGGAAAACCTTTTATTGCTGTCAATCATTTAGAAGGGCATGCTTTAACAGCTTTCATAACTCATGATATAAATTTTCCCTACTTATTGCTTCTAGTCTCAGGCGGTCATACACAAATCATTCTTGTTCACGGGATAGGAAATTATCAACGCTTAGGCACAACCATTGATGATGCCTTGGGAGAAGCCTTTGATAAAACTGCAACTCTTTTAGGTCTTCCTTACCCTGGTGGTCCAGCTCTTGAAAAAGCCGCTTTATTAGGAGATAAAAATCGTATCTCTCTCCCACGACCTTTAAAGGGTGAAAAACGGTTGGATTTTTCCTTTTCCGGCCTAAAAACTGCTGTTCGTAAAGCTGCAACAACAATGGCTCCTTTAACACAGCGTGATATTGCTGATATCGCCGCAAGTTTTCAAGCAGCAGTTATTGATACATTGCAAGACCGTATTAGTTTAGCTTTGCAATATTTTACCCACCACTACCCCCTTTCTCATCAGAAAAAATGTCGCCCCCCTGCCTTGGTTGTTGCAGGCGGAGTATCAGCCAATCAAGCCATTCGTTTAAGTTTGCAAGAGCTGGCTTGCCAACATGGTTTTGAATTTATTGCTCCCCCTCCTTCTTTGTGCACAGACAATGCCGCAATGATTGCTTTTGCCGGCGCAAAGCGTATAGAACAAGGGCAAACAAGCTCTCTTGATATTGCTCCTCGCTCACGCTGGCCGTTGGATGAAAAAGCACCCCCCTTAATCGGTACAGGACGGCGAGGAGCAAAAGTATGAGGACATAAAATCCTATGGCTAAAATCCTTTCAACATTTATTTTCTATAAAATTAAACGCAAAAACCAAACATAGTGCATATAAAGGAGACTAAATGGCTTATTGGCTTTTTAAATCTGAACCTCAAAAATGGTCGTGGGCTATGCAAAAGCAAAAAGGCGCACATGGCGAACAATGGGATGGTGTACGCAACTATCAAGCACGTAATAATATGCGTGCCATGAAATATGGTGATAAAGGATTCTTCTATCATTCCAACAAAGACTTAGAAATAGTAGGCATTGTAGAAGTATGTGCACAAGCGCATCCTGATTCAACAACTTCTGATCCACGCTGGGAATGTGTAGATATTCGTGCCCTTTGTGACATGCCAACTCCTGTTTCATTAAAACAAATCAAAGCTAATCCAAAATTGAAAAACATGGCACTGGTTAAAACCATACGCTTATCAGTACAACCTGTCACAGAAGATGAATGGAAAGAAGTTTGCTCTATGGGTGGGCTTAAACCAGAAATGCTTTTAACCTAAAACAACAATTCTTGTCCGCCAATTAATATAGGATAAAAGACGCTCCATATCACGACGGGAAAGTGCGATACATCCTTCTGTTGGAGCATAATTGTCCCGTGCTAAATGCATAAAAATAGCGCTTCCTCTTTCTATTTTGCGCTGTGTGCTATTCCAATCTAGAATAAGGCCAATCGCGTAAAGACCATCTTCACGGTGCATTTTTTCAGCACTTTTAGGATAAGGAAGGCGTACCAAACGATTATAATTGGCATCACCACTAGCATCACACCAGCCATCTTGTGCACGAATATGATGAAAAGGCAAAACTGAACGCACAAAAGGACGATAAAAATTATCGCGAAATCCTCCCAAACAACGCATATTTGCCAAAGGTGTAGCACCATCACCTTCGCGCTTATAAGGGGAAATACCGCCTCGCCCTAAAGCGCAAAAAAAACGATGCTGACCAGCACAAAGAATACCCCGTGTACGCACACCTGCTTGTCGACGGATGACCATAAAAGAAACAAAAGTTTGTTTTTTATAGGATTTCTTTTTTAATTCTACTTGCATAAGATTTTATTTTCATGAAACTACTTTCCACAAAGTATAGCGCACATAAGCTTTATAAGGAAAAAAAATGAACAGCTACACCCTTTTAATTGTTGAGGAAGAGGATGACTTGCGCTCTATTCTGCTAGAACAATTGCAAATCCATAAAGAATTTGAAGTGCTTCAAGCAAAAACAGCCAAAGAAGGAATCGCAATAGCTCATAAAGAAAAAATCGATCTTGCTGTTTTTGATATTAAACTGCCTGATCTGGATGGCCGCGAAGCTGTTAAAAAATTACGCGATCAAAAATTTCGCGCTCCCATTATTATGATAACTGATCATGACACAAATTGTGATACTTTTTTAAACCTTGAAGCAGGTGCCAATGATTATGTAACAAAACCCTTTCGTTTTGCGGTGTTGTTAGCGCGTATTCGAACCCAATTACATCAATACGAACACCATGAAGATGCAATTTTTCGTATTGGTTCTTACACTTTTAAACCTGGGCAAAAACTTCTGATTGATTGTCATGGTAATAAAATCCGCCTTACCGAAAAAGAGGCAGCAATTCTTAAATATCTTTATAACACGCGTAACAAAGTTGTAAGCCGTGAAACATTGCTGGAACACATTTGGGGTTATAATAAAAACATTGTTACCCACACATTAGAAACCCACATTTACCGTTTACGCAAAAAAATTGAAAAAGATCCTTCTAATGCCCAGATTCTCATTACAGATCATAATGGCTACCGCCTTAATCTTTGATTTTTAAGTAATGATTGCTTTTAAAACGACTCTGGCGTCATCAATTTTTCTCTGAAGCAAAATCAGATCCAGATAAGATATATCTCTCGCGAGTCTGTGGTGATAATGCAGGAATGAACACACGTCGTGATTGGCGGCGTTGTATACTTATACCTTGATAAATACGTTTGTGCGCATGACACATTAAAAGCCCACCAAAATAAGGAAAAAGGTGGCGTATCAATGGTCTATAAAAAAATGAAAACAACCGCGCTGTATAATTTAAGGAAGGCGTATAATATACAATTTCTCGCACAGGTCCGGATATAAAATTTGTTTCTTCAAATAAACGAACAATTTGTTGCCGACTATAAGGTTCGCCATAGCCAAAAGGTGTACAATCATTGCGTGCCCAAAAACCGCTGCGATTGGGAACAATAACAATCAAATGGCCATTAGGCGCTAAAACACGCCATATTTCTTTAAGAGTTTCGCGTGAATTTTCTGTATATTCAAGTGCATGAACCAACAAAACACAATCAATCGAAGCATCAGGAAGAGGCAAATCTTCTTCAAAAACAAGTGCTGTAGCAACCCTATCAGCACAAGGCCAAGGTAAAGCACCCTGACTAGCGGGCATAAAAGCAAAACAATGTTGTGCACGTGTACACAACACAGAAAGGTAAGGAACTGCATAACCAAAACCCATTACTCGCTTATCGACAAGATTTGGCCAATATAAATTTAATTGCTCACAAATCGTCGTTTGCACCCGAAGACCAAGTGTAGAAGCATAAAAATCTTTGAGTGTAACTATATCCAATTTACATTACCATGTAGAAACAAATATCAAACGTTGCAGCACCTTATAGTCAACTTATATGGGTTTGCACCTCTTCCCCTCAAGAGCAAAAATCTCCACCTTTCACTCTTTTAACCAAAATAATTCAAAAACAAAGTAACATAAATAAGATAACACCACTATTATTATTACTTCACCAAAAGCACGGTTTACTTCGCTTCACTTTTTTATTTTGAGTGCATCTTACTTTATAAAAATTTTCAATGCGCTTTTTTTAATATTGATTTAAATTTGACTAACGAAAGTGAAGCAATCTTTCAAGATAGCTTTTTTCTGCTTCAGGAATACGATCATTATTAAGGCGTTTGCGAATTTCTTCCAAAATCTGTCGTGCACGCATTTGATCATTTTTCTGTGCTCCCCCCACACCTTCTTGATTTTGACCTGTCTTTGAAGAAAGCGGACGTCCTAATGGATCCTGAGGACCACGAGCATCATCGTGATTACCTCCTTCTTTTTTCAGTACCTGGCGCATTTTTTTTAAAACACTTTGTGCACCTTGCCGTAGGGATTCTAAAGCCTCTGACTGATTTTGCATTGACATTTCATAGTCTCCATTATCAAGGGCGGTCTTTGCAGAATTCATTTTCTTTTCTGCCTCTTTCAACGCGTCATTTTGTTTAAGACCTTGTTCTGAGAGTTCCTTTTCTAATTTTGATAACTCAGACTGCAATTCAATCAGACGATCTTCCAAAGTTTTGCTTTGCTTTTCCTCATTGCTTGTGACATTTTCTCCATCACGACGTTGTTTCTTTTCTAAATGGTGCGTATCATTAAGAATTTCTTGCTGTCGACGCATCAAATCACCAAGTTGATCTAACTTTTTTTTCATTTGTGTTTCTTGATGATCATTTTGCTTTTTAGCTTGATTACTTTTTCGATTCTGCAAATGATCAAGTGTCTGCTCAATTTCAGCTAAAAGCTGTTCAGCTGAAGAAGAAGAACCCAACTTGGCCATTTCTTCAATCGAATCCAGCTTTTTGGATAATGAATCTTCAGAAAGTGTAGTCTTACGCTCATTGGCATCTTTTGATTTTTTTTCAGGCAAAGCACTAATATAATCATTCACAGCTTGGCGTAAATTTTCCATGAGTCTTTCAATTTCCTCACTTGAAGTGCCATGGCGTAATGCATCACGCAAAGCAGCTTGTGCTTGTTTTAACCTTTGTTGAGCAGGTTCAAACTGATCACCTTCAATACCTAAAGCAATTTGCCATAAATAATGAACAACATCACGCAATTGATCATCTGTTTTTGCAGCAGAAAGTCTTATCCACGCACTCTGCAATGCCAGAAAATGTGTTACATTTTGAAGACCATCTTCCGGACGCACAAGTAAAGCAGAAAGCATATCAAGTACACGTTCTCGTGCATGTGCATCAAGTGCCAACAAACGACGTTGCTCATCCACCGCACGAGCAACAGGGTTAGCAAAAATACGTTGCGGTAACATCATGATAAAAGTTTTACTACGCCCCTGCTGACCAGCCCCATCTTCTGCTACCAAAGTGATTTTAACCTCGCTACCAGCCCATGGATGACCAGATATATCTTGAACTGTGCGCATTTTACCTTTTCCACCACGCGCTAAAAGAAGTTTTATCTCAGGCGCCCTATAAAGAGGAGAAGCATTTTTATGCTGATCAAGAAGAGGTTCCATTACAACAAAAGCTTTTGTTACGCCATAATCATCATCCATTTCATAGCGTAACTCTAATGAACCGGCTAAAATCCGCTCTGGTTTTGCAAGCCAATGAATCGTGGGCGCTTTATCTTTAATCATGTGCAAATGCCATTGTTGCTGCCTACGACGCGATGATACAGACAAATGCATTGAACGATCTAAGCGTGTTTCAAAACGAGTCATTGGGTCATTTAAAACCGTTTGTTCACTTTTTTCAGTAAGTAAAATTTTATGTCCACCGTCTTCAGACACAGCCTTAACCTTAACACCAGCGCCATTAACAACGCGTACAACGACATCACTACCTTCAGGAACAGTAAGCTGTGTTGTCTCATCTCGTGTTAAATAAATAGGTGCAATGCCCGTATAAGCAGGTGGTGTGACCCAAGCATCAACACGTATTGATGATTCATCAACCACAGGGCGTAGATCAAACGCGTCTGATAAACGCCCCCCAGACGAGCCAAAAGAAAAACTAAAAGCACACACACACAACAAAATAAATAGTGCCCTAAGAGCTATAGGATCATAGGCAGCACTATTAGGGTAAGCAAATCCAATTTGAACATGATGCAACTGTTCTGTCATGCGGCGTTGATGTTCACGCCAAATAACCACGCTAGAACCATCATTATCTTCAACACACAAACGATCTTTTTGAACACTTAAAGGCTGGTTTTTAAACCCACTTGTCTGCTCAATATAGCAATCAACATCCCTTGCTGTGGGAAAGCGAAAACCAAATAGTAGAAATAAACTTCCTAAAATAACAAAAAGTATGAGCCAAAGAAAAAATAAATGCCACCAATAACTTAAGAGGCTAAAAACACCAAACCAACTAAGCGAACATAAAAGACTTAACGCTAAAAAAAATGGTAATAGCCGCGGCCATATCCGCTCAAAAAATAAGAAACACCAAGCGAGAAGGCGTGCAAATAAAAGCCTTATTTTCAGAAAACCTTTGATGTTTTCGTCTTTCATAGACAATCATTTGTCCTTTTTAATAATAAGTTAAAAATCATAAGACCTATAAAAATAATTTGCACCATATAAATCATTCCATAAAAGTTTATTGGAAACAATGTCAAAGACATTTAAAAATTCTCAATCCAATCTGGAATATGATCAAAACCTATCAATTGTGCATAATCAAGACGTGGGCGAATAACAGCATAACGCGTATCTTGAACTAAAACTTCCGGTACTAAAAGCCTGCTATTATAAGTATTTGCCATCACTGCACCATAAGCGCCTGCTCCAGTAACTGCCAAAAGATCACCCGCCTTTAGCACTGGCAAACAACGATCTAATGCTAAATAATCACCAGTTTCACAAACAGGGCCAACAACATCTGCATTGATCATCACAGCATTTAATGGCGTTTTTTTCACTGGTATCACATCATGCCAAGTATCATAAAGTGTTGGACGCATAAAATCATTCATTGCCGCATCAACAATAACAAAATTGCGCACCTTGCCTCTTTTGAAATACACAACAGATGTTACCAACACACCAGCATTGCCAACAATACTGCGCCCAGGCTCTAAAATTACAGTGATTCCTAAAGGTGCAATATGTTTCTTTACCAGTGCCGCATAATCAAAAGGAGAAGGCACTAAACATGACTCACGACCATAAGAAACCCCAAGCCCACCTCCAATATCTACATGAGTTATGGCATAACCATCATTGCGTAAGTGGCGCACAAAATCTGCAGCAATTATAAACGCTTCTTCAAATGGTTTTAAATCACAAATCTGGCTACCAATATGCATAGCCACACCACACACTTGAAGGCCAGGCAATTGTGCTGCCTTTTTATAAGCATCATATGCCAATGCCAACGGAATACCAAATTTATTTTCAGATTTACCAGTTGTAATTTTCTGATGGGTCTTTGCATCTACATCTGGAGTAAGACGCAACGAAATGCGCGCATTTTTTGAAAGTGCAACAGCCCGTGCTGATAATTGTTCAAGTTCCTGCTCTGATTCGACATTAAAACAACAAATATCATGTGCAAGGGCAAAATCTATTTCTCTAACCGTTTTACCAACACCAGCATAAACAATACGATGCGCAGGAATACCAACAGCTAAAGCACGCCGTAATTCACCTTCTGACACCACATCAGCTCCTGCCCCACTGCGTGCTAAAAGCCTTAAAATAGCCTGATTGGAATTTGCTTTAACCGCATAAGCAATAAGGTTAGGTATATCGTGAAATGCATTTTGATAGTCTTGAAAATGAGCAATAAGTGCATTGGCTGAATAACAATAAAAAGGTGTTCCAACCTTATCTGCAAGTGTGGAAAGTAAAAGACCTTCAGCATAAAGCATGTCTTGATGATAAGGGAAAAAACGCATAAAGACCTCTATTGTATCAATCGATCGAGAATAAAAAGTTTATCCGTCTTTCTTTCAGAAACAAAAGCTTTTTGCGAAGACTTAACCGTTGTTGAAGAAGATAATTCTAATGCCCCTTTACGCCCGCACCCAACTATAACAACATTAAAAAAAAGGACAATTATTAAATTCTTTAAAATAGTTCTCATGCGCCCTTTTCTTTTCATATTGATATTTTGCTGCATTTTTTTGTATTTACAATTAAATCTATTCACGCACTCACACGATGCCTTTTTCAATAGGCAATTTGGTAAAGTACTTCTAAAGGCGCTGTTCTACCAAAACTTTTACGACTTTCAACTGATTTTTCAACTGTTAAAACATCAAAAACAAGCTGCATTTATATCAGGATAAATCGTTTGAAGTTCAGCTAATGATAAATCATTAAGACGACATTTCTTTTTTTCTGCCAATACCACTAATGTGCCCAATAATATGATGAGTCTCACGAAAAGGAAGCCCCAATTTGGATAACCCAATCAGCTAAATCTGTTGCTATTGCATAACCAGAATCTGCTGCTTGTTTTATGAGTGTTTTATTTACTTCCAAATCACCAATGATCCCCGTCATTGCTGCCAGCCAATAATTCCAAACTCAAAGCCCCATCAAACACATAAGTTTTATATTCCTGCATATCCTTCGAGTAAGCAAGAGGTAAACCTTTCACCACTATTAAAAGTCCAATAAATGCACCACTCAATCATCCCGATTTGGCTTATATAAGCTTAGCAGCATCGGGATTTCTCTTTTGTGACATAATTAGACGAACCTATTAAAAAAGCACCTAATAAATGAATAAACTGAAATTGCGCACTCGACCACAGAATAATTTCTTCTGCCAACCATGAAGATGGATTCACAAAACACGCACCAGCGCTTAAAAATTCCAACACAAAATCACGATTTGAAACACTATCTATTAATTGCGCGCCGGCTCATGCCCCCTCAGTGCTTGTGCTATCATAAAGCAATTGATTGGAAAGCCCGTTTCGGCTAATGCACCAGCCCCTAGAAGCGATTTCATTCATTCGCTCAAATGCATCACACATACATGAAAATTTCGACCAAATATTTCAACATAAGCCATCATATAAATGCCAAATGTTACCGGCTAGGTGGTTTGTAAATATGTAAAACCTAGTATAAAAGTATCGACATATTGTTTTGCTCGAATGAATAATTGTTCGGTGAGCTCTTTTAATGTTTGTGCTATTTTTGCGTTTCGTCGTGTACCCAAAAACGAAAATCAACTGCAACCTGATCATTATACGAACGTGCTGTATGCAAACGGCCTTGCTACAGGACCAATCAATTGGCTCAACCGTGCCTTAATATTCATATGAATATCTTCAAATTTTCGTGAAAAAGTGACCGTGCCTTCTTCAATTTCTTGGAGAATAAACTTTAAACCATGCACAATTTTTTCATAATCAGAGTGTGAAATAATTTTCGTTTATGCTAGCATTGCCACATGAGAAAGTGAACCTTCAGTATCTTGCCAATAAAGTTTTTGATCACAATCAGTGGAAGCATTAATGTCTTTCATAACTGCAGCAGGGCTTTGTGCAAAACAGCTACTCTATATTTATTGCTCAATCTATTATCTATCATCCCTTAAAAGCGCCCATTTAAAGGACAAAAATTATGATTTCTCAAATTTTCATCAACTGGAAAAATAAAAAAACACAATGCTTCCTTACATCCTTTATCATTGCCTTAAGTTTATACGCAACAATAAACCATGATCATAAAGCATCTCTCTTTCCTCACTTTATTTCAGTTGCAAAAGCACAAGAAACAAACACCAACAAAATAAAAACAGAAAAAATAATAACAATCAAAAAAGAAGCCAAAGGCTCTTTTAAACACATCCGATTTGCCGATACTCCCTATAATGTAAGCCAGTTTTCCTTTAAGGATATTCAAGGAAAAGACTATAAATTCTCCGAATTTACTGGAAAGCCACTACTTATTAATTTGTGGGCCATTTGGTGTGCGCCTTGTCGTGTAGAAATGCCAGAATTGGCACAATTAAAACACGATATGAAGGGAGAAAATTTTGATGTCATAGCCATTAATATTGATAAAGTCGCTTCTCCTGAAAAAATTCAGCAATTTTTACATGAAGTGCATGCTGATAATTTGACCTATTACCGTGACGAAAAAATGAACATTTTTACCAATATCCGCAAACAAGGACTAGCTTTAGGGCTACCCATTACACTTCTGGTTGATCAAGATGGTGACCTTATTGCTTCATTTAATGGTATAGCTCCATGGGCCAATAACGATGCCAAAGCACTTATAAAAGCTATCATTAAAGAAACAAAATAGCGCTTTAATGACCACAAATAACGACGTCTTACAAAACCACTCAAAGATAGAAATGATCATTAATAATAAAACAAGGTAAAGCCTATTTGCAAATTACCCCACCCTCACAAACCTCCTATTAAAGCACCTATCACTAAAGTTTAGTCGATTGAGCTTGCTAAATAAAAACATGCACTACTAAGTATTAAGTATAAGGTAAGCTTTACTCTGCTATTCCCACCTGCATTATCCATTCCAAGGGCTTTAACCTGTGTCTTCATAATACACCCCTCCCCTCATGCCTATAATTTGCATTCCAAACCTTGTACCGTTAACTCCTTAGAAACAGCCTCTTCTTTAAATAAGCGTTTCACTAAATAAGCATTTCACTAAGAATTGAGAATAAACAAAAGCAACTTAAACTTGCCATAATACATATTTGAAACTGATGACGCAAAATATAATCAATTGTAGCTTTAGGCAGAAGCATTCTTATCAATCACTAAAAAGCGATAGTAAAATGCATACCCTTTTATTCCTTAATTCCCTATATTTAACAAACAGTTCTTTTATGAATCTGAATTTTGTAAACGAGTACGATAAAACATAATTGCTGCGTTAATCTCACCTCCCAAAATAAAAATCGCACTCAGCATATAAAGAAAAATAATAGCAATCATGATAGATGCTAACCCAGCGTAAGTGGACACATAATTAAACCTTGTTAAATAATGTGCAAAAGTAATCGATGCTGCAAACCACAAAAACAGTGTCACGATAATTCCTGGTAAAATATCTATCAATTTTCTCTGTTTTGCTGGCAACCATTTATGAACAATCAAAAGACTGATAAATAAAACAACCACTGCAATTGTATAACGCCATAAACGAATAACACCAATATATTCAACAATAAAGGGAAAATGATTTTGCGTAATTTTTATCAGTAAAGGCGCTAAAACTAATAAAAAGCTGATAACAGTAATACCGATTGTTCCAATGATTACAAAAAACAAACTCTGAAAACGACAAAAAAACAAACTTCGCTGATCAACAACGCGATAAGCCTTATTCAAGGCTGCACGTAAAGCCTCTACCCCATTTGAAGCAAAATAAGCCGCCCCAACAAAAGAAAGCGTCAATAAGCCTCTTCGCTGTGTTGTCAAAACATTGACGATTTCTTTAGAAAAAGGTTCTGCAATTGCATCTGGCAGCAAGTGCATAAGTGCCTCAATTTTTTGCGGTGTATACGAAAAATCCCAAAAAAAACTGGCTAGAGATGCTCCCAAAATACAAAAAGGAAAAAACGCTAAAAGCCCTGAAAGTACGATATGACTTGCAAAAGCACTACCATTATCACGCACATAATGGCTTACTGCATTAATAAGAATACGAAAGCTGTAGCACAACACATTTTTTATCAAATCTTCATACTTTCTGATGACTTTCCCTTTAAGTCTCTTTAAGCTTTATAAAAATGACCTAAACTTCATAAATGAAAGTTATTCTCGTATAAAACAGATACTTTTTTAAGGATAACAATGATGATAGCTAAATTTAAAAAAACTATACTAAAATCAACAATGATAAATCAACAAATTTCATTGATACCTCAAATTGTTAAGATCACTGCTTAACTCCCATGTTATCATTGATAAAAGAGTACTTCTTCATACACTGTACCCCCAAATATTAAGTAACCTTGTATTTTGTACTTAAATCATATTGTACAATGACCTTTTTGATCTTGATGCAAATTTGGCAATTACTCAAAACAAACAATGTCTGCTAGTATTACACGTAATACTACAATCTCATGATCAAAAGCTTTTATGAATTATCGTTTTTTGTCTTTTGATAAAAAAATCACCATAAAGAAAAAACATATCTCATAAAATACCCAAGTCCCAAAAACGCTTCAATGTCGATGAAGCCAAATTTTAAGAAGAAATGCGTTTTTGTGCACTAACTGTTAATCCTAATAAAACTTGATGAACAATAACTGTACCCAAAAATGGATTTTTACGGCTATCTAAAACAGCGCATTGAATTTTTTCCATAGCATAAGCAATTTGTTCCAACCCCCAATATTTTAGAGCTTTTTCAATTATTTTTTCTCTACGAAAAAAAATCGGTGGCCGTGCTTGAGATATGACTGCAAAAGGAGCTTTCCCTTCAACCTCTATTTGATAGCGCAACAGCTGTAATTGTTGAAAATGCCTTTGCGCTGTACTTAAAACAAAAAAAAGTGTATTTTGCACAGTCGAATATCGACTAAAATGCATCTCAAAGCCCGCCACATCCCCCAGTAAAATAGCATCAATGACTTCATCTTGAGAAAGAGCGCCAGCCTCACTTACCACAGCCTTCACATCCTCAAGCGTAACCCGATCTTTCTTTAGAGCATAAAGACAAAGCTTTTCTAATTCACCACGCGAAACAAGACGATCTGCCCCCAAACTTTCATATAACCACTTGCGCGCTTCCAAAGAAAGAGTCATTTTAAAATTATTCAACACCTCATCAATCACTCTATCAAGGGAACGGGTATCATCCGTATAACAGGGTAAAGCCAGAGCTGTTGAAGCCGTTTCAACAATATTGCGCAACCCAACACCTTTTTTTAGGTCCCCCGCTTCAATTAAAATGAAACATGCTTTAGGTGGTTCTTTAATTAAAAGCTTAAGAGCAGCAAGAAAACCTTTTTGATTTGCACCATTGGATATCCATATCAAACGATCACTACCAAAAAGTGATACAGTATGCGCTTCATCTTGTAATCGCACAGGATCTTTATCAATTTCAGCTGCATTGAGACGAATCGTAGAAAAAGGATCCTCTATCGCCACTTGCGTTAGCTTAGCAAAACGCTGCGCACGTTCACAAACAAGACCACGATCAGGACCATAAATTAAAACAATAGGAAAAGAACGCGAAAAATGCGTTAGAAAATGATCAACTTCATGTGCTTTCTTTACAGCCAAAATATTAATCCATTACCAAAATATCAAATCCACTATAGTGTATCATTAGTATATCATTTCAAAAACTTCATCGTGAACTTTTTAAAGCATGCCAATCATACCCAAAAATCCTAACATGCAATTTATATTCTTTTTAGTGCATGTCCAAGATCATTGTTCTACTACGCACCTCCATACACTATCTGTATACCGATCTTTCATATTCAAAATTTGATATATAGAATGCATCACTATAATTGTGATTAGTTTATTCTCTTTAATAAGCTTTTTAGTTAAATGTATTCCAAAATAAAATACTTACTAGATTTCAATGCGGATAATATATTTATTAAATCCAAAACATCCACTTGCACTAAAATAGTGATCATAAATAAGATAAATCTCATGATACTGCTTATTTCATAAACTATCCACGCGATTTATGAAAAACTTTAGCAAACTCAAAATCTCATTAAGTAACTCTATTTGACAAAAACTGGCGCTTCTTTCGATTCAAAATAGAATAAAATTTTCAATGCTCCTCCTAAAGAGTCACAAACATCAATTTTTTTCAATCGTTAAAAAGACCACCATAACCGGCTAATCAATCTTGAAAAATGCAAACAACGTTGCCAATCTTTTTAACTTATTGATAGACAAAAGAGTGTTTTGCTTAAATTTATAATCACTTACCCCCTCCCTTGAGACGAGCATATTTGCTAAAATATAAATCAATTATCTAGTATTATTTACATCACCAGTTGAATAACACTTTTTTAACCTTAAAAAATAAATTTCACTAACATCAAAATAAATTTTACTGAAACGTGATTTTTTTGTTGCAATTCAGACAAGGCTAAGCCATACAAAAGGCGTTTAAGAATGTGTGAGCGGGTGTAGCTCAGGGGTAGAGCACAACCTTGCCAAGGTTGGGGTCGTGGGTTCGAATCCCATCGCCCGCTCCAATAAAATATGTTTACTTCCACTAAAATTCACTGTGTAATGCAAAGCACTTCTTCAAATGATTTCTTATTTTTTGTAAGAATTGTTTCTTGATTTAAGTCTTTAAAAAAGAATGAAGTAAATTTGATAACTAAGCAACATATTCTGTAATACGCTATGTCATCTGGGCATCTTAAGCCATATTTACTTAAATTATTATATCAAATTGAATTTAATTCGATCAGTTATAAAAGGGGCATCGTCTGCGTAAAAAACATAAGATTATCTTACGCATTTAACGCAGTTATAACTAACTATCGCACTTAACATTTTAAGCTTTTATTTCTAATAAAATTCCAAATTTCTTTGGATTTCAATCTAATAAAAAAGATCAAAACCAACTAATAGATAAAATTTGTTGAGAAAAGTTTACTTCTAACAACTTGTGGTATTCTTAGTCTCTTGTTTTATAGTTTAAAATACATAAAAATAAGTATATTATAATGACGATATTTTCCACACATAGAGTGGGACAACTAGAGTTTTAGCAAATATTAAAAAAAACATGGTACTTATCCTTCGTTCTCTTCTCTTTACGTTTGCTTTTTATACAACCACTTTTGTGCAAATGATTCTTTATGCCCCCTTTTATTTTTTAATGCCCCGTAAAAAAGCGTGGGTTATCCCTAAAACATGGGCACGTGTTACATTATTTTTACAAAAATACATTGCTGGAACACACTATGAAATTGAAGGCATAGAAAACCTCCCAAAGAGTGCATATATTATTGCTATAAAACATCAATCTGCATGGGAAACTTTTAGTCTTGTACCCTATTTTGATGATCCTGCCCTTATTTTAAAACGTGAACTGATGTGGATCCCTTTTTTTGGCTGGTATATGGCCAAAACACAAGTTATCCCGATTAACCGAGCAACCCCTATTCAAACCCTTAAAATCATCATACAAAAAGCAAAACAAAAAGCAAAACAAGGGCGCCAAATTCTAATCTTCCCCGAAGGAACACGCCGACAGCCCGGTCAAGAACCCAATTATAAACCAGGCATTACTGCCCTTTACAACGAATTAAAACTCCAAGTTGTACCCATTGCCCACAACGCTGGTTTATATTGGCCACGTGATAATTTTCGCCGTTATCCAGGAAAAATTTGTGTGCGTATTCTTCCTCCTATAGAAACTGGCTTAAATAAACATGACTTTTTAGACCAACTAATCGAAAAAACAGAAAAAGCCTGTGATGAATTGCTCTTATTGGCCGCTCAAGACCCCACTCCTCCACCTATGCCACCCTTTGCTGTTAAAAGGCTTCAAGCGCTCGGTCATCATTGGAAAGGACCTATACGTAATTAAACGTTCCTTTCTTTATTTTATACATTCAAATCTATTGTATTTAAAGCTAAAATAGTTCTAAGTTACTTAAACTGAACAATAATTGGACTTAAATTAATGCGTCAACTCTTATACAGCCTCTGTTTGTCTTTTATTTTAAGTATGACAAGCACTCTAGCTCTAGCTTATCCCTTTATTTCTGTTGATGCTACAACTGGACGAATATTAGAACATAACCAAGCTTTTGAACGATGGTACCCTGCTTCTTTAACAAAATTAATGACCACTTATGTCATTTTTCGCGCCATGAGCACAGGAGAAATTTCACCACAAAAACACATCACCATTAGTAAAAATGCATCACAAGTTTCTCCCTCTCATTCAGGTTATGAAGCAGGTTCTATCCTTACACTGGAAACAGCTTTAAGCATCACATTAGTTAAATCAGCCAATGATTTAGCCATTGCTTTAAGTGAAGCTGTTTCTGGTTCACAAGAAGCTTTTGTGCAACAAATGAATATTCAAGCCCAACGTTTAGGCATGTTTGGAACTCATTTTGCCAATGCAAGCGGTCTACCACATCCAGACAATTACACCACAGCACGCGATATTGCTCTTCTCGCTGTTCAAATCCGTCGGGAATTTCCCCAATATGCTCATTATTTTTCTATTCCGGCTATTGATTTTGGTGATGGGCAAAAAATCAAATTCAATTCAAACAACCTCATTAACCGTTTTAATGGAATAGATGGTATGAAAACTGGCTTCACTTGCGCTTCTGGTTTCAATCTTGTTGCTTCAGCAACCCGCAATAAACGTACGATTATCGCTGTTGTTTTAGGGTCAAATAATATTAATGCAAGAGAAGGAAAAGCAGCACAATTGCTTGAAACAGGTTTTTCTCTTCAAGGCTCTCCACGATCAACATTAGCTACCTTAAAGCCTTATGGCACTAAAATGACGCAAATCACCGATATGGAAGAACAAATATGCGATCCTGAAGTTGTAAAAAAACGCTTAGAAAATACCTTCGATAAGGAAGGGCATATTATTCTTACCTCTCCTTTAATCACTGCTTTACCTTCTTCTATTCTTCCTTTGACAGTACAACTCATTGCTGTACCACAGACATATAAAATTAATACAAGAATACCGCACAAAATCCCCATCCCACATAAAAGACCTGCCTATATTCTATAATAAAAATAATAAATTATTATCGATAATTCACGTGGAATATAGGAAAATAGCCTATATTTTATTACCTTCACGATCAGTTTTTCCGGTAATTCTGCTCAAATTTCCTACTAAAGCATCATGATATTATCATCGTAATAAATACTGATCATTTTAATGAATTTAGCAAAATGAATACTAATCATCTTTCTGGTTTTGAAAAATTATAAAATACACGATATCTTTCATAGTGAAATTCATCTTTTATGGTTTTATCGCACTTAAATCTTGTTTGTTAAAACGATCGAAAACATAGCGTTTTTCGTAAACATCAATTTTTGAAAGCGCGCGCTTGGTCTCAAAGAGATCATAACCTTTTTTGAGCATCACCCAAAATTGATAATGAGGATTATCACGATGACGCTCCATATTAGCATCGGTCATGCGAAAAGGAAAAGTGTGTAACTGAAATTCTTTTTGCCCACCTTTAAAAGCATCCCGTGCAAAAGCATAAATTTGTCCCATATTGCTATCATTCATTGCATAACAGCCCACAGAAGTACACCCCCCATGAACCATAAGATAACTACCTGTACGACCATGTGCTTGATCATAAAGATTAGGAAAACCGATATTAAAAGAAAGATAATAACTCGAATAAGGATTCATTTGACTTGCGTTAACAGTATAAAAACCTTCTGGTGTTTGATAATCCCCCTCTTCATATTTAGGCCCAAGTTTACCTGACCATTTGCAAATATCATAACTTGCCACAAGTACAAAACGTCCGGTACGGTCTTGCTTCCAAATTTCAGCAGTATTTTCTTCCTTAAAAAAACGCATCATAATCGGTGCATATGGATCGACATTATGTGTAACCATTTTATGGTGAATTTCTTTTGGCAATGGCTGCTTAACTTTAGCTTGAATAGAAGGAGGTAATTTCTTTTGACATGCTGCCAATATCCCAATTGCTAATAAAAAAAACAATGAAAAATACCAATTTAATTTCATTGAAATAAAACTCTAATCTATAAAACCTCACACAAACCACTTCAATTAAGCCAAAGAACGGCCAATTTGAAGATATTTTTCCCAACGCTCCCGCCTTATTGTTTCACCATCCTTACCAGCCATAGAGTGTAAAGCAACAGAAATAATATTGCCTGTTGTTTCCATAACAGCTTCTTTTCCCCGATGTGCTCCCCCTAAAGGCTCAGGAATAATGCCATCAATAACCTTTAGCTTATAAAGGTCTTGAGCAGTAATACGCATATTGGTTGCTGCATCTTTCGCACGAGTTGAATCACGCCATAAAATAGAAGCCGCCCCTTCTGGCGAAATAACCGAATAAATCGAATGTTCCAACATATAAACCTTATTAGCTGCAGCAATCGCTATTGCCCCTCCAGAACCACCCTCTCCAATAATAACTGAAATAACAGGAACGCGTAGACGTAAAGTTGCTGCTGTTGACTGTGCAATTGCCTCTGCCTGTCCACGTTCTTCAGCACTCACACCGGGATAAGCACCAGCTGTGTCAACAAAAGTTAATAATGGCAAATCAAAACGATCAGCCATTTCCATGATCCGCACAGCTTTGCGATACCCTTCTGGGCGAGCAGAACCAAAATTATGGCGTAAACGAGTTTGTGTATCATGGCCTTTTTCTTGACCTATATAAGCGATCGCCTCACCCTTAAAGCGTGCAAAACCAGCTTGAATAGCTTCATCTTCAGCAAATTTGCGATCACCTGCTAAAGGCGTAACATCACTTAATAAATATGCTGAATAATCCATAAAATGAGGTCGATTAGGATGGCGTGCCACTTGTGTTTTTTGCCACGGTGATAATTTTTTATAAAGATCGCGCAAAGCCATCTGAGAACGCATCTCAAGACGTGCAATCTCATCCTTCATATCAAGACTACCCTTTTCTTGAGCAATCTTTTTCAATTCAAGAATTTGCACATCTAGATCAGCAACAGGTTTTTCAAAATCAAGATAATTATACATTGTTCCTAACTTACTCGTGTACAATTTATATATCTATAATTTTTTTTAAAGTATTTTTCAAAATATTACTTTTTTATCCGGCCTTATGCTGATCGGCAAGCGGGTGATGTTCATTAACCAAACAATACAATCTTTCCTCCAATACATGTGTATAAATCTGGGTAGTAGAAATATCACAATGCCCCAATAAATGCTGAACCACACGTAAATCAGCACCATTTTGCAAAAGATGACTAGCAAAAGCATGGCGCAATACATGGGGAGAAAAGCTGCTGCTTTTCACCCCTGCTCTTTTAGCGAGGTCTTTTAATCCTCGTGCAACAAATTGGCGGGCGACATATCCTGTTGATGAGCGAGCAGGAAAAAGATAAAAGCTTGCCGCATCCTTGCCCTGATCACGCAAAACTAACCACTGAGAAATAACTTGGCATGCCTTAACTGATAAGAGGACCATACGTTCTTTTGCTCCCTTACCACGAACAACAATAAATTGCTCCTTTCCGCGTACTGCTTGAACCGGAAGACTTACCAACTCACTAATGCGTAATCCTGTCGCATAAAGCATTTCAATTAATACCTGAAGACGCAACGCACGCAGGTGATTTTTCGATCCATAATCTGTTTGATCTACTTCTAGTTGCGCACGATCAAGTAATTTTGTCACCGTATCTTCATTCATGGTTTTTGGTAAAAGACGTCTTTGACGAGGCGTATCAATATCATGAGAAGGATCATCTGTTCTTAATCCTTCAGCATAAAGAAATTGATAAAACTGACGCAAAGTCGATAAACGACGTGCTTGCGAAGTAGCTGCAAAACCAGCAGTATGCATAAGCGACAAAAGATTGATTAAATCTTCTCTTTGTGCCGAAAAAAGTGAAACAGAGCGTGAACACAACTGGTCATGTGCCCATTGTAAATCATTTTGATAAGCAGAAAGTGTATGAGCACAAGCCCCTCGTTCAGCACTCATCATTTCAAGAAAACGATCTATCACAGCATTACTTTTCATGGATCTGCTTTCAAAAACATATTGCATAAATTAAAAGGAACATTGCTACGTATATTTTTCGTTATGAATCTAACCCAAAATTATAAATACTATCACAAAATTGAAAAAATAGCTGATCACAATGAAGAAACTTATCAAAATCAGGTTAATATTGGTATTAAGAAAATAAATTATCCTAAAATTACCTAGCTTTATTATGCCTGACAAAGATTAACAGAAATTGATTTTAAAGCAGATAAATGTCGAAATAAAATCATGAAAAATAAACAGCTTCAAAATATTCCAATAACACAAATAAAAAACCAACTATTATCACGTCTTAACCAAAAAGCACTTGTATTTGTTGGTCTCATGGGCTCAGGAAAATCTGTTATTGGAAAACACGTTGCCACTATGCTCAGTTTACCATTTTATGATTCTGATCAAGAAGTCGAAAAAGCTGCCCAGATGACAATCACCCAATTATTTGAAACGTATGGCGAATCAAAATTCCGTGCTCTCGAACAAAAACTTATTCTAAACATCCTTAAAAAAGGTCCTCTCATTTTGGCGACAGGCGCAGGTGCTTATATCAATGAAGATACCCGAAAAGCCATTCATCAAAATGGTATATCCATATGGCTTAAAGCAGATCTTCATATCCTCATAGAGCGCGTTTCAGGGTGTTTTGCGCGACCATTGCTTCAAACGGCAAATCCTAAGGAAACGATGCAAAAACTCATGGAACAACGCTACCCTATTTACGCACAAGCAAACTTAACAATTAACAATCATGAAGAACATTACCATGTAGTAGCATATAATGTAATACAGGCTGTACAACGCTATTTATCCATAAAATAACGATAGAGATAAAAAGCATGCAAACCAAAATTGTTACTGTCAAACTGAATAAACATTGTTATGATATCGTTATTGGCTCAGGTTTAATTGCACAAGCAGTTTCAAAGATTAAGCATTATTTGCATCAAAAGAGTTCTCATCAAAAAATACGTTTAGCTATTGTTACAGATAAAAATGTTGCTGCTTTTCATTTGAACACATTGCAGACAAAATTAGCAGAAAATGAAATCTACACGGTCCCTATTATCGTAGAAGCAGGAGAACAATCAAAGTCGTTTCCAATTTTGCAAAATGTGATCGATAAAATTCTTGTCGCTCGTTTAGAAAGAGGCGATAGCATTATTGCTTTGGGGGGCGGTGTTATTGGTGATCTTGCAGGATTTGCGGCAAGTATTATACGTCGAGGTATGCATTTGATTCAAATGCCTACAACACTTCTAGCACAAATTGATTCATCGGTTGGTGGAAAAACCGGAATCAATAGCCCGTATGGTAAAAATCTCATCGGTACCTTTTATCAACCCCAATGCGTTATTGCTGACATTGATGTTCTCAATACATTACCCTCACGCGAATTTCGTGCTGGTTATGCAGAAATGGTTAAATATGGCCTCATTAATCAGCCTCATTTTTTTGAATGGCTTGAAAAAAATTGGCAAAAAGTTTTTTCCAAGGGCCCAATACAAATAGAAGCTATTGCTCGCTCATGTCAATTTAAAGCCGATATTGTAGCTCACGATGAATATGAAACAGGCCAACGCGCATTGCTAAATCTTGGTCATACATTTGGGCATATGCTTGAAACAGCAACCACTTATGATTCAAACCGTTTAATCCATGGTGAAGCTGTAGCTATCGGAACAATTTTAGCCCACCAATTTTCTGAACAATTAAACTTAATCAACCCTACAATAACACAACGTATTGAAACACATTTTAAAACCGTTGGTTTACCAACACAACTACAAGATATCCCCGGCAAACTTCCAGATGCCGAAACACTTATGACCTTTATTGCCCAAGATAAAAAAGTTTCGCAAAATAATTTAACTTTTATCCTAACACGCGGACTGGGCCAATCATTTATCGCTAAAAATGTTTCACCAAATGCAGTCTTGACTTTCCTAAAACAAAAATTAGTGAAACCTGATTAATTTCTATTTATTAATTGATTAATTTTTATACTTTAGTTAAAAGACATAAGATGTGATTTGAGTCTGCGTAGCTCAGTAGGATAGAGCACAGGATTCCTAAATAAATTGGGCGCTTTGAGGAGAAATCCTTAAAGTGGATCTGCTCAAATTCGGGGAAAGCTTCACAGGAAACTGTATGCCAATCCCGAGCCAAGCCTGTTTTAAAGAAAACAAGGAAGGTGTAGAGACTGAACGGGCAGCGCCTAAAAAGTGTATACTTCAAGGTGAAGAGACAGTCCAGACCACAAACAGCTTACAATAACAAAGACTGGCGATGAAAATCGAAGTGGTATGAATCCTGGGGTCGTGGGTTCGAATCCCGCCGTAGACACCATTTCATCAATTAAGGTTATCACTTATGAGTAAGAAGGAAGCATCAATGAAAAAAATTCTACCTATTTTAGGACTTTTTGCTTTAGGAGCTTTTGTTATTTTTTATTTCTTGTTCAATAAAACCAATATCTTTTCTAATTCTTTAGTCATTGGAGTACCAAGCAATTTAAGCCCCACTAAAGAAACAATTGTCTATCAATGCAGCACACAAACCAATAGAGAGCGCCTTAAAGTTACGTATCTCAACGTTGGCAATATTTCGTTAGTCGATTTCACATGGAAAGGTGAGCGCATTGTTGGAGCAAATGTAATTTCAGCTTCAGGTTCAAAATATGCGGGAGCCCAATATATCTGGTGGGCAACTAAAAATGAAGCTGCACTTTATGATCTTATTAATGACCCCAATGAAGAAAAACCCATTATGTGTGAAGAAGAAAGAAACACAAACTAAAATAGATTTTAGATTAAAAGTCACATTGATTTCAATGTGATGTTTTATCTTCCAATGTGGGCAGCTTTTCTTCTGTCTGATTTAACAAAAAGGTTGGCGGCTTTTGCAGCCAATCTTCTGATTGGTCTCGGTGCAGGGCAGCCTGTGAGAGAAGCATAGTCGTAACAGGTATTGTTACGAGTGTAAAAATTGCTAACAAAGCTTCATGCACAACAAAATAACCATCTACAAATATAGCATAAAGGATCGAAGCAATAACAATGCTTCCAGTTCCTAAACTTGCACCTAATGAAGGCATATGGAGACGTTCATAAAAGCAAGAAAAGCGCATAAGTCCTATTGCTCCAATAAGTGTAAGACCAGATCCCAGCACTAAAAAAACAGTAATAATAATGGCAATCCAAAGTGAAACGTCACCTTTCATTCAATAATTTCTCCACGCATCAAAAACTTTGCTAAAGCAACACTTGAGATAGGACCTAACAACCCAATCATAAGAGCAACATCAAAATAAATATTTGTCCCTGAGCGAATATCAAATACAAGAAATAAAAGAACAGTCGTCATATAAAGAGTATCCAACCCCACAACTCGATCTTGTGCTCTTGGACCATAAATTAATCGAAAAAACGCCAGAATCATCGCCAAACTTAAGAAAATCTGTGAGAGAAAAATTCCCCAATAAAGGATCACCATACTCATTAGAAAATCTCCAAAAGCAATTGCTCATATCGTTGTTTGATCAACTGTTGATAATCATTCCCATCTGTTAAATTGAAAACATGAACTAAAAGTTCACTATTTTTGCTATTATACGCAATCCAAACAGTACCTGGAATTGCCGAAAAGATACATGCTAAAATAGCTAAAGCCGTACGACTTTTAAGTACAAGAGGCACAACAATAAAACCAGAGCACTGCTCTTTATGTTTTTTTGTTAAAATCAGCCAAGCCATCGTAATATTTGCACAAATAGAATCTACCAACACTCGAAAAATCAACCGAAAAACTGCATTCCAACTTTTAATTGTGATTTTTTCTGGTTCAAGCAGCTGCATCATCCAACCACCAAACAAAGAAATTATACTTCCTAAAAGGAATTGGCCTAAACTAAAACCGTTTAAAATAAGCCACATAAAAACAATCGCACCACTTAGGAAAGGATGAGGAAAAAAGCGCTTCATTGATTCCTCTCAGTGTTTTTGAGAGAAAAATCAAATAAAACACTCTCAATATAATTTTTAGGATCATGCAAAGTCTTAGCGGTTTCAGACATATAATGACTCACAGGGCTAGCTATAATTGTCATAATAAAACATAAAGAAAAAAGAGCAGCGATAGGTGCAAATTCAATCATTTGTATACGTGGGACTTTGCCTTCAAAAGAAACCCAAAAAGTCCGAATACCTATGCGTATCATTGCAACCAAAGTTGCAAAACCAGATAAAATAACAAAAACTATAAAAAACCAATCACGTAAAATTGGTACATAAGTAGAAAAATTTCCCTCGTTTGCGTTTAAAATAGCTGTAAGCATCATAAATTTTGCAACAAAACCAGAAAAAGGAGGCAGTCCAATAATCAAAATTGCACAGATACTAAAACAAGCTCCAAGAACAGCTAAGGTTACTGGCAAATAAGTACCAATTTCATCTTTTTGCTCTTCTTCATCCTCACCATACATTTCCAGCGTAACAGCCAAAACATTTGTAGCCATATCTCGACTGCGCTCAACCAATTCAACCAAAAGAAAAAAAGCTCCAAGCGCTAAAGTCGAAGAAACAATATAAAAAAGTATACCTGTAGTTAGCGCCACATTACCTGTTCCAATTGCTGTTAACACTGTCCCAGAAGACACAAGAATACTGTAAGATGCCAAACGCCCTAAAACTTGACTAGCTAATACCCCAATAATACCAAAAATAAGCGTAGCAAGCCCACCATAAAATAAAACCGTATGACCAAAATGAGTCAAATATTCGCTTTCAGCTCTAAACCACAGCAGCGTTAACCGCAAAATAACATAAATACCCACTTTGCTTAAAATTACAAAAGAAGCACCAACAGGTACTGCTGCTGCACTATAAGCTGGCACCAACCAAAAATTAAGCGGCCACATACCGGCTTTAAGCAAAAACGCAATACCTAAAAACGTTGCACCTACTTTAAATAAAACAATATCTGCATCAGCTATATGTTTTATTTTGATAGCTAAATCAGCCATATTAAGTGTACCAACCACCCCATAAATGAGTGCTGCACCAATTAAGAAAAACAATGAAGCAACAAGGTTAATGACCACATAATGCAGACCTGCACGCACCCGTGATTGACCTAAACCATGCAACGCAAGCCCATAAGAGGCAGTTAACATAACTTCAAAAAATACAAATAAATTGAATAAATCACCCGTTAAGAAAGCACCATTTATCCCCACCATCAAAAATTGCATCAGCGACTGAAAATGAGGGCCCGCTTTATACCAATAAGCTTGTGAAAAAATCAAACCAGCAGCAATCAACACATTTGAAAGCAAAAGCATCATAGCACTTAAGCGATCAAGAACCAAAATAATGCCGAAAGGAGAAGGCCAACTGCCAAGCCGATACACATCTGAAGCTGGAGCTATTTCAAGAGTACGCATAAGCAAAATAATAGAAATAACAACCAATAAACTCGCGGAAAAAAGGCTAATGCGTGATTTAAGTTGTGAACGACGTTCATCATAAAACAGAAGAATCGCTCCAATGCTCAATGGCACAAGAATAGGTAAAATAAGTAAATGATGCAGCCAAATTTCTGTCATCTTATTTCACGTCCATCAACATGATCTGAATTTGTTAAACCGCGTGAAACCAAAAGGATGACTAAAAATAAAGCTGTCGTTGCAAAACCAATCACAATTGCTGTCAAAACTAAAGCCTGAGGTAAAGGGTCGACATAATTTGCTGGATTAATCACAACAGAAGGATCAACAATAGGCACTGCATTGTTGCGTGGTCTGCTCATTGAAAATATAAAAAGATTAACTCCATAAGAGAGCAACGACAAACCAAGAATAACTTGAAAAGTTCGCGGACGTAAAAGAAGCCAAATGCCTGATCCAATAAAAATACCAATACCTAAAGAAAGAACAACTTCCATTAACTTTCCTTTTTCTTTGCGATAGATTTCTTACTAATTCGGTAAAAGCGAATTGATTGATGCGCAAGCGCAATTAAAATAAGAACGCTCGCTCCCAAAACTACAGAAAACACACCAAAATCAAACAACAAAGCAGATGCTATTGGAATGTTTCCAATTAAAGGGAGATGAGTATATTGAAAAAATGATGTTAAAAAAGGATACCCAAAAAACCAAGAACTTGCCCCAGTTACCACTGATAATAATAAACCAAAACCAATCCAACGGACAGGTAAAACACGCAAATGGCTTTCCACCCAACGAATATTAGTAGCAAGATACTGTAGAATAAATCCAACCGCTAAAGTAATACCACCAGCAAATCCACCTCCTGGAAAATCATGCCCACGCATTAATAAATAAACCGCAATAGCGATAATAACAGGAAAAAGCCAATGCATAATAACAGAAGGAATAGTTAAATAATCTGATAAAGTATCTCCAACTTCACGATTAGGTTGCGCTGTGTCAAAAGCTGTTTGAATACGTTGTTGAAAAGGCGCATCAACACTTTCAGGAGCAGGGCGAAAACGCCGTAAAAGAGCAAAAACAGTAAGCGAAACAATACCTAAGACGACAATTTCCCCCATTGTATCAAAGCCACGCAAATCAACCAATAACACATTTACAACATTGCGACCACCAGCATCAGAATAAGCGTGAGTAAGAAAAAAGTCAGAAATTGTTACCCCTTGGGGACGCGTCATCATCGCAAATGATAACCACGCCATACCTGCTCCTCCCACAAACGCTATGATAAAATCACTCATACGGCGCAAGCGCACATCAAAACCAACAGACAATGGTGCAGGATCATACAAACGCTTAGGCAACCATCGCAAACCAAGAAGTAAAAGAATTGCTGTTACAACTTCAACAACCAATTGTGTCAGCGCTAAATCGGGTGCAGAAAGCCATAAAAAAGACGCACAGGTCATCAAACCAGCGCCGCCTAAGAGCATTAATGATGCAAAACGATGAAACTTTGCATACAAAGCAACTAAAAGAGCACAAACCCCACCAATCAACCAAATTGCCATGAAGGGTAAATCAAGTGGAAAAAGCAATAACGGACCAGCTGAAATCAAACCATCATGCCATAATAAAAAACCAACAAACGCAAAACAAACCAAAAGTACCCAATGCAATTGAACTTGTAAACGACGTGTCGACAAAAGAATTTCTGCTGCACGCGCCCATTTCCAAGAAATCATCATGAGAATTCGTTTAAAAATACGCTGCCTCTTTAAATAACGAAAAAAAGGAGGACCTTCATCACAAGATAGAAAATAACGACGCCCTAAAATATAAAGCAGTACCCCACCTGATAAAGCGACCAAACTCATTATCAAAGGGGTATTAAAGCCATGCCAAACAGCTAAATTATAAGAAACTCTCGCAGGCCCTAAAACAGCCATAACTGCATTATCCAAAATGAAGCCCATTGTTAAATTGGGAAAAATACCAACTGCCAAACAAATAAAAACTAAAAATTCTATCGGAAAACGCATAAAACGTGGTGGTTCACGTGGTATTTTGGGTAAATTGATAGGTTTTGGCCCAAAAAAAACACCATGAATAAAACGTACAGAATAGGTCACGCTAAACAGGCTGGCAAGCGTTGCCACGTAAGGTGCAATCCAATCCAACCACGATTCCATATGCTTTTCAACTGCTTGCGCAAAAAACATTTCTTTTGATAAAAAACCATTCAATAAAGGGACACCAGCCATTGCCGCACCCGCAACTAAAGCAAGAGTTCCCGTAATAGGCATATAACGAAAAAGACCTGTTAATTTGCGTATATCACGTGTTCCTGTTTCATGATCAACAATACCAGCTGCCATAAATAAAGACGCTTTAAAGGTAGCATGATTAACAATATGAAAAATTGCCGCAACACACGCAAGTGGACTGCTAAGACTTAAAAGTGTCGTAATTAAACCAAGATGACTAATGGTTGAATAAGCAAGAAGACCTTTCAAATCCTGCTGAAATATTGAAAAATAAGCCCCAAGAAGTAATGTCGTGAGTCCTGCAAAACCTATTAGAAAAAACCAAGATTCTGTTCCCGATAAAACTGGCCATAAACGAATAAGCAAAAACAACCCAGCTTTTACCATTGTTGCTGAATGCAAATAAGATGATACAGGCGTTGGAGCAGCCATGGCATTTGGCAGCCAAAAATAAAAGGGAAACTGTGCACTCTTTGTTAATCCTCCCAATAAAATACAAATAAGCACGGGTGTATAAAGAGAATTTGACCGGATGAGATCCCCAGATTGTAATACCTCATCCAAATCAAAACTGCCAACAATATGACCAATGAGTAAAACTCCCAAAAGTAGTGCAAAGCCCCCAAAACCCGTAACTATTAAAGCCATACGGGCTCCATCACGCGCACTAGCATTATGATACCAATAACCAATCAATAAAAAGGAAAAAATACTGGTCAATTCCCAGAAAATGACTAAAAAGACGAGATTTCCTGACAAGATCACCCCTGTCATTGACCCCATGAAAGCTAGAAAAAAAGAAAAAAACCGCGGAACCGGATCTGCCGGGTTCATATAGTAACGTGCATAAACAACAACAAGCAGACCTATCCCTGTAATTAAAAGGCAAAAAAGCCACGATAACCCATCCATGCGCAGAGTTAAATTAACACCCCACTCAGGTAACCAAAAAATATCTAAACGTACTACATGATTTTCATAAAGCGTTGGGTAAAGTATCAGTGTAACAAGAAGACTAAAAAACGCTATCACCCCAGCAAACCATGCTTCGCTGTTTTTGGCAGTTGAACCAAAAAAACCGATGATAGCGCTGCCACCAAGGGGAAGCAAAACTAGCAATATCAACATTGCTTCCCGTATTGTCATTATCCAAGCTCCACCCTATTTTAATGCTCTGTTATTGGTAAAATAAAAACTTCTTTATTTCACAATTATGATAATAAAATTTAAACAAAATTTAAAAAAGGTCGCAAATTTTCAGAAAATAACTGTTTTTGAAAGAAAACTATACACACCATACCATCTTAGCATCTTGTAGCTTTTAAAAAACATTTATTTCAAAGCTAGACGATATAATGAATATTATGATTATCTAAATCATAAATGATCAAAACAAAAACCATATACACTCTTAAAGGCTGTAGTTTTTTTTCTAAAAGAGAGATTATGACTCTTTGTTTGAGCTAATAGTGATTTTAACAGCATTATTTGATATCTGAATGCGCAAACACAACAAATATCATGCTAAAATAGTATCACTTATTACTACATTTACAATAACAACACTGATAACGATGATAATCTTAAAACTATTGCTTCTAACATCGTGTAATTATTGAAATCTCTCAAAAAAATAGCTAACGAAACCTTCTCATTTCAATACCATTTTTACGCTAAATCAGCAGCATTTGCTGTTACCATGAAAATATGTTTCACAGATATAAAAGGTTTTAAAATATTACAAATTCTTAAATCATGCATATAGCAGAAATCTCAAAATAACTTAAACCAAACTGAAATAACAGATAGCCTTTCTATAACGAGATAAACAGATTTTCTTTTATGATACTTTTTCTCTTGAGACATCCTATTTCTATAGGTACTAAACATCGGTAAAAATAATAAGATTCTTCAAAAGAGAATGGATGAGCAATGATTAAAACCCCTTATTATCTTATAGATAAATCCAAACTCATAAAGAATATGGAAATTATTGCTCGTTTACGAGAAATGTCGGGAATAAAAGTTTTGCTAGCTTTGAAATGTTTTGCGACATGGAGTGTATTTGATTTCATGTCTGAATATATGGATGGAAGTACCTCATCATCTCTTTATGAATTACGCTTAGGAAGAGAAAAATTTGGAAAAGAAACCCACGCCTATTCGGTTGCTTGGGCAGATGATGAAATTGATGAAGTATGTACTTATGCAGACAAAATTATCTTTAATTCAATTCAACAACTTCAACGTTTTGCGAGCACTACCAAAACTATTCAACGAGGATTAAGGTTAAATCCAGGTATTAGTGCATCAAATTTTGATCTTGCAAATCCTTCTCGTCCTTTTAGCCGTTTAGGCGAAACCAACCAAAGTGCGATCGAAGAAGTATTACCCCTTATAAATGGTTTAATGATCCACAATAATTGTGAAAATGCTGATTTTAATCTCTTCAACAAAATGCTTAACCATATTGAAGAAAAATTAAAAAAACTCTTCATCGCTGTTGATTGGATTAGCCTTGGTGGTGGAATTCATTTTACTGCTGATAATTACCCTCTAGAAGCTCTTGCAGAACGTTTAAAACGTTTTTCTCAAACTTACAATGTAACCGTTTTTCTGGAACCAGGGGAAGCTGCTGTCACAAAAAGTACCACATTAGAAGTTAGTGTTCTTGATACATTGTATAATGAAAAAAACCTCGCTATTGTTGATAGCTCAATTGAAGCGCATATGCTTGATCTTCTCATTTATCGTGAAAATGCCAAATTAGAGCCAAATCAAGGATCACATGAAATCATGGTTTGCGGAAAATCTTGTCTTGCTGGCGATATTTTTGGAACATTCCAATTTCCTGAACTCCTTAAAATAGGCGATAGATTGTCTTTTCAAGATGCCGCAGGCTATACAATGGTTAAGAAAAACTGGTTTAATGGCGTTGTGATGCCAGCCATTGTTACTAAAGAATGCAATGGAAATCTAACCATTCAACGTCAATTCAACTATAATGACTATAAAAACAGTCTTTCATAATCAAAACAATATATAAAAATTATGCAGCGATATTAAAAAGGAGACCAACTAAAATGAAAAAAAATGTTCTCATTATTGGTGCTGGCGGTGTTGCACAAGTTGTCGCGCATAAATGCGCTCAAAACAACGATATACTTGGAGAAATTCATATCGCTTCACGAACACTCAAAAAATGTGAAGCAATAATTGCTTCCATTAAAGATAAAAAAGCAATGAAAGTAACAGGTGTTCTTAAAAGCCATATGCTTAATGCAATGGATATTGAAGAAACTGTAAAGCTTATCCAACAGACCAAATGTGAGATCGTCATCAATGTTGGTTCTCCTTTTTTGAATATGTCTGTTCTTTCAGCCTGTATTAAAACAAAATGCGCTTATATTGATACTGCAATTCATGAAGACCCTTTAAAAATTTGTGAAACACCACCTTGGTATAATAATTACGAATGGCCCAGACGTAAAGAATGTGAACAAGCTGGCATAACAGCTATTTTAGGTGCGGGTTTTGACCCCGGTGTTGTTAATGCTTATGCAGCGTTAGCACATGATACTTATTTCGATACAATTTCTGACATCGATATTATTGATATTAACGCTGGAAAACATGGGCGGTGGTTTGCAACTAATTTTGACCCAGAAATCAATTTTCGAGAATTTACAGGACAAGTATGGTCGTGGCAAAATAAAAAGTGGGTTTCCAATCAAATGTTTGAAATCAACCATGAATGGGATTTACCGGTTGTTGGAAAACAAAAAGCTTACATGACAGGACATGATGAAATTCATTCATTATCTAAAAACCTCGATGTTCAAAATATACGTTTTTGGATGGGTTTTAGTGAACTCTATATTACTGTTTTTACCGTTTTAAAAAATCTTGGACTTTTATCAGAACAAATTATTAAAACAGCAGAAGGCCAAGAAGTTGTTCCTTTGAAAGTCGTAAAAGCTGTTTTACCTGACCCGGCTTCTCTAGCGCCAAACTATACAGGGAAAACCTGTATTGGAAATTTCATTAAAGGCATAAAAAACGGAAATCCGAGAGAAGTTTTTATCTATAATATAGCCGATCATAAACAAGCTTTTAATGAAACAGGCGCACAAGGAATTTCCTATACAGCCGGTGTACCTGCAGCAGCTGCTGCCATTCTTATCGCCACAGGAACATGGGATGTGAAAACCATGGTTAATGTAGAAGAATTACCACCACTCCCCTTTCTTAAACAGCTTGATCATATAGGGCTTCCAACCTGTATAAGAGAAAAACAAGAAGATAAACAATTACAATTTTAATCCATCAATATACCAAAAACATTAAAAAAACCGCCCCTTTTTAGAGAGGCGGTTTTAATAAAAACCATAGGATATAGATTAATCTTTAAAACAGATGCTCCTTTTAAGAAACATCACAAAACTCTTTTAAAAAATTTCTTTAAGTATGAAGTGGCTTAGAAAATGTTGCTAAAGCTGCTTCTCGTACCGCTTCTGATAAAGTAGGGTGTGCATGGCAACAACGGCTCAAATCTTCTGATGAACCGCCAAATTCCATTAACACCGCAATTTCATGAATCATCTCACCTGCACCAAATCCGAGAATGTGTCCACCCAATACTCGGTCTGTCTTTTTATCAGCAAGAATCTTAACAAAACCATCACTTTTTTGCATCGCGCGTGCACGCCCATTAGCCATAAAAGGAAATTTCCCAACATTATAGTCAATTCCGGCAGCTTTAAGCTCTTCTTCTGTCTTACCTACACTGGCAATTTCTGGCTGCGTATAAACAACACCGGGAATAACATCAAAATTAACATGACCTTTTTGACCAACCAAAATCTCAGCCACAGCAATGCCTTCTTCCTCAGCTTTATGTGCTAACATCGGACCTTTAATAACATCACCAATTGCATAAATTCCCGGAATATTGGTCTGCCAATGCTCATTAGTTACAACACAACCACGCTCATCTAACTGAACACCTACCTCCGCTAAACCAAGACCCTCAACATACGGACGACGCCCAGTTGCAATCAAAACAACATCTGCTTCTAAGACTTCCTCTGTGCCACCTTTAACTGGCTCAAAAATCACCTTAGCAGTTGATTTAGATTTAGTAACAGCTTTAACTTTCGCACCAAGTTTATATTTAATTCCTTGTTTTTCCATCAATTTTTGGAACTGACGCGAAATTTCACCATCCATTGATCCTAAAACTTTATCAAGAAATTCAACAACGGTAACCTTTGCACCCAAACGGCTCCACACTGAACCAAGTTCTGAACCAATAACACCTGCACCCACAACAACCATACGTGTTGGAACTTTTTCAAGCGCAAGTGCTCCTGTGGAAGATACAATAACCTTTTCATCAATTTCAACATTGACACCTGGAATACTCGAGCTATCTGAACCTGTAGCAATAACAATATTTTTTGTTGCAATTGTTTGTTGGCTACCATCTTTAGCGGTAATCTCAATTTGGCCTGCATTTAAAATCTTTGCTGTACCAAAAAAAGTATCAATTTTATTTTTCTTCATCAAAAAAGAAATACCACTCGTATTAGCCGTTATAACAGTTTCTTTATGCTCCATCATCTTTTTAAGATTAAGCTTAGGTTTGGAAACAGAAACACCAAGTTCTTCAAAACCATGCTGCGTTTCAGCAAACACCTCCGAAGCATGTAACAATGCCTTAGAAGGGATACAACCAACATTGAGACAGGTGCCACCCAACGTCGCACGTTTTTCAACAATCGCGACTTTAAGACCTAATTGTGCTGCTTTAATCGCTGCAATATAACCACCTGGGCCCGCTCCAATCACAACAACATCATAAGACATTCGTTTTTCCTTTCATCCCCAAAACTGCACTTCTACAAATCAAGAACAAGACGTTCTGGATCTTCTAAACTTTCCTTGACACGTACAAGGAAAGTTACAGCTTCTTGCCCATCGACAATACGGTGATCATAAGAAAGCGCTAAATACATCATTGGACGAATTACAACTTGACCCCCAACAACCATTGCACGTTCTTTAATCGCATGCATTCCTAAAATACCAGACTGTGGAGCATTTAAAATTGGCGTCGACATTAATGACCCATAAACACCACCATTAGTAATAGTGAATGTTCCACCCTGCATATCAGAAACGGCCAATTTCCCATCACGAGCAAGGCGCCCTAAACGGCCAATTTCTTTTTCAATCTCTGAAATTGACATTTTGTCTGCGTCACGAACCACTGGAACGACAAGCCCTTTATCTGTTCCAACCGCAATTCCAGCATTAACATAGTTTTTATAAACAATATCCGTCCCATCAATCTCAGCATTAACTGCAGGAAGCTCTTTTAATGCGTGGCAAACAGCTTTGGTAAAAAAGCCCATAAAGCCAAGCTTAACATTGTGTTTCTTTTCAAAAAGGTCTTTATAACGTTTACGTAAATCCATTACTGCAGACATATCAACTTCATTAAATGTCGTTAACATAGCTGCTGTATTTTGTACATCCTTAAGACGACGAGCAATTGTTTGACGCAATTTCGTCATACGAACGTGTTCTTCACGCACTTCATTAGATGAAGAAACCGGCGCAGAAGCACCTGTTCCTGTTTTTTGCGTTAATGTATCAAGAACATCTTCCTTGAGAATCTGTCCACGCTTACCAGAACCTGAAACTTTATCTTTTTCGATGTTATTTTCGGCCATCAACTTTGCTGCCGAAGGAGCAGGAGGCATTGCACTACCCAAAGAAGATGAAGCTGGTCCAGATGCTGCAACCGGACTTGGCGCAGAAAGAGAAGATGCAGACGATGACGAAGCACCAACAGCTCCTGCTTCAATTAACCCTAAAAGAGCATTCACTTCAACTGTATCGCCCTCTTTTGCAAGAATTTCTGATAATTTCCCCGCAACAGGCGCAGGAACTTCAACCGTTACTTTATCAGTTTCCAACTCAACCAAAGGCTCATCTACAGCGACAGCTTCACCACACTGTTTAAACCATTTGCCAATTGTTGCTTCAGTAACCGATTCGCCCAAAGTAGGAACACGGATTTCACTAGCCATAATATTTTTCCATACGTCAGAGTAATAATTAAGTTAAGAACCCAACGCGTCTTCAAGAAACGCGGCAAGTTGTTCAAGATGTTTAGACATTAATCCAGCAGCTGGCGATGCACTGGCAGGACGCCCAGTATAACGCGCACGCGAATATTTTGCGTTAATATGGGTTAAAACCTGTTCTAAGTAAGGCTCAATAAACGACCATGCCCCCATATTCTTGGGCTCTTCTTGGCACCAAACAATCTCAGCTTGTAAAAAGCGTGATAGCACATCCACTAACGCTTTTGCTGGAAAAGGATAAAGCTGCTCAACGCGAAGCAAATAAACATTATCAATTCCCCTTTTTTCACGCTCCTCATAAAGATCATAATAAACCTTACCCGTACAAAGAACAACACGGCGGATCTTATTATCTTTTTGTAATTTAATCGCAGAATCTTTAAGACATTGTGCATCATCAAGCAATAAATGGTGGAAATTTGTTTTTGGCTCCATTTCGCTTAAAGAAGAAACTGCCCGCTTATGACGCAAAAGTGATTTAGGCGTCATCAAAATCAATGGTTTCCGGAAATCGCGTTTAATTTGCCTACGTAAAATATGAAAATAATTTGCAGGAGTTGTACAATTAGCAACCTGCATATTATCTTCCGCACAAAGTTGGAGATAACGTTCCAAACGTGCTGAAGAGTGCTCTGGCCCTTGGCCTTCAAAACCATGAGGTAACAGACAGACAAGACCAGACATACGAAGCCATTTATGCTCTGCAGATGAAATAAATTGATCAAAAATGACTTGTGCACCATTAGCAAAATCACCAAATTGTGCTTCCCAAAGCGTTAAACCACGTGGTTCAGCAAGTGAATATCCATACTCAAAACCAAGAACTGCTTCCTCAGAGAGCATGGAATTTACAACTTCATAAAGTGCTTGCTCTTTTTGTAAATTGTTTAAAGGAATATAACGTGTTTCATTTTCTTGGTCATAAAGAACTGAATGACGTTGCGAAAAGGTCCCACGTTCAACATCTTCACCAGAAAGACGAATTGGTGTTCCCTCTAAACAAAGTGAACCAAAAGCTAAAGCTTCAGCTGTTGCCCAATCAATTCCCTCACCAGTCTCAAACATTTTAGCACGATTGCTTAAAAAACGCTGAATAGTTTTATGAATATGAAAACTTGATGGAACCTCGACAAGTTTTTGTCCAATTTCCTTTAAAGTTTTCAACTCAACGCCTGTTGCACCACAACACTGTTCTTCAGCACTACTAGCTGCTTTCAAGCCTGACCAATTTCCATCAAGCCAATCAGCTTTATCAGGACTATAAGAAGCACCTGCTTCAAATTCAACCTCAAGCTTATCACGCCATTCTTTCTTCTGTCGCTCAACTTCTTCTAAGCCAACAACTCCTTGTGCTATCAATTGGTCACTATAAAGTTGAACTGTTGTTTTATGATTACGAATTGCCTTATACATAAGAGGTTGCGTAAAGGAAGGTTCATCACCTTCATTATGCCCATAACGGCGATAACAGAACATATCAATCACCACCGGCTTATGAAAAGTTTGACGGAACTCTGTTGCTATTTTTGCCGCAAAAACAACCGCTTCAGGATCATCACCATTCACATGAAAAATTGGTGCACCAATCATCTTTGCAATATCTGATGAATAAGATGAAGAGCGTGAAAAGCGCGGATTAGTTGTAAATCCAATCTGATTATTGACAATTACATGGATAGAACCCGCAACACTATAACCTTTTAAACCTGAAAGACCAAAAGTTTCTTGAAGAACTCCTTGCCCCGCAAAAGCTGCATCACCATGAATTAACACAGGCATTACTTTTGAACGCTCACTTAATGGAATAACGTCAGTGCGTGTAGGACCAACAAGTTGATCTTGTTTAGCACGCGCTTTCCCAATAACAACCGGATCAATAATTTCAAGATGCGATGGATTGGGTAAAAGTGATAAATGAACCTTTTGACCATTAACTTCACGGTCAACTGAAGCTCCTAAGTGATATTTTACATCACCCGATCCGGCTACATCATCAGGCTTATAAGAACCACCTTTAAATTCATGAAAAATAGCCCGGTGTGGTTTTGCCAGAACTTGTGAAAGAACATTTAAACGGCCACGGTGAGCCATTCCAATAAGAATCTCTTGCACACCTAAAGCATTTCCACACTTAATAATTTGTTCAAGAGCAGGAATAAGCGCCTCACCACCATCAAGACCAAAACGCTTTGCACCTTTATATTTTGTATCCAAAAACTGTTCAAAACCTTCTGCTTCTATAAGTTTGTTGAGAATAGCTTTTTTATCTTCCTGTGTGAAAGTAGTCTGTTTACCTGATCCCTCAATGCGCTCTTGAATCCATGCTTTTTGAGCAGGATCAGAAATATGCATATATTCTGCACCAATTGTTGAACAATAAACACGGTTAAGAATCTCAAGCATTTGCGGAATGGTTGCGTATTCTAACCCTAATACATTATCAATAAAAATCGGACGTTCATAATCTGCAGAACTAAAACCATAAGTTTCTGGAGACAGTTCTTTATAATCCTCAGATTTTTCTGCCAACTGGAGCGGATCAAGCCGTGCACGAAGATGCCCATGTGTTCGATAAGCACGAATCATCATAAGCGCCTGAATAGAATCTCGAGTCGCTTGAACAATATCTTGTTTGCTAGGAGCCGCCCCCTTTTGCACAGCGGCCTTTGCCTTTAACTTATCACCTAAATGCTTTTCAAGAGCAGACCAATCACCATCTAAAGCACAAACCAATTCTCCACTTGCCTTTAACGGCCAATGATCACGTTGCCATGTTGCCCCTTCAGCATTTTTAAGAACATCTTCTTTATTTTCCTGAAAACTCTCAAAAAAAGCACGCCATTGCTCATCCACACTCGTTGGATTTTTTTCGTATTCGGCATAAAGCTGATCTATATAATCTGCATTTCCACCATACAGAAACGACGTTTGCGCAAAAAGACCATTTATCTCATTCTGCCTTGTCATATACCTTCCCGGAACATCTTGCTCCGTCTCCTTAATATACCCGCATTACTTTTAACTAAGAGTTAGGACATTGTAAAAAAGTTTTTACTTTTTATTTTATCTGAATGAGCATAAAAACTCACCCAGACAAAACCTTCTTTTATCCCTTCAAAACTGAAACCAAAGTTTTACCAATTTGTGATGGTGAAGGAGAAACACGAATTCCAGCAAATTCCATTGCAGAAATCTTATCTTCTGCACCACCTTTACCACCAGAAATTACCGCGCCAGCATGCCCCATTGTACGCCCTGGAGGAGCTGTACGACCAGCAATAAAACCAACCATCGGTTTTTTACGGCCTTTTTTGGCTTCGTCTTTAATAAATTGTGCCGCTTCTTCTTCAGCAGAACCACCAATTTCTCCGATCATAACAATAGACTCGGTTTCATCATCAGCCAAGAACATTTCCAACACATCAATAAATTCAGTTCCCTTAACAGGGTCACCTCCAATACCAATAGCAGTTGTCTGCCCAAGATCTTCACGACTTGTCTGAAACACCGCTTCATAGGTTAAAGTTCCCGAACGTGAAACAATACCAACAGAACCTTTCTTAAAAATAGAACCAGGCATAATACCGATCTTACATTCATTCGGCGTGAGAATACCAGGACAATTAGGGCCAATTAAACGTGATTGTGACTGCTCTAATTTAGCCTTAACTTCAACCATATCCATAACAGGTATGCCTTCTGTAATACAGACAATTAAACCAATCTCAGCCTCTATAGCCTCTATAATAGCTGCTGCAGCACCTGCGGGGGGCACATAAATAACAGAAGCATCAGCACCTGTCTTTTCTTTACCCTCTGCAACACTGGCAAAAATAGGGAGAGTCTCTCCTTTTGATCCTTCCCACGTTTCACCCCCCTTTTTAGGGTTGATACCACCAACCATTTGCGTACCATGATAAGCAAGCGCCTGTTCTGTGTGAAACGTTCCCGTTTTTCCTGTAAGCCCTTGAACTAAAACTTTTGTATTTTTATTGATAAGAATCGACATAACTTAAGCTTCCTTCACGGCTGTAACAATCTTTTGAGCAGCATCATCTAAATCATCAGCAGAAATAACATTCAAACCACTGCTATTGATAATCTCTTTACCGCGCTCAACATTGGTACCTTCAAGACGAACGACTAAAGGAACTTTCAAACCAACATCCTTAACAGCAGCAACGACACCCTCAGCAATAACATCACAACGCATAATTCCACCAAAAATATTGACTAAAATGCCTTTAACATTGGGATCAGCGGTAATAATTTTAAAAGCAGAAGTAACTTTTTCTTTTGAAGCACCACCACCAACATCAAGGAAATTGGCTGGCTCAGCTCCATAAAGCTTGATGATATCCATCGTCGCCATAGCAAGACCCGCACCATTTACCATGCAGCCAATCGTACCATCAAGAGTAATATAAGCAAGATCATGTTTTGATGCTTCAATCTCTTTTGGATCCTCTTCTGAGATATCACGTAACTCTAAAATATCTGGATGACGAAACAAAGCATTATTATCAAAAGAAACTTTTGCATCAAGAACACGCAAATGACCATCTTTCATGACAATAAGCGGATTAATTTCAAGAAGACTCATATCCTTTTCACAAAAAGCTTTATAAAGAATAGGAAAGAGTTTTTCGCCATCTTCACGCGCACTATCATGCAAATTTAATGCATCACAAAGCTTCGTACAATCTACAGAAGTAACACCTTTTGCACAATCAATGGGAAGAGTGAGTATTTTTTCCGGTGTTTCTTCAGCAACCGTTTCAATGTCCATGCCCCCTTCCGTTGACACGACAAAAACAACTCGACCAACTGTACGATCAACTAAAAGTGAAAGGTAAAGTTCTCGTTCAATGTCAGCACCATCTTCAATATAAAGGCGGTTAACCTGCTTACCTTCTGCACCTGTTTGTTTGGTTACCAAAGTTTTACCAAGCATTTCCTTTACATTAGCAACAACTTCTTCAACCGATTGTGCAAGTCGAACACCACCCTTTGCGTCAGGGCCAAGTTCTTTGAACTTCCCCTTACCACGACCTCCAGCGTGAATTTGACTTTTCACCACATAGAGTGATCCCGGTAATTTTTTCGCCCACTTTTCAGCCTGCTCTACAGAATAAACAGCCACACCGTTTGCAATTGGTGCACCATATTCGTGAAGTATACGTTTGGCTTGATACTCATGAATATTCATTCGTTTTCCCTTTTCTTTTATGGACCACTAAATCAATCCTCAAACACTTAAAGCATCTTATTTTAAGTGTAGAATTGAGCTTTATTTTTTAAGATTAGGTGCAATAGAAACGCAAGTCTCACAAAGCTTTTGCACCGCATTGACTGACTTTTCGAAAGCATCTTTTTCATCTTTATTAAGATCAATTTCAATTACTCTTTCAACACCACCAGCACCAATAACCACAGGAACACCAACATACATATCTTTGATGCCATATTCACCTGAAAGATAAGCAGCAACAGGAACAACACGCTTAGTATCTTTCAAATAAGCTTCAGCCATAGAGATGGCAGAAGAAGCCGGTGCATAAAAAGCAGAACCTGTTTTGAGCAAACTTACAATTTCCGCACCGCCATCACGCGTACGTTGAACAATTTGATCAAGTTTTTCTTGAGTTGTCCAACCCATCTTGACAAGATCAGGCAAAGGAATACCACCAACAGTCGAATAGCGCACCAAAGGCACCATCGAATCACCATGTCCTCCTAAAACAAACGCCGTCACATCTTTAACAGAAACGTTAAATTCTTCAGACAAGAAATAACGAAACCGTGCTGAATCAAGAACACCGGCCATACCAACAACCTTTTGTACCGGAAGACCTGAAAATTTCTGTAACGCCCAAACCATCACATCAAGAGGATTAGTAATACAGATCACAAACGCTGAAGGTGCATATTTTTTAATTCCTGCACCAACCTGTTCCATAACTTTTAGATTAATCCCTAAAAGGTCATCACGACTCATACCAGGCTTGCGCGCAACACCTGCAGTTACAATAATAACATCAGCCCCTTCAATTGCCTCATAAGCGTTAGAGCCTGTTAAATTAACATCAAAACCATCAACCGGAGAGGATTCAGCTATATCGAGAGCTTTACCCTGTGGCATTCCTTCCGTAATATCAAATAAGACGGCATCACCAAGTTCTTTAAGCCCAACCATATGTGCTAAAGTACCCCCAATCATACCGGAGCCAATAAGAGCTATTTTCTTTCGTGCCATTTTTCTTTCTCAATTTTTATCAGATAACCAAGCGCAAAATTCCCAGCGCTAATAAGATTGAATATTTCCCCTAAATTTATCAAAAATGGGAAAGTATGAAACTAATCACATTTCTCTCTTCATTGACATAAAATCCCTCTATAAATCAAAAATTAGAAATTTACTGCATTTTACCGATAAGATGAATCTTAAAAAAATACAATAGATTATTACAATACTTTTAAATTCAAAGAACTATTATTTTTATAGTTTACCTAAAGACAAAGTAATAATCATTTTATTTTATCCAAAAATTGTTTTTTCCAAACATCTAGATAATCTTGGCTTTGCATTTCAAAAAGACGTGATTGTATTCTTTGAAACTCAAATGTTTCTGTTGTTTGCCAGTACCCTTGATATAAATCTTCAAGTTCTGCTGCCATCGACATAAACAGTCTTATGTGGCGTTCATAAAGGGTATCAATAAGTAAAATAAACCGTTTTGTTTCATTGCGATGTGTATCATCCATCACCGGAACATTATCAATAAAAACTGTATGATAATTTTCTCCTAACGCTAAATATTCAGCAACCGCTAAAGGTTTTGCACACAGATCTTGATAATCAAAGCGCACACACCCTGCACCAGAACGTGTAATATGAATAAAGCGCCCCCTTACAGATAAAGTATCAGACACTTCTTTTTGACCCTGCAGCACAAACTCCCATGCCTGATCCATGCTTGCATCTGCCGTAGGCCCTAACGGTGTTACATACACATGGTGTAGATTTGACTTTTCAAGACGATAATCTGTTTTTGCATCAAGATTAACAACGTTAACATGGGTCTTTAAAATTTGAATAAAAGGCAAAAAAAGCTCTCGATTCAAACCATTACGATAAAGATCATCAGGAGCAACATTTGAAGTGGCAACAAAAATAACCCCATGATCAAATAAAGCCGTAATAAGGCGGTAGAGTACCATAGCATCTGCAATATCTGTTACACTAAATTCATCAAAACAAAGCACACGCGCTTCTTGTGCAAGATTTTTTGCAACGGCTAAAATAGGGTCATCTTGTTTAGTTTTTGTACATTTAAGCATCTGACGATGTATTTTGATACGTTCATGGACATCAGCCATAAAATCATTGAAATGGGCACGTTTTTTACTGCCTTGTGGCAAACAAGAGAAAAACAAATCCATTAACATGGTTTTGCCGCGCCCTACTTCACCATAAATATATAAACCCTGAATGCAACCGTGATTATTATTTTGTTCTGAAATATGTAAACAAGGTTGTTTTTTTCTTTTAAAGCGACGCCAGAATGCCCAAGACTGAAAAGTATTTTGCGCCGAAATTTCTTGCAGCAAACAATCAAAATATTTTATTAAAGCTAATTGAGCTGGATCCGAATTAATTTCTCCTTTGGAAACTAAACTTTCATAGCGCGTCGAAACTAAAACCATCCAAGCATCCCCTTTGCAAATCATTTTCAATAAAAGAAAAATTCACACACATATTTATGAATACTATTTCTTTTTTATCAACGGCTTAAAAAAACTGGCTGGTTATCAAATGTACGCCCCTCAAAATAATTTCCATTGGTGGAATAAAAAGCAGCAACAGCGTGCCCTGAGTCATCATAGAAATACAATCTCTTTCCCTTGATAGCCCATGATTTAACTCCGGAAAATATTTTTGGACAAAGTAAAGGACCAGCGCGGTACCCTTGACCAAATTTTGTCTGTGGAGTTGCAATTCGGCAAACCTTACCGTTTACAGACAAGTTCCACACACCAGCAATACTAGCAGGAAACAAATCAACAGTATTACCTGGTAGCTCAATACTCGCTTCTTGTATTTCGCTATTAGGATATTCACTCTCACTCATTGAAGAAACAGACGTTTCAATTTCTGGGAGATCAGATGCTGTTACAGATTCCGACATCTGCTGAACAGGATAAACAACTTCACGTGCGTTATCATTATCATTATTCCCAAATCGGGATGTTGAACAACCACTTAAAATAGTTATAGCTGATAGTGCAATGAAAGCTGAAGTTCTTGAAAAGATCATATTTTACTCCTTCCCATAATAATAACCTCCCATAAATAATAATAAATAAATGTACTCAAAAGACGTAAAAGCACTCTTATATGTACTACCATTTACATGTACCATTATATTAAGATAAATTAATAAATAAAAAAAACTCGTGAGATAAAGGCAAAAAACATGGAAGTACAATGAAAATTGTCAATCTCGAATAATAATGCCTCTTCTTATTTAGTTTTATCTCGAACAAATACTAGTAATCTGAAAGATTTTCAGTCATATATCGCCTTATTGTGCTTATCATTTACCACTCAAAATAGAGAAACCTTATGAAGATACCTTTCAGCAAAATGAATGGTCTTGGAAATCAAATCATTGTTGCTGATATGCGTGAAAGCGCACATAATATCACACCACAAGCAATTCTTACCTTAGCTGTAGATCCCCAAACACACTTTGATCAAATTATGGCTATTCATCCACCAAGTCAAAATGATACAGACTTTCGCATCGAAATATGGAATGCTGATGGCTCAATAGCAAAAGCCTGCGGTAATGGTACACGTTGTGTTATTGAATGGCTCTCAAATCACATCCTCAATAAAAGCTTTCGATTAGAAACACCTGCCGGAATTGTTGAAGGTGAACGCCAAAGTAATGGTCTTATTCGTGTTGATATGGGGTGCCCACATCTTAATGCAAAAGATATGCCTGTTTCACGCGAAATAGCCGATACTAATCATGTAAAAATAACTGCCGGCCCCCTACAGGATGCCTGCCTTGTATCTGTCGGAAATCTGCATGCTATTTTTTTCGTTGATCACAATATTCAATCTATTCCATTAGAAAAATATGGACCAAAGCTTGAACATGACCCACTTTTTCCAGAACAGTGTAATATCTCTATTGCTTTTGTAACATCACAGAAAAGTCTAACTTTACGCACGTGGGAGCGGGGGGCTGGATTAACAAAGGCATGTGGAAGCGCTGCTTGTGCTAGTGTTGTAGCCGCTTGCCGACGTGGATTAACTGAACGTCATATTGATGTAAATCTACCAGGAGGAACACTTGCTATTCATTATCGAGAAGATAACCATATTATCATGACAGGCCAGGCAGAATATGAATTCAACGGTCTTTTTGATCCCTTAACAGGGGCTTATGAAAAGGATTATTCTTGATGGCTATAAAAATTGTAACATTTGGTTGTCGACTTAATAGTTATGAATCAGAAGTCATTCGTGAAAAAAGCGCTTCTGCTGGTCTTGATAAGCTCAAAGGTGATGCCATTATTTTTAACACTTGTGCTGTCACTGCTGAAGCGGTGCGACAAGCTAAACAAGCTATCCGTAAAGCTAAACGTGAAAATCCTCATGCCCGTATTGTTGTTACAGGATGCGCAGCTCAAACAGAAGCAGAAAATTTTGCTCTTATGACAGAAGTGGATCTTGTTTTAGGAAATGAAGAAAAACTCCATACCCATTCCTATCGTCAACTTCCTGATTTTGGCATAAATCACGATGAAAAATTGCGTATTAATGATATTATGGAGGTGCGCAACATTGCCCCACACATGGTTGGTGCAATAGAAGGACGTACGCGTGTTTTTGTACAAGTGCAAAATGGATGCGATCATCGCTGTACATTTTGCATTATTCCTTATAGCCGTGGGCCATCACGCTCAGTTCCTATGGGTACTATCATTGAACAAATTAAAAAGTTTATAGGCAATGGTGTTCAAGAAATAGTCCTCACAGGTGTTGACCTTACAAGTTATGGTGCTGATTTGCCAGGAAAAGCTTCGTTAGGAAAATTAGTCTCAGCTATTTTACATCATGTACCTGATTTACCACGACTGCGTCTTTCATCAATTGATTCTATTGAAATAGATCAAGAATTAATCGATCTCCTAGCTTATGAAAAAAGAATAATGCCCTACCTGCATTTATCTTTACAAGCTGGCAGTAATATGATTCTAAAACGAATGAAACGGCGACATTTGCGTGAAAACGCAATCCAGTTTTGTCAAGACTTACGCGCTAAACGCCCTACAATGGTTTATGGTGCCGATCTAATTGCTGGTTTTCCAACCGAAACAGAAGAAATGTTTCAAAACAGTTTAGCTTTGATCGATGAGTGTAATTTAACGCATCTTCACGTCTTTCCCTTTAGCCCAAGAGAAGGAACACCTGCTGCCCGTATGCCTCAAATTAATCGCGAAATAATAAAAATTCGTGCAGAAAAACTCCGTAACGCAGGAAAAAAAGCCTATCAAAAACATCTTGCTCATTTAAAAAATAGTCAACAAATAATCCTTGTTGAAAAAGATGAGATTGGACGAACCGAAGATTATACACTCACACACATTAAAGGTGCTAAAGCTGGAACAATCATTAAAGCCCTTATTATTGGCCATGATGGTAATAAATTAATTGCTGAACATATTAAATGGAATGCAGCTTGAATAGGAAAGCTCTTATGACACAGTCTTTTATTAAAAAAATATTCTCTTTCCGTAAATCTAAAGAGCAAACTATTAAACAAAAACAAGCTCCTGCTCTTCATGAAACTTCTACAGCTGATACAACTGCACAAATCACAAAAAATAATCATGTCTCTACATTTGAAAATACCCATATTGAAAAAGAAAAACAAAGGGAAACACTAACACAAAACAGTGAAAAATCTTCATCTTTTGAACCACTTTCTGGAAAAGTGATTGTCGCTGACACAATTAAAGAAAAGAAAATTGAAGAACACTTACCTCTCTTACCTATTGAACAAAAAGAGGTGGCATGGTTTGAGCGTCTTAAGAAAGGATTATCTCTTTCTTCTCAGCAATTAAGTGATTCCCTTGGTGCATTTTTTATCAAAAAGAAACTTGATGAAGACACATTGCAAGAATTAGAAAATATTCTTATCCAAGCAGATCTTGGTGTAGAAACAGCCACACGCATTACCGACATTTTAGCATCTAGTCATTACGAGAAGGATTTATCTCTAGATGACCTTTATACTATCATGGCTGATGAAATCAAAAAAGTTCTTGAACCTGTTGCTATCCCACTGGAACTTGATCTTAGTCATAAGCCTCATGTTATTTTACTGGTAGGCGTCAATGGAACAGGAAAAACAACAACCATTGGAAAATTAGCGGCTAAATTAGCAGAAGGTGGGTTGAAAATCACGTTGGCTGCTGGTGATACATTTCGTGCTGCAGCCATTGAACAATTACATATTTGGGGTGAACGTACAGGAGCTGACGTTATTTCAACTAAACTTGGTGCAGATGCTGCTAGTTTAGCTTTTGATGCTTATGAAAAAGCAAAAAAGGAAGAAAGCGATGTTTTAATCATTGATACAGCTGGACGTCTACAAAATAAAAGTGAATTAATGGATGAATTAGCTAAAATTATTCGTGTTTTAAAGAAACATAATCCTCAAGCACCCCACACAGTTCTTCAAACACTTGATGCAACAACTGGGCAAAATGCGCTCAATCAAGTGGATATTTTCCATAATGTTGCTGGTGTTAATGGTTTAGTCATGACAAAACTTGATGGTACCGCACGAGGAGGAATTCTAGTCGCCATTGCAAATAAATATAAATTACCCGTCTATTTTATCGGTATAGGAGAAAAGATTGAGGATTTTGAACCTTTTTCTGCCTCTGATTTTGCTAAAGCTATTGTAGGGAAATCTTCATGAAACACTCTAAATCCAATTCATCCAATAACCCCAATTTGAAAAATACCAACAACAGTCAAGAAATATCTTGTTCACCAACACTTAAACTTTTCTTAGAAATGGGTCCATTGGTTGTTTTTTTTCTTGCTAATTATAAAGGGCAATGGCTGATCAATAATATCGGACTTTTTAAAAGCTTTAACAAACCCATTTTTCCTGCAACTGCTGTTTTTATGATAGCGATTATTATTGCTTTAAGCTTATCATGGTTCATTATGCGCAAAGTTCCCATAGTGCCACTTATCTCAGGGATATTCGTCCTGGTCTTTGGATTTTTAACTCTCTGGCTTCATAATGACACTTTTATCAAAATGAAACCCACAATCATCAATAGCTTATTTGCGCTTATTCTCTTTGGTGGCCTATTGTTCAAAAAACCACTATTGCGCTATGTTTTTGATTCTACTCTTAAAATGAACGATACAGGATGGCAAAAATTGACCTATCGGTGGGCATTTTTTTTCGTTTTTCTTGCTGTTCTAAATGAAGTAATCTGGCGTAATTTTAGTGATAATTTCTGGGCTAGTTTTAAAGTATTTGGTGTTATGTCCATAACTCTCATATTTATGCTATCACAAATAACCATCATTATGAAATATTCAACAACCCCTTTGATAAAAAAGGATAAATCTAATTCCTAATCAGAAAATACCTATTATCATTGAATGGTTTTATAAATTCTTGCCCAGTATTATTTATGAAGAAAGTCTATGTTAATCGAGCAATTTATTTATAAGAAAATTTTTTGATAAGCCTACTCATTCATAAAAAATATAATTTAATTTGATTTTCTGAAGACAAAGAAATCCATAACATCAGCTTATCAAATGCGAAGTTGCTAAAAACTGTAAAAGAAGGGAATAGTTCTAACCATGTTAAAATTGGTATTGTATGTGTTTTTTATTTTACTCTCTCCTTTTACAACATATGCTCAAAAAATAATAACAAATGAAACAGATTATCACTCTGTTATAACATCTACTCTCCCCTCAAATATCGTTGCGAACTATCCTTTAACAGAAGATTTCCTTGTAAAAATGGAACAAATTAAAACAGAAGTTGCAAATTTACCCATAGAACCAGATGCACCTGGTACTGGGAATGATAACAGTATTGAAGGGCTTATTGCTTCTGTATCTGGTCGACCAAAACTTGCTGGCGTTTTAGAAAAAAACAATATCACGCCAAAAGATTATGTTATTGGTTTTATGGCACTTCAAGCAACATTAGCTGCAGTGTCAGCACTTGAAGACAACGATAATTTTGATGAAAAAATTACTTTATCTCAAAGTAATCTGGAATTTGGTCAAAAATATATCAACCGAATTCGTGCCCTTTTGTGGATTACTGATTAACTTTGTAAACGCCGACAAATATCATCTAATTCTTCTAATGAAGAATAATGTATTTTTAAATCACCACCATCTTTACTGTGTCGAATGGCTACTTTCATTCCGATCATATCAGTCAACAATTTTTCTAAAGATTTTGTTTCCATATCTTTTTCCACTAAAGTTCGTTTTTTTACTTTAGGATTTGCCTGTTCATGTGTCAGCACTTCTGCCTGACGAACAGAGAGTCCTTCATGAATAATCTTTTCAGCTAAATCTTGTGGATTGTTGACGGTAATGAGGCAACGTGCATGACCAGCTGAAAGTTGGCCATCAATTAAAAATTTTTGTACTTCTGGTGGAAGTTTTAATAAACGAAGAGTATTTGTAACATAGCTTCGGCTTTTTCCAATAACTTGTGCCAAATCTGCCTGAGTATAACCATGTTCATTAAGCAACATTTCATATCCCATTGCTTCTTCAATAGGATTAAGATCAGCACGTTGAATATTCTCAATAATAGCTAATTCTAAAGCTGTCTTATCATCTACATCGCGAATAATAACGGGTAATTGACTTAAATTGGCTCGTTGTGCAGCACGCCACCGCCGCTCACCAGCGATTAATTCAAACCGACCAGGGTGATGAGGTGAAGGCCTTACAAGAACAGGCTGAACAACACCATGTTGACGAATTGACTGAGCCAAATTTTCAAGTTCTAAATCCGTAAAGTGGCGTCGTGGATTATTGGGATTACGTGAAATAAGTTCAATAGATACCAACCGTTCAGAAACGATAGAATCCATATTTGACTTCATTGTGAATCTCACAGGATTTAATAAATGTGCAGGATCACTATTTAAACTGACATCTCCGATTAGTGCTGCTAATCCACGACCTAGTCTTTTTTTTGATTGATCATCATTCATGATTCTACTCTTTGAGCTAACTTCACAATAAATTACTTTTCTCACACTTTTTAAGCAGCAGTTTTTGCTTGTTTTTCGCGCTGAATAATTTCCGTTGCTAGTCGTAAATAAGCCTGACTACCAGCACATTTAAGATCATAAAGTAATGCTGGTTTACCAAAAGAAGGAGCTTCAGAAACACGTACATTACGTGGAATAACAGTACGATAAACCTTCTCTCCCATAAAAGAGCGTACATCTTCAACAACTTGATTGGAAAGATTATTACGTCCATCATACATCGTTAAAACAATACCTTGAATTTCTAGAGATGGATTTAGAGCATACCGTACTTGTTCTACCGTTTCAAGCAATTGGCTTAAACCTTCAAGCGCTAAAAATTCGCACTGCATTGGTACCAAAACAGAATCTGCCGCCCCCATAGCATTTAATGTTAAAAGATTAAGTGAAGGAGGACAATCAATCAAAATATAACTGAATTTTTGAGACACCATCTGATCATCACACAGAGCTTTGCGTAGCCGCTGAATACGGTCTTGCGATGAAGCAATTTCCATTTCAACACCTAAAAGATCAAGTGTAGAAGGTACAATATGCAAATTAGGCACAACTGTTTTTAAAGCAGCATCTACCACAGAGATTTCAGAAATTAAAACATCATAAGAGGATAAAAGACGACTATTACGATCAATTCCAAGTCCTGTACTTGCATTACCTTGTGGATCAATATCCATAATAAGAATATTTTCACCTATAGCTGCCAAAGCTGTTGCAAGGTTAATAGCTGTCGTTGTCTTACCCACCCCACCCTTTTGGTTTGCAATAGCGATAATTCGTGTTTCGCTCATTTTGCTTTACCCTTTACATGATCGAACATGAGAAATTTCTAAGATAACAGAGCTTGTATCAATTTTACTTTGATGTTTTAGCAGATCAAAACGCCAATTGGCAGAGGCATTTTTTATTTCTGTCATATAATCCCGACCTTTTTGAAAAAGAGCTATTGTTTTTTGCGTTAACAAAGGAGATAAAAGTTGTAAAAGAATATCCAATGAAGCCAAACCTCTCGCAGTTATAAGCTCTGGTTTGCTTATTTTCTGATATACATCTTCAATTCTACAATGATGAACTGTTGCTGGAAGATCCAGATGAGCAATAACCGTTCGTAAAAAAGCTACTTTTTTTCCATTGCTCTCAACCAAATCAATATGTCCTCTTTTTTACTTTTAAGAAAAATAGCAATAACAATTGCAGGAAAACCCCCTCCTGATCCAAAATCACACCAATGCAAACACTGATTATGTAAAGGATAAATCTGAGCAGAATCTAAAATATGACGCGTCCATAAAACTGGTACTGTCGCAGGAGATATTAAATTAATGCGTTTATTCCATTGAATCACAAGAGATTCGAATCTCATTAAATTTTCTACCGTTTCACGTGAAACAGAAGGAACTAGATTTAAGAGATCCTGATATTTTTGTTCTATCAAGAAAGTCATTAAGCTGATTTTGCCTTTTCACGTCTTTGACGCTGAATAGATGTAATAATTAATGATAATGCTGCTGGTGTCATGCCATCAATTTTTTGTGCGTCAGCAATTGAGCGTGGTGATGCTTGCTGAATTTTTGTTTTTAATTCATTTGAAAGCCCAGAAATTGCTTGAATGTCAAGAGAAGTAGGAATTTCTAAACGCTCATCTCGTTGAAGAACAGCAATATCTTGTGCTTGTCTTTCTAAATAAACTGCATATTGTGCTTCAATTTCTAGAGCTTCAACAGTTTTAGCATCGATTGATTGTAATTGTGGCCAAAAAGATGAAAGACGTGTTATACTCATACCAGGATAAGCTAAAAGATCATAAGCTGATCGTCGAATTCCATCATGATTTATATGTAATCCATGAGCAGATGCTTCATTGGGAGTCAAAAAGAGTTTTTGACAAATTGATCGTGCTTGATCAAGACATTCTCGTTTACGTTGATAAAAGTTCCATCGAGTATTACTAATAATACCCCATTGTTGTGCTAAAGGAGTTAAACGAGCATCAGCATTATCAGCACGTAAAGATAAACGAAATTCTGCCCGTGATGTAAACATTCTATAAGGTTCACAAACCCCACGTGAAACTAAATCATCGACCATGACTCCAATATAAGCTATTGAACGGCTTAAAATAATTTCCTTTAAACCACCTACTTGACGAGCAGCATTGAGCCCAGCCAAAAGTCCCTGTGCTGCAGCTTCTTCATATCCTGTTGTACCATTAATCTGACCTGCTAAAAATAATCCTGGTAAAGATTTTAATTCCAAGGTTCTGGTCAGTTGTTTAGGATCAACAAAATCATATTCAATAGCATAACCTGGTTGTAAAACCGTTACATTTTCTAATCCTTCAATAGTCTTCAAGAAAGAAATTTGTATATCTTCAGGAAGAGAAGTAGAAATACCATTTGGATAAATAGTATCGCTATCTAATCCTTCCGGTTCTAAGAAAATTTGATGTCCATCTCGTTCACAAAATTTAATAATTTTATCCTCAATTGAAGGACAATAACGTGGTCCAACTCCTTCAATAGCTCCTGAATATAAAGCAGACCGATGTATATTTTTACTAATAATTTGATGTGTTTGTATATTTGTACGTGTGATTGCACATTCAATCTGAGGCTGCTCTATTTTCTCTGTTAAAAAAGAAAAAGGTACTGGATATTCATCAGCTTGCTGTTTGGGAAGTATCTCCCAACGAATTGTCTTTTTACTAAGACGAGGAGGAGTTCCTGTTTTTAATCGTCCAAGATTTATATCATATTTTTTCAAGCGTTCAGCAAGTTGTATACTTGATCGTTCACCCATACGACCGGCATACCACGTTTTATCACCTATATGAATAAGACCACGCAGAAATGTTCCTGTTGTTAAAACCACAGCTTTAGAAAAAACATTCCCTTGTTTTTTTAAACAAACACCTGAAACATGACCATCCTCAATAATCAGATCAATAACTTCATCTTCAATGAGTTTTAAATTTTCTTGCTTTTGTAAAAAACCTTGAATTGCTTTTTTATATAATTGTCGATCAGCTTGTGTGCGTGGTCCTCTGACTGCTGGTCCTTTCCGTCGATTAAGAAGTCGAAATTGTATTCCAGCAGCATCTGCAGCCTTCCCCATTAAACCACCCAAAGCATCTATTTCACGAACGAGATGTCCTTTTCCAAGTCCGCCAATAGCAGGATTACATGACATTGTACCAAGTTCTGATATTTGATAAGTAACAAGTGCTGTTCGCGCTCCAACACGTGCTGAAGCTGAAGCAGCTTCACAGCCAGCATGACCTCCTCCAACAACGATAACATCATACAATTGCATTTGTTTTTTCCATATCAAACTATCTTAAAGTTTCACGTGAATCATTTATTTGCCAACACAAAATTGTGAAAAAATAACATCAAGTAAATCTTCAACATTAATATCACCAGTGATTCGTCCAAGTAAATCACTTGCACGACGAAGATGTTCTGCACGTAAACTTAAATCAAGAGAAATATGATTTATTGAAGCATCAATTTCTTTAACAGCTTCTTTTAATAATTGGAGTTGTCTTTTTTGTGCTGAAACAACATTACCAATTTCAGTAACACGACGCAGACAAAATGATTCTATTTCCTTTATAAGATGATCAAAATTTAAACCACTTAATGCTGAAAACTGTATAGACCAACGTATCTTATCTCCTTTACAAAGATCAAGTTTATTACCAACACGCCATATTTCAGCTGATGTTTTTGGTAAATGAATTTCTTGAGGATTATTCATATCATCAACCAAGATAACTAAATCAGCGTCTATAATATGTTGCTTTGCAGTTTCGATACCTAATTGTTCAATTTTATTTTCTGTTTTTCTAAAACCAGCAGTATCCGTTAAAAAAACTGGTAAACCGCCAAGTATTAATTTAATTTCTAAAGCATCACGTGTTGTTCCTGCTTCTTCCGTTACAATAGCAACAGGTCTTCCAGCCAAACGATTAATAATACTTGATTTTCCAGAATTTGGAGCACCTACAATAACAACTCTTAACCCATCACGTAAAATATTTGAGCGCTCTCCTGCAGCAATATGTTCATAAAGAGAACAGCTAAGTTTTTTCATATTTTTCCAGATTTCATCAGATACAGAATCTGGAATATCGTCTTCATCAGAAAAATCGATTTCTGCTTCTATTAAAGCACGTGCTGTTATAAGCTCATCACGCCAACTACGGTAAAGTTTTGTTAAATGTCCACTTGCACCTATAACAGCTAAACGTCTTTGACCTTCTGTTTCTGCCTTTATTAAATCAGCAAGAGCTTCTGCTTGAATTAAATCTATTTTTCCTTCAATAAATGCCCGACGAGAAAATTCACCCACCTCAGCAATACGACACTCAGGAAATGTAGATAATTCATCTAAAAAACGATTAACAACAGCCTTACCCCCATGTAAATGAAATTCTGCACAATCTTCACCCGTAAAACTATGGGGGCCAGGAAAAAAAACAGTTAGAGCAGAATCTAAAAGACTACCATCGCGTGCAATAAGATCCCCATAATGCATAAATCGTGCTTTGGGTAAACAACCACAAAGTGTTTTAATAATATCTACAACATGAGGACCAGAAAGTCGAACAACTGCAACCCCTGAAGGTAACAATCCACTTGAAAGCGCAAAGATTGTATCCACAGGACTAATCCTATTTTAAAACTATGATATTTCTAAGTGTTCATTGAATCAAAAATTCACTATTATTTTTTGTCTGTTTTAATTTATCAATTAAAAACTCAATTGCATCTGTTACATTCATAGGTGCTAAAATACGACGAAGTACAAAAATCTTATGTAAATCTTGACGAGCTACTAAAAGATCCTCTTTACGTGTTCCTGACTTTAGAACATCCATCGCTGGGAAAATACGCTTATCAGCAACTTTACGATCAAGAACAATTTCTGAATTACCTGTTCCTTTAAATTCTTCAAAAATAACTTCATCCATACGACTACCTGTGTCAATCAAAGCCGTTGCTATAATAGTTAAAGATCCACCTTCTTCAATATTGCGTGCTGCACCAAAAAAACGTTTAGGACGCTGTAAAGCATTTGCATCAACACCACCAGTTAAAACCTTACCTGATGAAGGAACAACCGTATTATACGCACGTCCAAGACGTGTAATTGAATCAAGAAGGATAACAACATCACGCCCACATTCAACCAAGCGTTTAGCTTTTTCGATAACCATCTCAGCTACTTGCACATGACGTATTGCTGGCTCATCAAAAGTAGAAGAAATCACTTCCCCCGTTACAGAACGTTGCATATCTGTTACTTCTTCTGGACGCTCATCAATCAAAAGAACAATAAGATAACACTCAGGGTGATTAGTTGTAATAGAATGAGCAATATTTTGTAGTAAAACCGTTTTTCCTGTTCGAGGAGGTGCTACAATTAATCCTCGTTGACCTTTTCCTAACGGGGATATTAAATCAACAACTCGTGATGACATATCCTTATTTGTAGAATCTTGCATTTCCATTTGGAAACGTTCATTTGAATAAAGAGGAGTCAAATTATCAAAGTGAATTTTATAGCGAATTTTCTCAGGATCTTCAAAATTAATTGTATTAATTTTAAGAAGAGCAAAGTAACGTTCTCCTTCCCTTGGCCCACGAATAGGACCTTCAACCGTATCTCCTGTTTTTAAAGAAAAAGACTGTATTTGCGCAGGAGAAAGATAAATATCGTCAGGTCCTGGAAGATAATTAGCATCTGCAGATCGCAAAAATCCAAATCCATCTTGCAAAACTTCAACGACCCCTTCCCCAATAATCTCTACATCCTGCAAAGCAAGTTTTTTCAAAATAGCAAACATTAACTCTTGTTTGCGCATCAATGAAGCATTTTCAACTTCTAATGTTTCAGCAAAAGTAACAAGTTCAACGGGATTTTTACTTTTGAGCTCCTGTAGTTTCATTTCTTGCATGAAATATTCTCTTTAATTAGAATGGGGAATTATTTCTGAATAAAAAATTCACTAAGTTTATGGGGAATTTGAAGAATGAAACATTCTTATTAAGAAATAAATATTATACACTTAACTCTTTTAAACTGCAAGCATTACTCTACTCGCTTTAATTTGTGTATAATTAAATAATTACAGTAAAAGTATAAGTTATAGTTAAGTTTAGAAATAAACTAAATAAATATAAAAGATAACTTATCTTATTAAATTAAATAATTTTTGATTTTAATTTTAAATAATTATTAAACATATATTCTCTCTATATATATTATAAAATTTAATGTTTTATATTTGTATTAATATAATAATAAATTTAAAATTATTAGATATGTGAAAAATATAATAATTTATATTATTATTATTCATAATAAAAAGGTGTTACTTATTATGAATAATTTTTTTTCAGAATTTTTTTAAATTAAAAGATATTCTGAAAAGAGAGATTTTTCTTATTAAAACCTGTGTTTAATGTGGATTACTAATTATACTTGTTCATCCTCAGTTTTGTCCACAAAGAAGAGAGAAAAAAAGTAAGTAATAGAAATACTTTGGAAATATTATCCCCATTCTTTTTAAAAAGAGAAATTTATTTATCATAGTCATCTAGTTTGTACATAATGATAAAATATTTTTTTAAATTTTTTATTTTATGAATAAGTGTGAAGTTCTATACACATTTATTAACAAGAAGTTAAAATTTCTATGCAAAAGGAAAAAAAAGCTTTCATTTATATATGATTTCTGATGCAACAGGGGAAACATTAATCTCTGCTGTGAGAGCTGTTGCATCACAATACACGATGTATCAGGCAATAGAACATCTTTATCCGATGATTCGTAATAAAACACAGTTGCAAAAAATTCTTGATGAAATTCAAAAAAAGCCGGGTATTGTTCTTTATACAATTATTGATGAAGAAATGAAGCAATTTCTCAGTAAGGTATGTGCTAAAATAGGTACTCCTTGTGTTGCTATTTTAGATCCTGTTTTAAGTGTTTTTCAGTCTTATCTTGGAACACCAACAAATTTACGTGCTAGTGCACAACATGGTCTTAATGCAGATTATTTTCGTCGTATTGAAGCATTGAATTTTACAATAGAGCACGACGATGGACAATCTCCTGATAGTATATTAGATGCAGATGTAATTCTTGTAGGAATTTCAAGAACTTCTAAAACACCAACAAGTATCTATTTAGCAAATCGTGGAATAAAGACTGCTAACGTACCTCTTATTCCGGGAATTGATTTACCACAAACCCTTTTAAAAGAAAAAAATACTTTAGTTGTTGGTTTAATTGCTTCAGCTGAAAGAATTTCACATATTCGTCAAAATAGAGATTTGGGAGAAGGTTTCACTATTGAAAATTATACTGATCGCACTAGCATAGCTAGAGAATTAATTTATGCAAAACGCATTTATGAGCGTTTTTGTTGGCCTATCATTGATGTAACAAGACGTTCTATTGAAGAAACTGCAGCAGCGGTATTTAAACTTTTATCACAATTTCGTGAGGGAAGATAAAAATATGGATGAAAATATGTTAATATTAGCATCTCTTAGCTCCTATCGCGCACAATTGTTAAACAAAGCTGGTTTGAAATTTTCTATTGAAGCGGCTTCTTTTGATGAACGAAAAATAGAAGAGAAAATAAAAACTAAAACGTCTAAAGAAATGAGTTGTTTCCTTGCAAGTGCAAAAGCAAAAAATGTTTCTAAGCGTTTTCCTCATGCATTAGTTATAGGTTGTGATCAAATACTTGATCTGGAGGGCCAGATTTTTCATAAAGTTTCAGACATTAAAGAAGCATATCAACGATTACGTTCTTTATCAGGAAAAACGCATTCTCTTCATAGTGCAATAGCTTTAGTCAAGAATGATCAAGAAATTTGGGTTGAAGCTTTTAGTGCTCATATGACGGTACGTTCTCTCTCATCAGAATTCATTGAACGTTATCTAACGCGTGTAGGGGCGGATGTTTTTAAAAGTGTAGGAGTATATCAAATTGAAAAAGAAGGAATCCACCTTTTTGAAAAAATAGAAGGAGATTTCTTTACTATTATTGGTTTACCATTATTACCTTTATTGGCTAAATTGCGTCATTTGGGAGTTATTGATGGTTAATTTTGCAATAAATTGCAAAAAAAAAGAGTATCCGTGTGCTTTTATTGCTGGTTATCCTATTCATCATTCAAAATCACCAAAGATTCACAATTTTTGGCTCAAACAATATGGTTTACAAGGTGAGTATCTTGCAAAAGAGGTAAAAACTGAAAAATTTAAGAGTTTTCTTATATCTTCACAAAAAAGGGGTTTTTGTGGAGGCAATGTTACCTTACCCTATAAAAGAGAAGCTTTTCATTTAGCAACTTATAAGGATAAGGTAGCAACAGCTGTTGGTGCTGTTAATACATTATGGTTTGAAGGGCAAAAACTTTGTGCCACAAACACTGATGCATATGGTTTTAGTGCTAATCTTGATGAGTTTACTCCTGATTGGGTTAAAGAAACAGCACTTGTTTTTGGTGCAGGAGGCGCTGCGCGCGCTGTTTTATATATCTTAAAAAAACGTGGGTTTGAACGTATTTTCTTGTTTAATCGTACAAGACAGCATGCAAACGATTTGGCTGAGTATTTTGGAAAACCTATTGAGGTTTATGATTGGCATAATATTTATAAGATACTTTATCAAGTTGATCTTATTGTTAATGCAACTTCTGTGGATATGATAAATCTTTATAACAAACAAAAAGATGTTTTTTTTGATTTTCATAAAGTAAAACCAACAGCATTGATAACAGACGTTGTTTATACTCCATTGATAACCCCTTTTTTGCAACAAGCAAAAGCTCATGGTTTGAAAACAGTCGATGGACTTGGTATGCTTTTACATCAGGCTGTACCTGGTTTTGAGCGATGGTTTGGAATAAGACCGCTTGTAACAAAAGCATTGCGAACAGCGATTGTAGAGGATATGAGTGAAAATAAAATATGAAAATTATAGGATTGACCGGATCAATTGCCATGGGCAAATCAACAACTGCTCGTTTTTTTAAACAAGCAGGTGTTCCTGTTTTTAGTGCTGATGAAGTAGTGCACCAACTTTATTGTAGTGAGCCGGTCTTGTCCCTTATTATACGTACTTTTCCAGGTGTTGTTGAAAATGGTCAAGTTAATCGTTTAAAACTTTCTAAAGTTTTGATAAATAATCACGAAAAACTAAAAGCTTTAGAAAAAATAATTCATCCCTTAGTTTGGAAAAAAGAGAAAGAATTTGTTAACAGAGCACGCCAACAGGGAAAAAAACTAATAGTTCTTGATATTCCGCTTCTTTTTGAAACAAACAGTGAAAATCGAGTAGATAGTGTAATTGTTGTATCTGCACCATCAGCAATACAAAAGAAGCGTGTAATGAATCGTCCAAATATGAGTGAGGAAAAATTTGCAGCGATCAATGCCAAACAAATATCCGATGAGAAAAAGAAAGAACGTGCAGATTTTGTGATTGATACGGGAAAAAGTTTAGATAATACACGTCAACAAGTTTTTCATATAATAAAGAGTTTACTAAAGGATGTATCTTTAAAGAATTAAAGAAATGCGTGAAATTATTTTTGATACCGAGACAACGGGTTTAGATAAAGACAGCGATCGTATTATTGAAATTGGTTGTGTAGAGATGGTTGATCGTTATCTTACAGGACGTCAATTCCATGTTTATTTAAATCCGCAAGGAGTCATTATCCCTGATGAAGTTGTAGCGATTCATGGATTGACCAATGAACGTTTAAAAAATGAAAAGAAATTTGAAGATATTGCTGATAAGTTTTTAGAATTTATCGATGGTGCAACAATGGTTGCTCATAATGCAAGTTTTGACATAAGCTTTCTTAATGCGGAATTAGGGCGGATCAATAAACCGCTTATCAGTGTTGATAATGTCATTGATACACTAGCTATAGCACGGCAAAAATTCCCTATGGGACCTAATTCTCTTGATGTTTTATGTAAACGTTTTGGAATTGATAATAGTAATCGTGTTCTTCATGGAGCTCTACTTGATGCAGAGATTCTTGCTGATGTTTATATTGAATTAATTGGTGGAAAACAGGGTGTACTTAGTTTTGATAACAATAGTGACCTTGATGAAAATGTTCAAAATGGCAAGAATATTCCCCATACAATTAAAGTTCGTCCCCACGTTTTACCTTCAAGGTTAAGCACACAAGAAAAAAATATGCACGCTGATTTAGTTAGGAAAATAGGCAATAAAGCTTTATGGAATAACTTTAAAATTTACCAATAAAAATTTGAGGCTTTTTTTGAAAAATTATTGAAAATTGGTATCAGATAATACAACTCCTAAAAATATGGCCGTTGTGGGGAGGGGAACACCACAACGACCTTACCGCTACATTGTACCTTAGCTATCATAGAAGGAGTAAAATGAAAGCTATCATATCCTATAATAACAAAGAAAAGCTCTCGGTACTAATAAAATGCAACGGCTTTATACCTTATAAAAACAAAAAAATGGCTTTTCAGAGGCAACTCTATAAATTTTGAAATGAGATCGAAAAAAATATAAAAATAAATTTGTTTTGCTCTAAAATAAAGAAATGAAACTATCATGGAAACAAAAGATCATTTATTTTTAGTTGATGGATCAGGTTACATTTTTCGTGCTTATCACGCTTTACCACCCTTAAAACGTAAAAAAGATGGGCTTCCTGTAGGGGCTGTAGCCGGTTTTTGCAACATGTTATGGAAGTTACTTTGTGATGCTCGCAATACAGCTGTTGGTATTGTGCCAACCCATTTTGCTGTTATTTTTGATTATTCGTCTGATACATTTCGTAAACAAATTTATCCTCAATATAAAGCCAATCGTGTAGCTCCTCCTGAAGACCTTATTCCTCAATTTGCTCTAATACGACAAGCTACAAAAGCTTTTAATTTACCTTGCATTGAAAAAAAAGGATTTGAAGCAGATGATTTAATTGCAACCTATGCACGATTGGCAACTCAGGCGGGAGCAAAAACAACAATTATTTCCTCGGATAAAGATTTAATGCAATTGGTAAATAGGTATGTGTCTTTATATGATGGAATGAAAGATAAACATATCGGTGTTTCTGAAGTCATAGAAAAATGGGGCGTAACGCCTGAAAAAATGATTGATTTGCAAGCTTTAGTTGGAGATCCCACAGATAATATTCCAGGGGTTCCAGGTATTGGTCCTAAGATCGCGGCACAATTATTAAATCAATTTGGTACTCTGGATTTCTTATTGCAACATGTAGAAGAAATTAAACAAGCAAAACGACGTGAAAATATTCAAGCTTATAGAGAGCAAACAAAGATTTCTCGTGAATTAGTAAAGCTTAAAACAGATGTGCCTATAGACAATAATTTAGATGATTTCATTTTAGAACCACAAGATGGCCCACGTTTAATTGCTTTTTTAAAAGCTATGGAGTTTACAACGTTAACGCGTCGTGTAGCAGAAGCAACAGCATGTGATGCAGAGGTTATTGATGCACTTGATGTAGATATTGAGTGGACGCAAAATATTCACGGACCTGACTTGGATAGTGAGGAAGCTGGTCCACTATTAACCCATGATTCTTATAAAAATTCACCACAGATTTTGGCACAGAAACGTAAAGATCAGGCTCTTGTCCAAAAAAATGTAGGAGACTCTTATAAAACCATTCTTGATGAGAAAAATTTAAGAGAATGGTTATTGGAAGCACAAGAGCAAAGTTATTTTGCTTTTAACATAGAAACAACCTCACCAGATCCTATACAAGCGAAAATTATTGGTTTTTCGTTAGCATTACAGCCAGAAAAAGCAGCTTATATACCACTAGAACACACTGAAGGAGCGTGCGACCTTTTAGGAGGTGGGCGTGTAGTCACACAAATTGAAACACAGAAGGTTTTAGCGCTTTTAAAACCAATATTAGAAGATCAAGCTGTATTAAAAATTGGCTATAATATGAAATATAATTGGTTGATTATGAAACAATACGGCATTGTAACACAATCTTTTGATGATATAATGCTCATATCATATGCTTTAGATGCTGGAACTTCGACTCATGATAGGAATATTTTGTCTGAACGATGGCTTAAGCATAAACCAATTGCTTACAAGGACTTAACACATAACGGGAAAAAAATTACCTCTTTTACACAAGTAGATTTAAAACAGGCAACCTTTTATGCAGCAGAAAGCGCCGATATAACGCTACGGTTATGGCAAGTTTTAAAACAACAACTTGTTGCACAAGGAGTAACGAAAATTTATGAACGTCTTGATCGACCACTAATAGAAGTTCTTGCAAAAATGGAAGAACGAGGAATTCTGGTTGATAGACAAATTCTTTCACGTCTTTCATGTGAATTAGCGCAGGCTTCCCTTTCTCTGGAAGAGGAAATTTACCAATTGGTTGGTGAACGATTTAATATTGCTTCACCAAAACAATTAAGTGATATTCTTTTTGGTAAAATGGGTTTACCTGGGGGTGTTAAGACCAAAAATGGTCAATGGTCAACCTCTGCACAAATTTTAGAAGAATTAGCTGCTGAAGGTCATACTTTACCACGTAAAATCGTTGATTGGCGCCAACTTACAAAATTAAAATCCACTTATACAGATGCTTTACCTTATTACATTTTACCTGAGACAGGACGTGTTCACACTAATTATTCTTTAGCAACAACATCAACTGGACGATTATCTTCATCAGAGCCCAATCTGCAAAATATTCCAATACGAACACCAGAAGGGCGTAAAATTCGAACAGCTTTTATTGCTCCAAAGGGATGTGTACTATTATCGGCCGACTATAGTCAGATTGAATTGCGCATTCTTGCACATATCGCTAATATCACTGCATTGAAAGAGGCGTTTGCACAAGATCAAGATATTCACGCTATAACCGCATCGCAAATATTTGGAGTTGCAGTAGAAGGAATGCCCTCAGATATACGCCGACGTGCAAAGGCGATTAATTTTGGTATTATTTACGGTATTTCAGCTTTTGGATTGGCAAACCAATTAAGTATTTCACGAAATGAGGCAAGTCGCTATATCGATATTTATTTTGAAAGATTTCCAGGAATTAAAGATTATATGGAAAAGACTAAATCATTTGCGCGCCAACATGGTTATGTAGAAACAATTTTTGGACGTCGTATTCATTACCCTGAAATAAAAGCGACGAATTCACAAATCCGCACTTTCAATGAAAGAGCTGCTATCAACGCACCAATTCAAGGATCGGCTGCAGATATCATTCGCCGTGCTATGATCCAAATGGAAGGTGCTTTAAAAAAAGAAAAACTGTCAGCAAAAATGCTACTACAGGTTCACGACGAACTGATTTTTGAAGTGCCAGAAACTGAAAGTGAAAAAACAAAAATCCTTGTTACAAAGGTAATGGAAAATGCTGCAATGCCTGCATTATCTTTGTCTGTCCCTCTTAAAGTAAAAGTCACTGCTGCTCAAAACTGGAATGAGGCACATTAGTTTTTTTCGCTTATTTGGTCTTTAAACGTCGTCATTACATTGGCAAGATTAAGATGAGCTTTAATTGGTAAGTGATCTGATGCAACACGTGCTAGTGGAGAATAATGACTTTCAATTTTTGTTACCAAATGGGGAGGAAAAGCAAAAATTCTATCAAGAGCTAGAAAAGGAAAGCGAGAAGGAAAACTTGGTACAGTTCCTAGTGTGATATCAAAATAAGGGAAAAAATGATTTAATGACGATTTTTTCCCTACTCGCCATTCATTAAAATCACCAATAACTAATGTGGGCATAAAAGAGCGTTTTTGCAAAAGTGCAAGGAGCATTTTTACTTGCTGATTGCGAGAGTGGCGTAACAAGCCAAAATGAGCTGCGATAATGCGAATAAAACCTGTCTCCATTTCTAATTCTGCCATTATAGCACCTCGTGGTTCAATACCAGGTAGGGAGATTTGTAAAACATCATGCACCCTCCCTTGACGCACAAAAAGAGCATTACCATGCCAACCATGGCCATTGGGTGACATGGTATTCAAAGGCACAGGAATCAAATTTGTTTCAGCTTTTAACAATTTAAGATCAATCAAACCAATGCGTTCACCAAAACGTTTATCCGCTTCTTGGAGCGCGAGAATATCAGCTTGTAATTCTGCAATAACACGTACAATGCGAGTAGGGTTGAAAACTTTATCAACACCTACACATTTATGAACATTATAAGAAGCAACAACAAGATCATAATCGTTATCACAATTAACGGTATTTGGTCGCTGACCAGAACGATTACGAATAACACTTAAAAGAGGTTTATGAAGCTTTTGCTGGATAAATGCGGTGGGCCAGCGAAATTTTGGTTTATGAGGCTTCTTTATCATTTTATGTTTGAGTTAATGTTGTTCAGTACACGTAAATATAATGCCAAAGGATTAGAAAATACGAACTTATATTAAAAACAAAAAAGCCCTGTTTCTTGTGTGAAACAAGGCTTTTCAATAAAACAATAACTGTATAGTTAATTGCGATTTGAACCCAAAAATTGCAGCAAGAAAACAAACATATTAATGAAATCAAGATAGAGATTTAACGCACCCATAATAATTTTACGACCACGAGTGTCATCTGCATCACCTTCATAATACATTAATTTGATAGTTTGTGTATTATAAGCTGTTAAACCCGCAAAAACGAGAACGCCAATTACTGAAATAGCAAATTGCAAGGCGCTTGATCCCAGAAAAATATTAACGATCATAGCAAGTAGCAGGCCGATCAACCCCATAAACAAGAAAGATCCCATTGCTGTAAGATCACGTTTTGTGGTGTAGCCGTAAAGCGAAAGAGAGCCAAAAGCTGCAGAAGTGATAACGAAGGTCTGCACAATACTTTCAGGTGTGTAACGCAAAATAATTGATGACAATGAAAGACCAACGAGCGCTGCATAACCAAAAAAGAGACTACGAGCAGCATTGGTACTAAGCGTATTGATTTTAAAACTAAGAAATAATACAGCAACAAGCGGTGAAAACATAACGACATAAGATAGAGGTGACGTATAAAATGTCACTCCAAATGATGTTAAATAAACGCTACCATTAATTTGTGCAACCGCTTGATTTATATCTGCTGTTGTGGCCAATAATGCAATTATATAAGCAGCAGAAGCTGTAATAAGTAAACCAATGGCCATTGTGTTATAGACGCCCAGCATATAACTGCGCAATCCTTGATCGATTGATGCATCGGCATGAGAAACAGACGCCGAACGTAAATTTTTGAAATCAGCCATAATAAAAAGTCCTTTAGCATATGTTCCATCACGAGTTGGGATTAAAAGGTAAAAATTCCTTTTAATAACGTTATATAAGCTATTATTAAGCTCATATAAACAACCCTAAACGCTGCTGGTAAAATCCAGCATACGCTTCTTCTATTATGGAGATTTATTTAAAAATTACAAGAGACTTTTATTGAAAGGAAAACTTACAAATTCGTAATGAAAGAGCACATTTTAATGGGAAATATTTAATCTCTTCAATAATATTTAAAAAGATTAGATAATCTATTTTGTCGGTAGCTAGAATAAACAACTTTTTCGAATAAACCTGAAAAGAATTAGCTATATTCAGTAGTATTTATTAATGCGCATAATTTCAAAAATTTAATTAAATACTTTGTTTTTTTAATGAATACTAAAAATTTTTCTATTTTGGGTGATTAAGAAGAATTCAAAATGGAGTACTATCCAAGCCAATTTTATACCGTCAATATTAAAGGGTAAAATAAGAGGTTATATTTATGGCAGAAATAGCTTCATAAGTAATGAAATAATACATTATTTTATAGAAGTATCATTATTGGTATAATGTTTTTTTCGAAGCAAAATACGAAATTCATCGATTAACACGGCAATGGATCCAAGTGTTATGAAAGTATCAGCAAGATTGAAAATAGCAAAAGAAAAGATGCCATCAATGTGGAATGATATATAATCAGTAACATAATGGACACGAACACGATCAATAAGATTTCCAATTGCTCCACCAAGGATCAAAACAATACCAAAGTGTGTTAAAATTTTATCATGCTCGATATTTTTCCAAAACCATAGAAGGAAAATGATAATAATGAGCGTAAAAGCAATGAGTCCCCAATGGGAAAAAGAAGAAAGAAATGAAAATGCAATGCCAGAGTTGCGTACATGGTAAAGCGAAATAAAAGGAAGAAGCGGAATTTTTGTTTCTAAAGGTATGGTCTGTACAACCCAAAATTTTATTGCTTGATCAAGTAGAATTGTAATAAACAGACCAGAAAAAAGGAAGGATAATGACTTGTGTGTCATATTTTGACCTCACATGAGCTCAAGTGTTAAATTGTGGGTTCAAGTGTTAAATAAGGACGACGAATTTCATAAAGCATAACAGCTGTAGCTATAGCCAAATTAAGTGAATCGGCACGTCCATTTTGCGGAATGCGCACCAGTTGATCACAGCGATTAGCAAGGACATCTGGAAGACCTTGTTGTTCATTTCCCATTAAAAGTATAATAGGACCTTTTTTAAAATCAACGCTGCGATAGTCAACAGATGTTTTAAGATGTGTCCCAACAATGATACCCTTAAAGCGTGTAGACCAATTCAAAAAGGCGCTTTCACTAAAACGGTAAAGTGGCACAGAAAAAATTGATCCCATTGTTGCGCGTACTGTTTCGGGTGAAAAAGGATCTGTCGTTTCGCCAATTAACATAATCCCTTTTGCTCCCACTGCATCTGCAGTGCGGATAATGGTACCAAGATTTCCAGGATCACGTACACGATCAAGCGCGATATAGACATCTTGAGTTAGTCCTTTTATCATTTCAATAGGGTGCCACTGTTGTTTGAAAATGCCAACAACTGTTTGCGGATTATCACGCCGGGTAATAGATTCCATAACTTTTTGTGAAGCTTTAATGACAAAACCACCATGAGCTACGGTATGTGCAGCAATATTTTCAATGATGCTGTTACCAACTTTATTTTTAGATAAAATGAGTGTTTGGATTGCCCAGCCAAGATTTAAAGCATCAATCACCAGTTTAAGCCCTTCTGCCATGAAGACTCCATCTCGATTGCGGTTCTTCTTTTGATTGAGTGCTTTAAGGCTTTTAATAATAGGATTGCTAAGAGAAGTAATTTCTTTAACTTGACCTGTTTTTTGTGTATCCATATTCAAGCAATCCAACGGCTAAAAAGAGAAGTAGAAAGAGCGCGTCCAGCAATTTCTTCACGCAAAATTAGTTCTCCTGATTCAATTGTACCCCCAAAATTTATGAATTCGTCACGCATTAAGGTATGAAGTGCATAAAAGGAAGCACGAATAGTATAGGCTGTAAGTACGATGGATAATGGTTTGTCAGATAAAAGGTTGCGACAATTTTTAATCATTTCTGGTAAATGATCAAATAATTGCCAAACCTCACCATGAGGTCCACGTCCATAAGCAGGAGGATCAAGAAGAATTATATCGTAGGTTTTTTGACGACGTAATTCGCGTTCAACGAATTTTACAGCATCGTCACAGATCCAGCGAATGGAACGATCTGATAGTCCTGCTCTTTCTTGATTAGCTTTTGCCCAAGTGATAGCTTTTTTAGAAGCATCAACATGGGTGACAGCTGCACCTGCACGTGCACCAATCAAAGAAGCAACGCCTGTGTAACCAAAAAGATTGAGCAATTTGATAGGGCGTTTGGCTTGAATAATTTGTTCTTCTATCAAGCGCCAATGAGCATTTTGTTCGGGAAAAACGCCTACATGACGAAAAGAAGTAAAACGTCCCCAAAAAGGCAAACCATTCCAAAAAAGAGGCCATGTTGCATCAAGTTGTTTTTTTGGAAAATGCCAGCGACCAATACCTTCTTCATCTCGATTGCCTTTGAAAATAGCATCAACATTAGTCCAATTTTCTTTTGGTAGAGCGGGTTTCCATAGCGCTTGACCTTCCGGTCGGATAATATGGTAAGAGCCGTAACGTTCTAATTTTCGTCCATTACCGGAGTCAATTAAGGCATAGTCTGCACTGGGACTTGTTTCTAAAATAAGAGGTATTTTTTCTTGCGGGTATACACCATTGAAATGTGTTTGAAAGCATTTTGCAGACATATTTGGTGTCATAGTACTTTCTTTGCAAGAAGATTTATTATGAAAAACTATAGAATTTTTTGCTAGAACAATGTGAAAGTCTGAAATTAATTAAACATTATAAAAAACGCAAGAATACCTTTAAGATTTATTGTCAAACACAATAAGGGTGAAATTCATCAAGGCGTCGTTATATTAAGATTTTTAACAATCGACGTCTTTAATTTCTCAAGCTCTGCTTTACTTTTTTTAAGAGCTTTACGATATTGACGTTGTATAAGCCAATGCACTGCGCTACTCAACAAAATGCCAAGAGCAAGAAAAATAAAAAGCCAAACAAAAAAGGGAGCTTGATAAGTAAAATTTTCAGAATTAGTTCGAAAAGGATCAAGCGTCAAAGTAACAATTTGACGATTAGCTACAGTAAAAGCAATCAAAAAAATTGTAAGAGGCACTAAAATAATTGCCAAAAGAATACGTTTGGTTGTCATTAGTTTACTCATTTATTCAGTCGATCCCGCAAATCTTTACCTGTCTTGAAGAAAGGAACCCATTTTTTTTCAACTACAACGGTTTCACCTGTACGTGGATTACGACCATTGCGCGCTGAACGACTTTTGACGGCAAAAGCTCCAAAACCACGAAGTTCAATACGGTCACCATTAATGAGCGCTGTTGAGATTTCTTCGAAAACAGCATTTACAATATTTTCTACATCACGCTGAAGAAGATGTGGGTTATAACGAGCAATAATTTGTATGAGCTCTGATTTGATCAAAATAGCCTCTCTATTTACACAAAAAAGATTATATTTTACCAATTACGCATTCCATATGTGCGTGTTGCACATATAGATTAATAAAAACAGAATAAAACTAAGAGCAGTCAGATTGCAAGAAGCAAATTAAAAATACATATTAAGAGATGCTACAAATTGAAAAAAGTAGAGTATTTGAGAGATAAACAAATATGACTATGCACAATTACCGTGAAGATTTTTCAATAAAATCATCTTCTGATGATATTTTTAAAAAAGCATATCATCATTCGTGTCGAATCCGTTTGTTAAAAATCTTTTTACCTCTCGTGGCATTAATTATAGCGCTGGTTTTTTCTTGGTTTATATTTTTTTCTCTTTATGCTTCCTCTGGTAATGTGGTTTTAAAAAGTGAAGATGATGAGATAGTAAAATTGATAATGGTCAATCCAAGATTAGAAAGCTATACGAATTCTCACAAGCTTTATTGGTTTGAAGCACAAGAAGTTTTTCAAGATTCTATACGTTCTGAAGTAATTGGATTACAAGGTATTATAGCTGAGATACCTTCAGGCAAATTGGGGCCAGCTTTTCTCCAGGCACAAAGTGGAACTTATGATCATATTAATAATCATTTACAATTAGATAAGCCATTTACAATCAAAACACAGGACAATATGGTCGCACAATTTATAGCTGCTGATATCGATTTATCTGAAGGACAATTGAAGACCGATCAATATGTACATATTAAACGTGCAGGCTTATCTCTTAAAGCAAATGCTTTGCAAATTCGTGAAAAAGGGCAAAAGATATATTTTCAAGGTGATGTGCATTTAGTGATTGACAAGCAATAAATTAAAGCCAACACGAATCTTTAAATGATGTTTATGGAAGATAAATCTATACATAAACAAATGGGAAAATTGAGGATAATTAAGTGCAGCCAAGAACATCATATAAAAAACAAATGAGGTTATATTTGGCTTTAATCGTAGGAACATTAGGATTGACAGTGGTTTTGGGACATGCTGAGGAGACCCATTTTGGGATTAATTTATCAAATAGTAAAGAGCCCATAGAATTGCATGCAGATTCCTTAGAAATACGCGATAAAGAAGAGATTGCTATTTTTAGTGGCAATGTTTCAATTGTTCAAGGTGAGCGGCTGATGCAAACATCACAGTTAATTGTTTATTATGATAAAACACATAAAACAATTGGTGAAAATAAGAAAAGTGTGGAATCAATATCGCCTGTTGGTTTTGATGTAACAGGTATTAAGAAAATGGAAGCATCGGGAAAAGTTTATATTAAAATAGCTTCGCAAATTGCTACCGGTGATAAAGGTATTTTTGATGGACAATCAAATAGGATGATCTTGACAGGTAATAAAGTTGTCTTGAAAGATAATAATAATGTTGCGACAGGGTGCAAGTTAACAGTACATATGGAAAGTGGAAAAGCTTTTCTCGAAGGTTGTCAGGTGTTTGAGAAAAAGAATCGTGCTTCAATCATTTTAAAATCAAGTCAAAGATAGCTATTAAGATTTTATGTTTAAAATCAAAAAAACAAAACAAACAACTAGATATGATTTTGCAAGTGAAGCTTTAAAACAACCTTTAAAAGGAACTTTAGTTGCGCGTCATTTAGTTAAAGCTTATCGAGGAAGGCAGGTTGTCAAAGATGTTTCTTTTAATGTCTGCACCGGTGAAGCTGTAGGTATTTTAGGCCCTAATGGTGCTGGTAAAACTACTTGTTTTTATATGGTTACAGGTTTAGTTGAAGCCGATGGGGGAACAATTGAAATTAATGGGTTTAATGTCACCCATATGCCAATGTATCAACGTGCGCGTTTGGGTATTGGATATTTACCACAAGAAGCATCTATTTTTCGCGGTCTTTCAGTAGAAAATAACATTAAAGCTGTTTTGGAAGTGATCGAAAAAGATCGCTTTAAACGTCGTGAAGAATTGGATGCACTTTTATGTGAATTCAAAATTGATCATTTACGCAAAACACCAGCAATTTCTTTATCTGGGGGTGAACGACGGCGACTTGAAATCGCACGTGCTTTAGCTTCACGCCCGAATTTTATGTTGCTTGATGAGCCATTTGCAGGAATTGACCCTATTGCTATTTCTGATATCCAACGACTCGTTCATCATTTAACTCAACGTGGTATCGGTGTTTTGATAACCGATCATAATGTGCGTGAAACATTAAATCTTGTTGATCGCGCTTATATTATTCATGAAGGACAGGTATTAATTGATGGTTGTCCGAACGATATTATCAATAATGCTGATGTCCGCAGAATTTATTTGGGCAATCAGTTTTCTCTTTGATTATTTTAATGTGCTGTAGAAGATCAAATTAAATTTAAAAGATCATAACTATAAGGGGCAAGATGCTGCTTTATATCAATTGCATTTTAATAATGCTGATGAGATTTTTTACTAGATAGTCATTTTACTTTACGTATTTCCATTACATAGTTATAAAACTTTCTATTAACATGCATTATTATGATGCTATTTTAATAAAATAAAAAGTCTCGTGATTTGAGTGATTTTTAGGCTCAGAACGAAATAATAAAATTTGTTTTCTTCTTATTTCTTCACTCTGAATGTATTAGTGATTTTATTTCCAAATATTTTAATGACAATGTTACGGTTTATAGTGTAGTTGTCAAATCAAGTTTATGCTATTTTGTTGATTACATTGCACGTTTAAAAATCGCTACATTTTTACATACATCAAACCAATTACAAAATGTACGCACAGCTTTTGATAAAGTGGTTGAATGTATTTTATATAGTTTTATCGTTATCATTAGTTGTTTTAAGTCATACGCTAATACTCCAAATGAAAATACTACTTTAATTCAATATGTATGTGATATTATGGAGCTTATTGTGAGAAAGAAAACGATTTTCTAAAGGTTACAAATCAACTATGACAATTGAAAAGTTAATAGAAATGATGATAACTATTGCTAGTGCAGGAATTAAATTTTGATTGACAAAGTAGTTTTATTTTTGTTTTCCCAATGTTATTGAGAACAGGGTGAGCGTGTTTATCATCAAGCTAATAGTGATATTAAAAAAATTAATTCATAGTTACTATGAAAAAATAGCATACATAAGATATTGACAGAAATCGACAAAAATTCCTAAAAATTAGTACTATTTTGGGGTTTGTAAATAAGTATTCAGGCGTAAAAAAAGGAAATAAATTATGAATTTGAGTGAATTAATTGCACCAGAAGCAATTATTCCGGTGCTTAAAGCAAATTCGAAAAAACAAGTCCTGAAAATTTTAGCTAAGAAAGCTAATGAATTAACAGGCCTTGATGAGCGTATGGTTTTTGATGTTATTTTACAGCGTGAAAAATTGGGATCAACTGGTGTGGGAAATGGCATTGCAATCCCTCATGGGAAATTTCCTAGTATTGATCGAAATATCTGTATCTTTGCTCGTCTTGAACATCCAGTTGATTTTGAAACTTTTGATGATGAACCTATTGATCTTATTTTTCTACTCTTAGCACCAGAGCATGCTGGCACGGATAATTTGAAAGCTTTGTCGCAAATTATGCGCATTTTGCATTATTCTGACGTTGTTGATAAATTACGCAATACACATGATGTTGACGCACTTGATGCTTTATTACTTCAACATTTAACATTAAATGCAGCCTGAAAGACAATATTAGTACATATATGTATTATGGTAGAAGTAATCGAAGACTGAATGTGACATAATTTATGTTAAAGTAATTAATTCAAAAAAGAAAAGATTAATATCCTGCTGGTCTTTTTTGTAAGTATTTCAAAGTTAGAAGGTACATAATATTTGATGATTTTGCGATATTTATTTTGAATAAGCAAAATAAAGAAAAGGCGTAAATAGCATCACACACAACTTTAAAAGTTGGCTTTAATTGATAAGTAATGTGAAGTTTGTTAATTGCTTGAGCTTTAAACGCATTATAGTAAGTGAACATAAAGTGTTTGTATTTGTGTATAGGGCAAAGAATTGATCAATATAGAAACAAAACTGCTCTTGTATTTTTATGCGTGTAGATCCAATTTTTGATATCGATTAATGATAACAACAAGATTTTAAAATTCAAAATTTCCCACAAAAAATATGTTTTTTCAAAGTTGTGTAATAATTCATTTGTATACAGTTTACAATTTGTTGCTTAACGATTTGACAATGTATTTATTTTTTGTTCTATTTTGCAATCAAATTACCAAACAGAGCAGGGTATATTTTTATTTTAAACGGCAAAAATATACTCATTTACGAAAATATAAGTTCCTTATACAAAATTTGACGAAATGAAATCAGAGTGTTGTCTTTTTATTTGGTTATAAATAAAAAAATTATATTCTATAAAAGCCAAAAAGTTACACCAGAATGAAAGGCTTATTTTAATTGGAAGCCTTATTTTATTGTTAAATAATTAACAACAATAATGCTAAATTTTTAGCCAGCCTTTGTTGGGCTTCATTAATAAAAGAATTTTGTTAAAGAGAATAAAGAAGTGAGCTAAATGAAGATGTTAAAAAAGACTTTTATCGCTACGTCTGTGATGATTCTAGCTGCTGCTGGAGCAACATGGGCACAAACACCAAACCGCTTAAATCAATTTGAAGCTTGGGGAGCTTATTCTTATAAATCATCAGAAAATACAGTTTGCTATGTGTTATCAGTACCTTTAAGTGCGCTTCCAACAACTGTTAATCATGGTGATAATTTCTTTTTGGTAACTAAACGTTCTGATTCACCTGTTATATTCGAACCACAATTTATGGCTGGTTATACACTTAAAGAAGGGTCAAAAGTTATTGTAACCGTTGGAGATAAAAATTTTGACTTTTTTACAAAGGATTCATCAGCTTGGTTAGCATCATCGGAGATGGAAAAACAGCTTGTTTCTGCTATGCGTTCAGGTAAAGATATGGTGGTAAAGGCGACTTCAAAACGAGGAACGGATACTACTTACACTTATTCCTTAAAAGGGGTAACAGCTGCATTAAATATGGCGCAAAAATGTCATTAAAGCGCTTATAATTTTAAGAATAGCTATTAAACTGGAAATCAATAGCTATTTTATATGATTTTTCAACCAGGTGGTGCATGTCAAGTGCTTAAAGTAAATGATATTGGGATAAAGGAGGAATCTAAACTATCCTTAATTGGCTTATCGCATGATGAAATGGTGCAAGCTTTAGAGGCAATTGGTGTGCCAAAACATCAAACGCGTATGCGCGTACGTCAACTTTGGCATTGGCTTTATGTGCGTGGTGTTTCACATTTTGATGAAATGTTAAATATTGCTAAGCCAATGCGCAAAATGCTTCAAGATCATTTTTCTATTATGCGTCCGGAAATTGTTGAAGAACAAACATCAAACGATGGTACATGTAAATGGCTTTTGCGTTTCCCAGCGCGTGGTGCTGGAAAGCCTGTTGAAATTGAGACGGTTTATATTCCTGAAGAAGGGCGTGGTACTTTATGTATTTCATCTCAAGTAGGATGTACATTAACCTGCTCTTTTTGTCATACAGGAACACAGACACTTGTTCGTAATTTGACGGCTGAAGAAATTTTGGCGCAATTATTAGTTGCACGTGATCGTTTGGGTGATTTTCCTGAGAAAAGTACACCTGATAGTACAGCCGTTTCAATCGAAGGGCGCAAAGTTACCAATATTGTTATGATGGGTATGGGTGAGCCGCTTTATAATTTTGAAGCGGTCAAAAAAGCTTTATTGATTGCATCTGATGGTGATGGACTTTCTTTATCGAAACGGCGAATCACACTTTCAACAAGTGGAGTAGTTCCTGAAATTATACGAGCCGGAAAAGAAATTGGAGTTATGTTAGCAATCTCTCTCCATGCTGTACATGATACATTACGAGATATATTGGTACCAATCAATAAAAAATATCCGCTTGCTCTGTTAATGGACGCTTGTCGTAATTATCCTGGTCTTTCTAATGCAAAACGAATTACATTTGAATATGTTATGCTGAAAGATGTGAATGATAGTTTGGATGATGCTAAACAATTAGTACAATTGCTTAAAGGTATTCCTGCTAAGATTAATTTGATACCTTTTAATTCTTGGCCGGGAAGTCATTATCAATGTTCTGATTGGGAGCAAATTGAACGTTTTGCTGATGTCATTAATCAAGCAGGTTATGCTTCACCCATTCGAGTGCCGCGTGGTCGCGATATTTTAGCTGCCTGTGGACAGCTAAAATCAGCTTCAGAACGCTTACGTAAATCTGAGCGATTGCACTGCGAAAATACAACTAGGGATAAATAAACTTAATTTAGTGCGCTTTAATGATAAGTAGACGTAAAGCAAGAATAATGAAGATGGCGGCAATAAGCCAATTGAGCATGCGAATGTAAAAAGGGTTTTCCTTTAAACTCGTGGAAAATTTGTTGGCCATAAGAACCAATAAAATTGTAATGGGTAAAGATATAGGAATATAGGAAAGCCCCAAAATAAACAATTTTTGTTTGACCATAGGGTCATTAACATCAATAAATTGAGGTAAGAAAGTCATATTAAAAAGAATAACTTTGGGATTTAAGAGATTAATTCCAACTCCTGCAAGATAATTACGTTTGAGGCTTTGATGTTTTGGTGGGGATGTTTGTTGTAGGGAAAATGTTGAGTTTTTTAACAATGTTTGAAAAGCAAGCCATAGAAGAAAGAAAGCACCAACAATTTTCAGAAGAAAGAAAGCTCTCGGTGAAGTGACAATAAGTGTTGATAGACCAATAGCCACAGCAGTAACTTGAATGGCAAAACCCGTTGCACTACCAAAGGCACACATAATCCCAGCTTTTTTATTTTGTGCAATAGTCCGTCCCACTGAAAGCATTATATCAGGTCCTGGGATAAGCGCTAAAATCAAAGATGTTAGAGCGAATTGTACAAAAATAGGCCATTCAGGGAAAAATGACATTTAAACTTCCTTTATATAAAGAGATTGCTATAATTTAAACTTTCACATACACATTTTTTTTAAGCTTTTCATTCTTTTTTGCATCCTTTTAATACTGTTTAAAGCGAATTTATTTTGATTGCTTGCATGAAGTTAATTTCTGAATAAAAAAAGAAGGAAAATAATGTAGATCTTTAAAGTGAAAAATGGCAAGATATTAAAAAAGTTGTTTTAACTTATTCAGGAGGATTAGATACGTCAATCATTCTTAAATGGTTACAAAACGAACTCGGTGTTAAAGTTGTAACTTTTACAGTTGATTTTGGGTAAGGGGAAGAATTAAAGCATGCACGTTATGCAGATGCAATTTCTCATGGCGCAACAGGAAAAGGGAATGATCAAGTACGTTTTGAACTTTCTACCTATGCTCTTGACCCCAATGTTAAAGTTAAAGATGTTGCTGGCTTTATTAAATTAAACGCTTTACGCTTGCACACATTAGAAATGCATTCATCAAAATTATGGATGAAATAATAAAAAACTGCTTTAATATTTTTTCTGGAAAAAATAACTTTTAGCCAGAATATTTAATAGAGTTTTTTATTACTCACTTTTACCAACAACAGATATGTTATTTGTCTATGTTGTCTTCAATGTGAAAGGGTTTGTTTTCTTTTGGAGTAAGTGTAGTAAGGTAAAGTTTAAAATAACGACACTTAAAAAAGCCAATTAAAGTATAAGGCAAGGCTTATTGTAAAGTAATAAAATGAGATAAAAGAATTTTGCTACTTTTAACTTTGCTGTTATTGACGAATAAATTCAATGACCATACACCATGGTATTAAACAATTTAATTTAAGGATAAAAATTATAAATGCGTGATCAATGTGCGGCCCTTAAGTTTACATCCGAATTAATTGATGCAGCTGCCCAGTCGAAAGCTTGGCCGTTTGAAGAAGCACGTAAAATTATCAAGCGTTATGAAAAAGCAGGTTATCCAGAGAGCGTTTTATTTGAAACAGGTTATGGACCTTCTGGTTTGCCGCATATTGGTACTTTTGGAGAAGTGGCACGCACGACCATGGTACGCCATGCGTTTCATATTTTAACTGAGAATCAAGTTAAAACAAAACTTTTGTGTTTTTCTGATGATATGGATGGTTTGCGCAAAGTTCCTGATAATATACCTAACCGTGAAAAGATGGAGTGTTATCTTGGTCAGCCACTTAGTCGTGTGCCAGATCCTTTTGGGGATGTTTATCCTTCTTTTGGAGCAGCTAACAATGCGCGTTTGTGCACTTTTCTTGATCACTTTGGTTTTGATTATGAATTTGTCAGTTCTACTGATTATTATAACTCTGGCCGTTTTGATGAAGCACTTTTAAAAATACTCGCCTGTTATGACCAGGTTATGGACATTATTCTACCAACATTGGGTGAAGAGCGGCGGGCAACATATTCACTCTTTTTACCTATCTCTCCTGTTTCTGGAAAAGTCTTACAGGTACCAATGATTGACCGTAATGTTGAGAAAGGCACTGTCACTTATATAGAACCTGAAACAGGTGAAACAATTGAAACAGAAATCACACGTGGAAAAGTTAAATGCCAGTGGAAGGTGGATTGGGCAATGCGCTGGAAAGCGCTTGGGGTTGATTATGAAATGGCAGGAAAAGATCTTATCGATTCTGTCACTCTTTCTTCTAAAATTTGCAAAATACTTGATGGTAATCCGCCTGAAGGGTTCAATTATGAGCTTTTTTTAGATGATAAGGGGCAAAAAATTTCCAAATCTAAAGGGAATGGTTTGACTATTGATGAATGGTTGACTTATGCACCAACAGAAAGCCTAGCACTTTATATGTTTTTAAAGCCTAAAACGGCAAAACGACTTTATTTTGATGTCATTCCAAAAGCTGTTGATGAATATTATGCACATCTTTCAGCTTATAATCGTCAGTTGTGGAAAGAACGGCTAAATAACCCCGTATGGCATATCCATAATGGTTGCCCTCCACAGATTAGTTTGCCTGTATCTTTTGCTATGTTATTGAATTTAGTAAGTGCTTCAAATGCTGAAAATAAAGAAGTACTTTGGGGATTTATTTCTCGCTATGCTAAAGGAGCAAATCCGCAAACATACCCAATGCTTGATCAATTAGTGGAATTTGCCATTAAATATTTTGGCATTTTTGTAAAACCAAACAAGAAATTTCGCATACCTGATGAAGATGAACGTTTAACATTGGCTAAAATTGACGAAAAATTAGCCAGCCTTCCAGAAACTGTTGATGAAAATACAATTCAAAATGCGCTTCTTGATGTTGCACGTTTAACCGAGCGTTATCAAGATCATAGCAAAAAAAGCCCTGAAGGGGGTCCTGGTGTTTCGAATGTTTTTTTTCAAATGCTCTATGAAGTCCTTTTAGGGCAAGAACGGGGGCCAAGGTTTGGATCGTTTATTGCACTTTATGGAATTGATAAAATGCGTGCGCTCATTGCTGAAGTGCTTGCACGATTTTAGGGGGGGAATAATGGAAAATAGAGCGCAAGAGGTAAAGCGGCGGCGTACATTTGCGATTATTGCTCACCCTGATGCAGGAAAAACGACATTAACAGAGAAATTGTTACTGTTTGGTGGAGCTATTCAACTTGCTGGTGAGGTGAGAGCAAAAAAAGACCGTATTCAAACTCGTTCTGATTGGATGAAAATTGAACGTGACCGCGGTATTTCGGTTGTAACATCTGTGATGACATTTGAATATGAGGGGCATATTTTTAATTTATTAGATACTCCAGGCCATGCTGATTTTGCCGATGATACATATCGCACTCTCACGGCGGTTGATAGTGCTATCATGGTATTGGATGGTGCACGCGGAATTGAGCCCAGGACATTAAAGCTATTTGAAGTTTGCCGAATGAGGGACATTCCTATTGTTACTTTTGTTAACAAAATGGATCGTGAGGCGCGTGATCCCCTAGAAATTTTGGATGAAATTGAAGAAAAACTTGCTCTTGATACTGCTCCAATCACGTGGCCCATAGGTATAGGTAAAGATTTTAAAGGTACTTTTGATCTTCATCATAATCGTTTTCGTCAACATGATGATGAAGTAACTCCACAAATAGTTTCTGGACCTATTGAGATTTCTAATTTACTATCTGAAAATCAGCGTGCATCTTTTGTTGAAGGAGCAGAATTTGCCCGTAATGCGTGCAAAAATTTTGATTTTCAAGCTTTCTGTGAAGGTCATATGACACCTGTTTATTTTGGTTCAGCTTTACGTAATTTTGGTGTTCGTGATTTAATAAATGCGTTAGTTGATTTTGGTCCAAATCCTCGTGATCAGGTGGCTGATCAGCGCACTGTAATGGCTGTAGAATCCAAAATGACAGGGTTCGTTTTTAAAATTCAAGCTAATATGGATCCTAATCATCGTGATCGGATTGCGTTTTTGCGGGTATGTTCGGGGACGCTTAAGCGTGGTATGAAGACAAAATTAGTTCGGACGGGAAAACCAATAACGCTTTCGACACCGCAATTTTTCTTTGCTCGTTCACGCCAAATTGCTGATCAAGCTTATGCTGGTGATGTAGTCGGAATTCCTAATCACGGAACTTTGCGGATTGGTGATACTCTGACTGAAGGGGAGGATATTCTCTTTAAAGGTTTACCGAATTTTGCACCAGAAATTTTGCGTCGCGTATGTTTGAACGATCCCATGAAAGCAAAAAAGCTTAAAGAAGCTTTGCGGCAAATGGCTGAAGAGGGAGTTGTTCAACTCTTTATTCCTGACGATGGATCACCTGCCCTTATTGGTGTTATTGGTGCTTTGCAAATTGATGTTTTAATAGAAAGACTGAAGGTGGAGTATTCTTTACCCGTGAACTTTGAACCAGCGCGTTTTAATATTTGTCGTTGGATTTTTTCAGATGATAAAGATGAACTTCAAAATTTTCTCACAAACCACCGCTCTGCTATTGCTCATGATTTAGATGGTGATCCGGTTTTTTTAGCAGAAAATCATTTTTCATTGAATTATGAAGCAGAACGAGCCCCAAAAATAAAATTTTCACCTTTTAAAGATTATCAAATCCGTTCTAAATAATAATTTTCAGCAAAGAAAATCGTTTTAAGAAGATAAAGAGCTCTTTAGAACTTTCTTTCTTTATATAAATAAAAAAAATTTAACCAAGCCCTTCTTTAATCCATTCGCAAAGGCGTCCTTTAGAAACGGCACCAACCATATGAGATGAGATATTTCCATTTTTAAACATCAAGAGAGTGGGAATTGAGCGAACTCCATATTGCGTAGCCAGTTCTGGATTTTCATCAATATTAACTTTGACAATTTTCACTTGGCCTTGCATTTCTATTGAAATTTCGTCCAGGATTGGTGCAATCATTTTGCAAGGGCCACACCACTCTGCCCAAAAATCAACTACAACAGGGGTGGAAGAGGTAAGAACTTCATTTTCGAAATTGCTATTATCAGCTTTTATACATGTCATTAATTGAGCCTTTATATATTCTTTTTACATATTAAGAGGACTTCGATTAATGTCAAGTAATGATAAAATAAAGGAGGACAAGATCTTTTGAAAAGTTTTTTCTTTTTTATCAGGCCAATTCATTTAAACATGTATCGAGTTTTTCAGGAGTAAGTGTAAAAATTTTCGCTTCTCTACAATAAATAAGAAAAGCATCGATATTTTTATCTGGATAAATAGTTTGCAGCAATTTTCGATAAAGAGCCATTTGTAATAAATAATTTTGGGGGATAGTAATTTCATTTTCTGGTGGAATTCCTGTTTTAAAATCAGCAAAAAGAACACTGTCTTGAGTGACACATAGACGGTCAATTTGGCCGGAAATTATCTGTTCTTTACCATGAATTTTGAGAGTACCCATAAGCGAAACTTCAGCTCGGGAATTAGCGGAAAAAAGGGATTTGAGATGTGGATTTTCTAACAACTCACAAACTTGATGGAGCGCTTTTTCTCTTTGAATTTCAGGCCAATGGGAAGCTTTGATGTTAAGATAGCGCTGAGCATAATCAAAACGCTGTTGGGGAAGGCACTCAGGCAGATATTGTAGTAAGCGGTGAACCAAATTACCATATTCGATAGTAAAAATTTTGTTTGTATTTTTTTCTCCTAAAACAGGTGAAATGCTAAAGTGTGTTTGATTAGGGAAAGATTCAGTGTCAATATCAATAAAAGCACTAGCAACAGAAGGTCTTAGGGGTTTTGGTAAAGCTGGTTCTGAAGGCATTTTATGATGAAAAAAAGCAGGTAAAGGTGGCAATGTTTGGTTATTTTCATCAAGTGTTTCCTTATTTATTAGGGTAGAAGAAGGTGTAATAGAATAGCGCCAAGCTGCTACATCTTCTGTCGAGTCTTTTATAGCAACGGTATGGGGCTGAAGAGCTTTTTTTACTAATTTTAGCCATGTATTAGGGTTTTCTTGTTGACTGCTATAACCGCAAACAATTAATCGATCTTCAGCGCGTGTCATTCCCACATAAAGAAGGCGCTTATACTCTTCTTCTGCACGTTCTTTTAAATATGAGAGTGCTTTTTCAAAAGGTTTGTTAAATTGTGTATTTGGGCGCCAAATAAGAGCTTGTCTTCCATTCAAAGAAAATGTGAAAAAGTGAGGTGTATAACATGAATCCCAGATTGCACTACCCGGATCAACAAAAAAAACAACAGCACTTTCCAATCCTTTGGCAGCGTGGACAGTCATAATGCGAACTTCTTCATGGTTTTGATCAAGTTCACGTTTGATTTCTGGTTTATTGGCACTCAATGTTTCTAAAAAGGCTTGCAGTCCTGGCAAACCGGTTTGTTGAATCGTGAGTGTATAATCCATGAAAGCATCAAGAATTTCATTTGCTTCAGATCCTAGGCGAGCAAGGATTTTTTGTCGTCCTTTATCATTGTTGAGAATATGGCTATAAAATTCAAAAACTGGCATTTTATCAACAAAGGTACGGTATTTGCTTAAATTTTCAAAAGCATCTTTATAAGATGCATGTGATGAAGCGTGGGTGCAAAGACTTTGCCAAAGTGATCCTGTGCGTTTTGCTGCAAGATGATAGAGTGCATCTTCGCTAAGCGAAAAAAGTGGACTTTTTAAAACACAAGCAAGAGAAAGGTCATCTTGTGGTTGCAAAACAAACTGTGCAAGTGCCATTAAGTCGCGCACGCTAATATGACTGGTTAACTGTAAACGGTCGGCGCCAGCCACAGGAACATTGTGTAATTTAAGTGCCCGAGAAAGAGCAGGTACAAATTGATCATGTCGCTTACGAACTAAAACCAGAATGTCGCTGGCACGCAGCAGGCGTCCTTTTGCTGGAAGCATTTCACCTGAGTTCAACCAATCAGCAATGGTTGCGGCAATTTTATTTGCTAAGCATATTTCAGGTGTATCTAAATGATCAACAGTTAAATGCCAATCATCAGGAAGTTCGTTTGTTTCTTTGGAAATGGTGTCCCATAAAATAATTTCACCTGGGCTATTAATGCGAACAGGTTCATGCACTGTTTTTACATTGTCTGCTGAAAGTCCTTTATAATTTTCCGGCGTTTCAAATACAAGATCAACACCTTTGAGGATATCAGCTGTAGAACGAAAAGAATAGTTCAGTTGTATTTTTTCAAATTTTTGATTAATGCGTTGCACTTGTTTTTGAAACATTCGGCCATTTTTAGCGAAATTTTCTGGCTCAGCACCTTGAAAAGAATAAATAGATTGCTTTTCATCACCAACAGCAAAAATAGTGCGGATGTTTGTGTGTTGACTATAATCTGCAAAAAATTCCTGTGCTAAAAGCTGAATAATTTGCCATTGCTCAGGGTTTGTGTCTTGTGCTTCATCAATAAGAATATGATCAATGCCACGATCAAGTTTATATTGCACCCACTGACTTGCACCTTTACGCTGCAATAAATAGAGTGTGCGTTCAATAAGGTCATCAAAATCTAACAGACCATTGGCTTTTTTTAAATCCGCATAGATTTTAAGATAAGTAGCACAAATTTGAAAAGCGGCCATATTGAGTGTAACAAGTTTTATACCTTGATATTTGTCTAATAAAACAGAGACTTTGTTTTGTTTTTCTTCAATCTCTTTTTGAATAAAAGACGAAGTTTCATCTAATTTTTTGGAAAAAAGACATGAAAAATTACGTGGTATACCTCCAGCTGTAAAGTAAATGCTTGATACAACGTCTATAATATCTTCTTCATCTGAGACAGTCGCTAACTGAGAAAATTTCGCTATAATGTCTGTTGCTTTTTTATTACTGTAGGTTTGAAAATATTTGAAGGTATAAGAAGACAATGAAGCGGTTTGTTGGATTTCTTTAAGTATTTGTGAATGTGTTTCATTGGGAGTTAAATTAAAGAATGCACGTAATTGCTGTTCTCCACTTTTAGATAAAATGAACGGTAAGAAGTCAGAAAGTTCATGCTGTTTTTGAGCAGCTTCATGTAACAACTGATCAAATGTACTTTCGCTAATAATTTTAAATAGCTCTTTTAAAGCCGATTGTATATGGCTATGTGCCAAAAGTTGGCAACGGGCTTGATGCAATAACTGTGTTCGATTTGTATCATCAAGAAGTTCAAAATGACCAGCAATATTAGATTCTAGCGGAAATTGATGCAATAAGGCTTCACAAAATGCATGAATGGTTTGAATTTTTAAGCCACCTGGTGTTTCAAGGGCACGAGCAAAAAGTTTACGCGCATGAGCAAGTTTTTGTGCACTTGTGGGCTTATTTTCAAGTTGCGATAAAACTGTTTGGAGTTGCTCATCATTAAGTTCGTTCCAACTAGAGAGTGTGCGAAAAATACGCGATTGCATCACAGAAGCAGCTGCGTTGGTATAAGTTAGACATAAAATGCGTGCTGGAGGTGTGCCGTTTAAAAGCAAACGGATGACGCGTTCACTTAAAACGTGGGTTTTGCCAGATCCTGCATTTGCAGAAACCCATACATTTGTTTTTGGATGTGTCGCTTTTTTTTGTGCATCAAGAGCTGCTTCGGGAATAAAAAAAGTAGTCATGATGAGCCTGCTTTATAAAAATTACTAGACCATTCTGATAATCGAGCCAAGTGATCATAATCACCTTCATAACGATGAGGTGAAGGGAGTGCGTGTGAAAGATAACCTTGTTGTGGATTTTGATAATACTGGATCAATGCGATAAGACGTTTCCATGCTTCTTGACCAAGTAAGACTGCACTTGTCTGATCTTTTGCTTTCTTTTTGTATGAAATAATCGATTGGGATTTGATTGGACCTTTTCCTTTAAGGGGGATGTAAAATAAGTTTAAAGGGGTAAGATCTTGAAAGTCTGTAAAAGCTCCTTGCATTAACAAAGCTGCTTCTAATGCCAATTGTGGATGTAATAAAGCGCGAACTTGTTTAGATGAAGGAGGAGTATTGGTTTTAAAATCAAGAATTTCAACCATTTTATCAGGTAAAATATCAATACGATCAGCACGCCCTGAAAGAGTGACGCCTGTTGTGCCTATAGGCGTTTTTTGAGAAGAAACTTCAACATGTCGTTTACGAGGTCCGAGATTTTGTTCCCATTTAATAAAGAAAGGAGCAAAATTTTCAAAAATTGACCACCAAATTGCTTTAATGTCAGAAGGCAAATTTAATTTGTCAAATTCTTTGCGCCCAATAGCCAGAAATGTCGCTAATGCATGAGCAACGTTTGGGTCTTTTATTTGTGTGCAAAAAGCGGCAAGAATAGCATGATATAAGATTCCACGGTCAGCTGCATAGGGGCTATAAATGAGTGCCTTAAGTGGTTTGAGGCGCAAGATTTTTTTAGCATAAATGGCATAAGGATTATAGCGCAATGTTTCTATTTCAGTCACTGAGAAATGACGTGGGCGCATATCAAGTGGTGGTACAGGGCAAGGTCGTGGTGTAAAACCGATCGTATCTGTTTTATCGAGCATTTTTGCCCAATGGAGAAATGTCTCTCCCCGTGAGCAGATTTGTTTCCAAACTTGTTTGCCCACTACTGTTTCTAAACGTTGCAACCAGCGTGAGGGAACAGAAGGAATATGGTTAACTCGTGTAGCTCGGCTCATCACTACTTTATTCATTCCCATGGCCCATTGAAAATCATGTGCTGCAAGACCAATACGCTTTTCAGGTGGTTCAAGAGTTAGTGTCATTTTCATTGGTCGCGATAAAAAAGCATCATTGCGGGTTGTTGAGGGCCAAAACCCTTCATTAAGGCTACCAAGAACAACTGTATCGACTGTTTGTAAGCGTGATTCTAAGGTCCCCCAAATAAACAAACGCGGATGCCCTCCGGGGGAAGGGCTTACACAGCGGGTTGCTATAAGAGCTGAAAACATAGCTGGCCATTCATAAAGATAAAACTTTAATCCTGATTGATCACTCACCAATTCATGCAAAAAAATTGATAAAGCTTTTCCTGCTTCATTTTGATAAAGATGCACAAAAGAGTTATTATCATCTCGCCCAAAATTTTCAAATGCCTCAACAGTTGCTCTTGCAACTTCATTGATGGTACATTCTCTATCCTGTTTTATCAAAGATGCTAGTGGTTCAACTGCTTTAACCAAAAGGTGACAAAGCGATCGTGCTTCTTCGGTTTTTTGTGGATCAAGGGGGCAGTTGTCAGACATGTTATAGGAATATGTTTGCACCCATGTTTCAAGAAATTGATCACATTCACAAAGGTTGATGTGATTAGGGCTACCTCGAAGAACAAATAGTTCAAAATTTTCTACTATTTCACGTAAACGCTGACGATTTTGTCCTAGAATTGTGAGTGGGTGTTTAAGAAGAGATAGAAAAGCGATAGGATCACCAGGTTTAAAAACATTCTCTAACAATAGTCGTAGTAGGGTTGCAGGCAATGTATGAGCAAGTGGCATTCCACCTGAATCATTTGCTTCAATCCCAAAGCGTTGTAATTCAGCGACAACACGGCGTGCTAAATTACGGTCATTAGTAATAAGAGCTGCAATTTTTTGAGGCTCTTCAATGGCATTACGTAAAGCAATAGAAATGGCTAAAGCTTCTTCGCGTTCATTACTTGCTTCAATCAGGGACCAATCTGCGCAAACATTTTCATAATTATCACGCACGATTTGTGCCCATTGATCTGTAGTAGAAACAGGTCGTAGCGCTTCTGATACAAGGGTAGCGCGTTTTGTTTGCATTATACTTCTTTGACCAATTTCACTCACATGAATGCGTTGACATTTCATAAGAGATAAAAATTTCTTTAAATGATATTGAGGGTGACTAAAAGCACCAAGAGCATGATCAAAACAATCAAGAGTTGTTGTATCTTTATTCATTGTGCCTAATGCATTCCATTGCGCTTCATCCATATAAAGATCAAGCCCTGGGAGAACGACGGCTCCTTTGGGCAGATAGGCAACCACTTTTGAAAGATGAGCAACTGCAGGAATAGAACCTGTTGCACCAGCAACGATAATAGGTTTATCAGGTTGTGTGCGGTGTAAAATATCTGCTTGTATTTTGAGTGCTTGATTGCGCCATTCAACCGGATTGCTTCGTTGTTTTTCCTTTAAAATTTGAGGCCAATTTTGTGTAATAATAGTTAAAAAGTCTAAAGTAATTTGCCACCATTCAGCAACCATATCAGGGCAAATATCTTTGAGTTTTGACCAATCTGCAGATTCTGTTTCAACTTCATCCATCAAGCCTGCTAAATCTTGAGCAAACCAAATTGCATCAGCGGTATTAGCAGGAATAAGCACATCTTCTGTACCAAATATAGCACGTAAATGAGCTGGCAGATTTTCACGCCAAGGACGAATAAGGCGTGCTAGAAGAAGAAGACGTTCACTTTCTTTAATAGGGGGATTGAGTGTCAAAATACTGTCATGATTTTCAGTAAAAAAAGAACTCTCTTCATCTATATCTCCTAAAGGGCGGATAGTGGGCAAAAAGCTCGATCGTGTATGACTTCTTTCAACAAAGGTCGCACGTAAAGCACGAGCAGCACGCCGTGTTGGTACATAAATAAGGGTATCAACAAGAGCAGCTTGGATATCTCCATTTGGTGCAAAATCATCAATAAGGCTGCCTGAGAGAAGTGCATCAACGAAATGAGGCAAAAAAGAAGTTCCAGGGGAAATAGAAAATACACGTGGTTTACGAGCCATTGAGCCTTGTTTTGAAAGCATAAAGATTCCATCTTAGTTATCTTTTGATTATTGCCATTGTATACTAATTTTTAATTAGCAAAAGCTTGAAAAACTGCATTTATACAGTGGTTTTTCCAAAACAGAAGTGAGAGGAGTGAAGTATTGGGTTGCAGCTATAATATAATCATTATGCTTTGTTTTATAGTTTTGTGGCACATAACGATTAAAACAATAAGATTTGTAAGGACTAAAGATATAATATCCCATTTATATGGAGCAAAAAGAGTATGATTAATCAAGAGGAGATCTGCACTTTAAGAATAAGAGAAGACGATTTTGCTTAAAAAAGATGCTACTTAAAAAAGGTGGTTTAATGATACCAAATAAATTTCATAAATTGTTTCCTACTCATGAGAAAATGTGTATAAGATGTATGATAATGCGCTCAATGGTTAGATGTCTACGGTGTGTCTGCAAGTATACCCATTTCTTGATAAAAGCTTTGTAAATCAGCAAGAGTTGGGTGTGAAAGATTACGGGCAAGATAATCTTTAAGATGGGGTAAATGTTTAAGGTAAGATGATTTTCCATCTTGTTGATGAAGTCGTATAAAAATTCCTAAAATTTTTGAAGCTCGTTGAGCACCGGCAAGCGCATAAAGTTTACGCAATTCATTTTCATTAAAAGATCGTGGTGCTTGACGACGTGCATTGCAATAAGCATCGAGAATTTTTGCTTCCAATGTTGGTGAAATATAGCAACGTGCATCTTGTGTTAAAGAAACAAGGTCATAGACTGTTGGACCTTTCAAACCATCTTGAAAATCAATAAGACCAATACGATCAATTCCTTTTTTATGAGCGCGCCAAAGAATGTTAGGCGAATGATAATCACGCATAACAAAGGTATTTTCTCCTTGGATTAACATGTCAAGATAAGGGTGCCAACAGTTAAAAAAAGCTTTACGGTGTTTTTCGTCTAAAGGTTTTTGTTTTTGAAAGGGTATATACCAGTCCAGCAGCAAGGAAAGTTCTGCTTGCATAGTTTGATAATCATAACAGGGAATTTGAAGTAAAAATGTTGTAAATTGTTTTTCTGAAGGCCATGATTTTTGATGGAAAGTCGCCAATAGTTCACTACAAGCAAGATAACGCTCTTCTATAGGATTACCTATTTGATCTAAAAGTCCTTCGCGCCCTAGGTCTTCTAAAATTAAAAGACCTTTTTCAAAATCTTCAACAAAAATGCGAGGGGCAGAAAATCCATTATCCAAAATAAGCCGACTTATCCCTACAAATTGGCGGATATCTTTTGCAAGATGTGTTATTTCTGAATAAGATGAATTGGCATCATGTGTTGTTTGCATAATTGCTGCATCCATGAGAACTTCTTGATGGTGATCATCAACCAAAAGCTCATAGGAACGTGCTGAAGCATCACTTGCTAAAAAATAACGGTGAACATAACCACGTCCGTGAGTTTTTAGGAAGGAGCGAATGGCAAAGGACCGTTGCAAGCGCTGGAAAGAATGTGCTGCTGATGTTATAGTAATGTAACGTCCACAGTTTTCATGTTGTAAGGTGATGGCAAAGGTAACAGGCCCTAAGAGATCTGCTCCTTTTTCTGGCCATTCTATCAATAAAACACTTTGTTCACGTGCTTCATGAAGCCCTAATTCGTCAATTTCTTCTACCATAGAAAGGCGATAAAAATCGGCATGAATAACTTCAAATTGTGGAAGCTGATAATTTTGAACAAGAGTAAAAGTAGGACTAGGAACATCTAATGTGTTATCGTTAGCAAGTGCACGGATAAGTGCGCGGGCAAGTGTTGATTTTCCTGCTCCAAGATTGCCTTGGAGTGTTACAAGGTCGCCTGGTTTTAAGGCAAGGGCTAAATCTTGCGCAAAAAGTTTAGTTACTTCTTCATTTTCGAGAAAAAAACTAAAATTCATAAAGAATTCCGTGAAATTTATAGAAAAAATTGTTATAATAACGAGAAATAAGATTAAGAAATTATATCCTCTTTTTGCACTGGAAAAAAGCACTTAACTGTTGTCCCTTGGCCCGTACCCGTTAAAATTTTAACATGTCCACCATGGAGTTCAACGAAACTTTTGACAAGAGAAAGGCCAAGACCCGCTCCTGCACGTCCACCATGATGCGGACGAGAAGAAAAACGTTTAAAAATACGATCCAAAATATCAGTTGGGATATCAGACCCTTCATTATGGACGCTAAAAACAATGTTGTCTCCTTGTTTATTTGCACAAAATTCAATTGTGCTTTCTTCCATTGCAAAATTAACAGCATTACTGAGTATATTAACAAAAATTTGGTGCAAACGTGTTGCATCAACCAAAATAAAATTTAAAGAAGGAGAAATCTGTTGTGCAAATGTGATATAGCGCCCATTAAGATGTTCTTCTACTCGAGCAACTGCTTGTGCCATAGCATCGGAAATGTTAACTGGTTTAATGTCCAATTCCATAATGCCTGCATCAAGAGTCGCAAGATCAAGAATATCATTAACAATGTTCAAAAGGGCATTTGACTCTGATTGGATGTGGCCAAGGTATTCATGTTGGCGTTCATTGATAGAGCCAAAAATTTGGTCGCGTAAAATGTCAGAAAATCCAATAATATTGGTAAGAGGTGTACGTAATTCATAAGAAACATGTTGGACAAATTCATTGCGTAAACGATCAGCACTTTCTAGAGCTTCATTCCTTTCTTGTAGTGCGCGCGCAATATGAACACTATCGGTAACATTAACAAACGTTAGCATTGTTTGTCCGTTAGGCAATGGTACCAATGTATAATCAATAATCGTTCCATTTTTTAAATCTATGCGACCTGAATATGCATCGCGTTTTTCAGCAAAACCGGTAATGAATTTGGTAAATTGTTCCCATTCTTGTCCCACTGTTAAAGTTGAACAATGGGTTTGTAATTGTGTAATATGGGTTCCTTCTACTAGTAAATTATAAGGTAAAGACCACAATTTTGATAAGGCTGGGTTTGATAAACGAAGGCGACCATCAGTCCCAAAAACCACTACACCTTCAGAAAGTTTATCAAGTGTTTCACCTTGTATTTTGATTAATGTGTTATAGCGTCGCTCAAGATCAATTTTTTCAGTAAGATTTTCGTAAAACCAAGTAACACCTCCTTGCGGATGAGGGCTAGCAATAACTCGCACTGTACGTCCATCAGGGAGATTCCAAATTTGTTGATCCGATTCTATTTGCTGATAAGCTTTAAAAAGCTCTTCTTTCCATGCACGCCAATCAGGATGTTCACCAAGAAATCCTTTTTCACGCAACTGTTCAAGAAGCAATGAATGACTTGGTTCACTTTCTAAAAAAGAATTTTCCAGTGGCCATAAAACCTTAAAGGCATGATTGCAGAATTTTAATTTTTGATGAGTATCAAAAATTGCCACAGCTGTTGAAATTTGGTCGAGTGTTTCACAATGGTTTTGAAGAATTCGTCTCATTTCTTTGGTAAGATTTTCATATGCGCTATCGTCACGAGCAAAAGCTGCCATCCCTTCTGCTGTTGTGACACGGGTGAGGTGAAAGTGGCGCCGTTCTCCATCAACAACTGTATGCACATGTTCTTGAAAAACTGTTTCTGCTTCACCTGTTTTGCACTGTGTGGCTTCATTGAAAAGATCAGTTATATGATTGCTGCCTTCTTTAAAGCCTGTTATTTCTCGAAAAGCGCGATTAATAAAGCAGATTTTCCCTTTACAGTCTTGGATCCATACAGGTTCTTGAATATGATCAAGAAGGTTACGTTGTAGGTTCAGTTCCTGAAGTAACTCGGCGATATTTTTCTGTAAACGAATATTTTCACTTTGCTGTGTTGAAATATCTTGAAAACGCGCGATGGCCGCTGTTCCTGCGATGACGCCTGTAACTTGCAACAATATTTTATTTGTCGTAGTAATAGAAAGCTCAAAAGGACAACCATTGCAACGCAATTGAATCAGTGCTTTATCAAGCTGTCTTAGAGATGATTCTTCAAGCCAACGCCCAAAACATTGAAAATTTTTCTGGTTAATTTCCATTTTTTGTAATGCAGAAATATTACCAACTATATGCGGTAAGGCTGTTGGATTTTCCCAAATAAGAAGGCACTGCTCTGTTTCTTCAAAAAGCCATTCATAATATTTAAGCTTTTCAAAAAAATCTGCTTGAATCATTTTCAACGGTTTCCATGAAGCTCTTTTTATAGCCATAATAACCGCTATACATATGAGCAGTGAGGTGCAAGAAATACCCCCAAAGATAGCTAAAATAAGCCATGAACCATCTGGCCAAGTGAAGTTAGAAAGAGAGGGGAATGCTAACGATTGAGCAACAGCTGGTAATGGAGAAAAAAAGAATAAGAAGCAAAAAATACTGGTATAAATTTGAATGATTTTTTGAGTTTTTTCTTTGGAGGTATAGTCACCAAAGTTTTGCACGATGCATCTCCTTTTTAACCAGGGAAATGTTCTAATAACGGTGATGATTTGGGTTATAAGGTTTTTGTAGGTAACTCCAATATAGGTAGCTTATATCTTCCGATAAAACATTTGATTTTATTTCTAACCGATTAAGATAAAGGGATGCAACTTTTTCATTAGGATATTTAAGTAAAACGGTTACTTTATTTTTATAGTTTTCTATACAAGAAATATATGCCTCATTTAAAGGTTAGTTAGAAGAAAATTTTTTACGACAAATCATCAGATTGAATATTTCCATTTTTGGTGAGAAATACCAGATTTCTTAGCTATAAATAGCAAGTTCGGTATCCTTGATAACGTGATATTTAAGCTATTATTTTTATTCTTTTAAGATTACTTTATTCATAGTAATTAAAGAAGCTTAAAAAATGTACACACATATAAAGATTTCTTTATATGATTTTAAATTTTCATGAGTTTGTAGCTTATAGACAATATATCGATATATTGAATGGTCATACCCACAACAGGCAATAAAGAATATCATAAATTCTATTGATAAAATAAAACACTAAAGTTTACAGTGGTTTTAACATCGCAAGAGGAAGCCGAAGAATTTATTTATAAGGTTATATTGTCTGAAAATACCGTATGAGTAAAATTTGAGTATCAGTACATCTTATTCTTTTTTAAGTGTAAGCGTTATCAATTTAATCGCAAAAAATGTGTATTAAGCTGATAAACTTTTAGAAAACTGCCCTTGAGGACGAAACCGCCATAGATAACTGGGTAAAATAGCGCTCATTGTTTTAGGAGTAATTCCAACCCCTTCTAAAGTCCGTCCATTTTTAATAGCCTCTTGAGAGACAATATTGTCTATTTGTAGAAAGCGTATTTGATCAGCAGTCATAAGTTCTGGTAATAAGGGTATTTTACCGATATTTCCTAAAATATTTCCAATGAAGAGACCGATGGAAAGAGGCATAGATAAAACTATTTTCTTGCGGTGAATGATTTTTAATATATTTTCAATGATACTCTGGAATGTCATAACTACAGGTCCACCAAGATCATAACTTTTTCCAGAAGCAATCTTTCCTTCCAAAGCGCGTGCAACAAATTCAGCGATATCACCAACATAAACAGGTTGCAATTTGCTTTGCCCACCACCAAAAAGTGGCATAATAGGCGAAAAGCGAGATAAATTTGCCAAGGTATTAAAAAAGCAATCTTCCGGTCCAAAAATAACCGATGGGCGCATAATAATTGCTTGAGGATTACTATGACGCACAATTTGCTCACTTGTAAATTTGACATGGGCATAAGAACATGAGGTGTTTTCATCATTGGCGATGAGTGTGGATATGTGAATGAGCGGAATATTTGCTTGAGCTGATAATTCTGCAACATTTTTTGCGCCATCGATTTGTGCATTTTGAAAATTCGACTGGCTTGCTTGCGTTAAGCTTCCTGGAAGAAAGATTGCACCGTCTGCTCCAAGTAATGCACGGGCAACACAAGCACGGTGTTTAACATCAGTTGCAAGCATTTGGGTTTGGCCCACTTCACCTACTTGTAACATGTAGTAAGCTTTTTGTGGATAGCGAACAGCAATACGAACGCGATATCCTTGTTTGGTTAAAGTTTCAACAATATGTCGCCCTACAAAACCTGATCCACCGAAAACAGTGATAAGTTTAGGATGTTGATAAAGAGTGCAATCAAGTTTCATGATAAAAAATTCTATTTATTAAAGCTCTATGAAGGAGAATTTTCTAGCATGGTGGTGTTTCATTGTCACGTAAAATATCACCTGCGAAGTAAAGAGAGCCACCAATAAAGATGATTGCGTCTTTATGTTCTAAACTAATTTTATGAAAAACAGTCTGTAGATTAGTTTGCGGGCTAGCACTAAGCCCTACTTTTTGAGCTGATTGGGCTAAGATTATAGGACAAACACTTGCACTATTAGAATTTAATGGGATCGTATAAACTTTATCTACGAGATTAGCCAGAAGACGAAAATAACCAATAGTGTCTTTAGTTTTAAGCATACTGGCAATCATAATAATAGGGCGGTTTGATTTTTTTTCCATTGTGTAAGTTCTGCTGCAACAACCTTTCCAGCAGCAGGATTATGGCCACCATCGAGCCATAAATCGGTACTGAGAGGAAGTTGATCAACTAATCGTCCATGGGTAAGATGCTGCATTCGTGCTGGCCAGTAAAGATTGCGCAAGGCTTTGCTTATTGTTTGTTCTGAAAGTTGAAATCCTGCTTGATAAATTGCCTCGATAGAAGCGCCAGCATTAGCAATTTGGTGAGCACCGATAAGATTAGGAAGCGGTAAATCCATTAAACCTTGATTATTTTGGAATACCATACGTCCATATTCTTCGTAACTTTGATAATCCTGGTTAAAAATAGAATAAGGTGCTTTATTTTTATCAGCAAGAGTGCTTAAAATAGAATGAGTTATATCATAATTTTGCTTGCCAATGACCACAGGAACAGTCTGTTTGATAATTCCCCCCTTTTCAAAAGCGATTTGTTCAATAGTGTTGCCAAGAAAGGTTTCATGATCATAGTCAATAAGCATAATAAGGGATACAGCTGGCTTTTTAATTACATTGGTAGCGTCAAAACGCCCTCCTAATCCAACTTCTACAATTATTGCATCAGCTGGGTTTGTGCTAAACAACATAAAAGCGACTGCTGTGAGAATTTCAAAAACAGCGATTGGTTCGTTACGGTTTACTTCTATAATTTGGTGAATTGTTTTGATCAGTTGGCTATCTGTGACAAATTGACCGCTTAGTCGCCAGCGTTCATTCCAACGCACCAAATGGGGAGAGCTATATACATGAACGCGGTAGCCTGCACTTTCCAACAAAGCCCGACAAATGGCTGAAGCAGATCCTTTACCATTTGTTCCGGCAATGTGAATAATGGGTGCAAGTTTTAAATGTGGATTGCCAAGACACTCTAAAAGACGAGAAATACGTTCTAAAGAAGGAGCAAATTTTTTTGGATAGCTTTCCAGTAAATCATCAATCACTTTTTGTGTGTGGCTTTTTTTCATAATTTAAGCAGCATTTGTTTCAGAAAATACTGTTTGAGAATTTTGAGATGATGGGTAAGAAGGTTTTTGAGGTGCAGGATGTTTCATCATCAAACGTAAAAGCTGTGCAATAGTGGCTTTCATTTCCAAGCGTGATACAACCATATCAATCATACCATGATTAAGCAAATATTCACTACTTTGGAAACCTTCTGGTAAAGTTTCACGAATGGTTTGTTGGATGACACGTGGCCCTGCAAAACCAATCATGGCTCCAGGTTCAGCAATGTGGATATCTCCTAACATAGCATAAGAAGCAGTTACACCACCGGTGGTAGGATTGGTTAGAACCACAATATAGGGAAGTTTTGCTTCTTTCATCATTTCAATTGCTACTGTTGTACGAGGCATTTGCATTAGTGACAATATTCCTTCTTGCATTCGTGCTCCACCAGAAGCAGCAAAAAGAACTAAAGGACATTTATCTTCAATGGCAGTATGAAAAGCTTTGATAATAGCTTCCCCTGAAGCCATGCCAAGTGATCCACCCATAAAGGCAAAGTCTTGAACGGTGGCAATAATTGGTAAACCTTCAATAGTTCCTCGTGCATTTAAAATATTATCATCAACACCGAGTTTAGAGCGATATTCTTTTAACCGATCAGTATAGCGTTTTGTATCGCGAAATTTTAATGGGTCTGTGACAACTTTTGGATTTTCAAGTAATGTATAAGCACCATCATCAAAAAAATGCATGAGACGATTTTTTGCACTAATACGCATGTGATGACCGGAAGAAGGACTCACATATTGGTTAGCTTCTAAATCTTTATGAAATACCATTTCACCATTAGCAGGATCTTTGATCCATAGATTGTCTGGAATTTCGCGACGACCTAATATAGAATTAATTTTAGGACGAACATAATTTGTAATCCAATTCATTTGGTAATCTCCCTTTAGATGTTATACACTTTATATGGCTTAAGGGCATTTGGGATTGAATAGTCGGATTCTTTTGACTGATTAATCAACTATTTGTTTTATTTTTTACCAGTGTTGGCTTTCAATATATCATTTTAGCTTCCCTTGTTTATTTAATAGAGCAACAATGGCATGAGTTAAGAGTATTCCCTTTAATAAATCTGTTAACAATTTTAGCGATATAGTTTGCTTGTTTATTTATTTGAATATTAAATCCTATTGTAGCAGGTAAGGATGTATTGTTTGGTCACTTTAACTGTAGGGTTAATCTGGTTAATCAAAGATATTTCCTTTAATATTTGATTAGTGACATTTACTGCAAAAACATAATAGACAAAATTTAAACTATTTTGCAAAATTTTGGTATCTGTTTGTTACTGATTGTTGAGATATTAATAGCTAAAATAAAAGTTCATTATTCATTTTAGCAGGAAAATTTTTTCATCTGTTTTTTGTAATAAGTCAACAATGATTAAATTATCAACCGAATAATGTAAATTTTCAGCCGAAAGAACTTTAATACTATAGTATTATAATAACTTATAAATAATAAGAGCGAAAATTTATATGGGAAAATGCTGTCCATAAAAATGAATTTTTAAAAAATCTGCTGCAATTTATGAATACATGATGTGGTGATTTTGAATCATTAAGTTATAAGTATATAGCTTTAAAAGCGGCATGATAATCTTAATTACAAGTGTTACTAACTTAAGCTGTGCATTTATAAGAAAAATAAAACCAATAAAATAAACACGTTTTATTAATAAAATTAATTGTTTCAATAGATTATTATATTTTAAATATGTAATTTTGTATTTTTTAGTATCGTCAGATTATATTAAATATAAAATTAATTCTGGAATAAGATGCCTCTTTCGTAGGTCGACTATTTGATTAAGTGTAAATTATTTTAATGTAATAAGTGTAGAGTGATTATGGGGGAGCATTTTATATAAATATGTCATAAAGGCAGCCGCAAAAAGTGGTGTTACTAAATTAATAATGGGAATAGAAACGAAAAACGCAATCACTAAACCAGCCCAAAATACTGTCATATGATGGATGCGTAAGAAACTATGGGCTTCTTTCTGGGATTGAAAACGGTAAGCAGAGAGCAAAAAATATTCACGACCTAACATATAGCCATTAATAACATAAAAAACGATCAAATTAATACCTGGTATGAAAAATAAAATAAAGGCAATTACGTTACCTAAAAGGCTTATGACAGAAAATTTTAAAGAGAGAATAAGCGAAGACGTAAACGACATAGTTTGCCCAACAGGTTCATTGGGATAATCTTCTTTTTCAATAATTTCAGCGGCGGCATCAACAAAAAAACTGCCAATTATAGCAGTAGTTGGAGCAATCAGAAAAGGCGCCAAAAAAGCTAGACCAAAGTTAAAAATGATTAATGTGCTAAGTTTTAATAATCCTGTCCAATCTGTTAATATGGGGAAAAAATGCGTAATCCAAAGCCAAAGATAAGGCATAAAAAGCTTGTGTATGAGTAGCCATATAATGATGAAAACAACACAAGTAAGCCCCAAAATTTTCAACATCATGATGCAATATTGCGGGGTGAAAAGGCGTTTTAAGGCCAAATAAGTAGCGGTAAAAATCATAAACGATAGATAAGAAGAGAAGAATAGAAAACAAGAGATAGATTAAATGGTGTTTTATATAAGTTCTGTTTGGTAAATCATATGGTCCTTACGTAAATTGTAGTAATTAAAATTTATCTCTTATTTTACGTTGTGTTTTTAAAACATCATTAACTTTTAAAAATTTTTATTTTTATTGAAATAAGAAACTCTTTCTTCTTTTAATCAGTGGGGGAAAGAGAATGAAAAAATGACACAATAATCTTTGCTAATTTTTCAGCTACTTGTTGTTTACTCATACATGGCCATTGTTCAACAGTTTCTCTACTAACCAGACAAATTTTATTTGTATCTCCACCCATTACACTTGTTCCATCAGTGTGAAGAGAAACATCGTTTGCAAGAATGAAATCTGCTCCTTTTTGAACACATTTTTTTTGTGCGTTCACAATAATGTCACATGTTTCAGCGGCAAAACCAATCACAAGTGGGGGGCGGTTTGAAGCGTGACCGATAGTTGCCAAAATATCAGGATTTTCGACCATATGCAAAGATGGTGGGATTTTGTTGTTTTCCTTTTTGATTTTTTGTAAAAATTGCGTTTGGCTACGCCAATCACAAACAGCAGCAACAAAAATAGCACCATCAGCAGGTAATGCAGTTTGAACAGCTTCTAACATTTGACAAGCTGTTTCCACGTGAATAGTTTTTACGTTTTGTGGATCAGGAATATCAACTGGTCCGCAAATAAGTGTTACTGCAGCTCCCAAGTGTTCTAAAACTGTTGCAATTGCATGACCTTGTTTGCCTGAGGAGCGATTGGCAAGATAACGTATTGGGTCAATTGGTTCGTACGTGGGGCCAGAAGTAACAATGAAATGACGACCAGAAAGCGGCTTTTCTTTCTTTCTCAAAAGAGTTTCTATGGAGGCTACAATGGTTAAGGGGTCACTCATACGCCCATAACCTATTTCATCTCGTTCAGCCATTTTACCACTTTCTGGTCCTACTATATGAACCCCATCAGCATGCAATTGTGCTACATTACGTACAGTTGCAGGATGAGCCCACATAGCCGGATTCATAGCTGGCGCAATCAAAAGTGGACAGCGTGCTGCTAAAAGCACACAACCAGCCAAATCATCTGCTATGCCAACAGCCATTTTTGCAATGCGATCGGCAGTAGCTGGTGCTAAAATAATTAAATCAGCATTACGTGCTAGTCGAATATGACTAATATCATGATCTTTTTCACGTGAAAATAAATCGCTATATACAACGCCACCATTCAGAGCTTCAGCTGCTAAGAGGGTAACAAATTTTTGAGCCGCTTTTGTCATAATAATGTTCAAATGCGCTCCACGTTCTTGTAAACGACGAATCAAATCAAGTGCTTTATAGGCAGCAATTCCACCACCGATAATGAGAAGCACAGATTTTGATTGCAATGATTGCATTTCAACAGCACTTGCTTGTAATAGTGGTGTGAATGATGCGGTGGGATTGCTTAACAAACGACGTGCTTCTTCTTCCATAGAAACACCATTTTGTGCTGCTCGTATGCGCAACATTGCTTTGGTTTCAGGTGAAAGATTACGGATAGTGATACTGGCCATAAAATGCTTCCAAAGGAATAAAGTGATTTCAATGATTTCATAAACTTTATTCTTTTTAGCATATTAAGCAAATTAGAAAAAATGAAAAAGAAAAAGCCTAAAATAATGAGACAAAGGGTCGTGATAAATAAATTATAACGGCTATAACGGTGATTACGATTTTGTTCGAAAACAAAGTGCTTAAAGGTGGAGGGGGAAAGATACAGTCCTGTTTTTGTCATTTGGCTGAGATTTTCTTCTATACGCTGAAGGTTTTTCACTAACTTTGGTGTTTGACGTGCCAGCGAAAACAGTGCTTGTGCTCCCTCATTAAAATCTTGGATAAGTCCCATAGGGCCTAAATTTTTGCCAATCCATTCTTTAACAACTGGTTCAGAGGCTTTCCACATATTAAAAGCTGGATCCAATGTGCGAGCTACACCTTCTACAACAATCATAGTTTTTTGCAGCAGCAAAAGTTCAGGCCGAGTTTTCATGTCAAATAATTCAGTAACTTCAAACAAAAGTGTGAGTAATTTGGCCATGGAAATGCTTTGTGCTGATTGTCCGTGAATGGGCTCACCAATAGCTCGGTTGGCTTGAGCAAAACTTTCAATACTGTGATGAGGAGGTACATATCCTGCTTCAAAGTGGGCGCGTGCCACTCGATAGTAATCACGAGTAATAAAACCATAAAGAATTTCAGCGAGGAAATATTTTTCTTTTTTACTAAGCCGCCCTGTAATTCCTAAATCAACAGCAACAATACATCCTTGTTGATCTACGAATAAATTACCAGGATGCATATCGGCATGAAAAAAACCATCCCGTAGTGTGTGGCGAAGGAAAGATTGAATAAGCGTGGTTGCTAGATTTTTCAAATCAAAGCCTGCTTCTTTAAGTGCTGAAATATTAGACATTTTTATGCCATCAATCCATTCCATCGTTAAAACATCGCGTCCTGTTCTTTCCCAATCCACTAGAGGCACCCGAAAACCTATATCATTTTGAATATTTTCAGCCATTTCTGATAGGGCAGCTGCTTCTAAGCGTAAATCCATTTCAATACGGGTAGTTTGTGCCAGAGTTTCAACAACACGAACAGGGCGTAAACGTCGAGAAGCGGGAATATAACGCTCTTGCAAACGGGCAATAAGGTAGAAACTTTTAAGATCTTTAGCAAAACGAGTTCTGATATTGGGGCGGATAACTTTAACGGCACATTTTTTTTTATGACCTGTTTCATCATAATATTCAGCTGGATGAACTTGGGCAACAGAAGCAGCAGCAATAGGTGGGCAAAAATCTATGAATAAATCATCCATAGGGCGACCTAGCGAACTTTCAATTTGGGCAATAGCTGCAGTACAAGGAAATGTTTGGACACAGTCTTGTAGCTGTGCCAGATCTTTAGCAATATCACGCCCTACAATGTCAGGTCGGGTGGCAAGAAATTGACCAAGCTTAATATAAGAGGGGCCAAGCTTATTAATGGCGTGTGACATATTTTCAGATCGGTGTTTCTTTTTTGTTTTACGCCGTGCTAAAATTCTTGCTATATGGTGACATGTCGCCAGAGGACCATGAAGACCTTCTCTGGGAAGAGCACTAAGGACACCCTCACGCGCTAAAATCCATCCCGCGCGCATAAGTTGAAAATAAGCAGAAATTTGTACCATTTTTCAGATCTTCCAGCCTGAATGTAATGCTGCAATAGCACCGGTGAGGTTGCGATACGATACTCGCGAGAAACCTGCACGACTAATCATATGGGCAAAATCATCTTGTTTGGGAAATTTACGAATGGATTCAACCAAATAACGATAAGCATCGCCATCACCGGTAATCAATTGACCAAGTTGGGGAATGGCATGAAAAGACCAAAGATCATAAATTTTATCAAGAAAAGGCATTTCGACGTTTGAAAACTCTAAACATAAAAAACGCCCACCCGGTTTTAAAACACGCAAAGCTTGCTTAAGAGCTTTATCAATATGTGGCACATTGCGAATTCCAAAAGCAATTGTATAAGCATCAAAGCTTTGATCTTCAAAAGGAAGATCTTCTGCATTGGCTTCAATAAAATCAATAAAAGGAGCAAGACCATTTTTATGCGCACGCTCTTTACCAATGTTGAGCATCGAATTATTAATATCAAGTACTGTAGCGTGAACTTGTTTGCGTGAAGCATTGAGAATACGAAAAGCGATATCACCAGTCCCACCAGCTACATCAAGAACTTTCCAGCCAGAAATCGCTGGTGGAGAGAGCCATGCAACCATAGAATTTTTCCACATACGGTGCAGCCCAAGAGACATAATGTCATTCATTTTGTCATAGTTTGTCGCAACAGAATGAAATACATCGTCGACCATAGACTGCTTTTGCATTTCATCAACTTTTGTGAAACCAAAAGAATATTCCATGCCACCGTCAGCCCCTACGCGTTTCATTTCAGCTGGCATATGTGACGACCTTTCTTATTTTTCTTTTATGTAAATGAAGAATAGAGAAAATTCTCACATACAAAAAAGTAATACGCAAAACTCAATGGTGCTTATAAGCTTAAAACAAAAAGTATTTTTAGATATCAAGATTAGCAACGCTTAGAGCATTATTTTGAATAAAAACTCGCCGTGGTTCAACTTCATCACCCATTAAACGGGAAAAGAGAGAGTCTGCGTCAGTTGCATCATTGATTTTAACTTGTAAAAGAGAACGTGCATCAGGATCAAGGGTTGTTTCCCAAAGCTGTTCAGCATTCATTTCTCCAAGACCTTTATAACGCTGTAGAGTTATGCCTTTTTTACCGTTTACAAAGATACTTTCTAATAAGCTCATTGGTCCAAAAATATGCTCTGATTTATCTTTGCGATGCAGAAGAGTGGGAGGATTATATATTTCTATGAGATTTTGACAAACACGATCAATTTGACGTGCATCTGCTGAATTTATAAGCCCTGTATCGAGCACAACAGCCTCTTTAACGCCACGTAAAATGCGCTCAAAACACAAACCTCCATCTGGTGTGTTATACCCACTCCAGCCACGTTCCATATCATCAGCAATTAAGTCAAGGCGGTGCACGACATTATCTATTGTTTTTTGGGTTTTCTCTGGTGTTGCAAAAGCTTCAGAGTTAAAAACACCAGCAATTGCTGCTTGCTCAACAATATTGCGATCATAGCGGGTATGAAGACCATTTAAAAGTTGGCGTAACAAACAAGCATCTTGAACGAGTTGACGTAAATCAGTCCCCGCACGAATCTCACCTGTTGATAATTCTAATGTTGTGTCTTCCAGTCCTGCATCAATCAAAAACTCTTCAAATGCTGTTTCATTTTTAATATATTGAAAAGATTTACCACGTGATACTTTATAAAGGGGGGGTTGAGCAATATAAAGGTGACCACGCTCAATCAATTCAGGCATTTGCCTGAAGAAGAAAGTGAGAAGCAAAGTACGAATGTGGGCTCCATCAACATCTGCATCTGTCATAATGATAATTTTATGATAACGTAATTTATCAGGCGAGAATTCGTCTTTGCCGATAGAAGTTCCAAGAGCAGTGATAAGTGTACCAATCATTTCAGATGAGAGCATTCGGTCAAAACGTGCCCGTTCGACGTTAAGAATTTTACCACGCAAAGGTAAAATCGCTTGATTTTGACGTGAACGCCCACTTTTAGCTGAGCCACCAGCTGAATCTCCCTCAACGATAAAAATTTCTGATTTTGTAGGATCACGTTCTTGACAATCAGCAAGCTTTCCTGGAAGTGAAGTAATATCAAGAGCTCCTTTTCGCCGTGTGAGTTCACGTGCTTTACGTGCTGCTTCACGGGCTGCTGCAGCTTCTACTACTTTACTGATGAGAATTTTCGCTTCATTAGGGTGTTCTTCTAGCCATGCTGAAAGACCCTCATTGACTAAATTTTCAACAATAGGGCGTACTTCAGAAGAAACCAATTTATCTTTTGTCTGTGAGGAAAATTTGGGATCAGGAACTTTGACTGAAAGAATAGCTGTTAATCCTTCACGACAATCATCACCAGTTAAGTTGACCTTTTCTTTTTTGTAATACCTGAAGATTCAGCATAACCATTGATTTGGCGTGTTAAGGCACTGCGAAAGCCTGCTAAATGAGTTCCTCCATCACGTTGTGGAATATTATTGGTAAAACATAATACTTTTTCATGATAGGAATCATTCCACCATAAAGCAACCTCTACACTCATCCCATCCTTTTCGTTTGTAATGTAAATAGGATTATCAATGAGCACTTTTTAGACTGGTCAATATATTTTACAAACTCAATTAATCCACCGTCATAGTGTAACTTTACTGATTGAATATCAGCATGGCGCTGATCTGTGAGGAGAATGTGTACACCAGAATTTAAAAAAGCTAATTCTCGCAAACGACGTTCTAAAGTTTCGAAGTCAAATTCAGTTTTAGTAAAGATTTCAGAGCTTGGTAAAAAGCTGATTTCTGTTCCGCTTTCTGCATCACAATCATCAACAATTTTGAGAGGAGAATCGGCTACTCCACGGGTAAACGACATTTCATGGATTTTGCCATTACGCTTGATTTGTAGTCGCAACCAAACCGAAAGTGCGTTGACAACAGAGACACCAACGCCGTGTAATCCTCCTGACACTTTATAAGAATTTTGATCAAATTTTCCACCGGCATGAAGTTGTGTCATAATAACTTCAGCTGCTGAAATGCCTTCCGTTGGGTGAATATCAGTTGGAATTCCACGCCCATTATCACGAACAGAACAAGATCCATCGGCATGAAGCGTGACATTTACAAGGGTAGCATGACCAGCTAAAGCTTCATCAATAGCGTTGTCTACAACTTCGTAAACCATGTGGTGCAAACCGGAACCATCATCAGTATCACCGATATACATGCCGGGGCGTTTACGTACAGCATCAAGACCTTTGAGAACTTTGATGGAAGCGGCACCATACTCACTATTTGATGATGAGGTTGTTTCATCACTCATAAGTCAATCCATTTCTGTATTTGATATCAATATTTTTATTGGCTCTGTTCAGGTTTAATATTCTAATGTGCTATTTACAAAAATAACTGCATTAAAACATTTACCGTATATCAAGTATATATTCAACATTTGTTACTCTATAATTAGGTGGATTAATTTTTCCATACGTAAATGGTGTCAAATCTTTATTTTTGCATTTATTTGATTAAAAAAAGAAGAGCAGGAAGATTTGATGATATTTTCTGTATTCAAGGATCGTTTTTCTTTATGTTTATGCTTAAAAACGTTTACAATGAGATTTACATTCCTATCTCCCATGTATTCTGGATAAATGTATGAATTATTATGTTTTTTTGACAATTTTAGAAAATATCAAACATTTTAATCTATAAAAATGCTCATTATTTCGATCAAGTTATAGCTAAAAGAAAACAATATTTTTGATGATTATGAACCTTAATCTTAATGGCTGAATGACCTAATAAGTTGATTATTTTATTGGGTGCTACTTGTGTAGTTTTACAGTTGTCAGAAAGAAAAATGCGGAATGTTTTTGCAAGGAATGCAAAATTAATTAATGCACTTAAGCTATATTCTTAAAATATTTGGAAATGATGATAAACGAATAAGATTTTGTTTATATTATTTGCCGATTCATTTTTATTGACGAATAACTTCTTTAACCAATAGTTGTTAATTTTTCACTGTTTAATCGATAGGAAATGGCTTCTGCAAGATGATGACGTGAAAGTTGATCTGCTTCATCAAGATCAGCGATAGTGCGTGCAACTTTGAGGATACGGTGATAAGCGCGTGCAGAAAAGCACATTTTTTCACTAATATCCTGTAATAATGTGGTCGCACTTTGATCTGGAATAGCAATTTGTTCAATAATTTTGCCAGGGCAATCACCGTTGGTGCGAATATGACCAAGGCCCAATTTTGCAAAACGTTTGGCTTGAATAGAACGGGTTCGCGCAACGCGTTTTGCAACATCACAGCTTTTTTCAGATTGTTCTGGTTGCATGAGATCCATAGCTGTTAGGGCAGGCACGCAAATACGTAAGTCAATTCGATCGAGCAAAGGGTTAGAAATACGAGCTTGATAATCGCTCTGACAGCGTGGACCTTTAGCACAAACATGGCCTTCTTCGCCTGCCATGCCACATCGACAAGGATTCATTGCAGCAATGAGCTGGATGCGAGCGGGATAACTGATATGGTGATTAGCGCGGGCAATAATACATTCTCTACTTTCTAAGGGTTGACGAAGAGAATCAAGGACTTGTGGAGAAAATTCAGGCAATTCATCAAGAAATAAAACGCCATTATGCGCAAGTGTTACTTCTCCTGGTTTTCCTTTGAGTCCACCACCAATTATTGCTGCCATGGAAGCAGAATGATGAGGAGAGCGAAAGGGACGGTGGCGTGAAATGGTATTGTGTACTGTTTCTCCAGTAATAGAGGCAATCAAACAAACATCTAAAAGCTCACGGCTATCAAGAGGCGGTAAAATAGAAGGTAAGCATTGAGCTAACATAGATTTTCCTGCGCCAGGAGGGCCTACAAATAAAAGGTTATGCCGTCCAGCTGCGCATACTTCTAAAGCACGTTTGGCGGCTTTTTGTCCTTTAATCTCACAAAGGTCTAGTAACTCAGTTTGGATTGTGTATTGGCGTGGTTGTGGACGCTTTAGGATTTGTGTTCCTTTAAAATGGTTGACGATAGCAAGAAGTGTATCGGGTGCGAGAATATCCATATCTGCATTTGCCCATGCAGCTTCAGGTCCGCATTGGTGGGGACAAATTAACCCTTTATTAAGTGATAAAGCTGTCATAGCGGTTGGTAAAACGCCGTTGACAGCAGTAATAGATCCATCCAGTGATAATTCTCCTAAAATGATATAATTTTGTGCTATTTTTTGGGGAAGAAGTCCCATAGCGAGCATTAAGCCTATTGCAATAGGGAGATCATAATGTGAACCTTCTTTAGGTAAATCAGCTGGTGCAAGATTAATCGTAACTCGTTTGTTAGGCATGGAAAGTCCACAAGCATGCAGGGCTGCTTGCACACGTTCACGACTTTCTGCGATAGCTTTATCTGCCAATCCAACAATAGCCATTCCTATCCTACCAGGAGCAATCATAACCTGTACATCAACAGGGATTGCTTCTAAACCGCGAAAAGCAATTGTTGTAACACGCGCGACCATAAATTTTTTCCCCCTTTTTTTGATTGCGAAAAAACAATCATATCTGCCTATAAAAATCAAGCAGGGTCTGTATGTGGTGCTTTTGATGGGGTAATTTATTTGTATAAATAAATATATACAAGTTTTATGGCATAGTGACAGATGGGGATTTACATAAATTTAACCATCGTAACATTACGGCTCAAGATATTATAGAATGAGCTAATAAAGATGTTTAAAAAAAGCCAAAGGAGACTATTTGTTTTTATAATGTCAGAGGCTTACAAACACAGGAAAATGATATGATATCACCATAAAATATTGTTTGATATAATCACATGTATGAAGAATTTAAAAAACGGACATATTTATTTTCTTTTTAGATGTTATGTATAAAAACATACTATAAAATGTTTATTTTAAGAGTACCTAATTTGGTGATATGTCAGAAAAAAGTTTTGTCGAAATCAAAAACTGTACGCAGCGTATTTGTAGGCTTATGTTTAGTTTTTGCTTGTCCGCAATCGCTTGCAGCGTTTGAGCTTTTTGGCATTCATTTGTGGGGTGAAAAAAAGCCAAATCTTTCTTCAGGTGATATGAGTGGTACGGAAAAATTTTATCAAGTTGAAGTTGTTGTACCACAGGGTGCTCCGCAAGTAGGGGCTCAAATAGTTAAAGACGTGTCTTCTCTTGTTGCTGATCAAGATAAAGCAGTTTCCAGTTCTTCTGGTTTGTTGGCTAAAGCTCGTTCAAATTATCAAGCTATTCTTTCTGCTCTTTATGCTGATGGACGTTACGGGGGTGTTATTAGTATCAAAATTAATGGTTTGGAAGTTGCTGATTTGTCTCCTATGACTCAATTGCCAGTTCAATCTACCATTGTTATTACAGTTGATGCTGGGCCACAGTATGTTTTTAGTGCCGCAAGTATCACAGAGGCTGCTCCACTTATAAAAAAAACAAATTCAATGCCTTCAGTCGAAGAGTTGGGTTATAAAATTGGGGTTGTTGCAAAATCTGAAACTATTTTTAAGGCAGAACGATGGGCAATTGAAGGATGGCGTCGACATGGACATGCTAAAGTTAACATTGTGAGTCGTGATGTGGTTGCTAATCACGCTACGCGCCTTATTGATGCGCAGATTGTAACTGATCCTGGGCAAAAAGCTTATTATGGTTCTTTAAGTGTGCGCAATGTGAGTGAACAACCACGCATAGATTCAGATTATGTAAAATGGATAGCAGCATTAAAGCCAGGTCAGCAATATGATTCTAACGCATTAGCTAAAGCTAATAAGCGGCTTACGCGGCTTGATGTTTTTCGTGCTGTCAATATACAAGAGGCTGATGCAATTAACCCTGATGGAAGTTTACCTCTGACGCTCGTTTTAGAGGAACGTAAGCCACGACGTTTTGGTGTTGGTGGTAGCTATTCAACATTGGATGGTGCTGGTTTTGAAGCTTATTGGATGCATAACAATCTTTTTGGCCATGCAGAACGCCTTAAAATTGAAACTAAGATAAGTGGTATTGGTGATTATCAAACGAAATTTTATCATCCAGAGAATTTTAATTATCTTTTTGGAACAACATTAATCAAGCCTGGTGTAATCACTCCCGATACAGATTTTGAAGCAGAATTAAAAATGCAACGAGACAGCCTAAATAATAACACAACACAAGCTATTAAAGGGAAATTTGGTCTTACCCATATTTTTAATGATAATTTATCGGGGCAATTTGCTATGGTAGCTTCTGATGGTCATTCGCATGATGATTATCTTGGAAGCCGTAATTTTACGATGGTTGGGTTACAGAATGGTTTGATTTATGATAGTCGTGATAATAAGTTCAATGCAACAAAAGGTTTATATGGCGAAACAGTAGTTGAACCATTGTATGAAGCGCATGCTAATGATTTTGTGACGAAAATAACAATAGAAGGTCGTTCTTATTGGGGACTTGATGAACAGGATCGTTTTGTTTTTGCAACACGGACAAAACTTGGTACAATTATCGGAAGCGATAAGGCGAAGTTGCCTTCAGATATGCTTTTTTTTGCTGGTGGTGGAGGGTCTGTTCGTGGTTATGCTTATCGCAATATTGGCATAAAGACGAAAAATAATACTGTTATTGGCGGACATACACTTGTTGAAGGTTCTGCTGAATTACGTCTTTCTATCAATGATACAATAGGGTTTGTCAGTTTTATAGATAGCGGTCTTGTAAAGGCGAAGGCGCATGTTGATTTTTCGCAAGATATTAAATGGGGGGTAGGCATTGGAGGGCGTTATATGACAGGTCTTGGTCCTTTGCGATTTGATTTAGCCTGGCCTCTTAAGCGGGAGAAAGGTGATCCACGCGTAGGTTTTTATGTGGGTATAGGGCAAGCATTCTAATGAAAAAAATGTTGCGTTTTTTTGCCTTCTTATTTGGATTTTCTTTGCTTGTAATAAGCTTTTTTGTTTTTGTACAGAAAGATAATTCGTTTTTAAAAAACATAATAGGAGGTGAGCGTTCATGGTTTGTTTCTTTTATTGAGCACAAACTTTCAACGCCTAATCGTCAAATTCGTTTGCATAATATACAGGGAATATTATCATCTGAAGCATCGATTGATGCCATTACAATAAGTGATCATAAAGGTGTTTGGCTTACAATTACCAATGCGAAAATGAATTGGAATCGCTTAGCGTTGTTAAGGGGGCGTATTGAGGTTAATGAGCTTTTGGTAGGGCATGTTACGTTTTTACGCAAACCACACAGTTCTACATCTGTTTCTTTTTTGGAAGCTGATCATATTTCCATACCAAAATTACCTTTGTCTATTTCTGTCAATGCGTTTAAGGCTGCACATGTGATCTTTGGACAAGACTTTTTTGGTCTTGCTTCTGATATATCATTAGAAGGACATTTAGCTTTAGCTAATGATGCTGTTGATGCTGATATAAAAGCTCATCGTTTAGATGCATCAGGTTATTTTTCTATTTTAACAAAGATATCCAAGAAAAACCGTACAGTTCAAATTGATATTATCGCTAACGAGCCACAAAATGGTATATTAGCTAATGTCTTTAACATTGAAAAACGCCCTGCATTGAATTTTACTATTAAAGGTGATGGCACTTTTGATGACTTGATTATTGCACTTCGGGCGGAAGGTGATCGTCAGCCTATTTTAAATGGCAATGTCGTTCTTGCAAGGGTTTTAGATGATCACAGCCTTTCTGCACAGTTGGAAGGTACAATTGGTCTTTTCATGCCTTCTCAGTATCGCAGTCTTTTTGAATCTAATGTAACATTGGGAATAGAAGCGGTGATAACAAAAGAGGGTACTACACGTCTTAATCATATAGTTGTTCAGGGTGAAGCAATTAATGCTGTAGCCAATGCTGAAATAACAGCCGATGGATTTTTACGGCGTCTTTTTGTTGATGGAAACATAGGTTTTGATAAAGCAAATGAATCTACTCGTTTATTACCGTTAGAGGGTCAAACACGTGTGAATAATTTGACTTTAACCATTGATTATGGTCGCCAAGATCAACAAGCTTGGAAAGGTCGGCTTGTTGCGCATCGTTTGAGTAATGAAAATATTCGTATTCGTGATGCAATTTTTGATATGGGAGGGGTGAGTGAAAATCTGGATGATCCAGCTTCCCGTCATGTTGGCATTCAAGTTAATGGTACTCTTCAGGGGGTTGCAAGTACTAAGAAGGCATTGGAAGATGGTTTAGATCAGGCGGTGCATATCCATATAGATACGGATATTGTCTCTGGAAAGTCAATATTGGTTCATGATTTTAGCATTGTGGCTCAAAGTTTTTCTGCTTGGTTAAAGGGAGAAGTGAATCGTTTTGTTTTTAAAGGAGATCTTGGTTTAAAAGCACAAACATTAGCACCTCTGGGGATGTTAATTGGGCAACCAATGTCTGGCAACGCAGATATTAAAGCCAAAGGTACCATGAGTTTACTTGGTAGCGCTTTTGATCTTGAATTGTCAGGAGCTGCTGATAACGTGATGATAGGGACTAAGGCTGTTGATCCTTTATTAAAAGGGAAGCTTACCATTTCAGGTAATGTTGCTCAAAACACGAAGGGCTTAATTTTACATCATTTGCGATTGAAAAATGATTATGCCAATGTAACAGCTAATGGACATCTTTCAAGTGTGAGTGCTGAAATGGATGTTTATGCTCAAATATCAAATCTTACCATGTTAGACCCAAGGATGGAGGGTGCGGTCACTATACAAGGTGCTGCTAGAGGACATAATAGTCTTATAATGGTCAGTACGCACGCTGATATTACTGAGGCACTTTTTATGGGTAAAAAGTTTCAAAATACAATGTTAAATGTCAATGCATTGGTGGATAATACATCGGTTTCTTCTAATGTAACGGGCTTTGTAGAAGGTAAAGGGATTTTTGCTCAACAACCGTTACAATTGTCTGCTTCTTTTGAAAATTTCAACCGTATTTGGAAGCTTCAGGATATCAATATTGAAGGAGCATCTACAAAAATAACAGGTGATCTTTTTCAAACTTTTGAAGGTTTTATAAAGGGAACTTTGCATATTGACGTTGATGATATCTCAACGTTTGCTGCATTATTTTCGCAGAAAGGTAGCGGAAAAGTAAAAGGAAAATTTGTTTTTGATGAGCACAATGGTAAGCAAAAAGCTAATCTGAAAATCGAGAGTGATCATTTAATATTTGCAAAAAATGAAATCAAAAAATTAGCAATACAGGCTAATATATTCAATCCTGTCAATGCGGTACAATTTGAAGGCTTTGTCAATGCAGAGCGTATTCAAACATCATTTATGGAGGCCGATCGTTTAAAATTTCACGCTAATGGTAACAATAAGCGGACGGTTTTTAATGTTCAGGCAGTATTACCTAACAATACAAATACACAGTTTTCTGGTCGTATGATTACGGCAGAACTATTAACTGGTATGAAACAAAAAATTCAGTTCGATGTTATGGATATAAAATATTCCGATTTTCATGCAAAATTGTTCACTCCAGCAACGATCATTTTTGATGAGAATGGGGTAACAATAAGTGAATTAGGATTTATTGTCGATCAAGGTAAGATTGTACTTAATGGTACTTTTCAAGATGTTTTAGATTTGCATCTCACTATGAATGCTATTCCTGTAGCTTTAGCTAACCTATGGAAACCGGATCTTGGTGCTGTTGGTACTTTGTCAGGGCAAGTTATGATTCATGGTCGTTTTGAAAATCCTGATGTGACCTATGATATAAAAGGTCATGAGCTGACAATTGCGGCTCTCCAAGAAAGAAAAATAAAACCTTTTATGCTTTCTGCTAATGGTAAGATGATAAATAAAACTTTTACTTTGGGTGCAAGTTTAGCTGGAGAAGGGTTGCAAACGCAAACACAAGGAACTGTATCTTTAGAGACAGGCGAACTTGATCTCCATATTGATTTGAAAAATTTATCTGCACTTTTGGCTAATAGTTTTATTGAAGGGCAAATTTTGAGAGGAGTGGTAACTGGTAAGGTTGATATTGGGGGAACATTAAAAGATCCATCTGCGCATTTTGAATTTTCTAGTCAGAATTTAACAATTAATTCTACGCTTCATAAGAATGCATCATTAATAGACATAAATGCTCGTGGTTTTTATGAAAAATCAATACTTCATATTCAGCATATAACAGCGACTGGATCTAAAGATTTGGATCTCTTTGTAAATGGGCGTCTTTCTTTAAATAATTCACCAACTGAACTGAGTGTTAAAGGTATAATGCCTCTTGTTTTTGTTGATCAATTTTTAGCAAAACGTGGTGCACATATAACAGGAATAGCAAAAATTGATGCTGTTCTAAATGGGACATTGTCTCAGCCACAGTTGATGGGATCTTTTTCGGTAGTAAATGGTGGCTTTTTTGATTCGCAAACAAATTTGGAGCTAAGCAATATAATGCTTAAAAGCAAATTGAATGGCGATCACATAATTTTAGAACATGCTTCTGCTCGTTCATCTGGTGGGGGATCTGTTTCTGTTTCGGGCCGTATTTCTACAGATCTGCAAACAGATTTATCTATTCACCTCGACCGTATCAATTATAATGATGGATCTATGATTTTTGCGACGCTAACAGGCAAAACAACAATGACTGGTCATTTGTTAAGCAATCTTGTTATTGGTGGTGAGGTTACAGTTGAAAAGGCTGAAATTCTTGTTTCTGATCATTTTCGAAATGCAACATTCCTTGATATTAGACATAATAATTTAACTAAATTAATTCTAAAGACGCTTGAACGTGCTGATGCTAAAGCTTACAGAAGTAATCATAATATTTCTAAAGAACCTTCTTCTGTTGTGCAATTAAATATGCAAATTAATGCACACAACCAAATTTTTGTTCGTGGTCGAGGTTTAGATGCTGAGTTGGGGGGACGTATTAGTTTAACAGGCCCGTTGCATGATGTACAGCCAGTTGGAGAACTTCAGATGATTCGTGGGCGGTTTGATATTTTATCACGACGTCTCAATTTCGATAAAGGACAGGCGAGTTTTAGTGGTAATCTCAATCCAACTGTTTATTTTGTTACTAACAGTAATAATGGCGACATTCATGTTACTGTAACAGTGAGTGGAACTATTGATAACCTTGATATTCAATTTGCATCACAACCTGTTTTACCACAAGATGAGGTATTGGCACGTTTGATTTTTAAGCGTTCTCTTAATGAATTATCACCATTTCAGATTGCTCAGCTTGCAGCAGCTGTAGCTGAGCTTGCTGGTGCTTCTAATACATCTTTATTAAACGCTTTGCGTGCTAAGGTTGGCCTTGATGATCTTGACGTTATTGTTGATAAAAATGGTAATACAGGCTTACGTGTTGGGCGCTATGTTCGCGATAATATTTACTTAGGTTTTGAGGCAGGATTAAATGGCACAACGAAAGGAACAATAGATTTAGATATTTCAAACCATCTCAAAGCAAAAGGCGCTATAGGCAATGAGAACAATTCCAGTTTTGGTTTATTTTATGAAAGAGAGTATTAAATTACAAAATTTTAGAAGCTAAGCGTCTAAAACCCTTGGCTTTTTAAATTGAGTATTATGAAGCTTTTTATAAAGGCCTTTTTTCTTTGCTAACAATTCTATCTGAGTACCTTGTTCAACTAATTGACCATTTTGTATTACAATAATTTTATCAGCATGCGCAATTGTTGAAAGACGGTGAGCAATCACAAGAATTGTACACTTTTTAGTAAGGTTTTGAAGTGTTTCATTAATTTGGGCCTCTGCGTGTGAATCTAATGCACTTGTGGCTTCATCAAAAATCAGGATTTTACTGTCATGAAGTATTGCACGGGCAATAGCGATACGCTGTTTTTGACCTCCTGAAAGATTGTTCCCATTCTCGCCCACTTGTGTATCATAACCTTGGGGCAAATCCATGATAAAGTCATGAGCGTTGGCTGCTTTTGCTGCTTTTATAATATCATTGTTGCTGGCACCTTTTTTTCCAAGCCCGATATTATATTTAATAGTTCCTTGAAACAAAAAAGTGTCCTGCCCTACATAAGCTATGAGGTTTCGAAGGGAATGAAATGTGATGAAGCGAATGTCTTGATCATTAATAAATATAGATCCTTGTGTAGGATCATAAAGGCGCATAATAAGATTGATAAGGGTTGATTTACCTGAACCGGATGGCCCCACCAATGCTGTCATTTTTCCTGCTTCTATTTCCAGGTTGATGTCGTTTAAGACTGTTTGCTTATCCATATAAGCAAAAGAAACATCTTCAAAACGAATAGAGCAGTGTGTTTTGTTAAAGTCTTTAGCTTCTTTATGTTCTATAACAGTAAGTGGATGATCAAGTATTTCAAACATTGTACGAATGCTGACCAAACCAGATTCAATTTTGACACGTACATTTGCCAATCGTTTAGCAGGTTCATAAATGAGGAGCAAAGCTACAAGAAAAGACATTAATTCGCCTTGAACACCAGCACGTTGGGTTGCAAGATAGCCGGAAAAACAAATAATAACTGCAATTGCGATACCAGCAAGCGTTTCCATAATTGGATGTGTAGCAGCTTCAAGCATTGCAATACTATTTGCTTGTTTTTCAACGTCACAAATAGCTTTATTCATGCGTTTTTTCATCAATTCTTCTAGCGAAAAAGCTTTAATGACGTGAATACCAACAGCAGTCTCTTGCATAACTTTGATAATTTCGCCTAATGAGAGAAGTTCTTTTTCCATGAGGCCACGAATACGTTTTAAAGCCATTCGGACTCCTAAAAATGCAAGAGGTCCTACTGTTAAGGTAATGGCGATTAACGTAAAATTTTGAATAAACATAACAACCAAAAGACCAATGACAGAGAGTAAATCACGCACAAAGGTTGTGATAATTATATCAATGATATTACGAGCTGCTGTTGCATTATGGGTTACACGAACAAGAAGATCAGATGAAGCATTATTTTGATAAAAAGAAACGCCTTGCTTCATAAGACGTGCGTAAATTTTACGCTGTTGTTCGGCAATGATACTATTGCCTGCTTTACTCAGACAATAGGTTTGGGCAAAAGTTGCAACCCCTTTGAGAATAAAAATAAATGCAAAAATACTAGAGATGAAAACAATCATGTTAAAACTGTGTCCATCAATAATATGATTGACAATATCACGCATCATCCATGCACTAATTGCAGTGGCCAATGCAATGATGATCATTGAGACAATGGCTGCACTATACCAGTACACATGTTTACGAAAATTCTCTCGTAAAAGACGGATGATAAGGTATTTACCAGAAAGGGATGTTTGTATTTTGGCCATGAAATACTTTTATTTTCTCTCATTATTTCACGCAAGATTAAAGTACTCCTTATAGAAAAGCAAACCCTCTTCTATAAGGAATACTCTCTAGAGAGATTGAGTGTGCCAATTTTTTTGTTTTCAAAACATTGCATCAGCACTCTACAATATTTTAAGATCATATTCACAGTTTGACCAAAACGAGTTATATTAAAGCACGTTTCCTCAATTAAAATTATTTAGGTGCTATAACCATCATCATCTGGCGGCCTTCAAGTTTAGGCTCAGATTCAATTTTAGCAATTTCACTTGTATCTTCTTTAACTCGCTGAAGAAGCTTCATTCCAAGATCTTGGTGCGCCATTTCACGGCCACGGAAACGCAAAGTAATTTTTACTTTATTACCATGATCAATAAAGCGATGAACGGCCTTAAGTTTTACCTCATAATCATGAACGTCAACATTTGGTCGCATCTTGATTTCTTTGACTTCGATAGTCTTTTGTTTTTTACGCGTCTCAGCTGCTTTTTTTTGGTTTTGATATTTCAGTTTACCTAGATCAATAATTTTACAAACAGGCGGTTCTGCATTTGGCACAATCTCAACCAGATCAAGCCCAACATCTGCAGCCATAGCAAGCGCTTCTTGCGTTGCAATAATTCCCTGATTTTGTCCTTCATCATTAATGAGTTGAACGCAAGGAACACAAATATCTTGATTTGAACGTGGCCCATCTTTTTGGCTAGGCGTCATTTTAAATGATCGACGAATGGTCTATGCTCCTTCATTTTGATTTATTTATAGAATGCCTTAATATACAATATCTATACAGAAAAACAATAAGAATTCATGTTTTTTTCACTATCGTTAATACAAGCTTATTTATTCATTGTTTTAAGTTTAGTTTTGAAAAAAGAGGTTTTTCTTTTATAATAAAAAGTATTTCATTGAGGAAGAATGATGATAGATCAAAATATTCCTTGTCAGTTTTTTTCGTTTGAAGATACAGCCCTTGCGGTACGTCATCGTAAAGGTAGTCGTTCTCCGGGGTTAGTTTGGTTATCTGGTTATCGATCTGATATGCTGGGAAGCAAGGCAATGATGGTTGATGCTTTTGCTCAAAAAAATAATTTGTCTTGTTTACGTTTTGATTATTCTGGTCATGGGGAATCAGAAGGAGATTTTTTTGAAGGTACGATTTCACGTTGGGTGAAAGAAAGTTTAGCGATTTTTGAAGCTTATTGTGAAGGACCACAAATTTTAATTGGTTCCTCTATGGGTGGGTGGATTGCTTTAAGGCTTGCTATGATACTCGCGCAGCAAAATAAACCACTTGCTGGGATGATATTGATTGCACCTGCTCCGGATTTTACACAAGCTTTGATTGAACCAACTTTGACCACAGTAGAATGGAAAGCTTTGGAAGAAAAAGGTTATTTTGAACGTTCTTCAAATCATGATTTGGAACCAACACCTTTTACAAAGGCATTACTTGAAGATGGACGAAATAACTGTGTTATGAAAGGATGCATTGATATTGGATGCTCAGTTCATATTCTGCAAGGGATGGAAGATGAAATAGTTCCCTATCAACATGCATTAGCTTTACTTGATCATTTGCCTTTGCATGATGTAATATTAACACTTGTTCGTGATGCAAACCACCGGTTTTCACGTCCACAAGATTTGGATTGTTTTGAAAAAGTATTGATGTCATTAATTGATCGAATCAATGAACCATTAAGATCTAGTTGATTAGATTATAGAGACATGATGCATGACTATTTATGAACAAGATTTTATTCTCTCTGATCGCGTTGTGCCTTTACGGGTACGAGAACATAAACATGCACGCCGTTTTACGTTACGCGTTGATGCGGATGGACAAGGGATTTGTTTAACAATACCACCAGCGATAAATCTTAATGCGGTTCAATCTTTCCTTGAAAAACATCGTTGTTGGATAGAAACACATCTTACTCATGTTCTCATTTCGCGTGAAAGTTCTTATCTCAAGGAGGGTGCAACAATTCCTTTATTGGGTGTTGCACACATTATAAAGCATAAAGAAGGACGTGGGGTGGATGAAATCATTACAGGTGATATGGAGCAAAAACCGCAAATTATTATCTATAGTCGGTTAGAATATTTGCCAAGGCGAATTGCTGATGTTTTAAAAAAACAAGCTAAAATCATTATAACACCGCTAGTAGAACATTATGCACATAAAGTGGAACGTAAAGTTAAATCAATCCGTTATAAAGATATCAAAAGCCGTTGGGGATCATGTTCGGCAGATGGGCGTTTATCTTTTTCATGGCGTCTTGTTATGGCGCCAAGAGAAATTGTTGAATATGTTGTTGCACATGAGGTCGCTCACCTTATCGAAATGAATCATAGATCACAATTTTGGGATCTTTGTGAGAAACTTTGCCCAGGTAGTAAAACTTATCATGCTTGGTTAAAGAAAAATGGTCATACGTTGCACGCAATCAATTTTCACTAACACGAAAATATTATGATTATTTTTTTGAGTTTCATACATTTTTATTGATAATTATCTGCTATTTTTTGTCATTGTGTGCAATATCATTTCCTACTTTGTATTTTTTTATACAAAGTTTTATTGCCCTTTATAGTTTATGCATACCTATCGATTAATGGGCTTATTATAACAGATATTATTTTATAAGCATTGACCAAAATATACTATCATTATTGGATATACTAAATGAAAGGCTCAGATTCTTTTATTATTTTTAATTATTCTTGTTTTTTCTTTGGGTTTGGTTTGTGATTTTTGAAGTACTAACTATTAAATCAAAAAATAGCTGTACGTTAAAATCATTATTTAGTTGATATTTACAGTGCGTTTTAACCACTGCTTTTATACAGAAAATTGTGCTTAGGTAGGCTTAATATCCAGCCATGTTGTTGATGATATTTTGATAAAGAGGCCACTTAAGTCACTTTATTGAAATTGTTTTTTTGCTTTGTTTAGTAAGGGCTTTTAACATTTTTGCTTTATCTTTTTTGTGATTTAGCTTAACATTTTTAAATTACTCTTTATGCAGATTGGAATATATTTATGCCTGTTCTTACAGATCCTATTCAGTTATTACAGGCACTTATCCGTTGCCCTTCTGTTACACCTCATGAAGCAGGTGCTTTATCGACTTTGGAACATTTTTTGACAAAACTGGGATTTGCTGTTGAACGCCCTGTTTTTGTAGATAAAAATACAGAAGATGTTGAAAATCTTTATGCAAAGATTGGAAATGAAGGTCCACATCTTATGTTTGCGGGGCATAGTGATGTAGTTCCACCTGGTGAGCTGGGCAATTGGACTTATCCTCCTTTTAAGGGCGTTGTAGATCAAGGGAAACTGTATGGAAGGGGTGCTGTTGATATGAAGGGAAGCATAGCGTGCTTTATAGCAGCGCTAGCACGGGTTTTTGAGAAACAGCCGATTAAAGGAACAATAAGTTTTTTGATAACTGGTGATGAAGAAGGCCCTGCCCTTAACGGTACGGTAAAACTTTTAAAATGGGCAGTACAAAAAGGTGAAAAATGGACTGCGGCTATTGTGGGTGAACCCACGAGTGTAAAAGTTGTTGGCGATATGATCAAAATTGGTCGTCGGGGGTCAATTTCCGGTATTATTAGAGTACAGGGTCGGCAAGGTCATGTCGCTTTTCCTGAACGAGCAGCCAACCCATTACCTTTGGCAAATAAGCTTGTTCAAGCACTGATACAAACTCCTCTGGATCAGGGAACAAAAAATTTTCAAGCAAGTAATTTGGAATTAACAAGTATTGATACGGGTAATTGTGCTGTCAATATTATTCCTATGCACACAGTAATTCGTTTCAATATACGCTACAATGATCTTTGGACAAAAGAAACACTCATTGCTGAAATTGAAAATCGTCTTGCATCGGTACAATCAGAAGACAATCATAATGAGCTTCCATGTTATCAACTTGAGTGGGTGCAAAATTTGGGTAGTGTTTTCTTAACTCAAAATGGTAAGCTGATTGAGACTTTATCGAACGCTATTGAAAGTATGACAGGAAATAGACCAGAACTTTCAACTTCTGGCGGCACTTCAGATGCGCGGTTTATTAAGGATTATTGCCCCGTTGTTGAATTCGGTTTACCAGGGCAAACAATGCATATGGTGGATGAATACGTTACTCTTGATGCATTGGAAAGTCTCACGTCGATTTATGAGCGCTTCATTGTTGATTTTTTTGCATAAAAACGATTACTATAAACGTAAAATAGGTTAAATTATAGAAGTGTTTTATAGTCAAGATCATTATTCGTAATTTTTTACCTAAAACAAAAGTGTTAATTTGCCAATTGACTAATAATGTAATCGAGAACAATGTATCCTTTAGTTGTAGCTTTTAAGCGCTGGTTGTCTACCATTTCTACCAAGCCTTGTTGTTGTAAATTGGCAAGTTTGACTGGTGATAAATTTTTTAGGCTTAAGGTTTCATAACGTATAAGATCAAGGCCTTCTGAAAGGCGCAACCCCATGAGCAACATTTCGTTGGCCTGTTGTTTTCTTGTTAATTGTTCTGTTTCGATACAGCCATGGCCTGTGGTTTCTACCAATTCAAGCCAACGTTCGGGATGTTTTTCATTCATTGTGACATAACGTTCAAATTTTTCAGTTTTGGATAGTGGTATTTTTGAAAAAGTAGAGAAATTTTCCATCGGGCGTTGTATAAAACGTCCATGTGCTCCCGGGCCAAAGCCTGCATATTCATTATAACGCCAATAAAGAAGATTATGACGAGATTCAGCACCAGGCATTGCGTGGTTTGAAACTTCGTAGGCGGGAAGGCCATGCATAGTCGTTATTTCTTGGGTAAGGTTATAAAGGTCTGCTGCCAGCTGAGATACTGGAAGAATAAGTTTTCCTGCAGCATAAAGCTTTTTAAAGACGGTCCCTTCTTCAATGGTTAGTTGATAAAGGGAAAGGTGGTCTGCTGCTAAATCAATAGCTTGGGAAAGTTCATATTTCCACTGTTTAAGCGTTTGCTCAGGGCGGGCATAGATTAAATCAAAAGATAAACGTGTAAAGATTTTACGTGCTAAAGTAATAGCATGAAGAGCTTGTTTAACATCATGAAGACGGCCAAGTTGTTGCAGGGCTTTATCATTGAGTGCTTGTACACCTAAAGATAAGCGATTAATACCTGCCGCACGATAGCCGCGAAAGCGCTCTGCTTCTACACTGGAAGGGTTGGCTTCTATCGTGATCTCAGCTTTATCGTCGATTGTCCAATTTTTGGTGACAGTTTGTAGTAAAGCATCAACAGTTTGAGGTGTCATAAGGGAAGGTGTGCCACCGCCTATAAAGATACTTGTAATATGACGGGGGCCTATCATACGATATTGTGTTGCCATTTCGCGTTTAAAGGCGGCTACAAAACGCTGTTGATCCACCTCATTTTTGCGCACATGCGAATTAAAATCACAATAAGGACATTTAGCAACACAAAAAGGCCAATGAATATAAATACCGAAGGGTTCAGTCATTAGGGTGCCAAAAAATTTTTCACAAAAAGCTTAAAAGCGCGTGAGCGATGGGAAAGGGGTATTTTATCATTAAGTGTCCAGCCATGTTTTTGCTCTGTTGACATTTCACCGAAGGTATTTTCATATCCATCTGGTAAAAAAATGGGATCAAAACCAAAACCTTTATCTCCACGTGGTGGCCAAATGAATGTGCCTTCAACGCTGCCACGAAAATAATCTGCATAGCCATCGGGCCATGCAACACAGATGACTGATATAAACCGACATTTACGCTGACTTTTTTCAAGGGCTCCAATTTTTTGTAATTCATCTTCTATTTTTTGCATAGCTTTTGAAAAATTACGTGTACCATCAGGCTGAATGGCCCAGTCGGCTGTATAGACGCCTGGTGCACCACCTAATGCGTCTATTTCTAAACCAGAATCATCAGATAAAGCAGGAAGCTGTGTAATTTTTGCTGCTGCAAAGGCTTTGATATAGGCATTTTTTTCAAATGTTGTTCCTGTTTCTTTTGGTTCGGGTAAACCGAGCTCTTTTGCTGAGAGTGTTGTTAAACCGAAAGGAGTAATTAATGCGGTGATTTCATGCAACTTTCCGGTGTTATGTGTAGCAATAACAAGTTTTTGATTCGTTATACGTTTCATACGTATCTCTCCGTGATATGAGGGGTAGGTTATTTGTTTGGGTGAGAATTTGTTTATAGGGGAATAAATTTAACAATACCGGTTTTGTAAATTCCAATAAATAAAGTGATCAATACAGCTTGAGAGATTTATTTGCGGTAGTTGTTTTCACATCCATAAAAATTTTGCGACTTATTATAACGAAAATAAGTATTAAGTTTAGTTTGTAAATTTACATCATAGTTAAAGTCAATCATGAATATATTTTTATAGATATGACAGGAAATAACACCTTTATGGTTTTAAGGATTTTATCATGAGAAAAATTTTTATATTGGTGTCTAACTTGAATAATTATAAAATGTAAGTATTACCAAATTTTGTGGAATTTGATCCTTCTACAGTTTTTTTGATATCTTATTCAAAGAAGGGTATTTGCATTTGAGAAGGATGAAGATTAGAGTGCTACATAAAACAGCCTCTCTTTTGATGATAGTACCTTTGATGATAAAACAATAGTACTTTTGGCAATAAATATGTAATATGCTTTTTACGTTGCTTTAGACTATTTGACCAAACCTTAATAAAACTTATATAAGAAAAAAGTGTTTTTGAAGTGGTGAAATAATTGTGATAAAACAAGCATCTATTACCGATGAGCTTAAAGGGCTTGATGAACGCTCGCGTGATATTTTTCGCCATATTGTTGAAGCCTATCTTAATGACGGTGAGCCAGTGGGATCACGTAATCTGTCGCGGCTTTTACAACAAACATTATCACCTGCGACAATTCGTAATGTAATGAGTGATCTTGAACACCTTGGTTTGATTTATGCACCTCATGTGTCTGCAGGGCGAATGCCAACGCAATCAGGTTTACGATTTTTTGTTGATGCATTTATGGAAGTAAGCGATTTACCATCTGAGGAACGTGAGAATATTGAATTTCAAGTCAAAGAAGCGGGTCATACACAATCAGTTGAACACTTTTTAATCCAAGCTAGCCAAATTCTTTCAGACCTTTCACGTGGGGCGGGGTTGGTTTTAGCAATGAAACATGAAGGAACATTAAAGCATATTGAATTTGTACGTCTTGATGGCGAGCATGCTCTTGCAGTTTTAGTGACGCAACAAGGTGAGGTTGAAAACCGCATCATTCATTTGCCAGAAGGCGTTACGCATTCGCAATTGACGGAAGCAACAAATTTTCTTAATGCTCATATTCAAGGGCGTACGCTCAATGAAGCTAAAATGGAAATTGCACGTTTATGTGTGGAAACGCGGGCTGCTCTTGATCAATTATCCCATCATCTTGTTGAAACTGGATTAGCTCTTTGGGGGGGAGAAGATTCAGATCATAAGATGCATCTTATTGTTCGTGGACGAAGCAATTTACTTGAAGATGTAAAAGCAGAAGAAGATTTAGAGCGGTTACGGCATTTATTTGATGATCTTGAAACGCGTGAGAGTATGGCACAATTACTTGATTTAGCAGATGCAGGTTTGGGGGTTCGTATCTTTATTGGTTCAGAAAATAAGCTATTTTCGCTTTCAGGTTCTTCTTTAGTGGTAGCACCTTATTGCGATTCACAGCAAAGGGTAATTGGTGCTTTGGGTGTTATTGGACCAACACGGCTTAATTATGCAAGAATTGTACCTATGGTTGATTATACAGCTCAACTTATGTCACAGTTATTGCGTTAGCTTGTATCGGGCATTTTTATTGTAGACACTCATTATGTTAAGGTGAATAAATACCTCTTGATTTTTATCTACAAAATTTCAATATCGAAAATAATAAATCTTATGAAGGAATGGAACTTTTATGTCTGACGAAAAAAACAAATTTGCTGATGCTTCATTTGAAAATTGTAATCTAAAAAATCCAAACGATCGCGAAGCACTTGAAAAAGCTGCTGATGAGCTTTTGAAAATGAATAAAGAAGAGGTTTGCGAAAACGTTGAAGAAAAAGAAAGTGAGTCTACAGATCCCTTAGTTGATTTACAGAATGAAAATAAGGAACTAAAAAATCAACTTTTACGTTTTGCTGCTGATATGGAAAATCTTCGACGTCGTACAACACGTGATGTGGCTGATGCAAGGGCTTATGCAATCGCTAATTTTGCCCGCGATATGTTATCTGTTTCTGATAATCTTAATCGTGCTTTAGAAGCTATTCCAGAAGGTGCACGCGAAAATGATACTGGTTTAAAAATGTTAGCAGAAGGCGTTGAAATGACAGAGCGAGCCATGATGACAGCTTTAGAACGCCACGGAGTAAAAAAGATTCACCCAGAAGGGCAAAAATTCGATCCTCATTTTCATCAGGCAATGTTTGAAATTCCTAACACTGATGTTCCTGATAATACTGTACAGCAAGTCGTTCAGGCAGGTTATATTATTGGTGAGCGTGTTTTGCGTCCGGCCATGGTTGGTGTAGCTAAGGGGGGGCTTAAAGAAAATTCTATTAAAGTTGATTCAGCCTCAACACATCAGTAAAAAAGATATTTTAAATTATAAAGGCATATTATTTTATATTCGACCTTACATTATTCAGGCAGTTTTTAGAACAACTTTAAAGAGTACTTTGTTAAAGTGCTCTTACGCTTGAAGTGGCCAACTTCCTTTTACAATATAAAGGGCGTCACTTGAGGGGTCTTTCGATAGGAGTAAAACAAAGTGATCAACTGCAAAGGGAGGGCAAGAAAAATCACTTCGAGCAGATAAATACGAAGAAAGGTCTTCAGGCTGAATATCGAGCAGTCGTGCAAGGGTAATATGCGGGGTATATTGTGTTTCATCAGAAGCTAATCCTAAGCGTTTCTGAATGCATAGTATTTTCTCATGTAAAAGGATGAGGGGTTCACAGGGTTTTATACGAACAACCAGGGAATGAGGGGAAGTTTCTGAACCAAAAATTTCAAAACCATTAGGTTGGAGCATAAAAGGGGGGCATTTTATTGTATTAAAAGCCTCAATAAGTTCATCAGCAACAGAGTTTGCGATCTCTCCAAAAAAAGACAAGGTAACATGGAAATTTTGTGGGTTAATCCACTGGGCTTTTGGCAAGCCATTTTGCAATGATATAAGTATTTTTGTTGTTTCTTGAGGAATTTTAATAGCAGCAAATAGACGTGGCATAGAGCCTCCTTATTGGTTTGGAAGATAATTATTTAACGCTTAAATGTTTTGAATGTGATGATGGATAAACTAAGGTAGAGCCAATTATTATAAGATGGATAATGATGTAGACAAAAATAACTAGCCCTATATTATTACTTGAATTCATAAGATTATTTGTGCTGAAGAGGGTGGTACTGTCATCAATAAAAGAAACTTTTGCGTGAATATTAGAATAGCAAATTTGATATATAATGTGTGAAAAGATAAAGTATCTATCCATTTTAATGGCACTGAATGCAGCTTAGAATAAGGGGAACTTGAAGATTCTGATTACTTAGTAACCTTTATTGACTCAAAAAGTGGCAAAAAAATTACGCTCTAGCATATCTAAAAAAGTAAGTTTTTCTGGTTTCGAGAATTTTTATCATTATACAAAACATCACAGTGTACTAAGAGTAATGTTTCTAAAAAGAATATTTTGGTAGTGTCACAAATGGCTATAATTGTATTTTATGAAAGCTAAAAAATTTCAAAAGAAGAATGTGTCAATTCATAAATTCAAAAATTTGATTAATGAAAAAATACTCATATTCAAAATTAAAGAGAATAATGCAGCTGATAAATTCGTTTTCTAAATTCTATTGTAAAAGACAACTTTATAAATTCAAATGCTGTTCTTTAAATTTTCTGGAGTGTTATTTGCAGCATTTTTTATTTTTTGCGCACAATATCACATTCTGATCACTAATCGGTTTTACTTTATGTTGTGGTTAATCCATACAGTCAAGTAAGGCAAGAGAAGGAATAGTTTTCTTTGTTCAGAAGGATTGATAATTCAGCTTTTATTCTTTAGTTAGAGATAATTAGCATAGCAATATTTTATCTTTTCTTGCACCTTGGTGTATTGGTGAATAGAAGATTCTATTTAGCAAGGGGAAGAACAATGATAAACCGTGCACCAATTTTGCTATTTTCAAGTAAGGGGTCAATAATATTTTCAGCTGTGAGTGTTCCATTATGGGCTTCAATAATTTGCCGACTAATAGATAAACCAAGTCCTGAATTTTGTCCAAATGTATCTTCATTTGGTCTGTCAGTATAAAAACGTTCAAAAATGTGATCAATACTTTCTGAACGAATACCAGGGCCATTATCTTCAACAGTTAAGGTAAGAGTTGAAGCATTATGTTTCATTGTAATACGGATTTCACCATTGTTACGCGGAATGAAGGAACGTGCATTTTCAATGAGATTGGAAATGACTTGACCTAAACGTAATTCATGTCCCAAAACAAGATAGGGTTTATTGTAAGGGCGCGGCATAATATTAAGGCTGATATTAATAGTTTGCTTATTACGATATACTTCACGAACGGCGTGAGTAAGACTTTCCAAAAGCTGACTCATATCAACAATCTGTGCAGTTTCACGGGCAAGTTCTGCGTCTAGCCGTGAGGCATCAGAAATATCGGTAATTAAACGGTCAAGACGACGAACATCATGTTGGATAATTTCAAACAGTTGTTTTTGGGCTGCTTCATTTTTAGCCAATGGTAGCGTTTCAACAGCGCTGCGCAGTGAAGTAAGAGGATTTTTTAATTCATGGCTCACATCGGCAGCGAAGCGTTCAATAGCTTCAATACGTGTATAAAGGGCGTTAGTCATATCGCGTATGGAAGTTGAAAGATGGCCAATTTCATCTTCACGTTCTGAAAAGTCAGGAATTTCTACCCGCTTATTGTTGCCATGACGCACACGATTGGCAGAGGCAGATAATTTGCTCAATGGATTAGCAATTGTATAAGCTAAAAATAAAGAAAGTACAAAAAGTACACTACCAACAACTGCAAAAACTTTAAAAATAACAAGCCTTTCAGCTTTCACAATATTATCAATGTCTGAACTGAGGGTTGAAAGAAGAAGAGCACCAACTACTGCACGATAACGTTGCACAGGGACAGCAACCGAAACAATCAATTGTCCATACTTGTTACGTCGTTGGGCAGTAGCAGAAGAACCATTTAATGCTTGATAAACTTCTGGATAGATATCACCATTATTTTTTGCTTGCTCTCTATCAAGAGCAAGGCCACCACCATAAAGTGCATGTGAAAACCATGAATATAAGCGTTTCCAGGGATTTTGTTTTGTTTCAATAGCGGGAAGATCATAGCTAGAAACTATTCCACTGGAATAAAGAACACGTGAATCAAGAAGCAAAGTGGCATCTCGATCATAAATACGTGCTCTTGTTGTTTTTGGTGTGATAAGGCGGCGTAAAAGTGGAGCTATTTGTTCCGGATTAATAGGAAAATCCCACGTGTCAGTTGATTGGGGTGTTGGTGTAACACTTTCTCCAGCTTGTAATTCCAAAAGTTTTTGGGGATCAATTAAAATAGAATTCGTATCTACTGTTGCAGAGGCAGCAATGGCTCCAGCAATGATTTTTCCTTGGGTGCGCAAACTTTCAATTTTTGCTTCAATCAAACCATCACGAAATTGTTGAGGATACAAAATACTTGTAACCAAAATGCCAAGAGCAGCAAGATTTAAAATGACAATGCGGCGTGTAAGACTAGAAAAAAACAATTGTCTAAATAAACGCTGTCCCCGAAAATGCAAATGAGTAAGTATAGGAAATCGTGTAGGGGAAACGTTATTGGGTGTTTTATTTGATATAGTGTTTGATTGAGTATTTGTTGTCATTGATTTGATTGTTGTTCAAATTGTTGTGACACAATAACTTTAAACCTCATGGAAACGATAACCTACACCATAAAGCGTTTCAATCATTGCAAAATCATCATCAACTTGTTTAAATTTTTTACGCAAACGTTTAATATGACTATCAATGGTACGATCATCTACGTAAACTTGATCATTATAGGCGGCATCCATTAAAGCATCACGACTTTTAACAACTCCTGGTCGTTGCGCTAAAGTTTGCAGAATCAAAAACTCTGTAACTGTTAATATAACAGGTCTATTTTTCCATGTACAGGTGTGACGTTCTTGATCCATAACAAGATCTCCGCGTTTAAGAGAAGAGGCAGGTGCTGTCCCTGTTAGAAGCGCTTGATTGCGAGCGTTTGAACGGCGTAAAATAGCTTTTACTCGCTCAATAAGAAGACGTTGAGAAAAGGGTTTGGTAATAAAATCGTCAGCACCCATTTTAAGCCCAAAAAGTTCATCAATTTCATCATCTTTAGATGTAAGAAAAATAACTGGAATATCAGACTTCTGACGTAGTCGACGCAAAAGTTCCATTCCATCCATTCGTGGCATTTTAATATCAAAAATAGCTAAATGAGGGGGATGTAACGTTAAGCCTTTAAGTGCAGATGCTCCATCTGTATAGCTTTCAACCCGATAGCCTTCTGTTTCAAGTGCAAAAGATAAAGATGTCAAAATATTGCGATCATCATCGACAAGTACAATCGTTTGGGTGATTGCTGGAGTATCCTTCATAGCTTCTTAGACCTTTCTATCGCTGTGGCAGAAAATCGCCCATAGCTGTTATATGAGAGTTCATATTTTTTTTGCAAAACAAATATGGTACAAATTGTAGCAAAGTAAAATACATTTCGTCTTAATGGTAAAGACTATTTTTTCTTTGCAGTTTTTGTAATGCGTTTTTGCTTAGTTAGGATTCCCTCGCTTAGTGTAGGTTTTCATTGAGGCGTTTTTTACAAAATCTACCATTGTTTGTGCCAAAGAAGTGAAAAAGTTTATTTTTCATGGTTGAAGTTTATAAAGTGCACCTAATCTATTTTTACAGTATGGTGATATAGGGGAAACAGGTGCGCTATTAAAGGTACGCTGTTATTGTACGAAAGAAAATTATAAGAGGATTTTAATTTTTTTTAAAATTAGCCGATTAATATAGGCAATTATAAACAAAAAGAAGACAACCTAACTGTAGTAATTTTCAGTTTGGTACGGAAAAAATCAATTTTAGATTGAAAATTGTGAAATTGTTTTGAGCAGAGAAGTTCAAGATTAAAAAAACATTTGAAGGAGTGGTTTTAATCGTTAACAATTCGTTTGGTGTTTCTTCTGTTAATGTTTACCAATCTGATCGTAAGATTACAAATCTGCTGCTGTACAAGGTTTAAAAAACTAAAGAAAGTTTTATAGAGAAAGGCTAAAATACATTTGTTTTTGAAACCAATGAACCAATGTTAAAGCCGTTTGATAAATTACTTTGAATAATACTTGTATATTGCTACATTGGCCAAATATGATAAGTGAGAGCGGCGGGAAGCTCTCTATTTTTGTGATAGATTATAGGCCATTAATGGTGTTTAAAGAAAAATTGAAAAGCGTAAAAACCTACTCTTATCGTATCATATGGCTCTGTAAGAGTTTAGTGAGAGGTATGTGGCTTAGAAGATGATGTTACTCCTATAGCATCTACGAAAAAGTCAACATTAATTGCTCCAGCTTTCTCAAATATTAACTTTGCATTGATTTTATTACCTTGTTGAAATGGCTGTGAAAGCCCTATAAACATGATATGATTACCACCAGGTTTCAATATGATTTCACCATTGCCGGGAATTTCAATGCCATTGGACAGTTTTTTCATTTGCATAATATTATTAACTGCTGCCATGGAATGAATTTCTGTTTCTTGTACTCCGTCCATTGAAATAGCAATTAACCGATCGGGGGTATTGCCATGATTAATAATATGAAGATAACCGCTGCCAACTTTTGCACTTTTAGGTGTTTCTCGTGCCCAAGGGTAAATTATTTCTAAGTCGCCAAGTTTGTATTGGTTAACATTTGCAATTGCAGGTAGGGCTATAAAGGCGGAAATAAAAGTATACAAGATGCAAGTGATAATAGTTTTAAATGCATATTGTGTATAGGTAGTGTGTGTGTCCATAAAACTCTCCATTTTGGGGCAGCAAATGTCGTCATTGGTTTATTTTTAGTTTGTTGAACTCATGTTAATTTTAAGTACAATTCTTACACATATCAATAAAAGGTAATATTGCACAAATTATGTTGGTGTGAATAATTAAAAAAGAAGGAGTATGTGCATATTGGTTAAAGAAATGAGAAAAGTTCAAGATGATCAGAGAAAAAATAAGTTAAGGAGTACATAAGAATTAAGAGTTTCACTCCACTCAAAGATGGGTTTAATTTTTGAGCGATGCAGAAATACTTATGTCTGTCAATTAAATCTGATCTATTGCAGCTAATATAAAGTCTATTTAAATACGATTGAAATATTTGGTAAACTTATTGTGCACGAAGAATATTTTTACAAACTTTTCCTTGAATATTTTTAGGCACTGTGAGAAATAAAGGACTAAGGAAAGTAGAAACAATTATTTTTATTCCTTCAAGTTTTATGGGCATAATTTACAGCTTTGTGAGAGATATGTTATTGTACTTGTCTTAGTTGTAGAAATATATTTTAGCGAAGATATTAAAAGTACAAATGCTTATTTTGAAGAAAATTTTTATTTTAGAAATCTTTCTCTCGTTATTCTCTTGTAGGGGTAAAAAGCTGTTCTTATATACCAGCTAACAAGACTTGTTATGATTTTCAAGTTATCGTTTATAGTGTTGAAATCAAAAGCAGGCTTTAAATGTGATAAGGAGCTGTCTTAGAAAGATGCTTGATAAAGGTTTAGGCAGCTTGCTGAATGGAGATATAAAATATGGCAAAAGTAATTGGTATTGATTTGGGGACGACCAACTCCTGTGTTGCTGTCATGGATGGCAAAAATGCAAAGGTCATTGAAAATTCAGAAGGAGCACGGACAACACCTTCTGTTGTTGCCTTTACCGATAATGGTGAGCGGCTTGTTGGGCAACCTGCTAAACGGCAAGCGGTTACCAACCCTGAAGGAACGGTTTTTGCGGTTAAACGTCTAATTGGACGCCGCTTTGATGATCCTATGGTCGAAAAAGATAAGGCGCTTGTACCTTATAAAATTGTTAAAGGTGACAATGGGGATGCATGGGTTGAAGAAGCAGGGAAGAAATATTCTCCATCGCAGATTTCAGCAATGATTTTGCAAAAAATGAAAGAAACTGCAGAATCTTATTTGAGTGAAAAGGTTGAACAAGCGGTTATTACTGTTCCTGCCTATTTTAATGATGCACAACGTCAAGCGACCAAAGATGCTGGTAAAATTGCTGGGCTTGAAGTTTTACGAATCATTAATGAACCCACGGCTGCTGCTTTAGCTTATGGTTTAGATAAGAAGGACGGTAAAACTATTGCAGTTTATGACCTTGGAGGAGGTACATTTGATATTTCTGTCCTTGAAATTGGAGATGGTGTTTTTGAAGTTAAGTCAACCAATGGAGATACATTCTTAGGTGGTGAAGACTTTGATATGCGCTTGGTTAGCTATTTTTCGGATGAATTCAAGAAAGAACATGGGATTGATCTGAAAAATGATAAACTAGCTTTACAACGCTTGAAAGAAGCCGCGGAGAAAGCAAAGATCGAGCTATCTTCTTCACAGCAGACTGAGGTTAATTTGCCATTTATCACAGCTGATCAATCTGGTCCTAAACATTTAACGATGAAATTAACCAGAGCGAAATTTGAATCGTTAGTAGAAGATTTAATTCAACGTACTATTGAGCCTTGTAAAGCTGCATTAAAAGACGCAGGTTTAAGCGCTGGTGAAATTGATGAAGTTGTTTTGGTGGGTGGTATGACCCGTATGCCTAAAATTCAGGAAGTAGTACAAAGCTTCTTCGGTAAAGATCCACATAAAGGTGTTAATCCCGATGAAGTTGTAGCTATGGGTGCTGCTATCCAAGGGGGTGTATTGCAAGGTGATGTAAAAGATGTATTGCTTTTAGATGTTACACCTTTATCTTTGGGTATTGAAACATTAGGTGGAGTATTTACGCGTCTAATTGAACGCAATACCACCATTCCAACTAAAAAATCGCAAACTTTTTCAACAGCGGATGACAATCAAAATGCTGTCACTATTCGTGTTTTTCAAGGTGAACGCGAAATGGCTAGTGATAACAAGTTATTAGCTCAGTTTGATCTTGTTGGTATTCCACCGGCACCGCGTGGTGTTCCTCAGATTGAGGTCACTTTTGATATTGATGCAAATGGTATTGTGAATGTTTCAGCCAAGGATAAAGGTACTGGTAAGGAACATCAAATTCGCATTCAAGCATCAGGTGGTTTGAGTGATGCTGACATTGAAAATATGGTCAAAGATGCAGAAGCGCATGCTGCTGAAGATAAAAAGCGTCGTGAAAGTGTTGAAACGAGAAATCAAGCAGAAGCTCTTGTCCATTCAACTGAAAAATCTTTAGCTGAATATGGTGATAAAGTATCGCCTGAGGATAAAGGTCAGATTGAAACAGCAATGGCTGATTTAAAAACTGCACTTGAGGGTACTGATACTGAAGAGGTAACAGTAAAGATGCAAAAATTAGCAGAAGTTAGCATGAAGCTTGGGCAAGCTATGTATGAAGCTTCAGATACAGCAGCAAAGGCTGATGCTGAGACGGATACAAAAAATGATGATGTTGTTGATGCTGATTTTGAAGAAGTTAATGATCAAAAGAAATAGTTGAAGCAAATGTATTTATAAGTTAATAAACCCAGCCTGTGAAATATAAGGCTGGGTTTTGTTGTTTAGGAGCAAGTTTATAGCTTTGTTACTTAAAGAATGTAGATTAAAACAAATATTATCTTGAGATGGATGACGGAAAATTTATCAGGAATACATGATGAAAGTTGATTATTATGAAATTCTCGGCGTAACGCGTGGATGTGATGATAAAAAGCTGAAATCTGCTTTTCGTAAGCTGGCAATGCAATATCATCCTGACCGTAATCCAGGGAATAAAGAAGCAGAACAAAAATTCAAAGAAATTGGCGAAGCCTATGAAGTTCTGAAAGATCCTCAAAAGCGGGCTGCTTATGATCGATTTGGTCATACCGCTTTTGAAAATGGTGGTCGTGAAGGAGCTAATCCGTTTGGTGGTGGATTTGCTGATATTTTTGAAGATTTCTTTGGTGAAATCATGGGCGGTGGACATCGTAAACGTAGTGATGGCCGTGAACGTGGTGCAGACCTAAGTTATAATATGGAAGTGACATTAGAAGAAGCATTTGCAGGTAAAACGGCGCAAATTAATATTCCCAGTTCCATTGTGTGTGATGTTTGCGAGGGATCGGGTGCAAAAAAAGGCTCCAAGCCACAAACTTGTGGCACTTGTTATGGGGCTGGGCGTGTGCGTGCTGCGCAAGGCTTTTTTTCTATTGAACGAACATGTCCACTTTGTCATGGTCGTGGTGAAATTATTACAGATCCATGTTCAAAATGCCGTGGTGCAAGACGGGTGGAAGCAAACCGTTCGTTGCGTGTCAATATTCCAGCGGGTATTGAAGATGGTACGCGTGTTCGTCTTTCTGGCGAAGGTGATGCTGGAACTCGTGGAGGTCCTGCAGGTGATCTTTATATTTTTCTTTCCATTAAACCGCATGAATTTTTTCAGAGGGATGGGGCAGATCTTCATTGCCGTGTGCCTATTTCGATGATTACGGCTGCGTTAGGGGGAGAGTTTGAGGTTTCTGATCTTGATGGTATCAAAGCGCGAGTGAAGGTGCCAGAAGGTACACAAAATGGGCATCAATTCCGCCTTAAAGGTAAAGGAATGCCTATGTTACGCCAACAAACAAGGGGTGATCTTTATATACATATCACTATTGAAACACCGCAAAAATTGACGCAAAAACAACGTGAATTATTGCAAGAGTTTGATAAGCTTTCTAACCATGAAAATTCACCGCAATCACACGGTTTTTTTTCACGTATGAAAGAGTTTTTTGAAAATATTGCTGGTCAAAATTCATAAAATAGACACAGGCAAGAAACGACAAAAAATACACACGAATGTTTTTGCAATAAATCTGTCATAATATTCTTAAATCAGGTAGCCTAACAGGTTTTTCTTTAAGTATAATCCTAAAATACCTATAGAGAATGATTTTAGAAAATATAAAAATGGTTAATCCTCTGCCTTGAGGTTAAGGACGATAAACATAGTTTCATTAAGATTTATGTATAAAATACTTTTCATTGGACGCAATCAGAGTAATCATTAACTATAGATTTTATGCATCTGTTCTTCAGTTTTTTATAACTTCTATAGTATGAAGAAGTTGTGAATTGGCGGATTGGTCCAATATGGTACAGATCGTGATAAAAGTAAAACCCTTAAAAGATGGGCATAGAGTCAAAATACAATCGCTTTTATGAATGTTTAATTTTTATGCAGAAATTGCTAAGGCTTGAATTCCGTTAAACAATGTTTAATTAGTGATGATAATACATTGATGTATTAGAGATTATTACATTTCCAAAGTTGCTCCATTTATTAAAGGTATGACAATTAATTGCATTATAGAAAAATATGTTTTTTCCATAAAACCATTGATTTTTTACAACCTATTTTGTTAAAGCGTTATTGTGTAGTTTAATCAGTAATTATATAGCATTTCCCAAAAGATTTTCTATATTATCCTAGCACTTTTGATAAAGTAAGATTATAAAGTGATGATATTTTTTGTTCCTTTTTTTAAAATACTCCAGTGTCAATAATTGCTTAAGGTGCATTTATCTAGTTTCATTTGTTTTAAACGCAATTTTGGAAAAAATCAGATGATTTTTAAGGAGTTGAATGAAAAATGTATTTCAAATCTGTTTTCATTTTTCCTAAATTTTATAAAAGAGGGCAGACAATAATGAGGAGACTCGTTTGATGGGTGACACTGCAAATACTGCCGCAGATATTTTCGAAAAGCAGGCAGCGTTTTTGTCATCTGCTTTGCCTTACATGCAAAAATATGAAAATAAAACGGTTGTTGTAAAATATGGCGGACACGCTATGGGTGATCCTGCTTTAGGGCAGGCATTTGCACGTGATATTGCTCTTTTGAAACAATCAGGCATTAATCCTGTTGTAGTTCACGGGGGTGGCCCTCAGATCGCTGAAATTTTGAGGAAAATGGGTATCGAATCGCGATTTGAAAATGGTTTACGCGTAACTGATGAAAAAATCGTTGAAGTAGTTGAGATGGTTTTAGCAGGCTCAATCAATAAGGAGATTGTAGCTCTCATCAATGCTGAAGGAGAATGGGCAATTGGTCTTTGTGGCAAAGATGGCAATATGGTTTTTGCTGAGAAAGCTTATAAGACTATAATTGATCCTGATTCACGTATTGAACGTGTTTTGGATTTAGGATTTGTTGGAGAACCTGTTGAAATTGATCGAACATTGTTGGATCTATTAGCGTGCTCTGAAATGATTCCGGTACTTGCTCCAGTTGCTCCAGGTCGTGACGGTAAAACCTATAATATTAATGCTGATATTTTTGCTGGAGCGATTGCTGGTGCTTTAAAAGCTAAACGCCTTTTATTTCTAACTGATGTTCCTGGTGTGTTGGATAAAGAGGGTAAAATTTTAAAGGAATTAACAATTTCTGATGCTGAGCATCTTATCAAGGATGGAACAATTTCAGATGGTATGATTCCAAAGGTAGAGACTTGTATTGAAGCTATTCAAAATGGCGTGGAAGGTGTAGTTATTTTAAATGGTAAAACACCTCATTCTGTTTTGCTTGAATTATTTACCGAACATGGAGTTGGGACGCTTATCGTTTCATAAAATGTATCGGGATCAATTTAGGGATGGAACCTTTTATGGCTGAAATACAGCAGTTAAGACGCTTTTTATTCAGTAAGCAAGAATTGGCATTATTTGCTGCAACAATACTTTGGGGTATTACATTTTTAATTATTCATATTGCAGTACAATATAGTGGACCGCTTTTTTTTGTGGGATTTCGTTTCATTGTTGCAGCACTCATATCTGGGATGATTTTTTGGCGCTCTCTGAAAGGCATAACTTTTTATGAAATTTTTGCTGGTATGAGTATTGGTTTGGGAATGTTTTTTGGTTATACTTTACAAACAGCAGGGCTTCAAACTATTATCAGCAGTCAATCCGCATTTATTACGGCACTTTATGTGCCGATGGTTCCGATATTGCAATGGATTTTTTTAAAAAAACCTCCTCATTTTGCCAGTTGGATTGGTATTATTTTTGCTTTTATTGGGCTTTTGTTGGTTTCTGGACAAGGATTTAAAGGTATTAATTTTTCAAAAGGTGAAACTCTTACTTTGCTAGGAGCTTTGGCGATTGCTGGGGAAATTATTCTTATTGGGCTTTTTGCAAATAAGGTTGATAGTCGGCGTATAACGGTTATACAATTATTTTTTGGTGGTGTTTTTTCATTTCTCTGTATGCCTTTAATGGGAGAAAATATTCCTGAATTTTCATGGATTTGGCTAAATGTAGGTTTAAGCTTGGCTTTGATGAGTGCGGTAATCCAATTGACTATGAACTGGGCACAAAAATCTGTTTCACCTACCCGCGCAACACTCATTTATGCAGGTGAACCTGTTTGGGCTGGTATTGTTGGGCGTTTGGCTGGTGAGCGTTTATCTGCTTCAGCTTTATTGGGTGGTTTACTTATTTTAATTGGGATTGTGATAGCTGAGTTACAGCCTGCACAATGGCGTAAAAAAGGCGTAGTGAATAAAAAAATCAATTAACTTTTTCTTCTTAGCAATTTTTTATGACGATTTTGCTTGAGAGAGCTAGGTTATTGAAAATGCTTAGAGTCTATAGTTGATAAAAACCAGAATAGAGAATTTCATATTAAGTGATTATCATTGTGATTGAAGCAAATAAAAATTTAATCTTTGTTCAAGTTAATAGAGTTTTACGAGCAATCTTCATCTCTATTCTTTTAAAGGTTTTCAAGAGTATATAATTGGTCTTTGCGTTTTGTGCTATTCTTTGCTAAATCGCCTTGTATGACAATAGATCGCAATTATATCCGTAATTTTTCCATTGTGGCACACATCGATCATGGAAAGTCAACTTTGGCTGATCGCTTGATTCAAATGACAGGTGGCCTTGAAACACGAAAGATGAAAGACCAAGTGCTCGATTCTATGGATATTGAGCGCGAACGTGGGATTACTATTAAAGCGCAAACAGTACGTTTGCGCTATAAAGCAAAGAATGGTGAAACATATATCTTAAATCTTATTGATACACCTGGCCATGTTGATTTTGCTTATGAGGTATCGCGTTCATTAGCGGCTTGTGAAGGTTCATTATTGGTAGTGGATGCAAGTCAGGGAGTAGAAGCGCAAACGTTAGCGAATGTTTACCAGGCTATTGATAATAATCACGAATTGGTTGTTGTACTCAATAAGGTAGATCTTCCAGCTGCAGAGCCTGAGCGGATTAAAGAGCAAATTGAAGATGTGATCGGTATCGATGCATCTGGAGCATTGGAAATATCAGCAAAAACAGGTTTAGGTGTTGTGGATGTTTTAGAAGCAATTGTTATGCAACTACCTCCTCCCCATATTGGCGATGTTACAAAACCATTAAAGGCAATGTTAGTTGACAGTTGGTATGATGTTTATCTTGGTGTTGTTGTTTTGGTGCGGGTAATTGATGGTGTGTTTAAAAAAGGTCAAACTATTCGTATGATGGGCACGGGAGCAAAATATCCCGTTGAACGAGTTGGAGTGTTCACTCCAAAAATGATACAGGTTGATGAATTAGGGCCAGGAGAGATCGGTTTCATAACTGCTTCTATTAAGGAAGTTGCTGATACGCGCGTTGGGGATACTATTACTGATGAGCGCCACCCTTGTGAAGATATGTTGCCTGGTTTTAAATCTGCTCAACCGGTTGTCTTTTGTGGTCTTTTTCCAATTGATGCAGCTCATTTTGAAGATTTACGTGCAGCTATGGGGAAATTGCGCTTAAATGATGCGAGTTTTTCTTTTGAGATGGAAACATCAGCTGCTTTAGGTTTTGGTTTTCGTTGTGGCTTTTTAGGGTTGCTTCATCTTGAAATTATTCAAGAACGATTAGAGCGTGAATTTAATTTAGATTTAATTGCAACAGCACCTTCTGTTGTTTATCGCATGCATATGACTAATGGTTCTATTGAAGAATTACACAATCCAGCTGATATGCCTGATAGCGTTAAAATTGTTTCCATTGAAGAGCCATGGATTCGTGCAACAATTATGACACCTGATAATTATCTTGGAGCGATTTTAGAGCTTTGCCAAGAACGGCGCGGGGTACAAGTTAGTTTGTCATATGTGGGGACGCGTGCCATAGTAACGTATGATTTGCCTTTAAATGAGGTAGTTTTCGATTTTTATGATCGGTTAAAGTCAATTTCAAAGGGATATGCTTCTTTTGATTATCAGATGATTGATTATTCTGAAGGTGATTTGGTTAAAATGTCTATTTTAGTCAATGGAGAACCTATTGACGCATTGTCGATGCTTGTGCACCGCACTATAGCGGAAAAGCGTGGACGTTCTATGTGCGAAAAGCTTAAAGATCTTATTCCTCAACATATGTTTCAAATTCCAATTCAAGCAGCAATTGGTAGTAAAATTATTGCACGTGAAACAATTCGTGCTTTACGCAAAGATGTGACAGCTAAATGTTATGGTGGTGACATTACCCGTAAGCGCAAATTGTTAGAAAAACAAAAAGAAGGTAAAAAACGCATGCGTCAGTTTGGAAAGGTAGAAATTCCGCAGTCAGCTTTTATTCAAGCACTTAAAATGAGTAAATAATTTAAAAAGGAAGGTGTTTGCCTTTTTTGATTGTTTTGGCTTTGATATAATGCTTGTCGAGGGAGATCTTTAAACAGCATTTTAGTCGCGTAGGAGATCATTAATAGATGTTTTTTCCCGTGTTTTTTGATCTACTCGTTTGACAATGACAGCACAATAAAGGTTGGGACCTATTTCACCACTAGGTAGCGGTTTTCCAGGGAATGAGCCTGGAACAACAACTGAATAGGCTGGTACTTCACCTATAAAAATTTCGCCTGTTGTACGGTCAATAATTTTTGTAGATTTTCCAATAAAAACTCCCATACCTAAAACAGCGCCTTCACGAATAATGCAACCTTCAACTATTTCAGAACGTGCACCGATAAAACAATGATCTTCAATAATTGTTGGACCTGCTTGCAGTGGCTCTAAAACACCTCCAATACCGACACCACCAGAAAGATGAACATGCTTACCAATTTGGGCACAGGAACCAACAGTGGTCCACGTATCAATCATTGTTCCTTCATCTATATAGGCACCAAGGTTAACAAAAGATGGCATTAAGATGACATTGGGTGCAATATAAGCAGAACGGCGTACAATTGCTCCAGGAACTGAGCGGAAATTGGCTTGTTTAAAATCAGCTTCTTGCCATCCGGAAAATTTTGAAGGTATTTTATCCCACCAACACGATTCATTTGTTTGACCAGAAATGATGCGCATAGGATTGAGTTTAAACGATAGAAGAATAGCTTTTTTTAACCATTGATGAATATACCATTGACCGTCTTCTTGACGTTTTGCTACGCGGACTTCACCTTTATCTAGAAGATTTAATGCGTGTTCAACGCTGTCACGAATTTCACCTTTTGTAGAGGTATTAATAGAATCGATATTGTTAAATGCTTTTTCGATAATCGTTTCAAGTTGTGTGAGATTGGTCATTGCCAAAGTTCCATTAAGCAAGTTGAAGGCATAAAGATTTATTGTTTATGGCCTACGTGAAGAAATGTATGTAGTCAATAAAAGGATTTTAAAAGAGTGTAACAGGTATATAGAAAAAGGCTATGAAGAATGGTAAAAAGGAAAGAAAAAATGATATGCTATCTTCTTCTGCAAGGGAGGTTGGGCGACAGGTGAATGCAATATCTGAAACACCACAGATGCGTTCACTTACTTATCGTATAGCTTATATGGATCAGGAATTTATGATACGTCCTGAATTACGTTCACAGCGTCTTGGTCTTGAGTTTTTAAAACCAGAAATGGTTTTTCAGGAATGTGGTATTCAATCAACTGTTGTTTTATTTGGTGGAGCACGTATTCCTGAGTTTGGGCAAGAAGCATGGGCAGCAAAAAATCAACAACAAAAGAATAATTTGCAAAATATGTCTCATTATTATGATGAGGCAAGAGAGTTTGCGCGTTTATGCTCGCGCTATTCTTCTACCACAAAATATCGCGAATTCGTAATTGCAACGGGGGAGGACCTGGGGTAATGGAAGCAGGAAATCGTGGTGCTGATGATGTTGGTGCACCAACGATTGGTTTGAATGTTTTTTTGCCTCATGAACAATGGCCTAATACTTATGTGACACCGCATTTGTGTTTTAATTTTCATTATTTAACAATACGAAAAATGCATTTTTTAATACGGGCGAAAGCATTGGCGATTTTTCCCGGGGGTTTGGCACTTTGGATGAGTTTTTTGAGGCATTAACTTTAATGCAAACAGGTCGTATGGAACGAGTTCCTATTTTAATATTTGGGAAGGAATTTTGGAACAATGTTATCAATTTTGATTATTTGTCCACTCAAGGTATGATTTCTCCCTCTGATGTTGATCTTTTTACGTTTGTCAATACAGCAGAACAGGCTTTTGAAATAATTCGCTCTTTTTATAAGCTGGGTTGATAGTTTAAGAAGACGTTTTTAAAGTAGTTAATAGTCAATTTTCATCAAATAAAGACCTGAAGGAGGTGCGACCATGCCACAGCGCGCACGATCCTTGGCATTAAGAGCTGCTTCAAGATCTTGAGCTGTCCATTGTCCAGTACCAACTTTCACAAGACTTCCTGCAAATGAACGGATCTGATGGTGAAGAAAAGAGCGAGCCTGTGCGTAAAGGAAAATTTCTTCTCCTTTTCTGTACACATCTAAGCGTTCAAGGGTGCGAATAGGGCTTTTAGCTTGGCAGTGGGCTGAGCGGAAAGTAGTAAAATCATGCTGTCCCACAAGCTTTTGAGCTGCTTCATGCATAGCATCAGCATTAAGATGTTTTGGCAGCCACCACACACGTTTAATGTTTAAAGCTGGTGGTGAACGACGATTGAGAATTTTAAAGAGATAATAGCGTTTGGTTGCACAAAACCGTGCATGAAAACTATCTGGAACATTTTGTACATTTAAAACAGCAATATTTTCACCTTGTTGCTGCAAATGAGCATTAAGTGCATTATGTACAGTATTAGCATGCCAGTTTTTTGTAAAATCAACATGCGCAACTTGTTCTATAGCGTGAACACCAGCATCGGTTCTGCCAGCTGTAACGATGGTTAATTTTTGGCCGCTAAAGTTAAAGATAGCTTGTTCAATAGCACCTTGGATAGTGCGCAGCCCTGCTTGACGTTGCCAGCCAGCATAATTTGAACCATCATATTCAAGAGTAAGTTTAAAGCGTACCATATCAAAAAACTGCAGAAATGTTAGTTCCCCGCAAAAATGTTGGACTGTCAAGAATTTTACCACCAGATCGTTGGAGGTGAGTTATTTCTATTTGTCCTTTTCCGCAATGAATAATTAGACCTTTTTCTTCTATCCGACCAATTTCGAGTGAAACACCTTCCACTACGCGACTGCCAAGAATTTTCACCCGTTCTTGTTTTCCACCAATATCCATGATGCACCAGCAACCAGGAAAGGGAGAGAGAGCGCAGATACGTTTGTGAATGGATTGTGCAGATTGCGTCCAATCAATTCGGGTTTCTTCTTTTTTAATTTTAGCGGCATAAGTTACCCCTTCCAAGGGTTGTGGGGTAAGTTTGAGTTGGTTTCTTTCAAGATCTGATAAAGCTTTTACTATGAGCTTTGCTCCGATGTGTGAAAGCTTGTTTGAAAGTTCATGAGCTGTCATATTATTGGTGATGGCAATTGAGCGGGATAAAGCGATAGGCCCTGTATCTAGTCCTTCATCCATTTTCATAATCATTATTCCAGTTTCTTGGTCACCAGCCATAATCGCGCGTTGAATAGGGGCTGCACCACGCCAGCGCGGTAATAATGAAGCATGAACATTCAAACAACCAAAGCGTGGTGTTTCGAGAATAGCTTTTGGCAAAAGTAATCCATAAGCTGCGACAACAGCAACATCAATAGATAATGCTGCAAACCGATCTTGTTCTTCAGATGTTTTGAGACTTTGAGGGGTAAAAACGGGGATGGATTTTGCTTGTGCTGCATTCTGGACAGGAGAAGGGATCAATTTAAGACCACGCCGTCCCGCCGGACGGGGAGGTTGGCTGTAGACTGCTACAATATCATGGCCAGCATCTAATAAAGCATGTAAAATGGGCACAGAAAAATCAGGTGTTCCCATAAAACTTAATCGTAATACCATCACACAATTACTTTCTGTGTGTTTTTTTCTTTTGCGCGTTTTTTTAATTTCCGGATTACCATATCGCGCTTGATTTTTGAAATGTGATCAATAAAAAGACAGCCATTCAAATGGTCGATTTCATGTTGCAGGCAAGTAGCCAAGAGATCATCTGCTTCAATTTCTGTTTGCTTTCCTTCACGATCTCTATAACGAACACGAAGACGTTTAGGACGTTCAACTTGTGCGTAATATTCAGGAATAGACAGACAACCCTCTTTGTAAATATTGCGTTCATCTGATAGCCACAAAATTTCCGGATTGATCACAACAAGCGGATTTCTAGGGGTATTATTTTCAGCAATATCTATAACCAGCATACGTAATGGTACACCAACTTGAATAGCAGCAAGACCAATTCCTTGAGCGTGATACATGGTTTCCAACATATCATCCGCTAGCTTTTGAATGGCTAGATCAATATGTTCGACAGGTTTTGAAACTTCACGTAAAATCGGGTCGGGTAAAGTGACTAAAGATTTCATTAGCATGGGAATAAATTAATCAATGGTTTATTACTGGTCAATATTGAATGAGAGATTCGCGCGCTTTTTCGTAATAAAATCGCTATATTGCTGTTATGTTTGATTCGTTTTTTTCTTTGATACTCTTAAATGAGCGTTTTTATGGATTTATAGTTTTATTTTTACTAGCCGGTTTTGTGCTTATGATGATTATGCGCAGTAACCGAAAAAAGGCTATTGAAGCGACTACACACGCACATGAAATGCAAATGCAGATGGCTGCATTGTTAAAAACCCAAGCTGAAATGCAAGGGCGTATGCAGACAATGGCAGAAATTTTTGGTCAAAGACAGGCTGAATTAAATCAGTCTATTCGCGAACAACTCAATGGGATGACAGCTAATTTAGGTCAAACTCTTCAGGTGCAGACCAAATCTACTTATGAAAATTTGACCCGTTTGCAAGAACGTTTAGCAGTAATTGATGCGGCACAAAATAACATTCAATCGCTTACTGGGCAGATTATTCAGCTGCAGGCTATTTTAAATAACAAGCAAACACGTGGTATCTTTGGTCAAGGACGGATGGAAGCTATTATTTCTGATGCTTTACCAGCTAATACTTATGTTTTTCAGGCGGTTCTTTCAAATGGAAAACAACCAGATTGTCTCATTCATATGCCTAATAAAGCACCAGCCCTTGTTGTGGATGCTAAATTTCCTCTAGAAGCTTGGAATGCTATGCGTAAGGCATCATCTTCTGAAGAACGAAAAAGAGCTAAACGCCAATTTCGCACCGATATGGATGTACATATTCGTGATATTGCGCAAAAATATTTAATTCCCGGAGAAACACATGATACAGCTTTTCTCTTTGTGCCATCGGAATCAATTTTTGCAACAATCTATGAAGATTTTGAACAATTAGTACAAAAAGCTAATCGTGCGCATGTGATTATTGTATCGCCATCTTTGTTAATGTTATCTGTTCAAGTTGTACAAACTATTATGAAAGATGCAAAGATACGTGAACAAGCGCATTTAGTTCAATCAGAGGTAGCAAAATTAATGGAAGACTTTGGACGAATGGATACGCGTGTTCGTGCTTTACAAAAACATTTTTACAAAGCAGGTGAGGATATTGAAGCAATTTTAACGTCGTCTTCTAAAATTATGAGACGTGCTAGCCGCATTGAGGCTTTCGAATTAAAGGAAAATGATTTTATATCAAAGCCAATAACAGCGCACGTTCAGTCGCAAACATTGCGTTTGAGTGATGAATAGTAAAATAAAATTACTCAAGTAGATATAGGATAATTTTTTATCCTTTATTAATTTAGTAAGAATTTGGGAGTATTTATATCACGTTTTATCTTTTTATAAGGGGACAAAGGGTGATGCGGCGCCTTTTATTATTGGGGACATTTGTATTGTTTTTAGGTAGTTGTGCAACAAAGCCTCCCACGTATACAAGTAATGCTTGTGCTATTTTAGCTCAAAAAAGTGGTTTTTTTGATAATTGGAAAAAAGCTTCCAAAAATGCAGAAATGCGTCATGGAATTTCTGCATCTATTATTCTTGCAACCATTAATACAGAATCAGGTTTTCGTCATAATGCACGTCCTAAGCGTAAAAAACTTCTTGGTTTTATTCCGTGGAAGCGTCGTTCAACAGCTTACGGTTATGCTCAAGCACTTGATAATACGTGGGCAGTCTATATTCGCTCTACAGGAAGGTCTTCTGCACGACGGACTAATTTTGCTGATTCTGCCGATTTTGTTGCTTGGTATCATCGCCAAAGTGTTAAACGTAATGGTATTAATCCTAATGATGCGTATAGTCTTTATTTAAACTATTATATGGGGCATGGTGCTTATGCTCGCAATAGAGGTCGTTCTACCCCAGCGATTACAGAAGCTGCACAACGTATGGATAAAATGGCAAGACGTTATGATCAGCAATTAAGAACGTGTGGTTGGCGCTAGAAAGATTGTGCAAATAGTCGGATCAAAATGTCATTAAATATTTTGTGAAAATTCATGTTTATTGTGAATGATATACAAGCAAAAGATTGATTGCTTTCTGTTTTTGTAGGTCAAATTTATCCTATTTAGTTGAAGCTTTTTAAGTTTTAAAGCTTATATTAATTGGGGAGGCACAGTTATTATCTTCAATAATAATTATCACAAAATAAGCTTATTTTTCTCATTTTTAAAAAAGCTAATTTTCTGCAATAGCCTTTATGACAAGTTAAGACTGTAAAATAGCTACAATACTTAAGTTCATAGATTGGGCGATTTCATAATTTGTCTTAAAATAATTTAGTGCAATGTGACAATTTGTAACTCATGTTCATTAGCACCTGCAAGAGCGATAGAGCGCTCGTCGGATAAAATGATTGGGTGGCCCGTTTCACCAAAGAGAGCCCATACTGTAATTCCTGGAGTCATTGGCGGAAGATCTGGAAAATTTTTAGCTAGATCGTCTGTACAAACTTTTTTTAAATAAGCAATTTGTCCTTCATTAGAAGATGCTGTGTCTTGTAATGACAAGATTTGTTTATGCTCACTCATTTCATTGGTCCTTTATGCATTGACTCTTATTACTTTCGCTGCTGACTTGAATTAGATCTATTGCATTTAATCAATAAAGAATAATTGATAAAAGATTATTTTTCAACTTAGTACTCATGCTATACATATCTTTAGTGAGAAGAAAAGCGTATTGGAACTTATGCGAAGTTACACCATGATAGAAATATCGATGGTTTTAACTATTTGCTCACTGTGAATAGCCAATTGATTCTCTGCTAGAGGAAGCTTAAGCATATTAAGCTTGAGTGTGATAACAACCAGAGTTTACACGTATAGCTCTCCTCATTATTTTTATGAAAATACGCACTATTTATAATTAGCGTAAGCTTTATTCGTTATATCAATATATTGTGATGTGTTATTCTTTTTTCAAATTTAAAAAGAAAAGAGTAAAATATGTGTCATTGTAATAGTTACTCTTTAAAGTGATTAATTGACAAATCTTTAAAAAGCATTTTTCATATTTCTCTTATGGGATAAGTGTGAGCAATAACTTCAAAGAAAACAAGAAAGAAGGTTGATGACTGAAGAGACAAGGCAATTGAGAAAAGCGCAAAAAGTCGTCGGAACATTATATAGGAAAGATGAGATTGCAGAAATCTTTCGCCGTTTTTCTATTCAGCGCCCTACTCCCAAAAGCGATCTTATGTATACGAATGCTTTTACTCTTTTAATTGCGGTTATTCTTTCAGCTCAGGCTACAGATATTGGTGTTAATAAGGTTACACAAGAGTTATTTCCTCTTGCGGATAGACCGGAAAAAATGATTGCGTTGGGAGAAGAGGGGATTGCATCTTATATCCGAACCATTGGTCTTTGGCGTGCAAAGGCCCGAAATATTTATGCACTTTGTTGCCTTTTAATTGATCAGTATGATGGCCAAGTGCCTGATAGTCGCGAAGCACTCATGGCGCTACCTGGTGTAGGGCGCAAAACAGCTAATGTTGTTTTAAATGTTGCTTTTGGTCAACCTACTCTAGCTGTAGATACGCATATTTTGCGCCTTGGAAACCGCCTTGGTTTAGCACCAGGTAAAACACCAGAGGTGGTTGAAGAGAAGTTAGTGAAAATTATACCAGCTTGTTATATGCATTATGCTCATCATTGGCTTATTTTACATGGGCGTTGCGTTTGTAAGGCGCGTAAAGCACTTTGTACACAGTGCATCATTGCTGACCTTTGCAAAGCAGCAATCAAAACAAATGCTATTCCAGCCCCCTTGGTTGAAGTTAAAGGGAATGGAGCTCCTGTTTTTTTTTAATATGGCCTTGCTATTTTATGTATACTGGCTTATGAAAACATGGTTGGAACCGCCCGGCAGGGCATGCCGTGGCTGTTTAAATGGCTTATTCAAATTTTGATCAGTTTGATCAAATTTAAACATATGGAGTAGCAAAATGCCCAAAATGAAGACCAAATCATCTGCTAAGAAACGGTTCAAGATTACTGCACTAGGTCGGGTGAAAGCAGCAGCTGCAGGCAAACGTCATGGTATGATTAAACGCTCTAATAAGTTTATTCGTGATGCACGTGGAACAATGATTCTAGCTGAATCAGATGCTAAAAAAATCACTCAGTATTATTTACCCAATGGCCTTTAAGCTTTGCACTTTTGATTCATAGGAGATTGTCATATGGCACGTGTAAAAAGAGGTGTTACAGCTCACGCTAAACACAAAAAAGTTCTTAAAGAAGCTGAAGGTTTTCGTGGTCGGCGTAAAAATACTATTCGTGCAGCTAAAGCAGCGGTTGATCGTTCAAAGCAATATGCTTATCGTGATCGTAAAAACCGCAAGCGTACTTTCCGTTCTTTGTGGATTCAGCGGATCAATGCAGCTGTTCGTGTAGAAGGTTTAACTTATGGACGTTTTATTGATGGACTGTCAAAGGCCGGTATTGAGATTGATCGTAAGGTTCTGTCTGATATAGCTATTTATGAGCCCACAGCATTTGCTGCTTTAGTGGTTTCTGCAAAGAAGGCTTTAGAATATTTAAAAGACACAACGCCTAATGCTTTTGAAAGTGCTGTCAAGTAAGCCAGTTGCGTTTTCTTAAAGCATTTATTTATTCAAGATTCCGCTCTGGTTATTACTGGTGCGGTTTTTTTTAATGTAAAATAGGCAGAAATATGAACGATATTGAACGTCTAGAACAAGAAATTTGTTCAGCTTTAGAAGCAGCCAATGATGAACAAGCACTTGAAGCAGTACGTATTGCGGCATTGGGTAAAAAAGGTAGCATTTCTGAAAGATTAAAAGCATTAGGAAAGATGGATGCTGATGAACGCCATAAAATCGGGCCTGTGCTTAATGGATTAAAAAATCGTATTTTAGAATTGTGGGCGCAAAAGCACGATGTTCTTAAACGTCACGCAACAGCTGTACGCCTCTCTAAGGAAACAATTGATGTAACTTTGCCTGTTCGCTCTTCGCCTATAGAGCGTGGTCGTATCCATCCTATTTCGCAAGTGATTGATGAAATCATAGCTATTTACGCGAATATGGGTTTTTCTATTGCACAAGGGCCAGATATTGAAACAGATTATTATAATTTTACTGCATTGAATTTTCCTGAAGATCATCCAGCCCGCGAAATGCACGATACCTTCTTTTTTGATGTAGATGAGGCGGGAAATCGGAAATTATTGCGCACGCACACATCGCCAGTACAAATTCGCGTGATGGAAAAGAAACAGACACCAATACGCATTATTATTCCTGGAAAAACTTACCGTATGGATTCTGATGCAACGCATTCACCAATGTTTCATCAGGTAGAAGGATTGGTGGTTGATAAAACTTCCACTATTGCACATATGATGTGGCTTCATGAAACTTTTTGTAAAGCCTTTTTTGAAGTATCTTCGGTAAAGATGCGTTTTCGCCCATCTTTTTTTCCTTTTACAGAGCCGTCTATGGAAGTAGATATTCAATGTGGTCGTTCCGGTTCACAAGTCAGGTTTGGAGAAGGTCGTGATTGGTTGGAAATTTTAGGATGTGGTATGGTGCATCCTCATGTATTGAAGAATGCTGGTTTTGATCCGGATGAATATCAAGGATTTGCGTGGGGTATGGGGATTGATCGTATGGCTATGTTGAAATATGGCATGCCTGATTTGCGGGCTTTTTTTGAAACTGATCTACGTTGGTTGAATCATTATGGTTTTCGTTGCTTTGATGTGCCTGCTCTTTTTACTGGTTTGAGCAATGTATAATTTTGTCACGGTTTTTATGTGAGGTTTTAAGATGAAATTTACATTGTCTTGGTTGAAAGATCACCTAGAAACAGATGCATCTTTGGATGAAATTTGTGATAAACTGACAGCTATTGGTCTTGAGGTTGATCATGTTGAAGATTATGCTTCTTTAGCAGGTTTTGTGAATGCAAAGGTTTTAACAGCTGTAAAACATCCTGATGCGGATAAATTACAAATTTTGTCAGTAGATACAGGGTCCAGTGCACCTATGCAAGTTGTGTGTGGTGCATCAAATGCGCGTGTTGGGCTTGTTAGTGTTCTTGCATTGCCAGGCACCTATGTGCCGGGGCTTGATGTGACATTATCTGTGGGGAAAATCCGTGGTGTTGATAGTTTTGGTATGATGTGTTCATCAGCAGAACTTAAGTTGTTAGATGAACATGATGGGATTATTGAATTGCCAGAGGACGCTCCTCTTGGAGTGCCGTATGCAGATTATGCAGGTTTGAATGATCCTGTGATTGATGTTGGATTGACGCCTAATCGTTCTGATTGCACCGGTGTTCGTGGGATTGCTCGTGATTTAGCTGCAGCCGGCATTGGGCGATTAAAAGAATTATCGATACCGCAATTTGACACCTCTTTTGAAACATCAGTTCAAGTTACTTTGGATTTTTTTCAAAGTACCTCGTTATGTTTGGGCTTTTCTTGGCGCGAAGTACGCAATGTGCAAAATAGTGCATCACCACAATGGATGCAAAGGCGTTTGAATGCAATCGGTTTGAGACCGATTAATGCGCTGGTTGATATAACAAACTATATAAGTTTTGATCTTGGTCGTCCGCTTCATGTTTTTGATGCGGATAAGGTTAAAGGGGCTTTAAGAGTACGTCGTGGTTGTGAAGGTGAACAACTTCAAGCTCTGAATGGTAAAATCTATAATTTAGGTACTAAGGATTGTGTCATTGCAGATGAAGAAGGAGTTGTTGCTATTGCTGGTATTATGGGTGGTGTCAGAACGAGTTGTGATGAAATGACACGCCGTGTTATTATTGAATCAGCTCTTTGGGATTCACGCAGTATTGCACAGACCGGTCGTGCATTAGGCCTTATTAGCGATGCGCGTTATCGGTTTGAACGGGGTGTTGATCCTGCTTTTATGGAATCAGGGCTTGAGATTGCCACACAGTTTGTGTTGAATCTTTGTGGTGGTGAGGTATCAAGAGCACAAGTTGTTGGCTATCAGAAACCAGAAGTTAAACAGATCAGCTTTCCATTTTCTGAAATTAAACGTTTGACTAATTTAGAAATAGAACGTGGAGAAGCCATTACTATTTTAAAACAGCTTGGATTTGGCATTAAAGGAGAAGGAGATGTGGTTATAGTCGAAGTGCCAACATGGCGCTCTGATGTTGTGGGTAAAGCTGATTTAGTAGAAGAAGTGATACGAATTTATGGGCTGGATAAAATTGAACCTATACCATTGAAAGATTTTACTAGGGGAAATAATAAAATTCTAACATTTTCGCAAATTGTTTCACGTGTTGCTCGTCGGGCTTTAGCGTGTAGAGGCATGGTGGAAGCTGTATCTTGGTCATTTATTTCTGAAAATCAGGCGCTGACTTTTGGAGGTGGTCAAGCGCAGCTTAAATTGGTAAATCCTATTGCAACTGATATGTCGGTGATGCGCCCTTCTCTTTTGCCTGGTTTGCTTATTGCTGCACAGCGAAATGTTGATCGTGGTTTCCCGGATTTTGCCTTGTTTGAAGTTTCAAGTATTTATAAGGGCGATGCACCTGATGAACAACAGTGTGTTGCTGGTGGTATTCGTCGTGGTACAGAAAAATTTGAAGGGTCTGGACGTTTTTGGAGTGGAAATGCAAAAGTAGTTGATGTCTTTGATGCCAAAGCAGATGCATTGGCTGTTTTGGAAGCGTGTGGTGTAGATATTAGCAAAGTACAAATTGGAACTGAAACACCTGATTGGTATCATCCTGGTCGTTCAGGTGTCATTAAGCTTGGACCAAAGGTTATTCTTGGTTTCTTTGGTGTTTTTCATCCTGATACATTAGAAAAATTAGATGTTAGTGGTCCTTTATGCGGTTTTGAAGTTTTTCTTGACCAAATTCCGGAACCAAAGAAAAAGGCAACAAAAATCCGTTCTCCTTTAAAGTTGTTACCTTTTCAAATGGTACGACGCGATTTTGCTTTTGTGGTTGATAAAGCAATAGCATCTTCTCTGATTGTTAATGCTGCACGTGGGGCAGATAAAAAACTTATTCATTCAGTACAGATTTTTGATCTTTTTGAAGATCCAAGTCTTGGTGAGGATAAAAAGTCTGTGGCGATTGAAGTTGCTATTCAACCTGTTGAACGAACCTTAACAGATGAAGATCTTGAAGAACTTGCTTTGAAAGTGGTGGAAAATGTTACTAAAGCGACAGGTGCATGTTTGCGTTGCTGAGTTTTATGTTTTGCACAGTTGGTTACTATTCTTTTGTAGGGATTATTTTATACATAAGCGCCTTTTTCAGTATTTTTTTGTTGAGTACTAGAGCGATAAATATGGGCCTTAAATTAAAGGGTCAGGGAATTTTTCGAAATTGATTTTCATATCAGTAGGCTATTAATTGAAATTATAAACAGTTTTCAGTGTAAAAAATTTTTTAAATAGCTGAAAATAACAGAAAAAAACCGTTATTTTGGATAATTTCTCGTTGCAAAGGTGAAAATTAACTGTTAATTGATAATGCAAATCATTTGCAATAGAAAGTAGATCGATGAAAGTAAAAGCGTTTTTTACTGCATTTTTTTTAGGTTTAATCTTTTTAATTCCTAACTTAGCTTTGAGTGCTAACAAGTTTAAAGCTGTTACAACGTTCACTATTATTGCTGATATGGCACGCAATGTAGCAGGTGATGTTGCTGATGTTGAATCCATTACTAAACCAGGTGCTGAAATTCACGAATATCAGCCTACACCGCGCGATCTTATGCGTGCGCAAGGCGCCAATCTTATATTGTGGAATGGGTTAGAATTAGAGCTTTGGTTTGAAAAATTTTTTCAAAATATTAAAGATGTTCCAAGTGTTGTTGTTTCAGAAGGTGTTGTACCCATCGCAATTGGCGAAGGGCCTTTTAGCGGTAAACCGAATCCTCATGCGTGGATGTCACCGACTTTAGCTTTGATTTACATTGATAATATTCGTGATGCCTTTGTAAAGTATGATCCTGAGCATGCTAACATTTATAAAGAAAATGCTGAAATCTATAAGCAGAAGATTCGTTTAAGTCTTGACCCAATCAAAGTTGAATTGGAAGCATTGCCAGAAGATAAGCGTTGGCTTGTGACCAGTGAAGGTGCGTTTAGCTATTTGGCTCGTGATTTTGGTCTAAAAGAGCTTTATTTATGGCCAATAAATGCTGATCAACAGGGAACACCACAGCAAGTTAAGCATGTTATTGATATGGTTCGCAAATATCATATTCAAGTCATTTTTTCTGAAAGCACCATTTCTGCTGCACCTGCCAAGCAAGTTGCAAAAGAAACAGGCATTCGGTATGGCGGTGTTCTTTATGTTGATTCACTAAGTGAAAAAGGCGGTGAGGTTCCAACCTATATTGATTTGTTACGTGTTACGAGTGCGCGTATTGCCCAGGGGTTATCTGAAAGGGTGAAAGGTCAATGATCGAATCTGGAATATCTGTTCAAGATGTAACGGTGATTTATCGTAATGGGCATATGGCTTTGCGCGAAGTAAGTTTTGAAAATCCAGTTGGTTCGATTGCAGCATTGGTCGGGGTTAACGGATCAGGAAAATCAACGTTATTTAAAGCTATTATGGGATTTGTACAGCCTTCAAAAGGAAAAATTCGCATTTTAGGTTTACCGGTTAAAAAGGCTTTAAAACAAAATCTCATTGCTTATGTGCCTCAAAATGAAGATGTTGATTGGGATTTTCCTGTTCTTGTTGAAGACGTTGTATTGATGGGGCGGTACGGTCATATGAATTTTTTTCGCTATGCACGTGCGCAAGATCGCGAGGCCGTTTGTTCTGCTTTAGAGCGTGTCGATATGTTGGCGTTTGCTAAACGCCAAATTGGGGAGCTTTCTGGTGGACAGAAGAAGCGTGTCTTTCTAGCGCGTGCTTTAGCACAGGAGGCAAAAGCTATTTTATTAGATGAACCATTTACGGGGGTTGATGTTAAAACGGAAGATAAAATTATTGCTTTGTTGCAAGACCTTCGTAAAGAAGGTGCGATAATATTAATTTCTACCCACAATTTAAGTTCTGTTTTTGAATTTTGTGATCGTACGGTTTTAATAAAAGGGACTGTTTTAGCTTCTGGATTAACACAAATGGTTTTCACGCAGAAAAATCTTGAACGAACTTTTGGTGGTGCATTACATCGTCATAATCTTGATTTCCAAGGTGGAAAAAAAGATAATATTTTTGCAGATGGTGAAGAGCCTTTATTTTTTGACTACAATCAAGAGCGGAAGAACGTTTCATGATGTCTTGGTTGCTTGAGCCATTCAACTATCAATATATGGTTAATGCAATGTGGGTCTCAGGGTTAGTTGGGTGTGTTTGTGCGTTTCTTTCGGCTTTTCTGATGTTAAAGGGCTGGTCGTTAATTGGTGATGCACTTTCTCATTCGATTGTGCCTGGGGTTGCTGGGGCTTATCTTTTAGGATTGCCTTTTTCGCTTGGGGCTTTTTTCTCTGGTGGGGCTGCAGCAGCGGCGATGTTATTTCTTAACCATCGGACAAAACTGAAAGAAGATACGATTATTGGTTTAACTTTTTCCTCCTTTTTTGCTCTTGGATTGTTTCTCAAGTCATTAAAACCAATGGCTGTTAACATTGATACAATTGTTCTTGGAAATGTTTTGGCAATTAGTGCATCGGATATTGTGCAGTTAGTTTGTATTAGTGTTTTATCTTTGTTGATATTATGTGCAAAGTGGAAAGATTTATTAGTTTCTTTATTTGATGAAAGTCATGCACGTGCTCTTGGATTGAATGTAAAGCTATTGAAAGTTCTCTTTTTTACGCTGCTTGCCGCTTGTACTGTTGCTGCTATGCAAACAGTAGGAGCTTTTTTGGTTATTTGTCTTGTGGTGACGCCAGGGGCTACGGCTTATCTTTTAAGTGATCGCTTTGTGAACCTTTTGATAATTGCAGTAGTGATTGGAACATTTACGAGTGTACTGGGTGTTTATGTGAGTTATTTTTTAAATGCACATACCGGTGGTGTTGTTGTGCTTTTCCAGGCGTTTCTGTTTATTATAGCTTTTATTTTTTCTCCAAAATACGGTTTTCTCGCTGCCCGTTTGCGCGTGAGAGTGGCAAAAAAAATGTGATAACAATATGATAGATCAGTTACTACTCCCTTTTCAGCTTTCTTTTATGATTAAGGGTATGGCTATTACCGTTATTTTGTCCATTCCAATGGCTATGCTTTCTTGTTTTCTTATTTTAAAAGGGTGGGCGCTTTTAGGAGATGCGATTTCTCACGCAGTTTTTCCTGGTGTGGTTGTTGGTTATATGACAACACCGTGGGTGATAACATTTTTAGCCTCTTTGCCGTTTTCTTGGTTTCATCATCTACATCCCGCTAATGTTACGATGATTTTAATTGTTTTTGGTGCTTTCGTTGCTGGTATGATTTGTGCCATCATGACGGGTTTTTTAGGGAGCAATAGCCGTATAAAACAAGATACGGTCATGGGTGTTGTTTTTTCGTCTATGTTTGGTTTAGGGCTTGTTCTAGCAACGGCAATTTACAGTAATTTGGATTTAAATCACATTTTATTCGGTAATCTTTTGGGTGTTAATTGGCTTGATATTACGCAGACAGCAATAATTTCTATTATCGTCACTTTAATTTTAGGGACAAAATGGCGTGATTTTATGCTGTATATTTTTGATTCGATTCAAGGGCGTGCAATAGGATTACGAATATCAGTGCTCCATTATGCTCTGTTAACAATGATTTCTCTCACAATTGTTGCGGCTTTGAAAGCAGTTGGAATTATTTTAGTTATTTCTTTGTTGATTGCACCAGGAGCAATTGCTTACCTTATTACTAAGCGGTTTTTCTCTATGCTTTTGATTGCTGTATTGGTTGCTGTTTTTTCTAGTTTTTTAGGAATTTATCTAAGCTTATTTATTGGTTCTGATTCTGCTTCTACGATTGTATTGATTTTGACACTAATTTTTACCGCTGTTTTTGTATGGATTTTTGTTCAACAGGCTACAACTCGGGAAACGCAAGTGTAATAAATATTTGCATAGCAGCCATGCATTTTTGTATGTTGTTTTAAATTTTTCTTTTTATTAAATGGGAGAGTGCTAGGTTATTTTCCTCCTAATGTCTAGCCGATGGATGCAGTATTTTCTCCTCCCAACACTGCATTCGTAATTAAGAGGCTGCATTGATTTATCATGCAGCCTTTTTATTTTTTAGATACTAAAAGCTTCTTTTCATTTCTTGAAAACTTTTAAATGATTATCATATTGCATAACTATCCTACAATTTTAAGCAATGATCATTGTTGAAAATATACTTGTTGGTAAAGAATGTTCAGTAAAATTATGCGTTAGAAGATATAAAAGGCAAAAATTTTACGTCATGATATCTGAGTAAGAGAAGAAACAGCAATAAATGATAGAAAAAGATTTTAAGATATCTCGCCCTTTACGAGTTTTTTATTCTATATTGGGCTGGATGATGATTGTATTAGGTTTGATCGGTGTTGTTTTACCTATTATGCCAACCGTACCTTTTTTATTAGTTGCTTCATGGTGTTTTGCCCGTTCATCACCACGGTTTCATTATTGGTTGCATAATCATCGAATTTTTGGTCTTCCCATTAAGCAATGGGAAGAAAAGAGAATCATCTCACCTTTTGTTAAAATTTTTGCTGTGGTGAGTATGATTGGTGGTTTTTTATTGTTTTTAATAATTGTACACCCTGCTTTATGGTTTGCTTTATCAGCTGCAATTCTTTTGTTGGTGATCGCTATTTATATTGTGACACGCCCATCCTCATCTACGTCATCATCATTATCAAAATAAAAAATTTTATTAATTAAGTCTGTCTTACACTTTTCTTGTTTTGTTGAGACTATTTGCAGAAAATTTTCTGACTAAAAAACATTTAGGATAAAGTTTTATCTATTGATATCAATATGCACATTAGCTGTTAGATTTTCTAAAGTAGTACATGGCATGTTTGCTAGATGAAGTATACGCTTGTTGTGAAAAGTTTATTATCAATAGAATTGTGCGTGGAATGCTTTATTGGGTGCTGATCAGATCATTTTAACAAGCAATAAGAGGTCATCCATGGAATGATATTATTTTTGCATGTTAAGAGAAATAGAAATAATATCTGCTTGGGTTGGGTAATGATTTATTTCATAGTTGGTTTCTTTTTTATCCAATCAGTTAATGATTAAATCTTGATGGGTTTAGTAGTGGATAGTTCAGGATTAAAAAAATTCAAATAACGTTGTATTTCTTGTGGATCTCCAATAGTTTTTTCAGGATTATCTGAAAGTTTTACAGTTGGTCGACCATTAGCATGAGTGGCTTTGCAAACAAGGGACGCAGCTTCAAGATTTGCAATCTTTTGGGGTGCACAATTTTCAAAATCATTGGTGAGATTAGTTCCCCACCCAAAACTCATGCGTACTTTACCATGAAAGTGATAGTAGGTTTTTTCAATCGTGTCTACATCTAGCGCGTCGGAGAAAATCAATAATTTCTCTTGTGGATTTTTTCCTTTTTCTTGCCACCATTTTATAATGCGTTCACCTCCTTCAATGGGTAGAGCACTATCAATTCTAAAACCTGTCCAGTCTGCTACCCAGTCTGGCGCGTTGCGTAAAAATGTTTCTGTTCCAAAAGTATCAGGTAAAACAATCAAAAGATTTCCATCATAGTAGCGATTCCAATTTTGTAGAACTTGATAAGATGCTTGGCGCAAGTCATTGTCATTATTAGCAAGGGCTGCGATAACCATAGGTAATTCGTGCGCGTTTGTTCCAAGAGCTTCTAAGTCTGTGTCCATTGCTAGAAGGATATTGGAAGATCCAACCAAAGAATTGTCAATTCCTTCTTTTAACGCTTCGACACACCAACGTTGCCATAAAAAAGAATGGCGACGTCTAGTGCCAAAATCAGCGATGTTAAGATCAGGCAATTGTTTCAGGCGTTCAATTTTACTCCACATTTTTGCTTTAGCACGGGCATAAAAGACATCGAGTGCAAAACAATCAAGATTTTTCATTGCAGCGCGTGAACGTAATTCACTAATAATAGAAAGGGCAGGGATTTCCCACATAGAGCTATAAGCCCATGGACCATGGAAATGTAGAATATATTGACCATCTTTGTGGGTTAATTCGTATTCGGGTAGTTGAAATTTTTCAAGCCAATGAAGAAAATCCGGTTTGAAAATTTGTTTGCGTCCATAAAATGTATTACCAGCAAGCCAGATTATTTCTTTTTGGTAAAGCGTAAACTGAGAGCATGATCAAGCTGAGCACGTAGCTCACCTTCATCAATATCATTAGCAAGACAAATTGTTTTACTGCGGTTTATAAGTGAGAAGGTGACATGAACATTTGGGTAAAGTCCCCAAATCATTTGCACCATAAGCAGCTTATAAAAATCCGTATCGAGAAGTGAGCGAATAATGGGATCAAGTTTCCATGTGTGGTTATAAACGCGTCTAGCAATATCTGTATGATTCATGCTCCTGTTCTTTCAGTTGAGTGAAATCTAAAAATTGTTGCATATCAATATAATCATCAAAAAAAATGTAAAAACTATAACAACTTTATAACTGTGAACAATATAAAAAAGCTTTTCATTTTTTGGGAATTGGAGATTTAAGAGTACGTATGATCTCATGAACACCTGTTTTTTGTAATTCTATACCTGCATTAATGTTGGTATATTCCTTTCTGTTAACACTGAGTGTATCTTTTGAAGCCCATTTAACTTTAATAGTATAAACGGCTTCATAAAATTTCATTTTTACTTCGTATTCAGGCCAACATGAAGGCAAATGTGGACGTAAAAATAACTGATTGGCTTGGATGTGAATCCCAAGAATAGTTTCTGTCGCTGCACGATAAAACCAGCTTGCTGAACCCGTATACCATGTCCAACCACCTTGTCCTCGATGTGGTTCAACAGCATAGATATCTGCGGCCATGACATAAGGTTCAACACGGTAAATTTCAGGATTTTGACCATGGGTGATAGGGTTTATCATGGAAAATAAGTTATACGCTTTGTCTATTTCACCTATTTCTGCAAGCGCTATAATACTCCAAATAGCACCATGGGTATATTGTCCACCATTTTCTCGAATTCCAGGTGGATACCCTTTAATATAGCCGGGTTCGAGAGTGCTTTTATTAAAAGGTGGCCAGAAAAGACGAATAAGCCCACCTTGTTCATCGCATAAGTGATCAAGCATTGACATCATTGCTTGTTTTTGGCGGTTGGGAGATGCCATTTTAGAAATTACAGCCCAAGATTGAGCGATGGCATCAATTTGACATTCAGTATTTATTTGAGAACCAAGAGGGGTTGCATCATCAAAAGAACCACGTCGATACCAAGCGCCATCCCAACCATTTTTTTCCAGAGCTTTTGTTAAACGTTTAAGGTGTATGCTCCATGCTTTTACGTGATTATCGTCACCGCGGTTTTTAGCAATGGGAATGAATGCTTGTAATGTGGTGCCAAGAAACCAGCCCAACCAAATGCTTTCGCCTTTTCCTTCCACGCCCACTAAATTCATACCATCATTCCAATCACCACCTAAAATAAGTGGGAGACCGTGTGAACCGCAACGTTTGATAGTAAGATCTAAAGCTAGGGCACAATGTTCATAAAGTGTTGCAGTTTTGGACGATTGTGTGGGGTGGAAATAAGCATCATGTTGTCCCGTTTTGAGAGGAGCTCCTTCAATAAAAGCAATAGGAGTATCAAGAAGTGTATGTTCACCAGTAGTATTAACATAAAGGGCTGTTCCATAAGCAAGCCAGACTATGTCATCAGAAATGAGTGTGCGAACACCAGCGTTAGTGTCAGGAAACCACCAATGTTGTACATCACCTTCAGTAAATTGACGGGCTGCAGCACTTAACAATTGTTCACGCGCTAATCGTGGTTTAAGCAGTAACAAAGATAAACTATCTTGTAACTGATCGCGAAAGCCAAATGCCCCACTGGCTTGGTAAAAAGCTGCACGTGCTATCATGCGGCATGCATAGATTTGGTAAGGAAGCCAATGATTGACCATAATGTCAAAGGAGGGATCAGGCGTTTTAACTTGCAAAGGAGAAACAAAATCATTCCATTGCTGTTTTTGTTGTGCAAGAATAATTTGAAAATCATCTATGCGCACTTGATCCAGCAATTTTTCAGCTTCTTGTTTATTTTCAGCACTGCCGAGATAAAAGATGATCTCTTTTGTTTGACCCGGTAATAGATAAATATCATAGGCTGATGCTGAACAAGGATCACGGCCTGCTTCTACTGTATTTGAAAGTTCTTCAGCTTTGTAAATGGCATGAGGGTGTTTAACTGTTCCTGTTGAACCAATAAACTCAGTGCGATCAGTTGTAACACTGTTTGGTATTTCGGATGCTGATAAAAAAGTGACTTGTTGAGATCTTTCGATATGATAGGGATTTTGAATAAAATGTGCACCGCGTTTGGAATCGTAAGAAGGAATGATAAAGGGAGTGTATTTTGTACGTGCATTACCCAAAACCCACTCAACGTAATTATAAAGACGTAAGCTGCGTGGTTTTTTGCTTTCATTTTTGATAATAAGGCGCGAAAAACGAACAGGTCTTTCTCGATCGATCGTATGGGTAAGTTCTAATACAATATCGGAATGTGTGGATTTAAAGGTTGAAAATCCAAAACCATGGCAAGCTTCGTAAACAACACTGTCATTACATTCGACAGCAGAGACTGGAGAAAAACGTTTTAAAGAAAGACGATCAACAAGATACAGTGCTTCTCCTGGACGATTGGAAACAGGGTCGTTGGTCCAAGGGGTTAAGTGATAATCACGACTATTGTTAGCCCAGGTGAAGATTGCACCTTCAGCTGATACGTGAAAGCCAAAATTGTGATTAGCAACTACATTAATCCATGGCTGTGGTGTAGTGCTATGTCCATTGAGATGCACCACATAATGATTATGTTGATTAAATCCCCCATAACCATTCCAATAACGCAGGTCTTTTCCATTGATAAGAGGAGATGATTGTTTTTGTTGACCGATAATATCAATAGAAGCAGATGGATTGTACCCATCTTGTGTTTCTACTTGTCTTTTTTTATCATGTTTGTTGTGATTTAATTGGTAATTAAAATCTTGTCTATTATTGCGAGTTATTAGATCGAAATCAATATTTTCTGTACATTTAAGCTGTTCAGATAAGGAACCATTTTGGGCATGAAGTATGATGCGGGCTGATGCAAGAAGTGTATTGAAACTTTGCTCATTCATTTGATCACGTTGAAGAGTGAAAATGTGTTTATTTCCATTCATTTCGTTGGCATGACGACGATAGGATTCACATGTCCATTCAATAGCGCGTTGAGTGTCTTGTATGTAAGAAAATGCCTGTTCATTCAAGACAACCATATCAACAATTAATCCTCTCATACGCCAATATTCATGTGCTTTAAGCAGGTCGCGTAATACAGTTATATTCGTTTCACTATCAATTCTGAGAAGACAAATAGGATAATCTCCTGAGATGGACATTGGCCAAAGATCAGATTGTTTTCCAAGAGTATTAGCGAGCCTTTTAGAGGGAAGACGCCATGTTCGGTCGGGATATATAAGTGGTGTTGCATATTTTTGATAAGCAATAGCTTCTCTGGGACGGATATTGTTTTGAAATAGTGAAACTTGCGAGCGTGTCCATGTTATAGAAAATTCCCGCTGAAACATATTAGGTTGCCGATAACGTTCAATATGATTTTGCAGCGTTTCTTTTGAATGAGCAGCAAATGTCCAAAAAATAAGTTCTCTTTTTTCATGTGCTGGAATTTTTAAATAACAGCGGATTGAGATAATCGGGTCAAGAACACAGCCTTGCCGATTACTAAAGTGGGCATTTTGATCAAATGCAGCTGGACGATGAATAGATCGACCACGACCAATAAAAATATAACGGTCAGTTTCAGCTTCTGATTTTGGAATAGTTCCAAATGGGTCAGTGACAAAATGAGCAATATGAATATCCGGATCACTAGGGGCACGTTTGCGCCTTTTAGCAAAAATCGTTCCACCTGAATCAGCAATTTCTGTTTCTACAAACATATGTGAAAAAACAGGGTGAGCACAAATACTATCCATAGTTGCTAGTGCTAATTCACCATAAGACGTCACTTCAATAAAGCGATCTTTGTTGGTTGTATTTATAAGCTGAAGGCGCCTGCCTTCACCATCACCTTCTGATGCCACAAGACATTCGAGCGTTGATTTTATACCATCAACCATTTTTGTATATTCAGCTTTTTCATCTGTGAAGATGGTGGCTGATTCTTCTTCGACAATGCGTGTTGGCTCACCGGTGACAGACCACCAGCGTCCATTGTGTGCATCACGTAGGAAAAACAAGGTACCTTGCTGATCTTCTGATGCATCAGGGATAAAGCGCGTGATAGCGTAATCATGCCAACGGCTATAGCCGGAACCATTAGCTGTTAGCATTGTGGAATAACGACCATTAGATAAGAGCAAAGTTTCACGAGGTTTTAAAAGCGGGTTTGTGATAGTGCGCAAAGGGGCATCATCAAATTCTCCAGAGTCATTGCGCATTGGGTTGGCAACTTTGGTGTGAATGATAGGAATTTGACGGGGGGCTCTTTCTTGTAATAATAATTGTGTAGCTTCAATGACGGGATCACGATGAAAACGATTACGCATCCGTCCTTCAAAAATGACATTATTGATTGCAAGAATTGACATGCCGTGATGGTGCGCATAATAATTACGCACGATAGCATATTGTTCTCCCTTTGGTACACGCGAGGGAGTAAAATCAATAGAATCATAATATCCATAGGCTCCTAAAGCGCCAAGATCACGTAAACGTTTTAAATTTATGAGAGCCTGAGTTGGCATATATTGTGCAGCTAAAATGCTAGCGTAAGGAGCAATAACGGCATTACGTGATAAACCGCGTTGAAGCCCAAGACTTGGAGCTCCAAAATTGGAATATTGGTAATTCATTAAATGATCGCGGGCATTAAATGCAGCTTCTGAAATACCCCATGGCAGTCCCCGTTTACGGGCGTATTGTATTTGATGGTGAATAATCAATCGATTAGTTTGATCCAGTATGGATCCTAAGGGTTCATGCATGACCAGAGAAGGCATAAGATATTCAAACATAGATCCTGACCATGATAGTAAAGCTCCTTTCCAACCAATTGGGATGAGTAAACGGCCAAGATGAAACCAATGTTTGAATTTTATATCGCCTTTGGCAATGGCGAAAAGACTTGAGAGACGCGCTTCTGAAGCTAGAAGATCATAACAACTTTCATCAAGTTTATTTTCTTGAACACGATAGCCGATAGATAAGAGCTGCCGGTCAGGTTGTTCTAAAAAATCAAATTTCATATCAAAAGCTATTTGTCGTGCTTTTGTCGCTAAAGTATTTAATTGTTTGCGCAGTTTTTCTGTATCATAGTCATAGGTAATATCGTGGTGATGTGCTTCACAGGTTTCTACAAGACATTTAGCCCAAGACAACGCGTGGGCAGATTCTACAGTTTGAATTTTTTTATCAAGTTCCTCTATTAAGAACGTAATATCACGAGCTAAGAGTGGAAGATTAGTAGTGCGGAGAGTTACAGTTTCTGTCTTTTCTTTGAAAATATTGATGACACGACGAAAGTGAGCAATGCGTTCTTCGATCTGTTGGTATAGGGAGCGTGAAAAATGCTGATTATCAGGAATCTCTTTTAAAGTTTCTTCAAGAATATCACTAACATCAAGTAAACCTTCTGGATCACTTTGTAAAAACATGTCAGGTGTTTCAGCCCATTCACTTAAAGCCGAAGAGAGTGTCACTAAATGACCGGCAAGATTGCCTGAATCCACTGTTGAAACGTAAGTTGGCAATAGAGGTTTAAGTGTGTCTGTTTCATACCAATTATAGAGATGTCCACGGAATTTTTCCATTTTTTCAAGGGTACTTAATGTACGCTTGATGTGTGTAATAGCATCTTTAAAACTAATCCAACCAAAATCACGTGCGGCAATAGTAGAGAGAAGATAAACTCCAATATTGGTGGGAGATGTACGCTGAGCAACAAGGGGTTCGGGATCTTCTTGAAAATTATCGGGTGGCAAATAATTGTTTTGCGCATTGACAAAAGTTGCGTAATAAAGCCACGTTCGTCGTGCAATACACCGAAGTGCTTTTTCATCTTCTGAGGATATATCAAGCATATCTTGAAATGTTGCTGGTTGACTTACAATCCACGCGATGAGTGGTGAGAAAAACCAAACTAGTCCAAAGGGCAAAGCAATGAAGATTGTCGGGCTACAGAAGGATATAGGTAGCGCTATGGCTATAGCGCCAATCAGTGATGCTGGCCACATTGTAAAAATATAGAAGCCTAAACTATTGGGGATTATTTTTGTTGCAGCCGAGGTTTTCCATTCAAGGAGATGTTGTTTTGAAATCAGCATGCGATAGAAAGTGCGGATGATTGCATCGGTTGTAAAATAAGCTGAATGAGCAATAAAAATAGTTTTCAGGAGTATTTCTGCTGTCGTTGAAATAATACTGCTCAAAATTAATTGCAGCTGTCCACGCAAAGAATAATCAAGACTAAATAGCATAAATGCCTGAAACATACCTAGAATTGGGGAAATAAATAGACTGAGCAGCAAAAATATTTGCCAGATGGTTGCTATCTTTAATGGTAAAATAGACCATCCCATGATTGCTGCAATTAGCCATATAAGTGGTGTGAGAGAACGGCGTAGATTATCTTGGATTTTCCAACGATTCATAAGATTAATTTGACTGCGCTTAAACAGATAAGGCAATAATTGCCAATCACCACGAATCCAACGGTGATGACGAGCAACGTCAATATTATAAGCTGTTGGATAATCTTCAATTACCTCTACATTACTTACGAGTGCTGCGCGTGCATAACTTCCTTCCAAAAGATCATGACTAAGAACAGTGTTTTCTTTGATTTTTCCACTAAGTGCTTGTTCAAATGCATCGATATTATAAAGACCTTTGCCGGTAAAAGTTCCTTCTCCCCAAAGGTCTTGATAGGTATCAGAGACAGCAAAGACATAAGGATCAATTCCACGATTAGTGGAAAAAATTTGTTGAAAAATTGATGTTTCTTTTCCTGTTGTAAGAGAAGGTGTAATACGTGGTTGTAAAATGCTGTAGCCTTTTACAATTGTTCCATTGTTGGGGTCAAAAACGGGATGATTGAGTGGGTGGTTGAGCTTACCAACAAGTTTAGTAACTCCTTCAGGGGTTAAACGTGTATCTGAATCCAGGGTCATAACGAAACGACAATCTAGAGGAAGGCGTGGATCTGGAGTGTAAAAACTCGTATTTTGATTTCCTCGTAGTAAAAGGTTGAGCTCATGAAGCTTACCACGTTTACGTTCCCATCCCATCCAGCATTTTTCGCTAGAATTGTAAAGGCGTCGGCGATGAAGAAGGAAAAACAAAGGAATGTCATCACGATGATAGCGGCGGTTAAGTCTAGCTATGCTCTCTTGTGCATAATGTAGCAAATCAAGATCATCTTGTGTTTCTTCTAATGAAGAATCTGCCCAGTCTGTGATTAACGCAAAATGAATAGCACCGTGCGGGTTAGAAAGATAATGTACTTCAAGATTACGCACTTGTTCATCAATATAATCATATGATGTAATTAAAGTGGGTACGACAACCATTGTACGTGCGTTTTTAGGAATCCCCTTTTTATATTCATAACCAATGAGTTGATTTGGTGGGATAAACCACGAAACAACAGTATTAAAAAAAGAAAAAGAAGCTTCCATGGCAGGAAAAAGTGCCAGAGCGGTAAAAGTAAGGCTTATCCATGGTGGTAGATTGGATATTTGTAATAGAGTATAAGTTACAAGCAAAAGAATAAGCGTTAAAATAGAAACAGGAATTGCAATTGTTCCTACTTTTAAGCGATGGTAAGCACGTATCCACCTTATAAAAAGGGATGGGGTGTATCCACAAGCTTTTTCAAAGGCATAACGCCCGTTGTCAACAAGGTGCCAGCCAATAGAAGAATTATTTTGATGAGCGTCATCTTCAAGAAAGATTTGCGTCATTTCTACGGCTTTTTGCGTAACTTCCAATTCACTGAGTGGAGAACGGTGTGCGATTTTTTCAATCACTCGTCGATAGGTATTACGTGAATGAGAGTCGAGTTCAGAAAAATCACTGTTTTGATGCAGGATAGAGTCCACATAGCTAACAGTTTCAAACCACGTTGTCCAATCAATGTCATCAATAGTTTTGAGAGCACGAATAATATTGCCCATGGTCACACCGTCTTTTGCTTGACGGGCATGTTCATCAGCTGTTGCAATTTCTGGGTTACTGCCGTAATGATGCAATTGTTTTTCAAGCCAAGTCAGTGCCATTGTAACATCAACAGATGCACCTCGCAGACGATGAAATAAATGAGTTGAAAAGGTTAAATTAGCAGCGAATTTTTCATAAAGAGTAAAAAGATTGTGTAATTCAGTTTCATCTTTTGCAAGGGTAATTTTGTTAGCCACTTGATTGGCAAGGTAACGCATATGCTGTGCTTGCTCAATACGCAATGAAAGACGACGAACATTTTCAATTAAAATCATACGAATAACAGAAGGCAAGGCCCACAATTCGCCAATTTTAAGGTTACATACTTCCTGAAAGCCATTAACTATAGCTGTAAGGGTTTCTTGTGAGAAACTGCTATCTGTATGGGCAATATAAAGCCAGGTTAAAGCAAAAATACGTGGGATTCCTGCTTTTTGTTCATCAAGAGAGAGCTTCTTAGTGAGAGTTTTTGGAAAATTGCAGCATAACTGTTGTATGGTTTTGTCAATGGTATAATGATTATCAATAAGCCATTGAGCAGACGGTGCTATAGTTTCATTGTTACGTGCAGCAACATCGCTAATGTGGAAAGCATGGAGGATAAGTTTAGCGTTTTCAGTCAGTCGTTTGCGAAAATCACTCTCTTCCTTGTATTCAGGAAGAAAAATTTTTTCCCCCAAAGCTATATCATGGCCTAATTTGTAAAGCTCTTCTTGCGATTTATCAGTTGAACGAATAGGGAAATCGGTTTCAGAAAAGTAACAAATTTCTGTTTTTTGAGAAGAGAACCACTTCATGAAAAATAGTGTGGGTGCCATAATATTCTTTGCCATTCAATTATGCAAATTTCTTTTTATTTAATGAATTGTTAACATTTTATCCTAGTCATGAATGGTTAGTGAAGAAAATAAGTTTTTTATTGAAACATATTTATTTTTTTGTCAGACCGCTGAAAAGTCAAGAAAATGTTTCCAGCAAAAGACAAAAAAGACCGCTCAAAAATATAAGCGGTCTTAAGTATTAGTTATTGATTATCAATCTTGTTCTTGCTTTTTTAAGGCCACACCAAGAATGTCACCAAGAGAAGCACCAGAATCTGTTGACCCATATTGTGCTACTACTTCTTTTTCTTCTGCAATTTCCAAGGCTTTGATGGATACTGACAGTTTCCGCGTTTTTTTATCGAATGTGGTGATGCAAGCATCAACTTTTTGTCCAATAGCAAAACGTTCAGGGTTTTGTTCATCACGATCACGGGCCAAATCAGAACGGCGAATAGTCGTTTCAAGATTGTGATCAATTAATTTCACATCAATGCCATTTTCATTGATTCCAGAAACTTCACAGGTCACAATAGTACCTTTACGCAATTCACCAGAGGCTACTGCTTCCCCAACTTTATCGCAAGAAAGTTGCTTAATTCCCAAAGAGATGCGTTCTTTTTCAACGTCAACATCAAGAACAACAGCTTTAACAATATCGCCTTTGTTATAAGTCTCGATGACTTGTTCACCAGGACGGTTCCAATCAAGATCAGATAAGTGTACCATCCCATCGACATCACCTTCAAGGCCAATAAAAAGACCAAATTCTGTCTTATTTTTAACTTCACCCTCAATTTGTGAATTTACAGGAAATTTATTAGCAAAAGCCACCCATGGATTTTCACATGTTTGTTTTAAACCGAGGGAAATACGCCGTTTAGAAGCATCGATTTCAAGAACAACAACTTCTACCTCTTGTGATGTGGAAAGGAGTTTTCCAGGATGGATATTTTTCTTCGTCCAGCTCATTTCAGAGACATGAATTAATCCTTCAATTCCTGGTTCAATTTCAACAAAACCACCATAATCAGTGATGTTCGTAACAGCACCTGTAATTTTCTTACCAACTGGATATTTGTCACTAATACTATCCCAGGGGTCATTTTCAAGTTGTTTCATCCCAAGTGAAATACGGTGCGTATCCTGATTGATACGAATAATTTGAACTTTAATAGTTTGACCCATTGTAAGAATTTCAGATGGGTGATTAATACGCCGCCATGCCATGTCGGTGACATGCAAGAGGCCATCAATTCCACCAAGATCAACAAAGGCACCATAATCGGTAATGTTTTTAACTACACCTTCAACAATTTGATTTTCTTCAAGATTTTGAACGATTTCTGAACGCTGTTCAGCACGGCTTTCTTCTAAGACGGTGCGGCGTGAGACAACAATATTACCACGACGGCGATCCATTTTCAAAATTTCAAAAGATTGTGGATTGTGCATTAAAGGTGCAACATCGCGGATAGGACGAATGTCAACTTGGCTGCGGGGCAAGAAAGCAATGGCACCATCAAGGTCGACTGTAAATCCACCTTTAACTTGGCTAAAGATAACTCCATCCACACGCGCACCGGCATTGAATTTTTCTTCAAGGCGAGTCCAGCTTTCTTCACGACGGGCTTTTTCGCGTGATAAAACAGCTTCACCCATCGCATTTTCGATGCGTTCAACATAAACTTCAACTTCATCACCAGCTTGCAAGGAACCGTCTTTACCTTTTGTGCCAAATTCCTTAAGTGGAATACGTCCTTCTACTTTAAGACCAGCATCGATAATGACCATGTCTTTTTCAATTGCAATGATACGACCTTTTACAACAGATCCTTCAGTAAGATCATTGGTTTGAAAGGACTCCATTAAAAGAGCTTCAAAATCCGCTGTTGTGGGCTTATATTGTGACATAAGAACTCCTAAATATATACCTTTATTATAAAAGGTATAAGCGCTGGGTTAGTGTTAATATGAGGTAATTCCATGATTTCTTATCTTTAATACAGGAAAGAAAAGCTAGCGCTGAGCTGGAATCACCAGGATGATTTTGTTTAACTAATATGGGCTTTTATGACAGGATCAATAAAGGTACACATAACTGTTAATGCTTCTTCTATACTCAATTCTGACGTGTCAAGCAAGTGGGCGTTTTTTGCTGGTTTTAAAGGGCTTTGTTTGCGGGTTAAATCACGTATATCGCGCTGTTTAAGATTAGCAAGGATCTCATAATAATCTGCTTGTGTTCCTTTTTTTAAAATTTCTTGATAGCGGCGTTTTGCACGTGTTTGAGCATTTGCAAAAACGTAAAATTTTATATTTGCATCAGGGCAGACGACAGTGCCAATATCACGGCCATCAAGTACGCTGCCTGGCAGAGTTTTGGCAAAATTGCGTTGTTTTGCAACAAGAATTTCGCGCACAGCCGGTATGGTTGCTACTTTTGAAGCTGCTTCACCAATTTCATGAGAAGTGAGAAGATTTGGATCTAAAGTGTTAAAATCAAGCTTTGTGGCGTATGTGATAGCACTGGTTTCATCATCAAGAGGCAATCCTTTTTGTAAAAGTACATAAGCAACACCGCGATAGGTTAGACCAGTATCTAAATGGTGAAGATGATAATGGGTTGCAATTTTACGGGCTAATGTTCCTTTACCAGAGGCTGCTGGGCCATCAATTGCAATGACAAAAGGTTTCAAAGAATTTGACCTCCAAGTTGACGCATTAAGGGAATAAACTCTGGAAAGCTGGTGGCAATCATTCGTGTATCATCGATGGTTACAGGTTTTTCTGATGCCAATCCAAAAATAAGAAAGCACATTGCAATTCTATGATCAAGATGTGTTGTAACACATCCACCTCCTAGACCTTTTGTTGAGTTTTTCCCATGGACAATAAGGAAGTCTACGCCTTCTTCACAATCTACGTTGTTGATTTTTAATCCTTGGGCAATAGCAGAAAGCCTGTCTGATTCTTTAACACGCAATTCTTCAATCCCTAGCATGGTTGTTTTACCTTCAGCAAAGGCTGCTGCTACTGCTAAGGCGGGATATTCATCAATCATTGATGGGGTTCGCTCTTTAGGTACGGTTACGCCTTTTAATACTGATGATCTGATACGTAGATCGGCAATATCCTCTCCGCCTGTTTGGCGTTGATTTAAAAAATCAATCTTAGCTCCCATTTCCCACAATGTTTGGATAAGACCGATTCTAGAGTTGTTTATGAGAACATTTTCAATAATAATATCAGAATCTTCCACAAGAAGAGCTGCAATAAGTGGAAAAGCAGCAGAGGAAGGGTCTCCTGGAATATCTATAATTTGTCCAGTAAGGTGTGGTTGACCATTCAGGTGAATAAAACGTGTACCTTTTTTGTCTGTCTCTATTTCAAGTTCAGCACCAAATGCTTTTAACATTTTTTCTGTGTGATCTCGGGTGATGATTGGTTCAATAACAGTGGTAATACCGGGCGTATTAAGACCTGCAAGAAGAATTGCTGATTTAACTTGGGCAGAAGCCACTGGTATACGATAACAAATCGGGCTAGCCATTTTAGGACCGTAAAGTGTTAAAGGCAAATGATCACCGTATATTTTTTCAACTGTAACGCCCATTAAACACAAAGGATCAAGGATACGTTTCATTGGACGTTTAGACAGAGAAGAATCACCGATAAAGGTTGTTTTCATATGATAAGAACTGACCATTCCCATAATTAAGCGAGCGCTTGTTCCAGAATTTTTAAAATTTAAAGATGTTTGCGCTTGCAAAAGGCAGCCGTTTCCGGTTCCTTGAATGACCCAGAGATTATTTTCCTTACAAATATGGGCACCCATAGCTTGCATAGCAGCAGCTGTTTGCAAAATGTCATCGCTTTCAAGAAGCCCGTGAATACGTGTTTCACCATTTGCAAGTCCCCCTAATATGAGAGATCGATGAGAGATTGATTTATCGCCTGGTATTTTGATTGTACCAGAAAGATTGGTAGATTTTTGAGCTGTTGCGGGTATTGCGTTTTGCATAGAAGCTTTATTTAATTTTAATCTAAATTTTACAAAATTAAGTGTTCTTTAGCACACGCTTTAATAAGCGTCATGAGAAAATCCGTGTGAAACGATGCATTTATCTTTGACAAATACATTGTTTTTCGCTTAAGCACCTTAAATTCGTTTTTAAATGAAATTGTAGCTAACCAAAGAGGCACGGTCCATGGCAAAACAGGAACTTGGAACCAAACGTGTTGACCCGGAAACGGGAAAGAAATTTTATGATCTTAATCGTGATCCTATTGTATCACCTTATACAGGGCTTTCTTATCCGCGCTCTTATTTTGAAGTTGCAGCCGCTGAAGCCAGTAGCGAAGAAGAAGTTGACACTGAAGAGCTAGATACAGCACTTGAAAAGTCTGCTTTTATGTTGCTTGGAAGAAGATGTTGACGATTCTAAGGATGATGATCTCCCTATTTTGGAAGATGATGATATGGATCTCGGAGATGACGACGATACATTTTTATCGCACGCTGAAAGCGATGAAGATGATGATGTGACCGATATTATTGGTGGTAGTGTTCCAGACGATGATGGTACTTAAAGAAAATGAGAAGATTCAGTATTGTTTTGTTAAAACAAATTCTTCTTGATCTTCGATTTTTCTCGTTTTAGGAATCTTGTTAGATTGTTAATCTTCCTTTTGGGAAGAGAGGGTATCTTTTATGGGGCTATAGCTCAGCTGGGAGAGCGCTTGCATGGCATGCAAGAGGTCAGCGGTTCGATCCCGCTTAGCTCCACCAAAAAGGTCGGGGTATTTTTCTCAATATAATGCAAATATTTGGAAAGAAGATTGATACATCGGTTGAGAGGCACCGCGGTTTTCGTGATAAATCTCTTTTTTAAGAGGTTTATTCAATAAGTGTGTAATATGTTTATCTTGCACTCATTCATTCTATGCCTTTTTAGATTTTTAACAGCCATAAAACTGAAAGTTTAATAAAAGCAAAGTAAAATAAACTATTCATTAAACAAAAGTTCTATCATTGCTCGAAGGCATTACAAAAAAGCCATTGATTGGATTATAGCCTGTAATAAAAGATTTCAAGAGTAGCGTAAAATTAGATCCATAAACTGGAAATAATGCTAACTTCATGATTCGTAATGCGCAGCACATACTAAAATAGCAATGGAATTAGTTTGTCTTCAAAAAAAATAATAAAATCAATGCATTATGCATTATAAATTCATGATTTAAATTTTTATTCATCATAAATTCAATTAATATTAGTTATTGTTATTGTCTGATTGTGCTTTTATTTTGTTCTTGTAAGTTATTGTTATATTTAAGTAAAATTAAAGAAGTAGTACATAGGATAATCTTATTAATTATGGACAAATAACAGCTATTGAATTGAATTTTGTAAAGAATATTAATCTTTTAGAGATTCAAATGCTTCAGTAGAATAATATTATTTTAGCACTAAAATTCTTGTCTTTATAATTGGGGTTCAGAACAAACAGAGAAGAATTTTTAAATTATTCAAGGAAAAAAATAATGCCTTTTTATCGTTCAAGGACATCAACTCATGGACGCAATATGGCAGGGGCTCGTGGTCTTTGGCGTGCAACAGGGATGAAAGACACGGATTTTGGTAAGCCCATTATTGCAATTGCGAATTCTTTTACACAATTTGTGCCAGGGCATGTACATTTAAAAGATCTTGGGCAACTTGTTGCGCAAGAAATAGCTGCCGCTGGTGGTGTTGCAAAGGAATTTAACACTATTGCTATCGATGATGGGATTGCTATGGGGCATGATGGAATGCTTTATTCTTTACCTTCTCGTGAAATCATTGCTGATTCTGTTGAATATATGATCAATGCTCATTGTGCAGACGCTCTTGTTTGCATTTCTAATTGCGACAAAATTACGCCTGGCATGTTGATGGCTTCTTTACGGTTAAATATTCCAACAATTTTTGTTTCAGGTGGCCCTATGGAAGCGGGCAAGATTACATGGAAAGATCAGGATATTACTGTTGATTTAGTTGATTCAATGATCGTTGCAGCTGATGATCGTAATTCAGAGGAAGAAGTTTCTGAAATGGAACGCGCCGCTTGTCCTACATGTGGCTCTTGTTCAGGCATGTTTACTGCCAATTCTATGAATTGTCTTACCGAAGCATTAGGACTTTCTCTTCCTGGAAATGGATCAATGTTGGCTACACATGCAGATCGTCAGGGGCTTTTTGAAGAAGCAGGCCGACGTATCGTTACATTGACAAAACGTTATTATGAACAAGACGATGAGACAGTTTTGCCGCGTTCTATTGCTTCACGTAAGGCTTTTGAAAATGCAATGATTGTAGATATTTCCATGGGCGGATCAACTAATACTGTGCTGCATCTTTTAGCAGCAGCACAGGAAAGCAAGGTGGATTTTACCATGGCTGATATTGACCGTCTTTCACGCCGTGTTCCTGTTTTATGTAAAGTTGCACCTGCTGTTGCTAATGTTCATATGGAAGATGTTCATCGCGCTGGTGGTATTATGGGGCTTTTGGGTGAATTAGATGCAGCTGGACTTATCGATACATCAACTTACACGGTTCATGCAAAAACGATGAAAGAGGCTCTGTGTCGATGGAATGTGAAACAAACCAATGAAAAAAGCATTCATGAATTCTACCGTGCGGCACCAGGTGGTGTATCAACACAGGTAGCTTTTAGCCAAGCATCTCGTTATGATACTCTTGATCTTGATCGTGAAAGAGGTGTCATCCGTGATATTGCGCACGCTTATTCACAAGATGGAGGTTTGGCGGTTCTTTATGGGAACCTTGCACAAGATGGTTGTATTGTGAAAACGGCAGGTGTTGATCAATCGATTTTAACTTTTAAAGGTCCTGCACGGATTTTTGAAAGTCAAGATTCAGCTGTTTCAGCAATCTTAGCTGATAAAATTAAGCCAGGTGACATTGTTTTGATCCGTTATGAAGGTCCACGCGGTGGGCCTGGAATGCAAGAAATGCTCTATCCAACTAGCTATCTTAAGTCTAAAGGATTAGGAGAAGTTTGCGCGCTTGTAACAGATGGTCGCTTTTCGGGAGGGTCTTCAGGGCTTTCTATTGGTCATATTTCACCAGAAGCTGCTGAGGGAGGCACAATTGCTTTAGTGGAAGAGGGTGATATCATAGAAATTGATATTCCCAACCGTATCATTCAATTGATGGTCGATGACATTGAGATTATGCGCCGTCGTGCCAGGATGGAAGAAAAAGGAAATACTGCTTGGCAACCAGTTGAAGAACGTAAGCGTAAAATTTCAAAGGCTCTAAAAGCTTATGCAGCTATGACCACTTCTGCTGCTAAAGGTGCGGTTCGTAGTATTTGATTAAAGTAGAAAATTCAATTTAATATAGAGAAGATTTAGAGTTAAGGGATGAAATCAGTTTACACTTATCTATAAATTGTGCTGATCATAACAAAAAGCAATAATAATACAATGAGTTGTAAACATAAACGGGGAATGAATAGAGCGGTATATTTGAAGGTTATCTTGACAAGGTAAGAATGTTTACCAAAGAAACTGGTGCACCATAATACTGATAACTAAATCACTTAGTGTTGTTGGTAAGGAAAAATCAGAAAAATGAAGCTCACTTGTTAGATTGTTTGTGTTCCAAATAAAAAATTATGAATCCTAAAAAGAGAAAAATCAAAAGAATTTAAATTCAGATGAAGCTTTTTTAAAAAATATGACTAAATAAATAACAAGAAATTTTGCTGCAGTTTATGAAAGAATTCATTGTGTATTCAATTGTTTAAGGCGATAAAGCTCTTCTAACGCAGCCTTGGGTGATAATTCGTCGGGATGGATATTATTTAAAGCTTCTTTAATTGCATAATATTTGTTTGTTTCTTCAGTTGTGGGTGATGGTGTTTGAGGAGAAAATAGCGGCAAGTCATCAATTAATTTGTTTCCTTTTCCAGCCATTTCACTTGTTTCTAATTGTTGTAGAACATCTGTGGCACGAGTGATAACTGCTGTGGGAAGCCCTGCGAGCTTTGCAACCTGTACGCCATAGGATCGGTCAGCAGCTCCTTTAGCGACTTCATGAAGAAAGACCACATCGCCATTCCAATTTTTGACTTTCATTGTCACATTATGAAGACGGTTGAGTTTTTTAGTCAGTGCTGTCATTTCATGAAAGTGTGTGGCAAGAATAGCACGACAGTGGTTGACTTCATGAAGATATTCAACAGCTGCCCAAGCAATTGAGAGGCCATCAAAAGTTGATGTACCTCGCCCGATTTCATCAAGAATAACAAGAGAACGGTTACTAGCATGATTGAGAATGGTTGCTGTTTCGACCATTTCCATCATAAAAGTTGAACGCCCCCGTGCAAGATCATCAGAAGCACCAACACGACTAAATAAGCGGTCAACAATACCAATATGAGCTGAAGTAGCTGGAACAAAAGAGCCCATTTGTGCCATAATAGCAATGAGGGCATTTTGTCGCAAAAAGGTTGATTTTCCTCCCATATTTGGGCCCGTTAACAACCAAATTTCTGCATATTGTTGGTCTTTTTGTGCAGAGAGATCGCAATCATTAGCAACAAATGATTCTGCTGTTTGTTTTCGTAATGCTTGTTCTACAACGGGGTGGCGCCCTCCTGTGATCTGAAAGGTAAGCGAATCGTCAATTTTGGGGCGACAATATCCTTGTTCTTCAGCTAAATGAGCTAAAGCAACAGATACATCTAAGACAGCAAGTGCTTCAGAAGCTTTACGAATGAAATCAACGTGTGCAGTAATTTCATTAACAAGTGTATCAAAGATTTCTAATTCAAGCGTTATTGCGTGATTTGCTGCATGAGCAATACGACTTTCAAGTTCAACAAGCTCTGTTGTGGTAAAACGCATAGCACTTGCCATTGTTTGCCGGTGGATAAAGCGTTCTTTTGATTGCGGGTTATTTGTGAGAGCTGAAGCTTGTAGGCTTGTGACTTCAATGAAATATCCTAAAATGTTATTATGCTTAATCTTGAGTGTTTTAATATCTGTTTCTTGAGCATATTGTGCTTGAAGTTCAGCAATGACACGACGGGACTCGTCACGTAAACTGCGGGTTTCATCTAATTCTTGATGATAATTGGGACGAATAAAACCACCATCACGTTTAAGAAGAGGCAGATCATCAGCTAATGCTTTTTCTAATTGGACATGCAAAGCAATGGGTAAATGTGAGAATACTTCTCGTACGTCGCTTATTTCTTGAGGAGGCAATTCATTGCTCAGAAGTTGATTAAGCTCATTAATAATTTCAAAGCCGCGCTGAATTGTAGCTATGTCACGTGGTCCTCCTCGGCCAAGAGCTAAACGTGAAACTGCGCGCGGCATATCTGCCCCCCCTTTCAAAATGAGACGAATAGCTTTTGCAAGAGAAGTATTGCTCAGAAAAAAGGCGATTGAATCAAGACGTTTATCAATGATTTCAGGAGTAGTAAGCGGGGAAATTAAACGGTCAGCAAGAAGACGAGAACCACCTCCTGTGACGGTACGGTCGATAGTTTTTAGTAAGCTCCCATCGCGTTGTCCAGATGTGGTACGAATAAGCTCAAGGTTAAGTCTAGTAGCCGCATCAATAAAAAGGGTAGCACTTTCATTTTGGCGCTCAGGGCGCATAAGAGGAGGGCGATGAGTGATTTGCGTTTTTTCAATATAACGGATAGCCGCGGCGATTGCGGAAAGTTCTGCAGGTGAATAGTCTGCAATGCCTTCAAGAGTTGATAGTTTAAAATAACTGCAAATGTCATGTTCAGCGGTTATTGTATCAAAAAGACTAAGTGGTTGAGGTGAGACGATACGACCAAGAGCATTAAAGAGCGATTTCTGCGATGGATCATGAAAAAATGAATCAGCCACAATCACTTCTTGTGGATCTACGCACATGATATCTGTTAAGAGTTTATCAGGGTGACTTTGTGTAACACGAAATATGCCCGTGGAAATATCAATCCAAGCAAGGGCAAATTCTTTTCTATCATTGGTTCTAGTACGAGCCAGTGTCATTAAATAATTTGCGCGCGTTGGGTCAAGAAGCTTTTCTTCTGTTATGGTTCCGGGTGTAACAAGGCGTACAACATCACGCTGAACAACGGATTTTGAGCCACGCTTTTTTGCTTCTGCAGGGTCTTCTGTTTGTTCACATACAGCAACACGATAGCCACAAGCGATAAGCTTTTGCAAATAATCATCTGCAGAATGAACAGGAACACCACACATGGGAATGTCTTCGCCTAAATGTTTGCCACGTGTTGTGAGAGTGATTCCTAAAGCTTGGGAAGCTTCAATTGCATCATTGAAGAATAATTCATAAAAATCACCCATACGATAAAAAAGGAGAGAATCGCTATTGACTGCCTTGATTTCTATATATTGCTCCATCATAGGTGTAAGGCGTTCTTGATGTGCAGTTGCAGACTGTGGGATTAAATTATTTTTTTCAGTCTTTTCTGTCATTTTGACGTGCCCATTTCCTTTGATATAGGTTTTTATGCCCTTTTTTATTTACTTCAATGCAGATCTTCATTATCTCTAAATTGAAACGTATAGTAAATTATCTATTTAATGAAAACATAGCGATTTTTAGCATATGAATCAAACTTTAAAATCAAGTAATTGCACTCGTTAGTAAGCAGAATATATACTGTTTTTGGAGAAAAATAAGTCAGATGAAAAAAAGTGAACAGGGTCAAAAAGTGCATAAAAAAGCTTACAGTGCAAGCGAGCAAGAAGCTCTTGATTTTCATAGTCGTGGTCGGCCGGGAAAGCTTGAAATTGTTGCAACAAAATCTATGGCAACTCAGCGTGATTTAGCACTTGCTTATTCGCCAGGTGTGGCTGTTCCGGTTAAAGAAATTGCTCATGATTCAGCACTGGCTTATGATTATACAGCAAAAGGCAATCTTGTTGCTGTTATATCAAATGGGACTGCTATCTTAGGTTTAGGGAATTTAGGGGCACTGGCATCTAAGCCAGTGATGGAAGGAAAAGCAGTACTCTTTAAGCGTTTTTCAGATATTGATGCAATTGATTTAGAAATTGATACAAACGATACAGAAAGTTTTATCAATCTAGTGCGTCATTTGGAGCCATCTTTTGGCGGCATTAATCTTGAAGATATTAAGGCGCCTGATTGCTTTATTATCGAAAGCCGTTTGCGCGAGATAATGAACATTCCTGTTTTTCACGATGATCAACATGGAACAGCAGTTATTGTAGCCGCTGGTGTTCTCAATGCTTTGCATTTAACTGGGCGTGATATGAAGAATACGCGGTTGGTTTGCAATGGCGCTGGTTCTGCGGGGATTGCTTGTATTGAGCTCATCAAAGCAATGGGTTTTCGACCTGAAAATATTCTGTTATGTGACACTAAAGGTGTTGTCTATGAAGGTCGTGAAGAGGGGATGAATCAGTGGAAGTCTGCTCATGCTACAAAAACAGATAAACGTACTCTTGCCGAAGCAATGGAAGGGGCTGATATATTTTTCGGAGTTTCAGTTAAAGGTGCACTAACCCGTGAAATGGTTAAGTCAATGGCTCCACGGCCGATCATTTTTGCTATGGCCAATCCCGATCCCGAAATTACACCTGAAGAGGTTATGCAAGTACGTGATGATGCTATTATAGCAACAGGTCGATCGGATTATCCTAATCAAATTAATAATGTTCTCTGTTTCCCATATATATTTCGTGGTGCACTTGATGTGCGTGCGACAGTTATTAATGAAAGTATGAAAATTGCTGCAGCGAAAGCTATTGCAGGTTTGGCACACGAAGATGTACCAGATAGCGTTGCAGAAGCTTACCACGGGAATCGGCTAAAATTTGGTCCAAACTATATTATTCCCGTTCCGTTTGACCCACGTTTGCTTACAGTTGTTTCAATTGCTGTGGCAAAAGCAGCAATGGAGAGTGGTGTTGCAAGGAAGCATATTGATGATTTAGAAGCTTATGAGCGTGATTTAAATGCTAGGCGCGATCCCATTGCATCCACGATGCGTGGTGTTTATAATCGTGTTCGTCAAACGCCAAAACAAATTGTTTTTGCAGAAGGCGAAGAAGAACAGGTGATGCGTGCGGCTGTTTCTTATGTTCATCAAAAATTGGGTAAAGCAATTTTGATTGGTCGTGAAGAGCAGATTAAAGATACTGCTACTGTTGCTGGAATTGATCTTGAACGTGAAGGTATTTCTATTGTTAATGCTAAGCTATCTGATTATACGGATGCTTATGCTGATTATCTTTATAAAAAAATGCAGCGCCAAGGTTGGTTGTTGAGAGACTGTCATCGCCGCATTAATAATGATCGCAATTATTTTGCCGCTTGTATGGTAGCATTGGGCCATGCTGATGTAATGATTACAGGGGTAACACGAAATTATGAAACAGCTTTACTGGATATACGCCGGGTAATTGATGAGAAACCAAAAGAACGGTTGCTTGGTATCTCAATGGCTATTTGTCGTGAACGAACTGTGTTTATTGCTGATACAGCTATTTATGAACATCCTAGCGCTGAAGAACTTGCCGACATAGCTGAACAGACGGCTTCTTTTGTTCGTGGGTTGGGGTATCAGCCACGGGTAGCATTTTTGGCATTCTCTACCTTTGGTTATATGAAAGGGCAGGTTACTCAGCATATTCAGGATGCTGTCAATCTTTTGTGTGAACGTAAGGTTGATTTTGAATTTGATGGAGAAATGAGTGCCGATGTAGCACTCAATCCTAAACTAATGCAGCAATATCCTTTTATGAAGTTAACAGAGCCTGCTAATATTTTGGTCATGCCTGGGTATCATTCATCTTCAATTGCAAGTAAAATGTTACAAGAGCTTGGCCAAGCAACCATTATTGGCCCCATTTTAATTGGGTTAAAAAAATCTGTCCAAATTGTGCCGTTTAGTGGACACGATACAAATATCGTCAATATTGCGACACTGGCAGCTTATCATGCAGCAAAAATTGTTTGAAAGAAAAAACTAAAATTTTAAGATCTTTTTGATACTGAAAAAACAAAAATAGATCACATCTGTTTTGAAACAATTTTTAAGATGATTGTGTTGAGTTATTTTTTTGCTCTTCAGCAATACGCTTTTGAAACAAAGCTGCAAAATCAATAGGATCAATGCGCAAGGGTGGAAAACCACCATTGTGAGTAGCATCAGATATGATTTGCCGAGCAAAGGGAAACAAAAGACGAGGACATTCAATAAAAACCAATGGCATAACGTGTTCTTGTGGAATATTTTTAATATGAAAAATACCACCATAAATCAATTCTACATGAAATAACACTTCAGCATCATCAAAGGCTTTGACTGAAAGCGATAAGGTTACATCATAATTATCATTACCAACTGGGTTGGCATCAACGTTTATGTTAATATCAATTTGCGGTGCTTTTTCTCGCGGACGCAATGACTGAGGGGCATTTGGATTTTCGAATGAAAAATCTTTTAAGTACTGAGTCAATACAGCAAAAACTGGCCCTCCATTTTTATTATTTATTTCACCTTCGGCCATATTAAACACCTTTCATGAGAATGCATATATTTTCAGGTTTCAAAATGAAGTGGTTACCACGCTTTGTGCAAGGTTACAAGAAACGTTCTTTTTGTCTTTGTTATTTTTTTTGTGTTTTAATGATCATCATTTATACGCCAGGGAGATTCCTTATTATCGCTTTGATAATCTTCTGCGTTAAGCTCAATTATTTTTTCAGATTCATTTTGGGTATTGGTACTGGTTTTAGCATTAATTTTATTTTTTAATGATAAAAAGAAGAAACGGACAAAAGTACGTATAGGTTTTATAAGGAGTGATATTCCTAAAATATCGCTTACAAAACCAGGAAAAATAAGTAAAATCGCACCAATAATAATGAGGACATCATCAGCTATATAATATTCTGACATAGTCCCTTGGATAATTTCTCTTTGTATATTTTTAAAAAGGCTAATACCCTGAATACGTAATAAAATACTTCCAATTATCATTGTTAAAAGGATTAAACTTAAAGTTGCTAAAATTCCGATTTCGTTTCCAACAACAATAAAACTGGCAATTTCGATAAAAAGAACGCTAAGGACAATAACCACAAAAAAGCGAGGCTTTATATGATAGAATTTTGTCACACGAAACTTCCCTTCTCAAAGATTTTTTATAGGAAAATTTATATATAGTGTCTTTTCAACTTAAATTAGAGACCATAAACACTATTTGAATGGTAAATTTATTTAATTTATATATTTATTGATAAATAATATTAACTGCAATGTTTATTGCAGATCACTTTAAGTTTGGAGATTGACAGCGCCCATGGAATTTGACGTTGTACTTGTAATAGCTCTTGTTATTATGGTTGTTGTTTTTATGCAACTGCGTAATGTATTAGGAAAGCGGACTGGTTTTGAAAGACCTCCCTTTGATCCTTATTCTGGTTCTTCTAAAAAGCAGATTGAAACAGAAACGGCTGATCATAGTCTTTTGTTTCCTCATCAGGCTAACGCGCGAAAGAAAGATTTTAGCGAAATTGATGCAATTGCACCAGAAGGGAGCGCATTGAATGATGGTTTGCGGGCTATCTGTCAGGCTGATTCTAATTTTTCTCCTCAATTTTTTGTCAATGGTGTTCAAATTGCTTATGAGATGATTATGACAGCTTTTGCTCAAGGCGATCGTGATCAGCTTAAAAAATTACTTTCTCAAGATGTTTTTGAAAGTTTTTGTGCAGCTATTGAGCAACGTGAAAAGAGAGAGGAAAAAGTCAAATTTACTTTTGTCGGGATTAATAAAGTTGAATTTGTTGCAGCAGAAATGCAAGAAAATGAAGAGTTTTTAACTGTGCGTATTATTAGTGAAATTATTTCTGTAACTTATAATAAGCAAGACCAATGTATAGATGGTGATCCTGAAACTATTGTAGAAATTAAAGATGTTTGGACCTTTGTTCGTAACAGTTTATCACAAGATCCAAATTGGAAACTTTTTGCAACAGAAGATGGAGATTAAAACGATTGTTCGTTTGTTGAGTTTTTTAAATTAAATTTAAAGAAAATTGCAGGGTCAAAATGACTAGAGGTCAAGAGGAGAAGGGGCATAAGTTATTAGTGTTAGAAGACAGCCTTTTGTGGGAAAAAGTTTGTCGTACTACGATACCACTTCATGATGAGAGCTCTCCTTTTATGAGAGAAGATGTTGAAAATACCAAACATAAAAAACTGCAAGCAGAACATGTTCTTTCATTTTCTCAACAAAATCAAAAACAATTAGCAATGGTTAAAAACAATAGAGGGTTGATAGAACAAACAGAAAAAATATATTTTTTTGATCGTGCAACACATCGTAAAATTGCAAAGGGTCATTATCCTATTGAAGCATGTATTGATCTTCATGGTTTTATACAGGATGAAGCCTATTTTTTCTTGAAGAAATTTTTACAATCATCTCAACAGCGTGGATTACGCTATGTTCTAGTGATTACAGGAAAAGGTCAATCACACGGAAGTAATGGCGTTTTATGTCAGTATGTTCCTTATTGGTTATCAACACCAATTTTTCGGTATTATATTCATGCTTTTGAGAGAGCTTCTCGTCAGCATGGTGGAAACGGCGCACTTTATATCCGGTTACGTAGTTTACGTAAGGGGAAATAGTTATGATGCTGTGTTTAGCGAAATTGTGCAAATCATGTTTATTGTTGAATTAAGAAGAAACAGCTCTTCTTTATTATAAGTAGAGATTATTCGTGTTTTGTTTCAGGAAATTCTTGTGGTTTGAAATAATAGACTGTTGAACAAAATTCACATGTGACTGAAATTTGTTGGTTTTCGACTGTTTGAGAACGTTCTTCAGTAGAAAATTTATCTAATATCATTTTAATTTTTTTGCGCGAGCAAGAACATTGAGCCACAATAGAAGAGGCGTTAAAAACTGTAACGCCTTGTTCATGAAAAAGACGGAACAGTAACCGTTTAGGACCAACTTGGGGGTCTGTAAGCTCTTCATTTTCAATGGTTTTAGTGAGCACTTTGACTTCTTGCCATTGATCTTTAAGTTGGGCATGAGTTTTGGTTTCTTTTACTTGTTTATGTACTATATGCGTTTTATGATGGGGTGATGCCTGAGGCAAAAGTTGGGTTAAAATACCCCCTGCTCGCCAGGTTTTTGTTAATTTTCCTTGGTGATTATGATTGATTAACGTGGCTGCTGCCAAACGGATATCTGTGGAGATTTGTTCTGATTGATCAAAATAAGTACAGGCAACCTCCTGTAGATTTGATCCATCTAATGCGACAATTCCTTGATAGCGTTTCGTATGGGAGCCTTGATCGATGGTAAATGCCAAAGTTCCTTTGCCAAGCAGCATTTCTGAAGATGTTTGACCATTGGTTATCGCTTGTTTTAAACTTTTTTCATCAAAGCGAGCGTAGCCACGCAGCTGAGAGGGAGTAGTAAAGTCACATACCAGCATATTTACTGGTCCATTAGAGTGGGTTTGTAAGATAAATTTCCCTTTAATTTTGAGTGATGTCCCAAGCAGAACGGTTAAAACCAAAGCTTCTGCCAAAAGATAAGAGACAGGTTCAGGATATTGATGGCTTGTAAGAATAGAATTTACAGCTTCTCCAAGTTGTACAATACGTCCACGCACGTCAAGTCCTTCAACTTGAAAAGAAATAACAGTATCATCTCCATTCAAGAAGACGTCATTAGAATAAGTTTCGTTATTGGTTTTTTCACTTTCAGCGTTCATATTTTTGACTTTTTATGATTTTGAATAAGTTATTGTGCAGAGAAAAATGGGTCATGTAAATACCAAGCAAGAATCGCTTTTTGTGTATGAAGACAATTTGCAGCTTCATCAAAAATGACAGAATTTGGTCCATCAATTACAGTATCTACGACTTCTTCGCCACGATGAGCAGGAAGGCAATACGTAAAAAGAGCATTGGGTTTTGCTAATTTCATTAAAGCTTCATTGACTTGATAGTGTTGAAAAATAGAATGATTGCGGGCACGAAATTCTTACCCCATTGAAACCCATGTATCGGTAATAATGCAATCAGCATTTCTACAGCTTTTTCGGGATCGTTAGTAAGTATAATATGAGCACCCCATTTACGTGACCACTCAACATATTTTGTTTGTGGTTTGCTGCCTTTGGGTGTGGCAATGCGTGAGGGAAAGTTAAAAAGAGCTGTTGCTTGGATTAAATAATAAAGAACATTATTACCGTTTCCCATCCAAGCAAATATTTTTCCGGAAATTGGTCCACAATGCTCTTCATAAGTAAGAATATCTGTTAGAATTTGGCAAGGATGTGTATCATCTGTGAGGGCGTTAATGACACGAATTTGGGCATGGTGTGCTAATTCGAGCATTCGATGGTGTGCTGTAGTCTTTAGTGTAATGATATCTACAAAACGTGATAATACTCGTGCTGTATCAGTAATGGTTTCACTGTGACTGAGTTGCATCTCTAAACCAGTTAACATCAGCGTTTCTCCACCAAGCTGTTACATGCCGATATCAAATGAAATGCGAGTGCGTGTAGACGGTTTTCAAAAATCATTGCTAATGTTTTACCAACAAAGGGTTGTGAATTTTGCCATGCTTTGAAAGTTGTTTTAAAGATTGCAGCATAATCGATGATAGTGCGTGCTGTTTGCGGGGTTAAAATGGATAAGTCAATAAAATGGCGAAGAGCATTTGTCATGAGATTATATTTGTTTTTTATGAATTTGAAAGGTGAGCAATTGCTTTTTCAATACGGTGCAGACCTTCATGTATTTCTTCTTCGGTTATGATGAGAGGAGGTAAGAAACGCACAAAGTTATTGCCGGCACTAACACTTAAAATATGTTCGTTTTCCAATGCAGTGATGACATCATTTTGGGGAACGATACACTGGATACCTATCATAAGGCCTTTTCCTTGAACTGAGCAAATAACATCAGGGTAAGTTTCAAGGATAGTTAAAAACCCTTGTTTTAGCTGATGAGCTACGTGTTGAACATGGTTAAGAAAATTAGGTTCTGATACAATATCAAGAACACTATTGCCAACAGCCATAGCAAGAAGATTGCCTCCAAAAGTTGAGCCATGGGTTCCCGGTGTCATGCTTTGTGCAGCTTTATCTGTTGCAAGGCAAGCCCCTAATGGAAAGCCACCACCCAACCCTTTTGCTAGAGTAAGAATATCAGGTGTAATATCACTCCATTCATAAGCGAAAAGTTTACCTGTGCGCCCGATACCAGTTTGGACTTCATCTAAAATCAATAATAGATTATTTTCATCACATAGGTTGCGTAAAAGCTTTAGAGTTTCAAGAGGTACTACGAGTAGCCCCCCTTCTCCTTGAATGGGTTCAATAAGGATGGCTGCAGTATTTTTATTGATGGCATTACGTAAAGCTTTTTCATCCCCAAAGGGAACTTGAATAAAACCACTTACTTTAGGCCCAAAACCTTCAAGATATTTTTTTTGTCCGCTAGCAGCAAGTGTTGCAAGTGTACGGCCATGAAATGCATCTTCAAAAGTAATAATTTCAAAACGTTCTGGTTGACCATTGGCATAGTGGTAACGTCGGGCAGTTTTAAATGCACACTCTAATGCTTCTGCACCAGAGTTACAGAAAAAAACTTTATCAGCAAAGCTATTTGCACAAAGACGCGTAGCAAGGGCTTCTTGTTCAGGGGATTGAAAAAGATTGGAGATATGCCAAAGCTTTTCAGCCTCTATTTTAAGAGCATTAATTAGTTTTGGATGAGCATATCCTAAAACATTGACAGCAACGCCAGATGTAAAATCAAGATAACGCTCTCCTTTGTCAGAAATAAGCCATACACCATCGCCTTGTTTAAAACACAAATTACGCCGAGCAAAACTATTATAAAGTGATTGTGTAGAGGTGCTTCCCATTATTATTTCCTTTATTTCTTAAGCACCGCAATCTGATGAATAAAAATGCTACGCTTATCAATACAATGTGATCGGTACTTCAAATTTGATTGATAAACTATCGCGCCAATTCATAAAAAGTCAATTAAGGTTCCTAAAAGGTATATGTACATGAAAAAGTTGGAGCAAAAAAAAGGATTTTGTCTATGATTGATTCGCAAGTTGGGGAAAACTTTTTAAAAAGACATTTCAGAGGGTAAAGGCTCTTGTCATAGAGTCAGTGCATATTATAGTCTAAATAAGCAAACGAAATTGTATTTACGTTTGTAAATCTACGGATCAAAAGAGATCTTTTTGCGCTTGATTTTAAAATATAAAAATTTGTTTAAAATAAAGTTAAGACATTTGAAAATGCGATAAAGATGCATTTCAATGATATAATCAAAAAGGAGTTCTTGTATGGGCTGGACATGTGAACGCGTTGAACTTCTTAAGAAGTTTTGGAGTGAGGGTCTAAGTGCAAGTCAGATCGCAGCTCAACTGGGTGGGGTTAGCAGAAATGCAGTGATCGGTAAAGTGCATCGGCTAAAATTACCAGGGCGTGGTAAAACAACACCTGTGATATCGCGTGTACAAAAAACATCAGCAGGTGTTGGTTCATCGATACCACGAATGCGCCGCGCTGCATCTTCTGTAGTTCCGGAAAATACTATTTCTTGCAGTGTTGGAGCTACAGCTTTGAAAATGGATTTTATAGCTGAAGATGTGGCAGCAGTTGATGTTCTAGAGCAATCAAAAGTGGTTGTTCCTATTTCACGTCATCTTAATCTTTTGCAACTAAGTGAAAATACATGTAGATGGCCAGTCGGAGATCCTTTGTCATCAGATTTTCATTTTTGTGGTGCTGATTCTGGTGAAGGCAACCCTTATTGCGCTTTTCACGCCAAAATAGCATTTCAACCAATATCGGAAAAACGGCGAATAAGAATATAATTAAGATATTATCTTATATCAGAATTTATATTTTATAAGTGAATTTTAATTTAAAAAATACAAAATTATTCTTTAAATCTGGATCTTATAAAAGAAATCTTTTGTGAAGATATATATTAAAATGGATATGAAATTTTCATTAGAATTTTTTGGGTTCAAGTTTTGTTTTTCGTGGTTATTCGAATGATAATACGCATTGGTGAGTGTATAAATCATCGCAAAATTTAGACAAAATTTCATTATTCCGTGGATGTTTTTTATTTTTAGGTATTTCTTAATTCTTAAGGATAAACTGTATCATTCAACTGGTGTATTTGATATTTATTTTTCATTTTTTGGTGCATTTTTACGATAAAAAATTCTCCTAAAACGAAGGTAATAGGAAGTTCAAGCAAGTTTTGATGACTATATCAAAGAACTGACTGTGCGCATTTAATGACTATTAGTTTTTGAGCAGTTTTATTGCTTCTTATTTCTAGAGGTTCTTTGTTAACTGTATATGTTAATTGAGGCTATTATTGATATGGCAGCAATAAATTCTATTAAAGCCTATTATTGTATATTAACACGATTAGTTGAAATATTTAAGGTTATGGTTCATAGGGTAGAATTAGTAATACTGCGTGGAATGTGGTGTGAACCAAATTATAGTAATCTGAGAAATAAAGTATTAAAATATGTGCTTGTACAAAAAGTGCATATCAAGAGAGTGAAGCTAAACTAAACATACGGTGTTACAAACTAATTTTAAGATTCAGTAAGAAAGCTGAAATATCTACTCTAATATGGAAATGATTTAAATCAAAAAATAATTGCTTGTTTGTTTAATTGCTTAATAAAACACCGAAAGATTACAATTGTTTATTTAGGTGAAATAAATAATTTATCGTTGGAAGATTCTTCTACAGTTATAGTTTTTTCTATTTTGGGCAGAATTTCTTTTTGATAAATTTGCCATGTTAAGGGGCCAATATGTCTGGCAATGATGATACTTTCTTTATCCAGAACAAAGGTTTCCGGTGGTCCATATACGCCCCAGTTAATGGCTGTATGGTTTGAAATATCAAAACCGATAAATTTAAAAGGATTGCCAAAATGAGTTAAAAAACGTTTGGCATTTTCTTTATTATCTTTAAAATTAATTCCGATAAGATCAAAACGATGATCTTTTGCGATTTTCATAAGGACAGGATGTTCTTCGCGACACGGTGGGCACCAGGATCCCCAAAAGTTAATTAATATTACGCGTCCTTTAAACTGTTTTGAATTTAAATAATCATCTTTGTTTAATAAGGGAAGGTGAGTTTTGGGAGCTGGTCTTCCAATTAATATATTTGAGGTGAGGGAGAGAGCATTAGAGTGTTTGTTTTTTATGGAACTAAAGAACAGTAAGATCAGTAGAAGAAAGAGCAAAAATGGTGCAAGCAAGCCAAATAAAATAGGTAAAGATATACTTTTTTTATATTTGGATGGAGTTGTTTTCATCGCATTTTTCTTCCAAAATAAGCTCTTTTGCTTGTAGTTGTTGCAAGATTTTTCTTTGATGTGCTCCTTTACGGAGAATGTGCCCAATAAAACAAAGGAGAGTAATTGCAGAAAGCATATAGCTTAAAATGACAGTTTGTTCATGATGAAGAGTGCCAAGAAGAAAATCAATGCGCTGGGAAAAATTTTCTAAAAGTTTATTTTGCATATTATTTAAGTTGGGCATGGTAAAGAAGTTTTAATGTTAAGTACGACGAGTTATTTTAGTTTGGAGTACTTGAATATGACGACGAGTAATTTCATTTTGCATGGCCATTAAGTTTAATAAGATAAATAGAAGAGTAAAACAAAACATCATAGTTATAAGTGGCCATAGCATGGGGCCATCAATTGTTGTGCCACCTGAACGTAAAAGTGATGCTGATTGATGAAGCGTGTTCCACCAATTGACGGAAAATTTAATAATGGGGATATTAACTAATCCAACTAGTGTTAAAATCGCTGTAGCACGTGCGGCTTTTACTTGGTTGTCAAAAGCACGGGCGAGCGTGATAATAGCAAGATAAATAAAAAATAAGATTAAAACTGATGTTAATCTAGCGTCCCATACCCACCATGTTCCCCATGTAGGGCGTCCCCAAAGGGCTCCTGTCATTAAGGCTAAAGCTGTAAAAATTGCCCCAATGGGAGCACTACATTTGAGTGCTATATCAGCAAGGCAATTATTCCAAATCAAGCTGATTAGTGCAGCAGCACTCATCATAATGTAGCAAATTGTAGATAGCCACGCAAAAGGTACATGAATGTACATAATCCTAACAGTAATACCTTGTTGATAGTCATCGGGAGAATGTATAACAAGAGCTAATCCTAAGAGAAGAAAAAGCACTGTTGCGCTGGTTAACCAAGGTAAAACAGCACTGCTGATTTCCATAAAACGAGTTGAATTTATAAGGAAAAGCTTCGTATTTTTTTGACGTGATAATTCATTCATAAGTTTATAATAAGCAAACTTTAGTTTTGCAGCAATTATCTTTTATTATTCTAATAAATATTTCAGTGTTATAGCTGCGACAAAAGAGCTAAAGACACTCAAAAAAAGTGAGAAAGCAATAAGAAAAGCCAAGGCAGTAAAAAAGATGTTTGGTATTATTGGGGCTGTAGCAGCTGCAACACCAAAGATCATGATTGGAATTGTCCATGGCAGAATAATAATGAAAGTAAGGATAGTACTGTGCGGCAATGATATTGCCAATGCTGCACCAATGGCACCAATAAAAATGATAGCAGGTGTTCCACATAAGAGGGTGAGCATCGTTGCGAAAGTTGTTTTAGTATCTAAATGGAGCATAAATGCTAAAATAGGGGTAGCAAAAATAAGAGGAAGCATAGTGCCTGCCCAATGCGCAAGGCATTTGGTAAAAACAATAAGTGTTAAGCTTTGTCTGTGAGCGGCAAGGATAAGTTGATCAAGATTTCCGTCATCATGATCAATTTGAAACAGTTTATTAAGGTTAAGTAGACTAGCTAAAAGAGCACCAAGCCATAATATACCTGGACCTATTCGTGCGAGAATATCTGGATCTGGCCCGATGGTAAAAGGAATGATCATAATAACAGCAATGAAAAATAAGAGCTCTGTTAGTGAAGAAACTTGTGGTTCTAAGGTTAATTTAAGATCTCGCCAGAATAATGCTTTCATTTATATTTTCTTCTTTATAAGGGTAAGAAATGCTCTAGGGCAATCGTATAGTTTGCTGAAAGACCAAGAGGTATATGGGTTGCAGCAATAACCATGCCGCCTTGGTTGAGATGATTCTGAAAAAGATTTGCGAAAATGATTTGGGTATGACTATCAACGCCAGATGTTGGTTCATCTAGAATCCAAACAGGACGATAGGACAGCAAGAGACGAGCAATAGCTACGCGTCTTTTTTGCCCAGTTGATAAAACGCGAAAAGGTAAATGCCCAAGATCAGAAAGACCAACATCTGCAAGAGCTTCATGGGGAGTACGCAGATATTGACCGTAAAATGCTGCCCAAAATTGCAAATTATCAATGACTGATAAGGAGGATTTCATAGCATTTTGAATACTTAGGTAATGACATACACTAGCTAAGGGATATGTTTGTGTTTGTTCTTTAAAAATGACATGGCCTTCAGCAGCTTCAAGAAGGCCGACAATGATTCGCAATAATGTCGATTTTCCGATGCCATTTGGGCCTGTAATTGTCATGAGTTGTTGTGGGAGTAGACAAAAAGAAAGGCCTTGAAATAAAATTTCTTCATTTCTACGTGCTGCTAGATTTTTACCTAATAACACCATGTGATTGCCTGTTATTCTTATTATTTCTATAGCTTTTATTACATTGTAAAATAAAAAACACGTTTTTTATGTAATTGTATCTAGAATAGTTCTAGGAATAGTTTTATAAGGTATACGTTCTATCAATTGTCGATGTAGAATGGATTTTAGGATCAAGCTGCGAATTGACTTAAAAAAAGCGGGGAATGGATAGCGGAAGTGACTGCATTCGTATTCAAGCTGCATTTATATCTGCAGCTTGTGTTGTTCATTCCGGAAAATGAGTGAATGTATAATATAAGGATGAACAATCATGTCTCAAATTGATAGTTTTAATTGTCGTAAAACTTTAAATGTTGGTGGCAAAGAATACGTTTATTATAGTTTGATTGAAGCAGAGAAAAACGGTCTTAAAGGTGTTTCTCGTTTACCATTTTCCATGAAGGTTCTTCTCGAAAATCTGCTACGATTTGAAGATGGTCGTACAGTTAAAAAAGAAAATATCTTAAACATTGCTCATTGGTTGAATGATAAAGGCAGCACCGGTACAGAAATCTCTTATCGCCCCGCACGTATTCTCATGCAAGATTTCACGGGTGTTCCTGCAATTGTTGACCTTGCTGCAATGCGCGATGCTATGGTCAAATTGGGAGAGGACGCTGAAAAAATCAATCCCCTCATTCCTGTTGACCTTGTCATTGACCATTCAATTATCGTTGATAATTTTGGCAATTCGATGGCATTTAAGAAAAATGTTGAACGTGAATATGAGCGCAATGGCGAGCGTTATCGTTTTCTTAAATGGGGGCAGAAAGCATTTAAAAATTTTCGTGTTGTTCCTCCCAGAACAGGGATTTGTCATCAGGTCAATTTAGAATATTTAGCGCAATGTGTATGGATGAACAATGAGGATGGTTGTCAGACGGTTTATCCTGACACGTGCGTGGGAACTGATTCGCATACAACCATGGTGAATGGTTTGGGTGTTTTAGGTTGGGGTGTTGGCGGTATTGAAGCAGAAGCTGCCATGTTGGGACAGCCAGTTTCAATGTTATTACCTGAAGTTATTGGTTTTCATTTAACTGGAAAGTTGAAAGAAGGTGTAACTGCTACTGACTTAGTTCTAAGGGTAACACAAATTTTACGCCAAAAAGGTGTTGTTGGTAAATTTGTTGAATTTTTTGGTCCTGGTTTAGAGTATATGACGCTTGCTGATCGGGCGACAATTGCGAATATGGCACCTGAATATGGGGCAACCTGTGGTTTTTTCCCAATTGATAAAGAAACAATACGCTATCTCAATATGACAGGGCGCGATGAAAGTCAGATTGCTTTGGTAGAGGCTTATTCCAGAGCACAGGGAATGTGGCGTGATGAAACAGGATCTGATCCTGTTTTTAGTGATGTAATTGAATTAGATATGGGAAGCATTGTGCCTTCTATGGCTGGTCCCAAACGTCCTGAAGGGCGGGTTCCATTGGAAGATGTGGGTCAAGGTTTTGAGATGGCATTGGTTCATGATTATAAGAAAACTACTGGGCAAAATGCCCGTTATAAGGTTGAGGGTGAGGAGTATGAGCTCGGTCATGGGGATGTGGTGATTGCTGCGATTACTTCTTGTACGAATACATCAAATCCAAGTGTTCTTATTGCTGCTGGCCTTTTGGCACGTAATGCTGTGGCAAAAGGTCTCAAAACCAAGCCATGGGTTAAGACTTCTCTTGCACCTGGCTCACAGGTAGTTGAAGCTTATCTTCTTAGTTCAGGTCTTCAGAAAGATTTGGATGCTTTAGGGTTTAACTTAGTTGGGTTTGGATGTACGACATGTATTGGGAACTCTGGTCCTTTGCTACCAGCCATTTCCAAAACGATAAACGATAATGGTTTAATTGCTTCAGCAGTTCTTTCAGGTAATCGTAACTTTGAAGGGCGTGTATCACCTGATGTACAAGCAAATTATTTAGCTTCACCACCGTTGGTTGTAGCGCATGCTCTTATGGGGACGGTACGCAAAGATTTAACCAAAGAGCCTCTTGGTAGAGGCTCGGATGGTCAGCTAGTTTACTTAAAAGATATTTGGCCTACTTCTAAAGAAATACAAGAATTTATCGAAGAAAATGTTACTCGTAAGATTTTTGTTGAGAAATATGCAGATGTATTTAAGGGAGACGAAAACTGGCAAGAAGTCCAAGTACCTTCTGGTGTCACCTATTCTTGGGATGATCAATCAACTTATGTGCGTAATCCGCCTTATTTCGACGGTATGCTGAAAGTTCCTGGTGCATTAGAAGATATTAAAAATGCACGAATCTTAGGTTTGTTTGGTGATAAAATTACGACTGATCATATTTCTCCTGCTGGTTCTATTAAGGTTGATTCTCCTGCGGGACAATATTTGATTGATCATGGTGTTAAAATGGTTGATTTTAATCAATATGGAACCCGTCGTGGCAATCATGAAGTTATGATGCGTGGAACTTTTGCTAATATTCGCATTCGTAATTTTATGTTGGGGACCAGTGGTCGTGAAGGAGGTTATACAGTTCATTATCCATCCAAAGAGGAAACAACAATTTATGATGCAGCAATGGCGTATAAGCAAGAAAAAGTTCCGCTCGTTATTTTTGCTGGTATTGAATATGGTAACGGGTCATCTCGTGATTGGGCGGCTAAAGGCACTAATCTTCTTGGTGTAAAAGCAGTGATTGCTCAATCTTTTGAGCGTATTCATCGGTCTAATCTTGTTGGTATGGGTATTGTTCCCTTTGTATTTGAAGCGGGTGCAAGTTGGCAATCGCTTGGTTTAAAAGGAGATGAACAAATAACGATTGAAGGAATCGATAATTTGAAACCTCGTCAGAAGACTACAGCTACAATCACTTTTTCTGATGGAGTGGTGAAAACTGTGCCATTATTATGTCGTGTTGATACTGAGGATGAGTTAGATTATTTGCATCATGGTGGCATTTTGCACTATGTTTTGCGTAATTTGGCAGGTTAAATAAAATTTATCTGTTTAACAATGTGTTTAAGTAGGGTCTCAAAGAGGTGTTTTGCTGATTTTTAGGTTCATCTTTGAGAATCTAATTGACGTTTGTTTTTAGATTACGTTATAAGAGCACCAATAATGAACAGCTTTAGAGCTTAGACTTGTTTATTTCAGTAAAATATTTTGTCGAATTAATTTTTACTGATTAGTTGAAAGAGAAAGATACGATGGCGAATACACTTTCAGCAAAAAAAGCAGTGCGCAAGATCGCAGCACGCACGCAGGTCAATAAGGCCCGCCGTTCACGCGTTCGCACTTTTATTCGTAAATTTAATGATGCTTTAGCTAGCGGTGATAAAGCTTCTGCGGAAGTAGCATTTAAAAATTTTGAGCCTGAAATTATGCGTGCGGTTTCTAAAGGGGTTTTTCATAAGAATACTGCCGCGCGAAAAGTATCGTGTTTAGCGAAACGCTTAAAAGCCTTTAGCGCCTAAATTTTTTCCAATTTATCACATTAAGTCAGTACCAAACAGGTGCTGACTTTTTTATTTATTTTCAAAAATGATGCTTTTTTTATAAAAGCTGTACGATGGTTATTACTGTTAAAAAATAGAATAAATTTATAATGTTAAGCTAGTTATCCACAAGCCTTGTGGATTGTGATAGAGTCTTTTCTTGTCAAGCTTTTTTTTATTTTTTTTTAATGAATGAATTTTTTCATTAATAGTAAATTTTTCGTAAAGAAAAAGTGAGTTGAATCAATGAACTTTCTCATTTGTTTTTTACGATTGCAAAATTATTGCGGATTTTAATGGTCTTTTGATTTTATTTTGGCCTCTTGCATTTTACCTCTTCTGTTTTGTATGGTCTTTAACGGAAATTGAAAATGCACAAGGTTTACATCAGCTAGATGCTATAGCGTTTTAGATGAAGAACGCTTTAGCTTAAGCGAGTTTTCGGGTGAGTTTTTTAGTTTCTTTATTGATATGTTTTGTCATCTTGAAGAGCATGTCGTACAATCAATAAAAGATAAATCTTATTGGTCATCTTTATTAGTCAGGTTGTAATGAGGCTATCTTAGGGGAGGATGAATTATCTCATTTTGGGAAAGAAGCACTTGCATTGGCTAAGTAAATATTTAGCTGTCTGGCAGGACAAGATTGTAGTTTTTATCGGAATAAAAAATGGTGGATAAATTGAGTTCTAGAGCTAATTCCTTGAAAAGGGTTTCGGTGGATGTTCTGTCGACAGAAAGAGCAATAAATCAAATGACGAATATAAATGAAATGGGTGGTACAAGTACTCTTGGAGAGCATCCAGTTATTTTGGAAGAAGAAGGTGCAGCTGCTTTTGCACGTGTGATGGCGCAATTAAAAGTGCGGGTTGGTGTTGAGGCTTATACCAGTTGGTTTGGTCGTTTGAAGCTTTCCGAGTATAATCGCAATCTTGTGAAACTTTCTGTTCCTACAGCATTTTTGCGTTCATGGATTAATAATCATTACGGTTCTCTTTTAACCAGTTTATGGCAACAGGAAAATTCAGCGATTCTTCGGGTTGAAGTTATTGTTCGTGATTTAAAACGTGTTTCAAAAAATGAAGTATGCAAAACAAATGGCAGCTCTGTTGTTGCAGTTCCTGAGGAGCAGAATACTTCATCTTTAGCTGAGAGTTATGTGGAGTATTCAACCAAGAATTCTCAGGCAGGAATCTTTGGTTCGCCACTTGATTCGCGTTATACTTTTGAAAATTTTGTTGAGGGGGCTTCAAATCGTGTTGCTTTAGCTGCAGCGCATTCAATTGCAGAGGGGCATAAAAGTGCGTTGCGATTTAACCCTCTTTTTATTCATGCATCAGTTGGTTTGGGAAAAACGCATTTGCTTCAAGCTATTGCGGCTGCCGCTTTGAAGCGTTTAACGCCCGCGCGGGTTATTTATTTGACTGCTGAATATTTTATGTGGCGTTTTGCGACAGCTATTCGTGATAATAATGCTCTTTCTTTTAAAGAACAGCTTCGCGATATTGATCTTTTAATTATTGATGATATGCAATTTTTACAAGGTAAATCGATTCAACACGAATTTTGCCACTTGCTCAACATGTTACTTGATAGTGCAAAGCAGGTTATTGTGGCTGCAGATCGTCCACCAGCGGAATTGGAATCGCTTGATCTTCGGGTTCGCTCTCGTCTTCAAGGGGGAGTTGCTCTTGAAATTGAAGCGCCAGATTATGAAATGCGCTTAAAAATGTTGCAGCAACGATTAAAAGTAGCGCGACAAGATGATAGTGCAATTGAAATTTCTAATGATATTTTAGAATATATTGCTAAAACGATTTTAGGGTCAGGGCGCGATATTGAAGGAGCATTTAATCAGCTTTTATTCCGTCAATCTTTTGAATCTGATTTGTCTTTAGAGCGTGTTGATGAATTATTAGGTCATTTGACACGTTCGGGTGAGCCAAAACGTATTCGAATTGAGGAAATTCAACGTACAGTTGCACGCCATTATAACGTTTCTAAGCAAGATTTATTATCCAATCGCCGAACACGTACGGTTGTTAAGCCACGACAAGTTGCAATGTATTTGGCAAAAGTGTTAACACCTCGCTCGTTGCCTGAAATTGGGCGTCGTTTTGGAGGGCGCGATCATACAACAGTTTTACATGCTGTACGCAAAATTGAAGATTTGATTTATGATGATAAGACTTTAGCTAAAGAACTTGAGTTGCTTAAGCGACTAATTGGAGAACAAGCTGTATAACATTGATAATTTTTTATTCTATTTGTTAATATGCTGGAAAGATCCAGTGAGAATAGTCGTTTTTGCTTATGTGATGCCCTATTGCCATTTTAGTAGAGGTTGCATAAACTTCAACTATGATTCTTTAAATGAATCGAGTGCTTTGGCTGAGCGAATTCCTATAGTTATGAAATAAATTATCAACGGGGATTTTTATGCACATTACAATTGACCGTAATCAATTTTTAAAGTCTCTTAATCGTGTTCATCGTGTAGTTGAGCGTCGTAATACAATTCCTATTTTGTCAAATGTATTGATTAACGCAAGTGGTGATGGTGTACAATTAAAAGCAACAGATCTTGATATTGAGGTTATAGAGTCTTCTTTAGCTAAAGTTGAGCAAGAAGGAGCAATAACTGTTCCGGCGCATTTGCTTTATGACATTGTTCGTAAGCTTTCCAGTGGAAGTGAGATTGTATTAAAGGTTGATAACAATCAAGCAAATACAATGTCTGTTGTTTCTGGTTGTGCTAATTTTCAACTTCAATGTCTTCCTAAGGTAGATTTTCCAGAGTCACTTCCAGGTCAGTTTAGTTGTCGTTTTTCTTTATCGGCATCAGATTTAAAGCGTTTATTTGATTGTACACAATTTGCTATTTCGACTGAAGAAACACGTTATTATCTTAATGGTATTTATTTTCATGTCGTTGATGATGGTGTTTTGAAGTTGCGTTTGGTTGCAACTGATGGCCATCGTTTAGCACAGGTTGATATGGAGGCGCCTTCAGAAATTAAGGATATGCCGGGTGTTATTATTCCTCGTAAAGCTGTAGGAGAGTTACAAAAACTACTTTCCGAAGAAACTGAGGGTGATGTTTCTATAGAACTCTCAGAAACAAAGATTCGTTTCTCTGTTGGATCTGTAGTTTTGACATCGAAGTTAATTGATGGAACATTTCCAGAATATCAACGCGTTATTCCTTTGAGTAATGATAAAAAACTAGCTGTCAACCGACAGGATTTTTCTGCTGCAGTTGATCGTGTTTCAACAATTTCAAATGATCGTGGTCGTGCGGTAAAATTAACAATCGAAAATGGGCAGCTAAAGCTTGTAGTTAATAATCCTGATTCTGGAAGTGCAGAAGATCAATTGGCTGCAGATTATACATCTGATCCGCTTGAGATAGGCTTTAATTCACGTTATCTTTTAGATATTGCTGGGCAACTTTCAAGCGATGAAATGGTTTTTATGCTAGCTGATGCTGGGGCACCAGCACTGATTCGTGAAAGTGATGATGCAAATGCACTTTATGTGCTGATGCCTATTCGTGTTTAAGGATAATGCGCCTTGCAGTGCAATGCTAGCCGTGTACATAAGGTAACAGTGAGGCAGCTGAAATTAACGCATTATCGCAATTATTGCTCTTTCAATATTCATTTGTCAGGTCAGCATGTAGTTTTTACTGGTCATAACGGTGCTGGTAAAACTAATCTTTTAGAAGCGTTATCTTTTCTTTCCCCTGGTCGTGGGTTACGGCGTGCGGCTTACTCTGATATCAGTTTTTCTAAGAGTAGAGGGGTTGCATTTGTTGTGTTTGCTCGTCTTCAATGTGCTCTTTATGGTGAAGTGCATATTGGTACAACTTTAGAGACTGGTGATAGTGGCCGAAAAGTACATATTAATGGTGTGCATGAGTCGTGTGATTGTTTGACAGATTATTGCCATGTGAGTGTGTTGACTCCTTCTATGGATGGACTTTTTATGGGGCCTGCACTTGATCGACGTCGTTTTTTAGATCGTATGGTTTTGGCTATTGATTCTTTACATGGCCGGCGTATCGCAGATTATGATAAGGCTATGCGTGCGCGTAATCGTTTGTTTTTAGATGGAAATGAAGATTGTGCTTGGTTTGATGCTTTAGAGGCGCAGATGGCTGAACTTGCGACAGCTATTGCGGCTGCACGGGTTGATGTTATTCAGCTTTTGAATGATATGTCTGAGCAAACATCGTCTTATACACCTTTTCCACGAGCTTTTCTGCAAATTGATGGTTTTTTGGAAAAAGCTCTTGGAACAACATCAGCAATTGAAGTTGAAGAACAGTTTTTAGACCGGTTGCGTCGCAATCGCCCGGTAGATTGTGCTGCTAGGCGAACATTAGAAGGGCCGCATCGCACAGATTTGCAGGTTTTTTATGCGGATAAAAATATAGCTGCAACATCTTGTTCAACAGGTGAGCAGAAAGCTTTGTTGACAGGTTTAGTGTTATGTCATGCGCGTTTAACAGGTATGATGTCAAATATGACACCTATTCTTCTTCTTGATGAAATGGCTGCGCATCTTGATTCTCGTCGGCGTGCTGCTTTATTTGATATTCTTGATGATTTAGGTAGTCAGACATTTATGACGGGAACAGATCGTGTTTTGTTTGATTCTTTAAAAGGACGAGCAGAGTTCTTTGAGATTGAAGATGGAGCTTTATTGCAGCAAGAAACCTATTCAAAGTTTGTGATGGGATAATAATTGAGAAAAAGAGGCTTGTTGTGTCTGCAATTATAACGGTTTTAAATGGTCCTAATTTGAATTTTCTTGGAAGACGTGAACCAGAAATTTATGGCAGTGAAACCTTAGAAGATATTGAAAAATCTTGCAAAGATTATGCAATAAACCTTGGAATAACGGTGCAATTTTATCAGAGTAATTATGAAGGACAATTGATTGAGTGGATACAAGCAGCAACTGGAGTAAGTGCTGGATTGATTATTAATCCAGCTGCTTATAGTCATACATCTCTTGCAATTCTTGATGCATTAAAGATGTTTTCAGGGCTAATAGTAGAGGTTCATTTGTCAAATATTTATCAGCGTGAATCCTTTCGTCACCATTCTTATATTTCTATGGGGGTAGATGCAGTTATTGTCGGGTGTGGGGGTGAGGGATATTTATTTGCACTTAATTATATTGCCAAGCGGCTAAAATGTGGTGTAAAAAAGGCATAAATTAGACAATATTGATAAGGTGTGTTTGACATTTTCTTAATAATTTGTTTCAAATGAGTAAGATAACTTATAAAAATACTATTACTGTTTTTATGATAATTTATTAGTACATATAACAGGCAGGTCAGAATGAGAAACTGTTTTGAACAAATTAAGATGCTTGCTATTTTAGGGGGAGCGTTACTTTTATCTGGTTGTAAATTCGATGTTCTTCAACCTGAGGGATATATTGCACGTCAACAGCTTACTTTAATTGTTATATGTGTTCTTGTTATGCTTTGTGTCGTGATTCCAGTGATGATTGCGGTAGTCCTTTTGGCTATTAAATATCGCGCATCGAACACAGCAGCAGATTATTTGCCTGATTGGGGGCACTCAAATAAAATTGAAGCTTTTATGTGGGGTATTCCAATTGTTATTGTTGCGATTTTAGGTTTATTGACGGCTTATTACACTTATAGGCTTGAACCTTCAAATCCACTTCCAGTAGATGTTGTTGGTGAGGAGAAGCCGTTGCAGGTCGATGTTGTGGCTCTGGATTGGAAATGGTTGTTTATTTATCCTGAATATGGTGTTGCATCGATCAATGAAATTTATGCGCCAGAAGGTCGTCAAGTATTGTTGCAGTTAACATCAGAAAACTCTGTTAATGCATTCTGGGTACCAAAACTTGGTACAGTTCTTTATGCTATGCCGCAGATGAATTCTAAATTACATTTAGTGGCTGATGAGCAAGGAATATTCAATGGGAGCTCGGCAAACTATAGTGGTGATGGTTTTTCAGGTATGCGTTTTCAATGGCATTCTGTGTCTTTAGAGGATTTCGATGATTGGATTGCTAAAGCTCGGGCGAGTGGACAAAAACTTGATCGTTCATCTTATCGTCAACTTTCAAGTGTACCTCGTATGGGTGATGTTGTCGCGAAAGAAAAAGATGCTGAAGTGCGTTATTTTGCACCTGTTGAAGAACGGCTTTATTATCGAATTGTTAACCGGTGTGTTGATGAAAATACGATATGTAATGAAGACTTAATGAAGCGTGCTGCCGCTCAAACACTTTGGGGTACACTTTGTTCTGTTTTTGATCCGGGTGTTCTTTAAAAAGGCATCAATCGAGAAAAAACTCTTTTTAAAAAAGGTTTTTTAAAACTAAAATTCATTGGATATGGGGTAAGAAATGTTTGGAAGACTTACGGATCCTACGGCTGGTGCTTTTCATGCACTTACACATGAGCCAATTGTTCTTCATACATGTATTGCAATTGTTGTGATTGGCTTGGTTGCAGTTATTGCTTTAACGGCGCTTGGCTGGTGGGGAATTCTTTGGCGTAATTGGATTACAACAGTTGATCATAAACGCATTGGCATTATGTATATCGTTCTCGGAATTATCATGCTTGTTCGTGGTTTTGCTGACGCGATTATGATGCGAACACATCAGGCTATGGCGCTTGGTAATGAAACAGCAGGTTATTTGCCTCCTGAGCATTTTGATCAGATTTTCTCGGCTCATGGTGTTATTATGATTTTCTTCATGGCGACACCAATTTTATTTGGTCTTTTTAATTACCTTATACCTCTTCAAATCGGCGCTCGTGATGTCGCGTTTCCGTTTGCAAATAATCTAGGATTTTGGATTACGGTTGCGGGAGCAATACTGCTCAATATATCTCTTGGAGTTGGCAATTTTGGTCGTGGTGGTTGGTTGATGTATCCACCTTTCTCAGAGTTACAAAGCAGTCCAGATACAGGTGTCGATTATTATTTGTGGTCACTTCAGCTTTCTGGTATCGCGACAACGATGGGAGCAATCAATTTTGTTGCAACTATTATTAAAATGCGTGCTCCTGGGATGACATTGATGAAAATGCCCATTTTTTGTTGGGGAGCTTTTGTTAGCAATATTCTTATTTTAGTTATTTATCCTGTTTTAGCTGTAGCGTTTGCGTTGTTAGCAGGTGACCGTTATTTGGGTATGAATTTTTTCACCAATGCAGCTGGTGGCAATCCAATGGTCTGGATTAATTATGTTTGGATTTTTGGTCACCCTGAAGTTTATGTTTTAGTTATCCCCGCTTTTGGGATTATTTCTGAAATCGTACCTACTTTTTCTTCAAAACGCCTTTTTGGGTATAGCTCAATGGTTTGGGCGATTTTGGTTATTTTGATTCTTTCACTTATTGTTTGGGGACACCATTTCTTTACAATGGGTGGTGGTGAAGCTGTTAATACTTTCTTTGGCGTTGCAACAATGATTATTGCGATTCCAACGGGTGTTAAGGTCTTTAATTGGTTGCTCACTATGTATAAGGGTCGAATTCGCTTTGAGCCTCCTATGCTTTGGTGTATGGGGATGATGTTTACATTTGTTGGTGGTGGATTAACAGGTGTTTTGATGGCGATTGTGCCTGCTGATTGGCAATTTCATAATTCTCTATTTTTGGTGGGTCATTTTCACCATACAATTATTGGGGGTGTTGTCTTTGCTTATTTGGGTGGTCTGGCTTTTTGGTTTCCAAAAGTTTTTGGTGTTAAACCAAACCGCATGTTAGGTATTGCATCTTTCTGGTGTTGGTTTATTGGTTTTTACATTGCTTTCTTCCCGGTTTATATACTTGGTTTAATGGGTGCTACGCGTCGTCTCCAACACTATATTGAACCTAGTTGGCAGCCAATGTTTATTATTGCTGCGGTGGGAGCTTTTATTATTCTTCTTGGTATCCTTTGTTTTGTGCTCCAAGTTCTTTTGGCGATTTGGTATGGTATCAAGCATAAGGGGCGCTTGCCAGTAACATCAAATGATCCTTGGGGTGATGCACGTACGCTTGAATGGTTGGCTTCTTCTCCTCCTCCTGCTTATAATTTTGCAATTATTCCAGAGGTACAGGCTGAGGATGCTTATTGGGATATGAAGAAAAATGGTTATCAGCGCCCAACGAGTGGATTTACAAAAATCCATATGCCGTCAAATACATCAGCTGGAGTTATTGCAGGTTTATTCTCATTAATTGTAGGTTTTGCGCTTGTCTGGCATATTTGGTGGCTTGTTGCGATTGGGGTGATTGGCTTTATTGCAACGATTGTTTGCCATTCATTAATGGGCGATCATCATGGTTATTATATTCCAGCTGAAGAAGTGCAGAAAACAGAAGACACCTTCACAGCTGTTCTTAAAGAACAAGGAGTAAAAGCATGAGTGCGGTAACAATGAATAATGTTTGCGCGGATGAGCATCACCACGACAATAGTTCGGTAATGATATTTGGATTTTGGATTTATATCCTTTCGGACTTAATCGTGTTTGCGACGCTTTTTTCAAGTTTTGCTGTATTTTCTGCTTCTTATGGTGGAGGTAAAGCAGGTAGTGAGTTTATTCATTTAAACTTTGTTTTGGTTGAAACTGCTATTTTGTTATTATCATCAATTACCTACGGTTTTGTGATGGTACAAACCCACAAGGGTAATTTGGCTGGCGTACGTTTATGGATGGCTATAACCTTTGTACTTGGGTCTTGCTTTATTGGGATGGAAATTTATGAATTTCGTGAACTTTTAAGTGAGGTGTATTATTATGATGCTGGTGCTTATGCTGGTGTTGATTTAACAACAGGTACGCAACTTTTTGGGCGAGAGGTTCTGTCTGCTTATTGGTCAGCATTTTTTGCTTTGGTTGGTACGCACGGTCTCCATGTAAGTGTTGGTCTACTTTGGATGATTGTGATGTTTTTTCACCTATGTCGTAGTGGTTTGGATCAGAATAACAAAACACGTTTAACATGCCTTTCAATTTTCTGGCATTTGCTTGATATTGTTTGGGTTGGTGTTTTTACTATGGTTTACTTGTTAGGAGCACTGTAATGAGCACGCATGACAAAGCACATAATCCAAGTACTATCTCTTATTTGGTTGGTTTTATTCTAGCTGTTTTTTTTACTTTAGGTTCTTTTATTCCTGTAATGTATGGGATGTTGGACAGTTGGGCGGTTAGTACGAAAGTTATTTATCTCATTGGTATGGCGCTGATCCAGATTGTCGTACAGATTGTTTTCTTTTTGCACTTGAATTCTGGTCCAGATGCTAAGTGGAATTGGATAACCCTGTGGTTTGCAGCTATGTGCGTTTTCATTATTATTGGAGGAACGTGGTGGGCTATTTCTCATTTGAATTATAATATGATGGGTGGTTCAGGACGCATTATTGTGCCAAAAGTATTAGAAATGAATGTAACTGAGCCAGAAGGGCCTGCATCAAGTATGCAAGAGCAGGAGGAACAAACATCAATACAGGAGCCGGAAGAACCAGTGCAAGGTACGCAGGAACCGGCGTCAAGTGTGCAACAGCAGGAGGAATTAGCACCAGATGTACAAGAACCGGCATCAAACGTACAAACGCCGGAAGAACCAGCGTTGAAAGATTCATCGTCTTTTAATGACTAGAATGCTTTCATTTTAAAAGAGAAAGAGAATGATTCTATAGTAAAAGGAATCATTCTCTTAAATAATTTATAGACTTAAATATTTTTGCAGGAATTTGTAGGAATTATTGAATAAGTGTTTCTACTTTTTTCTAATGTCTAAACCATTATTCTCCTTGAGTTTCTTCACTTTGTTTTAGTTCTTCAAGTGTTGGCATGGACATAATATTGTATCCTGAATCAACATAGTGGATTTCTCCAGTAACGCCTGACGATAAATCAGAAAGCAAATAAAGAGCAGATTTCCCAATCTCATTAATGTTTACAGTGCGACGGAGTGGTGCATTGCGACGTTGATATGAAAAGATTGCTCTTGCAGCTGCAATGCCATTGCCAGCTAAGGTTCTAACAGGGCCAGCTGAAATTGCGTTGACGCGGATACTTTGAGGACCAAAATCTGCAGCTAAATAACGCACCATAGCTTCTAAGGCTGCTTTAGCAACGCCCATGATATTGTAGTTAGGAACAACTTGCTGTGAAGCTCCATAAGTGAGTGTTAAAAGTGTTCCACCATTGGGCATGAGCTTACCCGCGCGTTGAGCGATTTCTGTAAAAGAATAAGCTGAAATTACCATTGTGCGAGTAAAATTCTCGCGGGTTGTAACATCAACATAACGCCCTTTTAATTGTGTTTTATCTGAATAACCAATGGCATGGACAACAAAATCAATCGACCCCCACTCTTTTTTTAAATATTCAAAAACTTGGTCGACATTTTCAATTTTTTCAACGTCACACTCAAGTAATAATTTGCAGCCAAGTTTTTTTGCAAGCGGTTGAACGCGTTTTCCAAAGGCATCTCCTTGATAAGTCAAGGCTAGTTCAGCTCCTTCTTCTGCTAATTGACATGCAATGCCCCAAGCAATTGAGTGATCATTCGCAATCCCCATAATGAGGCCACGCTTGCCCTCCATCAAACCTTTCATATTATTTCTCCGTAAGATCGTGCCATTGTCAATCAGTTAAGAATCATCATTTACGTATAACGTTGGAAAACGAGCGTTGCATTGGTACCTCCAAAACCAAATGTATTTGATAATACAGTATTTAATTCTTGGTGATCACGGCGTTTACGGACAATCGGCATATCAGCAAAAGCGGGATCAAGTTCTTCAATATGAGCACTCTCACAAATAAAATTATGATTCATCATTAACAATGTATAGATCGCTTCTTGAACACCTGCTGCACCTAAAGAATGACCCGTTAAAGATTTTGTAGCAGAAATTGGTGGGCATTGATCACCTGTCCCAAAGATCTGGCGGATTGCTTCTATTTCAGGGGGTCACCAATGGGCGTTGCTGTTGCATGGGGATTGATGTAATCAATTTTATTTTTTACGGTTGAAAGTGCCATGCGCATGCATCTTTCTGCTCCTTCACCGGATGGAGAAACCATATCATGCCCATCAGATGTAGCACCATAACCAACAATTTCACCATAGATTTTTGCGCCACGTGCTTTGGCTACTTCTAACTCTTCAAGAACCAAAACACCAGCGCCACCAGCAATAACAAATCCATCTCGATTGATATCATACGCACGTGAAGCTTTTTCTGGTGTGTCGTTATATTTACTAGACATAGCGCCCATGGCATCAAATAAAACAGATAACGTCCAATCTAAATCTTCACAACCTCCTGCAAAGACACGATTCTGTTTGCCGTATTGTATCATCTCATAAGCATTGCCAATGCAATGATTGGATGTAGCACAAGCTGAAGAGATCGAGTAGTTCACTCCTTTAATTTTAAAGAAAGTTGCAAGAGTTGCTGCTGCTGTAGAACTCATCGCTTTGGGTACCACAAAAGGTCCAACGCGTTTAGGGCCTTTCTGACGTGTAATATCGGCAGCTTCAACGATTGAACGAGTGGAAGGTCCTCCAGAACCCATAATAATACCAGTATGCTCATTTGATACTTCACTAGGTTCTAAACCTGCATCGACTATTGCTTGATCCATAGCAATATGATTCCACGCTGTTCCATGACCATGAAAACGCATGGCTCGTCGATCAACCAATTCTTCTATATTTACATTTGGTTTGGCATAAACTCTGCTACGAAAGCCTAATTCAGCATATTCGGGTGCATAAGAAATTCCGGATTTTGCTTCACGCAAACTCGTTAAAACAGTTTGAAGTCCGTTTCCAATTGAGGAGATAATTCCCATTCCGGTTACAACAACTCGACGCATTCATACCTCCTTAGTTCATATAGAGCACAACAAAATGTTTTTTCTGATGGAATAATGTTAGTCTTCTTTAAATAAAGCAACGCGTAAATCATTGGCTTTGTAAATGGCTTTTCCATCTGCCTTCACCCATCCATCTGCTATTCCTAAGACCAAATTCCCACGTCGAATACGTTTAAAATTGATTTCATATTCAAGCAGTTGAGTTTGCGGAGTAACCATGCCTGATAATTTTGTTTCTCCTGTCGATATAGCACGTCCTTTTCCTGGTTCACCTAACCAACCAAGAAAAAAACCTGTTAATTGCCATAGTCCATCTAAGCCGAGACATCCTGGCATGACAGGGTCACCGATAAAATGACAATCGAAAAACCATAGATCTGGAGTGATGTCAAACTCCGCACGGACTATCCCTTTATTATATTCACCACCAGTTTCACTAATTTGGGTGATTCGGTGAATCATTAACATTGGTGGTGCAGGTAATTGCGCATTACCTTTACCAAACATTTCACCGCGAGCACAGCTTAGGAGCTCTTCATAAGTGTAGCGAGACTTTTGTTCAGCCATTGTTACTCCATTTATCTCCGTATATTTCATTGTGCTTCTTCAACTTATTTTTAAAGCAAATTTGAGGGAGAAGGAAATGATTTTATATGATTAAAGACCTTTTTTATATATTTTTATTATGAAAGGCTATTTTTGATAAAATCAAGAATTTATATTTTATCTTCCTCATTTTCTTGAATGTCAACCTTACTTGAATATAAATGTAATGCAGTTTATATTGCGTCAATAAGCATAAACAATTTAGGATTTATGAAGAAAAATAGTTCGTGAGAGAGTTGTGAATTATTATTCCTTACCTGAATTAGAAAAGCATTTACGTCAAAATGGTTTGCGACCAACGCGCCAACGATTAGAGCTTGCCAAAATGATTTTTTCTCAAGGCAATCGCCATATTGCGGCTGAAGAGCTTTATGCAGAGGCAGTTAAATCAAATGTTCCTGTGTCTTTAGCGACGGTTTATAATACACTTCATCAATTTACGGAAGCTGGTTTATTACGAATTATTGCTGTAGAAGGTTCAAAAACTTGGTTTGATACGAATACATCTGATCATTATCATTTCTATATTGAAGGTGAGAATCGTATTCTTGATATTCCTTGTAGTTTAAAAGGGTCTCCTATTATTGAAAATTTGCCTCAACCACCGGAGGGGATGGAAATTTCGCATGTTGATTTAATCATTCGATTAAGACCTAAAACTTAGTTGATATTAGGAATTAAACAGTTTGATACATGAAAATTAAGTGCAGAAGCTGGAAAATCATTAATTTTTGATTTTTTCACCAGGATAAATTCCCCATAATTGGGTTTGATGAAGCCATCCGCGAATGTTGCGAATATCTAGTTCACACCAATGCCCGTCACATTGACGAATATTTCCGATAATATTGGGTTCTACTTCTGCTAAAAGTTTTGCATTATCTGTTGGGGTTTGGCGTACCATAAGTCTTTTTGTTTTATCTTTTTGCCACGGAATAGTTATAGCAGTTCGTTTTCCCGATAAAAGCGATTGATAGACCCATCCTTCGTCTCCTTCAGAGTCACGAATTTTGCGCCATTGATCATATTCTTGAATAATTTCAATAGGTAAGCCCTGCTTTTGATAGGTGTAGATAATAGGATAATTACTTCCCGGTCCCACGCGTACATTAACACGTGCAGGCTTGATCGAAGCAAATCGTGGAAGTGGTAAACCACTTGGACCCAAATTTTGATTGGGTGCTTGTGCATGCGAAAGAACAAGAGAACCAAATAAAAATTCTCCTGTTATTAATACACATGATAGGAATGTTGAAAATCGAAACCAGATAGAATTTTTCACTTTTCAACCTTTTTCTTATTCTACGCTTTTTGTATGTTTGTAACCTGACATTTGGAAAATAGGTCCGAGACTTATTTAATATGGCATGTGTTTAGTTAAAGAGGTTTGAATTAATTGAGCAGTTATGATGAAATTTATGAAAACTAATAAAAACATTTAAAAATATAGATATACTGTAAGTACAGATTCATCATAATGTTAAAGTAAATTTTCTTTTTTTAATAAAGCAATGTGTAGACGAACTTTTTGGCATTCATTTGATGAAATGATACAATTTATAATACACAATAATAAAAGTTATTTTTATAACGCTTTAATGCTTATGTGTAAGCTGTTTTATGAGAGGAATACGTGCAAAATTATAAACGGAAATGTTTTAGTTGAAGTACGTAAATAAAAAGCCTTATAACAGGGGGTAAACTTTATATATTTTAAAAAGTAAATGTAGAATTCAGCTCTGTGTTTCTGTGTTAATGAATATATAAAATCAAATTATTATTTTCTACATATGATAATAATAATTGCGTTGTTGTATTTTTTAAACTCTCTCTCATATGAAAAAACGTATATTATATTTTCTGGATTGGTTGACGTTTCGCTATGAGATGCTGATTTTTTTTAGCAAAATATGCGATAGCTTCCTCTAATGGTTCGATCATAACATCCATAGATTTGCCATTTGCGTGAATGATATTTTGGTGATCGACCATAATAGCAACATGGCCTTTCCAAAAGATCAAATCACCCCGTTGAAGATTTTCACTGTCTGTCAATTGTTTTCCTATGGTTTTCTGTTGCATATCGGTATCTCGTAAAACTATTTGACCGGCCATCATCATGGAAAGCTGGACCAATCCCGAGCAATCAATACCAAAGCCACTGACACCACCCCAAAGATAAGGTGTGCCGACAAGAGTTTGCGCAACTGTAACGTAGTCCTCATAGATATATTCAATGGGTCTAAGGTGACAAGAAACAATAGCTTTTCCATTTTCAAGGATAGAATACATTGTATTTCGTGTCTCAATTTCATCAACGACACTTACTTTACTTCCCATAGATAAGGCACTTTCTATTGGTCCACGTAAGTCAGCTTGTAAATATTGAAAGGTACGCGGCACTGAAACAATATGAGTTTGTTTTATAGTTGGTGTACAAAGAATTTTTGTATCAATATAACCCACATAGTTGTCTTTGAGTGATTGCCCCCATGACATGGTTTCTCCTTGTTCAAAGATTAAAAGTTCTTCTCCAAAGAGGCATTCAGTTTGCCTTTCGCTTTTTTGACTTTTATCCTTAAACAAACCGGCAACTGCTGTATTAACGCGTTTTTTTTCTCCTTGAATAGGGCGTTGAGCTGTTATTTCTTTTATAATGTGCTGATCTGCAAGATCATTTCTGAATGGATATAATCGTGGATCTTTATGTATCATCTATGTTAACTTTGGTCTTTGAAAAGATGATAAAGGGCGCGAATAACTTGTGCACTACCACCAGTAGGATAACCTGGTTTTTCTTTTGATATCCACCCATACAGATCAAAATGAGCAAAGTGTTGGGTTTTTTCAACAAAAGAATTGAGAAATAAGGCAGCAGTTATAGAGCCAGCGAAGTTATCTCGAGTTGCATTATTGAGATCAGCAATCGGTGATGATAATTTTTCCTTATAAGGTTGCCAGAATGGCATTTGCCAAAGAGGATCATGAACACAGTTGGCAGCTTGAAAAATTTTTTGTGCCCATGATGAGTCATTACAATAAAATGCAGGAAGATCTGGACCTAATGCTATGCGAGCAGCTCCTGTTAAACTAGCCATACAAAGCATGAATTGAGGTTTGTTTTCATCACCATAGGTTAATGCATCGGCAAGAATAAGTCGGCCCTCAGCGTCTGTATTGCCAATTTCAACACTTAGTCCTTTTCGACTTTTTAAAATGTCACCTGGCCGAAAGGCGTTACCCGAAACTGCGTTTTCAACTGCTGGAATCAGAACCTGTAAACGGAAGGGTAATTGTGCATCCATAATAAGCTTAGCTAAGCCTAAGACATGTGCGCTACCACTCATATCTTTTTTCATTAACAGCATGTTGTTGGCTGATTTAATGTCTAATCCCCCAGTATCAAAGGTCACGCCTTTACCAACTAATGTTATTTTAGGGTGATTTTCCTGGCCCCATTGTAGTTCAATAAGTCGTGGTGCAATATTGCTTGCCCGCCCTACAGCGTGAATCATTGGAAAGTTTTGTGTAAGGAGTTCATCTCCGCAAATGCTTTTGACGTGAGCATTATAAATTTGTCCTAGTTGGTAGGTTGTGGTCTCCAGAGTATCAGGGTTCATGTCGTTGGCTGGAGTATTGATGAGATCACGGACAAAAAAGACCGTCTCATAAATTCGTTTGAGTTCATTAAGATCAATTGTGTCATGAACATGAATCGATAATGATTTGAAAGAAGGATTTTGGAGATAACGGTTAAATTGATAGCTTCCTAATGCTAATCCTAAATACGTATTTATTTCGTTTGCAGCTGATCCTTGTAAATGCCAATCGCCGGTAGGCAGATGTTTGGCAAGAAGTCCTGTGATAAAAGGTTCTTCACCATTGCCGATTCCAAATAAAACTTTTTTTAATTGTCCTGTTTCATGAGGAACAAATAATATTTGCCCTGCTTTTCCAGTAAAGTTATTGACTTTCATCCATTTGGTTGTTGATGCATCAAAAGATAAGTCAGCACAATTTTTTTGGCACACTAAAATAATAGGGCAACTATTGTCGGCACGTGTTGAAGTGAAATTAATTTGGTGTTGAAGCATATCTATTTGATCCTTATAGTTTTCGAAGTGCAACATATTCGACCAAATGGTTTCTTCCTTTCCGTAGAATAAGGTTAGCCCGTGGCCGTGTTGGCAATATATTTTCCTGTAAATTTTTTAAGTTAATCGTATACCAAAGATTGTCAGCAATTTTTAAAGCTTCTTCTTCACTTAAGAGCGCATAACGATGAAAATAGGATTCAGGATTTTGAAACGCTGTTTTACGCAAACGCTTGAAACGATCTAAATACCAATGGCGAATCATTTCTGTTTCAGCGTCTACATAGATTGAAAAATCGAAAAAATCTGAAACAAAAGGCATAATTTTTTTATCATTTGGAAAAGTACTGACCTGAAGCACATTAATACCTTCAACGATTAAAATATCAGGACGGTCAATGATAGCCTCTTTATTTTCTAAAACATCGTAGGTCATATGTGAATAAAGTGGCACGCTGACATTACCGATACCAGCTTTTATAGTGGCGAGAAAGCGCAGCAATTTTTTAATGTCATAAGAATCAGGAAAACCTTTACGATTCATACGATTTTTTTTCTGTAACACAGCGTTAGGATAGAGAAAGCCATCAGTTGTCACTAGATCGACTTTAAAGTTGGATGTCCAACGTTTCAAAAGTTCCTGAAGGATACGTGCAGTGGTTGATTTTCCTACTGCGACAGAGCCTGAAATTCCAATAATAAAAGGAGTTTTTATTATATCTTCTTGGTACAAAAATTGTTGTCGTTTTTGGAAAAGTTTTTGCACTGCTTCAACGCGGCATAATAACAAACGTGACAAGGAGAGATAAATGCGTTGTACTTCTTCAAGATCAATAGGATCGCCAATTGAGCGTAAACGCTTAATTTCATCAAAGGTTAAAGTAAGTGGTGTATCTGCACGAAACTGGGACCATTCTTGTGCGGTAAAGACACTATAAGGAGAATAAGGGCCAGAAATGTAATTGATCAGATCATCTCCTTGGTTGGTTTTTGACAGATTGATATCAATCATTTTTGCCGACCAAGAATTTTTTGCTGGATTGTTTTTTTTCAACAGCAATACTTGAGTATAAAAAGATAGAGTACTTTATTGTCAAAACGATTTTATTGTGCATATTTTTTCATTTAAAATAATCAACGATTTTTCTCAGCTTATAGTCCAATCATTCCAATACATATTAATTTGTTCTTGTGATAAACCTTGTGCCAAAAAAGTCCATAAAAGTAAACGTGCTTTCACTGCAGATAAATAACCTGACATCAAAGCACCAGAAGCAATCATATCGATTTCTGAACCTTTATAACCATAGGTTGTTTTAGCTGTTGAGCCATTATAAGAACGGCTTGCGATGATAATTGGAATTTTCTTGGCGTATTGTCGTATAATATCTGCTTCTTGAGAAGAACAATGACCTGCACCAAAACCAGCTATAACAAGGCCTGCATAATGTCCACTTTCAAGACAGAATTTCATTAAGTTTGTATCAGATGATAGAGAGGAGTACAGAAGTGCAACTTGGTGGTTATTATTTTTGGGAAATGTAAAAGTTGTAGGAAAGAAATTTCGATCATTGAAATAAATAAGTTTTCCTTCCAAAATGGTTCCTAAAGCGCCTGCTAAATCTGACTGAAATGTTTCAACCCTGACAGTATGGCTTTTCTGCACCCAGTAGGGTGAATGAATAGTATCATTAATTACAACTAAGACACCTCTGTTACGACTCTGTTGATCAGCAGCAACACGGGTTGCAGCTAAAAGATTAGCCGGCCCATCAGCACCTGCATTACAGGGCAGACGCATAGCGCCAGTTATAACGAGTGGTTCAACTTTATTCCAGTAAAGGGAAAGAAAAAAAGCTGTTTCTTCTAGTGTATCAGTACCTTGTGTTAAAACAATACCATCGGCACCGGCTGCGATTTGTTGTGTTGCCCATTCTATTGTTTCAAAAAGAATTTTAAAAGATAAAGATCCACTTGGTAATTGTGTTAATGTTTGAGCATAAATATCGGCAATATTTTTAAAATCAGGAACACTTTTTATAAGGATATCTGAAGTTAAAGTTGGTTGCATTTTCCCAAAATTATCAGGTGCCATTGCAATAGTGCCACCCAATGTTCCTATGGCTATTTTTTTCATAGTTTACTCTTTTAGAAAATGCAGATTACATGTGAAAGTTATTTAACAACAATTTAAGTTGGCAGCAACGGTATCATTTTCTTATTTAAATAATTGAGTTAAGCTCAGTCGTTGTGTTTTGCAATATATGTTCTTAAATAAAGAGATAGATAGTTGCATTTTATGTCTGATAAAGGGAAGCAATATTAAGGAGTTTTCTTAATGACAGAACATAAGTCTGATAGAATGTATGGTACAACTATTGTTACTGTACGAAAGGGTGATAAAGTAGTTATGGCTGGTGATGGTCAGGTTTCACTTGGGCAAACCATTATGAAAGGTAATGCACGTAAAGTGCGTCGTCTTGGGAAGGGTGGAACGGTTATTGCTGGTTTTGCAGGCGCTACAGCGGATGCTTTCACATTGTTAGAAAGATTGGAAATTAAGCTTGAACAGTATCCTGATCAGCTCATGCGTGCGTGTGTAGAGCTTGCAAAAGACTGGCGAACTGATCGCTATTTGCGTCGTCTTGAAGCAATGATGCTTGTGGCTGATAGAAAAGTAACTTTGGCTTTAACAGGTCTTGGAGATGTATTAGAACCAGAAGATGGAATCATGGCAATTGGTTCTGGGGGCAATTTTGCTTTATCGGCTGCGCGGGCACTCATAGATACGGATTTGGATGCAAAAGCTATTGCGTGTAAAGCGATGAGCATTGCTGCTGAAATTTGTGTTTATACCAATGGCAATTTCACGATTGAAACATTGGATACAGAGTTATAATTCTTTAGAGAAAGCTATTTGAATGTGTATTGTATTTTCTCCTCGCGAAACTGTTTCTGAACTTGATCGTTTTATTATTGGTCAAAAAGACGCTAAACGTTCTGTTGCTATTGCCTTGCGTAATCGGTGGCGTCGGCAACAACTTGAAGGACAAATGCGTGAAGAAGTTATGCCGAAAAATATTTTAATGATAGGGCCAACAGGTGTTGGTAAGACAGGAATAGCACGTCGATTGGCAAAACTTGCTGGTGCACCTTTTGTTAAAGTAGAAGCCACTAAATTTACCGAAGTTGGTTATGTTGGGCGTGATGTTGAACAAATTATTCGTGATCTTGTTGAAATAGCAATTTCTCTTGTACGTGAAAAGAAGCGGGATGAGGTAAAAGCTAAAGCTCGTATGAATGCTGAAGAGCGGGTTTTGGATGCCCTTGTTGGCAAAACAGCAAGCCCTGCTACACGTGATAGTTTTCGTAAAAAACTACGCGAAGGTGAGTTAGATGAAAAAGAAATTGAGATTGAGATAACCGATAATAGTAGTAATGGTACTCCCACATTTGATATTCCTGGTATGCCTGGTGCACAAATGGGTATTATGAGTCTATCAGATATTTTTGGCAAAATGGGGACTCGTACAAAAATCCGCAAAACAACCGTAAGGGATGCTTTTAAACCATTAATTGATGATGAATCTGAAAAACTTCTTGATCAGGATCAAATTATTCAAGAAGCATTACGTGTGGCTGAAAATGATGGAATTGTTTTCATTGATGAGATTGATAAGATTGCAACCAGAGATGGTGGAGCAGGTGCTACTGTTTCACGTGAAGGGGTTCAGCGGGATCTTTTGCCTTTAGTTGAAGGAACAACAGTTGCTACTAAATATGGGCAAATAAAAACGGATCATATTCTTTTTATTGCTTCTGGTGCGTTTCACGTATCCAAGCCATCTGATTTGTTGCCAGAGCTTCAAGGTCGTTTACCTATACGCGTAGAGTTAAATGCTTTAACGAGGGAAGATTTACGACGTATTCTTACCGAGCCTGAAGCAAGTTTGATTAAGCAATATATTGCTTTAATGGCAACAGAAGAGGTTCATTTAGAAATTACAGATGATGCAATTGATGCTTTGGCTGATATTGCTGTTGATTTAAACGCAAGGATTGAAAATATTGGGGCACGTCGTTTGCAAACAGTGATGGAACGTGTTCTAGATGAAATTTCTTTTACAGCACCTGATAAAGCTGGCACTTCATTTAAAGTTGATGCTGCTTATGTCAAGCAATCTATAGGTGATCTGGCTGCTGATGTTGATCTTTCACGTTTCATTCTTTAAAGGGTTATCGCTTGTTTATTATCTTTTCGATGTACTTCGATAACTTTTAAAACTGTGTGTTTTTATATATCAAACTTTGTGAAAGAGTTTTTTATACTCTTTCACAAGAGTAGATAGTGGTTAACAACAATAAAATAAACAGCTTCCTTATTTGAAGGATTTTGCAAGTATTGATAATTGCAATACTATTTTTCTTAAGATGAAGATATTTATGTTTTGTTGCGTAAGAGCGTGGGTTTAAAATGATTGTATTGTGAAAATCAGTGATAAACTCGTAAACAAGATCATTTTAATAAAAACCATAAAAATAATAGCTGTTAATTATTACATGCGTTTTTGGCTACTTTCCGTTATGATTAATTTTTAAAGATTAAGTGTAGGCTAGATTTTCTTTCTTAGGTTTTTTCATAAGAAAAGAAGCTTTAATCTGGTTACTAAAATAAAAGCTTTTCCAGAAATATACGGAACAAATATGGCAGATTCTGGAACAGTAACGACCATAAAAACATATCAGAAATGTTATGAAATTTATTTTCAAGACTGAGTGGTGGTGTGAACGAAACAATAAAATATTGTACCTATCTATTATAGATTGTGATACTCAAAATCAAAATACAAGGCTGTGATTTTGGGTAATTTATCACTAATATAATTTATCTATTTTATCATTGAAGTGATGTTTGCTAGTTGATTTTTGTTAATGACAATTTATGTATTTAACCTATTTAGACAAATCCCAGAAGCTATTTTTAGTGAAAACCACGGTATTTATCAAATTGTAAAAACACACTATCATAAGTAAAGGTTTAGTTTGTTTGCAGAAGAGACGGAATTTGACATTGGTAGATTTTAAGAAGTTTAGTTACTAAGACGATTATAATTTAAAAGTTTGTACTTATTATTCATTGAGTACCTTAATTGAATCAAAAAACAATCAATATTAATTTGGGTTAAGTTGAAGGAAATCATATTTTTCAAGATAACAACAGTGGCACATTGGGTTCTTTCAAAAAAAATGCTATCCTAACGTGAGGATAGCATTTTTTATCATGGATAATAAGCAAAAGCTCAATTTTCTTTTTTCTTACTGCGACGTTTGCGTTCAGTATTACTTTTTTTATCAGAACTATTTTCTTTTTCTGACTTTATTGAATCATCGACAGCAATTTCTTTCCCGGTTTGTTGGTCAACAACTTTCATCGATAATCGAATTTTACCGCGTTCATCAAAACCCATTAATTTAACCCAAACTTTATCACCCTCTTTAACGATATCAGTTGTTTTTTCTACGCGTTCTGATGCCAGTTGGGAAATATGGACGAGTCCATCGCGTGAACCAAAAAAGTTCACAAATGCACCAAATTCTGCGGTTTTTACAACTGTTCCTTGATAAATAGCACCAATTTCGGGCTCATCAACAATCGAATGAATCCAACGTTTTGCTGCTTCAATGGCTTTAGCATCGGTAGAAGCAATCTTAATTGCCCCATTATCTTCAATATTAATTTTAGCTCCAGTTTGTTCAACGATTTCCCGAATTACTTTTCCACCAGAACCAATAACATCGCGAATTTTATCTACAGGAATGTTCATCATTTCTATACGTGGAGAAAACTCGCTTAGTTCATCACGTGCACTGGTTAAGGCTTTTGACATTTCATTGAGAATATGGATTCGACCATCTTTGGCTTGCTCAAGTGCTATTTTCATAATTTCTTCGGTAATACCATCAATTTTAATGTCCATTTGCAAAGATGTGATACCGTTTTTTGTACCTGCTACTTTAAAGTCCATATCACCAAGATGATCTTCATCACCTAAAATATCAGACAAAATAGCAAAACGTTCACCTTCTTTAATCAAGCCCATTGCAATACCTGCAACAGGGCGAGCCAAAGGAACACCTGCATCCATAAGCGCAAGTGAAGTCCCGCAGACAGTTGCCATTGAAGATGATCCATTAGATTCAGTAATTTCCGATACAGCACGAATAGTGTAAGGGAAAGAGTCTTTTGTTGGCAATATTGGGTGAATAGCACGCCATGCCAATTTACCATGACCAATTTCTCGACGACCAGGAGAACTAATACGTCCTGTTTCACCTACTGAAAAAGGTGGAAAATTGTAGTGGAGTAAGAATGTTTCTTTGTACGTTCCTGTTAATGAGTCAATGTATTGTTCGTCTTCACTAGTTCCCAAGGTTGCGATAACAAGTGCTTGTGTTTCACCACGGGTAAACAGCGCTGACCCATGTGCACGAGGTAAAATACCAACTTCTGATTGAATTGAACGTACAGTTGAAAGGGTGCGTCCATCAATGCGTTTTCCAGTATCAAGAATATTTTGGCGAACAATTTTAGCCTGTAAATGCTTGAAAACAGTGGCAATTTGATCAGCATTAAATTCACAATTTTCCTCTATTTTCGACATAAATTTGTCGACAACGTTTGCCTTAATAGCGTCAATTGCGGTATGACGTTCTTGTTTATCGGTGATTGTGTAAGCTTTTTGGAGGTCTTTTTCGACCATTTCAAGCATAGTTGTTTCAAGGTCAGATAAATCTTCTGGAATGAAATCGCGCGGTTCTTTTGCAGCAACTTCGGCAAGTTTAATGATAGCGTCAATAACTGGTTGAAAACCTTTTTGACCAAATATAACAGCACCAAGCATGACATCTTCAGGTAATTCTTGGGCTTCTGATTCAACCATTAACACGGCATTTTCTGTTCCAGCGACGACAAGATCAAGTTTTGATTCGGGCATTTCATCAATGTGAGGATTGAGAACATATTGTCCATTACAATAACCAACTCTTGCACCAGCAATAGGACCTACAAAAGGAATGCCTGATAAAGTTAATGCAGCAGAGGATGCAATCATAGCAAGAATATCAGGGTTGTTTTCTAAATCATGCTGTATAACAGAGGCAATGACTTGAGTGTCATTCTTATAACCGTCGACAAAAAGAGGACGAATCGGACGATCAATCAAACGTGAAATCAATGTTTCATTTTCACTCGGCCGACTTTCGCGTTTGAAATAGCCGCCTGGTATTTTACCGACAGCATAGGTTTTTTCTTGATAATTGACGGTTAATGGAAAAAAATCTTGATCTGGTTTTGGATTTTTTGCTGAAACGACGGTTGCCAAGACGATGGTTTCACCGTAGGTTGCAATAACTGCACCATCAGCTTGACGTGCAATTTTTCCTGTTTCGAGGATGAGTGGCCGACCGGCCCATTCAATTTCTACCTTATGGGTTTTAAACATTTTTTATCCTTAATGGCCAGTGTTCACGTTCTAGTTTTGTATGTTTACTTTTAAATGCGGGCAAGACAACAAGATGCTTCTGTTTTTTTCGCAAAGATAAGAATAAATCACAATTGAGATATGAAGCAACTGGCAATCCTGCCGTATGAAAATTTTTTATCAATTTTGAAGATGAAAGCAGTAAGCCGACATAAATGGATGTTTTTTGTAAAAAACATCCATTTACTTTGTTTTAGCGACGCAAACCTAATTTTCCGATCAATACCTGATAGCGATCTTGGTCAATTTCTTTAAGGTAATCAAGAAGGCGACGGCGTTTAGAAACCATCTTTAAAAGGCCACGACGAGAATGATTGTCCTTTTTGTGAGATTTAAAATGATTAGTTAAATTAGAAATACGTTCAGAAAGAACAGCAACTTGCACTTCTGGCGAGCCTGTATCACCGGTTTTAGTTGCATATTCTGTAATGAGAGCGTGTTTACGTTCAGCTGTAATCGACATCATATCATCCTTTCAAAAAATGAGGAAACAACAGTCACCCATAGCCGAGATGTCGTCCAGCGAGGGTCTATGAAAACCAAGAAGAACAAAAATTCTTACTTGCTTTGGCATTTATATAAGAAAGAAGAACAAAATACTAGCCCTTGAAAGTATATTGAAGATCTTCTTTAGAAATAAAGTTGTTTAGTTTAAGGCTATTTTATGAAATATGGCATATCTATTTGAGAGAAAGATTGCAGCTTTGCGCAATGTGTTTATGGTAAAAAGAAGATTAGACTGCCGATTTGGAGACAAAAGATGCAGAAAATTCTAACGTTAAAGCTTTTTCGAAATTCAGTGTTTCGAAATTTATGGTCAGCGACTCTCATTTTTAATTTAGGAGTTGTTATACAAGCTGTAGGGGCAAGTTGGCTGATGACTTTGATTAGTTCATCGCATTTCATGGTTGGGCTTGTTCAAGGTGCTACAGTATTACCGCTTGTTGTTTTTTCTCTGATGGCAGGAGCATTAGCCGATAATTTTAATCGGCGTCAGATTATGTTATTTGCACAAATAGTTATGATAATTGTATCAATTAATTTGACTGTTTTATCCTATTTAGGATTGATAACGCCTTGGCTTTTACTGTGCTTTACATTTTTGATTGGATGTGGGCTTGCTTTTCATAATCCTGCTTGGCAAGCAACAATGGGGGATATTGTAAGTAGAGAAAATATCCCTACTGCTGTTACTCTAAATAGTATTGGCTTTAATTTAATGCGCAGTATAGGTCCTGCTATCGGAGGAGCTGTTATTGCTACTCTAGGTGGAACGGTTGCTTTTTTATTAAATGCTATGAGTTATATTCCTTTAACGAGTGCTTTATTTTTATGGAAACCCAACTATAAGACCAATACATTACCATTGCCGCGAGAGAAATTTTTAGGGGCTATAGCAGATGGTTTGCGTTATGTTGTGATGTCGCCTAATCTTTTAAGCGTTATGGCCAGAGCATTTCTTTTTGGTATCGGGACGATTTCGGTTTCTGCTCTGTTACCAATTGTTGCATGTGACATTCTTGGGGGAAGTGCCCTTCTCTATGGTACGTTACTTGGTTGTTTTGGTATAGGTGCGATTACAGCTGGCTTTGTTAATTCGTATATACGGCATTGTTTTAATTCAGAAACAATTGTTGCGACTTCATTTATTGGCTTTTCTTTTGTTTGCTTTGTTTTAGCAGTAAGTCGTTCAATTGTTGTAAGCCATCTTGTTTTATTTCCTGCTGGTTTATTTTGGGTTTTAGCGTTGTCGCTGTTTAATACATCTGTGCAACTTTCCACACCACGTTGGGTTGTTGCGCGTGCTTTAGCACTTTATCAAACTGCATCTTATGGTGGTATGGCAGTTGGTAGTGTGATCTGGGGTGTATTTGCTGATGCTTATTCTCCAACAGTGGCTTTGAGTGTTTGTGCTCTCTTTTTAATTTTAGGAGCTCTTGCGGGTATAAAGTTTAAAATCCAAGAAATTCCTCAGATAGATTTTGATCCACTTGATCAATTTAAAGAACCACAAGTTTTGCTTGACTTGGAAGCATGTAGTGGTCCTATCATGATTATGATTGATTATCAAATCAATGAAAATGATCTCAAAGAATTTCTTGAAGTTATGGCACGTCGTCGTCATATTCGTCGACGTGATGGCGCTCGCCAATGGGTTCTTGTACGTAATCTTGGAAAACCTGGCTGTTGGACAGAAGTTTATCATATGCCAACATGGGTAGATTATCTACGCCATAATTATCGTGCTATAAAAGCAGATGCAGAAGTGAATAAACATCTTAGTCGATTAAATTGTGCACCCGATGGTATAAGAATACATCGTATGATTGAGTGGCAAACAATACCACAGGCTGATGAGGTATATTTGAAGCTTTCTACAGAGCAATGATTTTAGTAGAACGGTTTGGATATAAAGTGGTAAAATGGACCAATTATTTGTAATAAGTGTAGGAAAATACTTTGTTCCATAAAGAGGTTATCGCAGATAGAAAGAAGTTCATCTATTTGTGAAAATACGTTTTGGTTTGAATTGGTTTTTTTCAATAGTACCTATAGCGAGAAGTTGGTCTTTGTGGATTATACAAACATCATTTTCATCAATACATGCATTTTGATTACGTAAGAGTACTGGATTGCCCGTTTTTAAATGCTGTACTTGATTTTCGCTTATGGTGTAATGAGGTAAGTGAACTAATGCGGCCTTTGTTTCAGTTAGTAGTTCATCAAGTATAGAGAAATCCCGTTTGGAAAATGCATAATTTTCTCCTTTTTCGTCTTTATGTATTACAGCTGCCTCTAATTTACTCCATGGAATGAGATCATTTTCATTAAAAGGAGCCACTGCGACACGGCGTAAGTCAGCAATATATCCATAACAACCAAGGTCACGTCCCATATCGCGCGCTAAGGAGCGTACATATGTTCCTTTTCCGCATGTTATTTCAAAAATGGAATGTCCTTGTGTGGTGGTTCCAGTAAGTTTGAGGGATTCAATTTTCACTTCGCGGGGTGGAATTTCAACAATCTCGCCTGCACGGGCTAGATCATAAGCACGATTACCGGCAATTTTAATTGCAGAAAATTTTGGAGGTGTTTGTAAAATAACACCTGTATATTTGGGTAAAAGGGCGAGGATATCTTCTTGTGTTGGACGTTGAATCGCTGTTTTAATTACTTCACCTTCGAGATCATCTGTTGAACGCTCTTCTCCCCAAGCTACATGAAAGTGATAGGTTTTGATACCTTCCATAACATAAGGAATAGTTTTGGTTGCTTCACCTAATGCAATAGGTAACATACCAGAAGCAAGTGGATCAAGTGTACCTGCATGCCCTGCTTTTTGTGCATTAAAGAGCCATTTGATTTGTGAGACAGCTTCTGTTGATCTCATTCCTTTTGGTTTGTCAAGAATTATCCAACCAGAGATAGAACGACCTTTTTTTTTGCGTTGTTGTGCCATGCTCTTTTAATTTTCAGGCTCGTTATTATAAAGAAGATCGCGTGCTACTTCAGGTGAATGGAGTAGAGCATCAATTTTTGAAAAATTATCAAAACTATTATCAAACCGAAAACGTAATTCAGGCATGTATTTCATTTGTCGCAATTGATGGCTAATTTCTTTACGGATAAAACGACTATGTTTATTTAAAACTTCTATAATAGCAGTATGAGAAATATCGTGAACAATACTGAGTGGAGAAACAAAGCAAGTAGCAATTTTCAGATCTGCTGACATACGTACTTCAGAGATAGAAATAACAACACCTTTTAAGGCATCATCAAGTAAAATATCTCGTTGTAGTATATGAGCTAACACGTGGCGAACTTGTTCTCCCACTCTTAATTGCCGTTGTGATGGACCTGTGTTTTTCATTGAACTCATAACCTTTATTACAATTTCTCTTCTCTTTACTTTTTTAAAAAATTAAAAAGGAAAGAGACACCATTCACCAATCCAAAAATTTCTCTCTTTTAATAGAGAGGAAAGTTATCAGGTGATTTTATAATGTGCGATTAATGTGCTCGACTCGGAAAATTTCAACAATATCGCCGATACGTGTATCTTCATAATTTTCAAATGCTATCCCACATTCTTGGCTAACTTGCACTTCATTAACTTCATCTTTGAAACGTTTAAGTGTTTTAAGTTTTCCTTCATGAATAACAATATTATCCCGAATGAGACGAACACTTGCTCCCCGTTCTATTTTACCTTCTGTAACTCGACAACCAGCAACTTTTCCAATTTTTGTAATATTAAAGACTTCCAAAATTTCAGCATTACCAAGAAACGTTTCACGTTTTTCTGGTGAAAGTAATCCTGACATGGCCGCTTTGACATCGTCAACAAGATCGTAAATGATGTTATAATAGCGAATTTCGATTCCTTGAGCTGCGGCTAAATCACGCACTTGTTTATTAGCTCGGACATTAAAACCAATAACAGCAGAATTAGATGCTGCAGCAAGAGAAATATCACTTTCAGTAATTCCTCCAGTACCAGAATGAACAATACGGGCACGTACTTCCTCATTTCCTAGCTTTTCTAATACTGATGCAATCGCTTCAATAGATCCCCGAACATCTCCTTTAATAATAAGCGGAAATTCTTTTATGCCAGCGGTTTGCAGTTTTGTCATCATTTGTTCAAGAGAACCACGAGAACCAGCTTTTCGTGCTACAGCTTTATCACGTGCTAATCGTTGACGGTATTCAGAAATTTCACGTGCTTTTTCTTCATTCACTACAACGGCAAAACGGTCACCAGCTTGCGGTGTACCTTGCATACCTAAAATTTCGACCGGTGTAGAAGGACCCGCTTGTTTAATATGGTTACCATGATCATCAATTAAAGCACGAACACGGCCCCATTCATTACCTGCTACGATAATGTTGGAAAGATGCAATGCACCTTTTTGAACAAGAACAGTTGCAATGGATCCACGTCCTCTATCAAGTTTTGCTTCAATAACAATACCTTCTGCAGTTCGCTCTGGGTCTGCTTTCAGGTCAAGAATTTCAGCTTGAAGAAGAATAGCTTCTAGAAGTTTATCAAGATTTTGACCAGTTTTAGCAGAAACTTCAACCTCTAAAGTTTCCCCACCCATGGATTCCACGAAAACTTCGTGTTGCATAAGTTCTGTGCGCACTTTTTGTGCATCAGCAGTTGGTTTATCAGTTTTGTTAATGGCAACAATAATAGGCACACCAGCAGCTTTTGCATGATTGATTGATTCAATTGTTTGCGGCATAACACTATCATCTGCAGCGATTACCAGAATAGCAATATCAGTAATTTGAGCACCTCGAGCACGCATGGCTGTAAAGGCAGAGTGTCCGGGTGTATCAATAAAGGTAATCTTCTGTCCATTTTGTTCAATTTGATAAGCACCAATATGTTGCGTAATACTACCTGCTTCATTAGATGCAACATTGGCTTTGCGAATAGCATCGAGCAAAGATGTTTTTCCGTGATCGACATGACCCATAATTGTTACCACTGGTGGACGTTGCCGCATTTTTTGAGGGTCATCAGCTATATTAAAGATACCTTCTTCTACATCTGATTCTGAGACACATTTAACTGTATGACCGAATTCAATAGCGATAAGCTCAGCAGTATCTACATCAATAACATCGCCGGGCTTCATCATTTGGCCCTGTTTCATCAGAAATTTTATAACATCAACAGAGCGCTCAGCCATACGTTGCGCAAGTTCTTGAATGGTAATAGTTTCAGGAAGAATAACTTCACGAGAAATTTTTTCCCGTGGCTCTTGGTTTTGAGCACGTTTAAATTTTTCCTGTCTGCGGCGCATTGCAGCCATTGAACGGCCACGTGCACTGCCTTCTTCATCTAAGGCACTATTAAGTGTGAGTTTTCCGCGGCGGCGTTCATCGGCACCTTTTACAGCTTTAGGTGCACGTATTTCTGATTTAGAAAGATTAGCGCGACGGTTACGCTTTTCTTCGTCTTCATTGTCATCTATGGCGCGTTTTTCGATTGAAGCTGTATTTTTAAACGGGGTAGCTGCCTTTGCTGATTCTATTGGTTCTGTTAGAGAGACTGCAGGAGAAAAAGTTTGAGTTTGTACAGCAGTGTGTTGAGTGTCTTGCTGTTTCATTTTTTCTTGAGCAGCTTGTAAACGCAAGCTTTCTTCACGTTCTTTGGCACGTCTTTCTTTTTCTTCAGCTTGTTGACGCGTTATCTGTTCTTGGATTTTTGCTTCTTCTAAAGCACGAAATCTTGCTTCTATTTCAGCTGAAGAAAGATTACTTTGAGCCACAGATTTTTGGGCTATAGGTTTACTCGTTGCTTTTTCTTCAAACCGCGGTTTGGAGCGTGGTTGAGCCACATGCGGTTTAGTAATTGACAATGATGTCTCAACTTTTTCATCAGGACGTGTAATTTTACGTCGTTTAGTTTCGACAACTACAGCTTTTGTACGGCCATGACTAAAATTTTGTTTGACCATACTAGTTTCTAGCCCTGTTCGTTTGAGGGTCAGCGTCTTTTTAGCTGTTATCTTGTCATTATTATTTTCACTCATTGTATTTCCTTCACGGCTTTTGCCGTCATCTCACAAGGCTTATTGTATTTCTCGTTACGATAGGCGATCAATTTGTTTATCGTTTTGCTAAAACCCTCTGCAGATTTTGTATTCAATAAGGCTGCATGTATCACAAGATTAGCTCCAAAAACCACACTCATTTCATCGCTTGTAAATAAAGATAAAACTTTTATATCCTGATTCGTTTTCTGTTGTATTGCATAGATTGCTTGTAAAATTTTCCGTTTACCATCTTCCGTAGCTTCTTTTGCATGCAACACAAGAGCAACCTGACCAGAGCGGATAGCAGAATCAACTTTGGTTAAACCTGTGACAACAGCACCTGCTTTTCGCGCCATAGAAAGGCTCCCAAGGGCAGATTTTAGGAGGAGTTTATCCACAATATTAGCAAGATTTGAAGCAACCTCCACATCTGTTTTAAGATTTTTGCTAAAAGCTTTACGTTTAATTGCTTCTTCAACGGTATTATAATGAGCAGAGACCCAAATACCACGCCCGGGCAAATTAGCTTTAAGATCGGGGATAATTTGATTGTTTGGACCAACGACAAAGCGAATCAACGCTGTTGTTGAAGCGCTCTTCTTTGTCACAATACAGGTCCGCTCATTCATTTAAAGTGTGTCTCCTATTTAAAGTGTGTCTTCATCCACGTTATCTGTTTTCTCATTTTCTGTAGAATTTTCTGCGACACAATCAGTTTGACATATCCAACCTGCTTGCACACGTGCAGCTAAAATCATAGCTTCTGCATCAGTACGTGTAATATCAAATGGGGTTAAGATACCAGAGAAGTTCTGAACTTGACCTCCTTTGCGTTCTCGCCAGCCAATTAAGTCGTCCACTGCATAACCTGCAAAATCGTCTATTGTTTTAATACCATCTTCGCCAATAGCAACCAACATCGCGTTTGTCATGCCAGGAAGTGATCGCAATTCATCAGCAACACCAAGTTTTTTACGTTTTTCATCTAATTCTTTTTCTTTGCGTTCTAGGTATTCGCGTGCACGGCTTTGAATTTCTGAAGCAGTTTCATTATCAAAACCATCAATAGAAGCGATTTCTTCAAGATCAACATAGGCAATTTCTTCAATTGAAGCAAAACCTTCTGATGCCATAACTTGTCCGACCATTTCGTCAACATCTAAGGATTCCATGAAAAGCTTACTACGTTCATTAAATTCTTTTTGACGATTTTCGGATTCTTCTTGTTCTGTTAAGATATCAATGCTCCATCCTGTTAATTGCGAGGCTAAACGAACATTTTGCCCACGTCGCCCAATAGCGAGACTGAGTTGGTCATCAGGAACGACAACTTCAATACGTTCTGCATCTTCATCAAGAACGACTTTTGAAACTTCAGCAGGCTGTAATGCATTGACAATAAATGTTGCAGCATCAGGTGACCAAGGAATAATGTCAATTTTTTCTCCTTGCAATTCTGCAACAACAGCTTGAACCCGACTTCCTCGCATTCCAACGCACGCTCCAACAGGATCAATTGAACCATCACGTGAGACGACAGCAATTTTGGCACGCGAACCTGGATCACGTGCAACGGATTTAATTTCTATAATACCATCATAAATTTCTGGCACTTCCATGGTAAAAAGTTTTGCCATAAATTGAGGGTGCGTACGCGAAAGGAAAATTTGCGGCCCTCGCTGTTCACGATGTACGTCATTAACAAAAGCACGAATCCGATCTCCATAATGAAAGGACTCACGAGGAATTAGCTCATCACGCCGTATTATAGCTTCTCCACGTCCTAGATCGACAATAACGTTACCATACTCTACACGCTTGACTGTACCAGAAATTATTTCACCAACTTTATTTTTGAATTCTTCAAATTGCTGGTCACGTTCCGCATCACGTACTTTTTGGACAATAACCTGTTTGGCAGATTGTGCTGCAATGCGCCCAAAATCCATAGGAGGTAAAGGATCACAGAAAAAATCACCAATTTTTATATCAACTTGATGTTTTAAGGCGTCAGATAAAGCGATTTCATTTGTATAATCTTCAACGATATCAACAACTTGAAGTAAACGCTGCAATTTAATTTCACCAGTTTTAGAATTAATTTCAGCACGGATATTGGTTTCTTGACCATAACGTGAACGCGCTGCTTTCTGTATAGCATCAGCCATTGCAGAAATGACAATTTCACGGTCAATTGACTTTTCGCGTGCAACAGCATCTGCGATTTGCAGAAGTTCAAGCCTGTTAGCGCTTATAGCCATAGATTTTCTCCTTTTTTATACCATCCAAGCGGAATGATTCTAATTAACATTAATTTTGACAGTTTGTTTTCTCGGTTAAAGTATTAAAATTGTCTTCAGGGATTAGCTGTTGACGTAACTCTTTATCTTTTTTCAGTGCGTCGCGAATAAGTTCATCAGTAAGCACTAGACGCGCATTCGTAACATCAGCGAAGGGAATCAAAACATCCGCTATTTCTCCGTGAGAAGCTTTATCGGTATTTAAGGTAAAGCTATTTTGTGTAATATTTGTTAGTGTGCCGCGAAATTTTTGGCGCCCATTAATAACAACACCAGTTTCAATTTTTGCAATATGTCCTTGCCATTTGAAAAAATCAGATTTTCTTACCAATGGGCGATCAATACCAGGAGATGAGATTTCCAAATGATATTTTCGTTCAATGACATTTTGCACATCAAGAAAAGGCGAAACAGTGCGGCTAATAATTTCACAATCTTCTATTGCCATGGTGCCATCAGTGCGTTCAGCCATAATCTGAAGAGTTAAGCCATTTAAACCAGAGAATTTGACGCGAATTAAACGATAATTTAAAGGTTTGAGCAATGGTGAGACAAGAGCAGCCACACGCCCTTCAATCCCATCTTCTTCAAACAGACGTGGCTCATCAATGTTATTTATTGTTTCAGTTTCGTTTATATCATTCAAGTTGTTTTGACCCACTGATATTAAAAAAGAGCGGGTTCAAACAACCCACTCCTTATCACAAGATGAAGAATCCGTTTCATTATATTCTTAAATTTAAAGTTTTTCAAGTCGTCCATGATAAAGTGTTTTATCAGCTATTTCCTAATAAAAGTAAGATAAGCAGGTGTTCTGCCTTCACGCAAAGCTTTTGCTTCATAACGGGTGCTCTGCCATGACGGGTAGGGGTTTTTCCAATCTTTAGGACTTTCTACTTGCCATTCAAAACTGTCGTGATGTGTGCAGTGGTATAGGGTCCAATTAACGTAAGTATCTATATCGCTGGCAAAACGGAAATTTTTACCTATCTTAAGAACTCGAGCAAAACGATTAAGGTTTTTTGCATTGATAAATCGCCGTTTCCAATGCTTTTTTTTAGGCCATGGATCGGGATAAAAAAGGTCTATTCCATCAAGTGATGCTGTTGGCAGCCAATCAAGAAGTTGTGTGGCATCATTATCATAAAGGCGAAGATGATTTTGATAATGTGTGTGTTTTTCAATATGGACCAATATTTTTGCCATACCATTAATAAAGGGTTCTACGCCGATAAAACCAGTTTGTGGAAAACGTTCCATTTCATGAATCAAATTTTCACCTCCACCAAAACCAATTTCAAGCCGGACTTCCTTTACTTGAGTAGCAAATAAAGATGTTAGCTCTAAGGGTGCTGGTTTATTTAAATCAATGTTAAGAGTAGGGAGAAGCGTTTTTATACACGAAAGTTGATTGTTTCGTAGTCGTTTTCCTTGTCGGCGACCAAAAAAGCTTCGCTCATACGTGTTTTATGCGCAATCATGGTACTTTAATCATTGATTTAAGCGTTGCAATTAGATCAGTTTTTTCCCATGAAAATGAACCGTCATGTTCTGGTTTGCGCCCAAAATGGCCATAAGCAGCTGTTTTGGCGTAAATAGGTTTGTTAAGACCAAGGTGTTTTCGGATACCTGTTGGTGAAAGATCCATTATTTTGCGGATTGCGGTTTCAATAGTATTTTCATCTACTTTTCCTGTTCCGTGAAGGTTGAGGTAAATAGATAAGGGTTGTGCAACACCAATTGCATAAGAAAGTTGAATAGTACACCGTTCTGCTAAATCAGCTGCAACAATATTCTTAGCTAGATAGCGTGCAGCATATGCTGCAGAACGGTCAACTTTTGTTGTGTCTTTACCTGAAAACGCCCCTCCACCATGGGGTGCTGCGCCACCATAAGTATCAACAATGATTTTGCGTCCTGTTAATCCTGCATCACTTTGAGGGCCGCCAATAACAAATTTGCCTGTTGGGTTAATATACCAACTGCATTCATCAGAAATAGGAATATCACGTAAAGCTTGGCGAATATAAGGCTCAACCACTGTTTGTACTTTATTTGAATCCCAATTTTCATCCAAATGTTGTATTGAAAGAACAATAGACGTTACTTCTATAGGTTTTCCATTTTTATATCGTATTGTTATTTGACTTTTAGCGTCTGGCCCCAGTTTTCCAGCTTCTCCTTCTTTTTTATGGCGCGCTATAGCAAGAAGCTCTAAGATTTTGTGCGCATAATAGATTGGCGCAGGCATAAGGTCTGGTGTTTCACGGCAAGCATATCCAAACATAATACCTTGATCGCCCGCTCCCTCTTGGCCTTGACGATCAGTTGCATTATCAACCGCTTGTGCAATATCAGCTGATTGTTGACGCAAAAGAACATCAATTTTAACAGTTTTCCAATGAAAACCTGCCTGTTCATAACCAATCGCACGAATGGCTCGACGCGCAGCTGCGCGAAAATGAGTAGGATTGATAATAGGAGAGCCAATTTTATCATAGATAAATTCTCCATTTCTATCTCTTTTTAAGAGTGTATCAGGAACACGTACTTCACCAGCAATAACCACGCGATTTATGCTCACTAAAGTTTCACAAGCGATTCGCATTAACCATGGATCAGTTCCAGTTTTCTGCGCTTCTTTATAAACCATATCAACGATTTCATCTGAAATGCGATCACAGATTTTGTCAGGATGCCCTTCGGATACTGATTCACTAGTGAAAAAATAATTTTGATGCGGCATAAAAACTCCCTCAGAAAAGAAAACCGGCATTTTCTTATTATTTATTTGAAGTTTGCTCTATTTGCCAATCCTATGGCAAATCGTCAATGCTGATTTATGAGGCGATATTAAAGGAAAAATGTATTTTTATTTTTATAATTTATTTGTTTGATCTTCTTCAGAAAGAGCTTTTGCTAAATCAATGATTTTTCGACGTACTTTAGCATCAAGTATATTAGTAAAAGCACGCATTAATTGGATTCCTTCGCTGCTAGAGCAAAAATCCATAAAATTACTTTCGCTTTCAGCAAAACCCTCTGCAGATTGAGTAATACCTTTATCAAAAAATAAGAAACAGGAACATCCATAATTTCTGCAATTGCTTGAAGGCGACTTGCACCAACACGGTTTGTACCTTTTTCATATTTTTGGATTTGCTGAAAAGTAATACCTAATTGCTCACCTAGTTTTTCTTGGGTAAGACCTAACATATTACGACGTAAACGAATACGAGTGCCAACATAAACATCTATTGGATCGGGCTTTTTTCTAGTTTCGGTCATACTGCAACTCTTTATTTTAGCGCTTTGTTTCCAAATCAATATTAGATGCACGTAAAGTTAGTTTATCATAAATTAGGATAATGTGTAATACTTTTCCCCAACGTTACTGGTACGTATAACATGATATTGTACATAAGCATTCAATCATTAAGATTGTTTTGTAAAGCCAAAACTAATACGGTACAATAGCATAAGAATGAATAAGATGAAAGTAGAGAATATTCTGCATTCATTGTTCCATATTAGAATAATTGGTGATGGAATCGGAGAATCAAGAAAACCAATAACATTTTGTTCAAGAGCATCAACGATTCGTCCGTAAGGGTCGATCACAGCTGATATTCCATTGTTAGCTGCTCGTATAAGAGGTATTCCTAGTTCAACTGCACGCAGCCGTGCTTGTTGAAAATGTTGGTACGGACCAGGTGTTATGCCGAACCATGCATCATTTGTAACATTAATAATTGCTTGAGGAGGAGGGCCTTTAAAAGTCATTTCATGGGGAAATATGGCTTCATAGCAAATGAGAGGAAGATAAGAAAATCCATTTGGCATCATGACAGTTTGGCGCACAGAAGCAGAGCTATATCCACCAATTTTATCGGCAATGGCATTTAATCCAATTTTATTCAATAAATTTTGATAAGGTAGGTATTCACCAAAAGGGACTAGGTGAAGTTTATCGGAAGAGTTAAGAATATTGCCCTTGGCGTCAATGACTTCAATTGTATTAAAATATTGTGTTTGGGCATTAGGGAAGTCAGTATTGGCTCGCACAGCACCAATAATAGCCCATTGTTGTGGCTTAAGAAGTGAGGCGATGCGCATTGTGATAGCGGAAGTACCTGTGAGAATATAAGGAACAGATGTTTCAGGCCATACGATAAAGTCAGGCTTTAAGGTTTGATCAGTTTCTGACATCATACTTAAGTTTAGATGAGCTGTGAATATATCTTCAGATGTAGTATTATTTAACTTTTTGTTTTGTTGGATGGAAGGTTGAACAATGCGTACCCAATAGCTACTTTTTTGATAATCAGCGATATTAGGTGCTGTATTCAGTCGATAAAATCCAAAGATGCTATGGGTTAATATAAGTAGAAAACAAAGAATAAGAGCAAATTTCTTTTTTTCATTTGTGAGTAAAACTGTAGGTAAACTATAAACTAAAACAGAAAGAATATTCATTCCATAAAGCCCTACAATCATGTCTGATTGCATGAACATCGGGGTTGGCATAGCTGTGTAGCCAAGAGCATTCCATGGAAATCCTGTAAACAAGATGGCGCGCAACCATTCTGCTAACCCCAATGCAAAAGCAAGAACAAAGAAGCGCGCTATCCCTTTTGTCCATAACCAACCAATAATAAAACCAGCAAAAAACCAATAAAGGGCAAGATAAATGGGAAGGCCAAAAATAACAAATGGTATTGTCCAAGCATAAGTGATCGGGTCTATCAATAAAGCATTACTTGCCCACCAAAGGCTGTAAACAAAATAACCAAAGCCAAAATTTCCGCAAGTTAGTGCACTTATTAAAAGGCGTTTTTTGAAATTTTGAATAGTGTTGATTGCATCAAGTAAGATAACAAAGATAGGAAAAGTTAAAAAACTGACAGGTGTTAGATAAAAGGGTGGGAGCGCAAAGGATGTAAGCGCACCACATAAAAAAACACATATTTGTCGTTTCCAACCAGTGATAGAAAGTAGGAAAGCTGTGAGCTTATTAAAAAGCACTTGACCATTATCCTTTTAAAGTAGCCTCTTCAGTTAAGTGCTCATTTTCTGAGATACGAACAATGCGCAATCGCTTAATCCGGCGGTTATCAGCTTCTAAAATACGGAATCTGTAACCAGGTATGGCTTCAATGATTTCACCTTTTGAAGGAATACGATCAAGAATAGAAACAATCAAACCACCAATGGTATCGACTTCATCACCGTGTTCTCCTACAATAAAATCAGGACCGAGAGCTTTTTCCACATCTTCTAATTCAGTTCTTGCATCAACAAGCCATTTATTGTCGGGTTCACGCACAATAACATTGTTGATATTGTCGTGTTCATCTTCAATATCACCAACGATGAGCTCAACAATATCTTCCATAGAAACTAAACCATCTGTGCCACCATATTCGTCAATAACCAAAGCCATTTGTGTTCGTGTGGCTTGCATACGTGTTAATAATTTACTGGCAAGCATGGAGCTTGGAACAAATAGAACTGTTCGAATAAGATCTAGTTCACCAATTGGGGTATGTAAATTCTCTGTATTACTTAGCTGAAGTAGACCAGATTTCTGTCCATTTTTTGTGGAAGCTGAGCTGGTGATAAAGCGGGTTATATGACTAAGGATATCACGAATATGGATTATACCTCGTGGATCATCTAGAGTTTCAGCATAAACAGGCATACGAGAATAACCAATTTTTTCGAAACATTCGAGAGCGTCCCCAAGAGGAGTATTTATTTCTAATGCTTCAATTTCAGAACGTGGAATCATCACATCATCAATGCGTGTTTCACGTAAGCGTAAAATATTGTGCAACATAATACGCTCTTCAGGTGAGAAGAGCGTTGCATCATCTTCATTGTGAGCAGCAAGGGCATCAGTTAAATCATCACGCAGTGATGTGGAATTACGTCCACGTAAGAATGAAAACAAATGGCTTAGAAATGAATTTTTTTCTATGTAATTTGTTCGTTGAGAAGAGGCTCCTTCAGTATGAGAAGATATTTGGTTATTATTGTGTGTACTAATTTTATCCACCATGGTTCTAAGATTTTCTAAGCCTTACTTTTTATAATAATGAGATGCTTTAAGTTTTATTGTGTAATATCGGTTTCTAAAGTTTGATTTTTATCATTTTAAAGCAACTCAGTATAGGGATTTTTTATGGAAAGCTTTTGAAGGATTTCTCTTTCTAGTTTTTCCATTTGATTAGCTTCATCATTTGTTTCATGATTGTAACCAAGAAGATGGAGGAGGCCATGAACAATCATGTGTGTCAGGTGATCTTGAAATGATTTCCCTTCTTCTTTTGCTTCTCGCATAATAGTTTCTCTCGCAATGATAATATCACCGAGCATAAATTTAGGACTTTGTCCAACTTTAAGAGGAAAAGCAGGAAAGGATAAAACGTTAGTGGGTTTGTTTTGAGAGCGCCATTGTGCATTGATTTGTGCTATGTGATCATCATTTGTAAAAAGCAAGCTGAGTTCACTTGTTACTTTGTTTAATGATAAATGGTGCATTGTGGTGGTTAATGCTTTTGTGGTGATGTCATAAAGTACGTCCTCATTATCCCATTCAGCATCTTCAATGGTTATATCAATAGTAATCATGATGGATTTAATTCATTTTTTAATCAAGATCATTAGAATGATACTTTTTTGCTTGTTTGCCAGAATCGCGATCATAAGCACGCACAATAGCAGCAACAAGAGGATGGCGCACAATATCTTTTTCGTCAAAACGAATGATCGAAATATTTTCTATATCTGAGAGAATGCGAATTGCTTCCGTTAAACCTGACTTTTGTCCTGCAGGAAGATCAATTTGGCTTATATCACCTGTAACAACAACACGCGCTCCTTCTCCAAGACGTGTGAGGAACATTTTCATTTGCATGGGTGTAGTATTTTGTGCTTCATCAAGGATGATAGCTGAATGAACAAGTGTCCGTCCGCGCATGAAAGCAAGAGGAGCAATTTCTATGACTCCAGAAGCTAAAATGCGTTCTACCTTTTCAGCAGACATCATATCGTAAAGAGCATCATAAAGCGGGCGTAAATAGGGATCAACTTTTTCTTTGAGGTCACCAGGAAGAAAACCAAGACGTTCTCCAGTTTCAACTGCAGGACGTGAAAGGATAATTCGTTCAATAATACCGCGTTCTAAGAGTGTGACAGCGTGAACAACAGCAAGATATGTTTTGCCGGTTCCTGCTGGACCTATGCCAAAAACAAGTTCAGAACACTCCATTGCTCGCAGATAAGCCTCTTGCGTTTGGGTGCGGGGATAGATTGTTTTTTTATGAGTGCTCAATTGTATTGGTACATGTTTTGTCATAGATTGAATTGTTTTTGGAGACTTTTGCTTTTCATTTGGCAAATTTGCCATGGCAATTGCACTTTCTGTGTCTGATAAAGTAAGCTCTTGACGTGTTTTTGCTAGTTTATAGAGCTGGCCTAATGCGTATTGCGCGTGTTTTGTGGCAGCAGCACTTCCACTAATTGAAACTTTGTTACCGCGCGGGTAAATATTAAGTCCGAGTTTTTGTTCAATATAAGAAAGATTTTCATCGAATTTTCCAAAAACCATTTTTGCGTAATTGTTATTTTCAAAAGTTAAAACAATATGATGAACTTCTGATAAGTTCTTTTTTTCAAAAATATTAATGTTTTTGGGGGAGGCGTTTGTTGTCTTTTTAGTGTGTTTTGGTTTTTCGGTTGATAGTTTCAACCTATTCTCCTGTGTTATTTAAGTATGATACATTTAAAATATAATTTTTTCTTTAAAATGAAAGAGTTTTTAAGTTAATACTTTGAACAAAATTTTAGGAGTATTTTTAAATATTCACTTTTTCTCCGACAAAACTATTTGAACTCGCATTTTTAATATGAATCTCCATAATAGTGCCTGTAGAAACTTGTGCATCTACGACAACAGGTAAAAGCCAAGGGGAGCGACCTACCATTTGCCCAAGATGGCGACCAGATTTTTCGATAAGGATATTGGTTGTTTGACCAATTTTAGAACGTAAAAATGTATGTTGCTGGTCAAGAAGGAGCGCTTGTAAACGTTGAAGACGAGAATTTTTTACAGTTTCATCAACATGGTTTTTCATTGTAGCACCAGGCGTTCCAGGACGCGGTGAGTATTTAAAAGAATAAGCTGAACTGTAACCCACTTGTTTAATGAGTTTAATGGTTTCTTCAAAATCTTCATCAGTTTCACCTGGAAATCCCACAATAAAATCGCCTGAAAAAGCAATGTCTGGTCGTGCAGTACGAATTTTTTCAATGAGTCGAAGATAATGAATACTTTTATGCTGACGATTCATTGCTTTTAAGATACGATCTGAACCCGATTGGACGGGAAGGTGCAGATAAGGCATAAGCATATCAAGATCGCGATGTGCAGCAATAAGGCTTTCATCCATATCACGTGGATGACTGGTTGTATAACGCAATCGCTTTAAACCATCAAGTTTAGCAAGATGATAGAGAAGGTCACCAAGGCGCCAAGTTTTACCATTAGCACTTTGTCCATGCCAGCCATTTACATTTTGCCCCAAAAGCGTAATTTCTTTTACACCAGCTTCAATGAGTTGGATGGCTTCGTGAGTAATTTGCTCAACAGGTCGTGATGTTTCAGCGCCTCGTGTATAAGGAACAACACAAAAGGTGCAAAATTTATCACATCCTTCTTGTATTGTTAAAAATGCGCTAACGCCTCGTTTTTGAACAGCATGTTTATTATGAGGTGGTAAATGAGTAAATTTATCTTCAACAGCATAGTTCGTTTCAACGACTTTTTTTCCTTGTTTGGCCTGTTTTAACAACTCTGGCAAGCGATGATACATTTGCGGCCCAACAACGAGATCTACTGTTGGTGCACGACGCAAGATTTCATTTCCTTCGGCTTGTGCAACACAGCCCGTTACACCAATTATTAAAGGTTTATCAGGTGCACGTTTTTGACGTATCATCCGCAAGCGACCAAGATCAGAATAAAGTTTTTCTGCTGCTTTTTCACGAATATGGCAAGTGTTAACAAGAATAAGGTCGGCATCATTTGGTGTTTGTGTGGTTACATAACCTTCGGCACTAAGACTATCGTTCATTCGTTGGCTGTCATAAGTATTCATTTGACATCCATAGGTTTTGATAAAACCTTTTGGGGAGAAATAGAAAGTGTATTCTTAAGATGCGACTGCTTCATGATGCATTCCTAAACGCTTTTTACACAAATCTCAATCTGTTTGCTTAAAAGTTTTTTGCATGATAATTGCATTTTTGCGGCCATTTGGTGATTGATAATAAGCAAGACGTTTGCAATCTTTTTGAATTTAAAATGCCGATAAGAGCCAAGGCAGAAAGATTTGTTTCTTCAACTTCTAAAAATAGCTTGCGGCACGTGCATGTTGAAGATAACAAAGTATACTATCGACAAGCAAAGAACCAATTCCTTGCCTTTGGTAATGAGGTCGAACAGCAATCGTAATAATTTCTGCTTCATCAAGAATAAGACGGCATAGACAAAATCCTAAAATTTGATCAGGCTGATTAATAAGGTAAACTTTGTAACCGAAAATAGAATGATCTTTAAAAACAGATCAAATGTTTGTTCTTCCCAAGCCGGAATAAAACAATTTTGGTGAATTTGATGAAGACAAGCGCTATCATCAGTTTGTAGTGATGCAATTTCAAAATATTTTTTTGTGGGTGAAAGTTTAGCCATTATTTTTTCGTGGTAGACAAACTGGCATGTTGTTTTGCGTCGGCATCGCGTAAATAAAGTGGACGAGGAGGTGCAGCTTGTGGTTGTTGTTTGCCGCAAGGTGAGCATAAGTTAAAACGTCAGCCGCTTCACATGGGATGAAATCTAATATGGTTGCGGTGTTTATTTATTGTTTTTGATATGTGCAGCATAATATCGGCAGCTGGACCAGTTATATTGTTTGTTGTGGTAATTTGCGATGATGTTTTCAAGTGTTTGTAAGCCAGGCGCACATAAAGCTGTAAGGTCTTTGTTAAAACTCTGATAATAGAACATTCCTCTACCAGCTTCAATAACAACAGTGATTGTTGACATAGTATTTTTGTTGTGCGCTTGTTTTGCTAACGCTTCAAGTGTGCTCACTCCAATAGCCGGTATTTCTAGTGCTAATGCTAAAGCTCTTGCAGTCGAAACACCTGTACGTACACCTGTAAATGACCCTGGTCCGATGTTAATGGCAATCCGATCCATTTGATCAAGTGTGATGCCAGTTGATCAGTTATTTGCGTATCTGACCAATGAGCTTTTCAGCATGGCTTTGAAAATGTGTTCGCTGATACGCGCAATAACAGCTTGATGACGGGTAAGTGCAACAGCGCAATAAATTGAGGCAGTGTCTATGGCAAGGATAAACATGAACGCATTTTAACTGGATATAACAACAGATAGAAAGTTAATTATAGTTTTTTGAGTATTTTTATTTTGTATATTTTGCAAATGTTTGAAGATAATTGCAATATTAATAAACATTACTTTTTGGGAATATTTTTAGACTAGATTAATATTTAATATGTTTCTTGATATAATATGGCAAAAGTGCACGCAAGGGTATCATTAAAAGTATTACAATTTAAAGAGGTAATCGAGAAAGAACTATAAAATCTATATGCAGCATTAGAAGAATATGGCAAATATGAAAGATCCAGGGTTATTTAGATTTTAAGTCACAGGATATTTACTAAAAAGAAATTATTACTCTGAAATGTGTGATATTTTAAAAACTAGTCAATTAATGAATTCTAATAAAACTGCCAGAGTTTTTCAAACTGTATTTGTGTAAGAAGCTATTTTTCTATAATTTCTAAATCATACGCTCAGTCTTAAGTGTGTATATTAGTAAAATGCGCGAAATTTTATGAGAAGATATAGTCTCTTATTTAATCTTTTTGATATTTTTTTCTTTAAAATACCATGGAAGAAATAACAAGATGATAGAAAAATTATATTTTAAAGATTGGTTCTCGCTCGTAGGGCTGCAGCTAAAGTTCCATCATCGAGATAATCTAGTTCACCACCTACCGGTACTCCATGGGCAAGTCGGGTAATTTTAACTGAAAAAAGAGAGTTGATCGGTGATATAATGTGCTGTTGTTTGCCCTTCAACAGTTGCATTAACAGCTAGAATAACTTCTGCAATTGAGTCATTGATAACACGGTTTATTAAAGAAGTGATGTTGAGTTCATCTGGACCTATTCCATCTAATGGGGATAGTCGTCCACCTAGTACATGATAGCGCGCTGGTAAAATTCCGGCTCGTTCAAGAGCCCAAAGATCAGAAATATCTTCAACAACAATAATCGTTGTATTATCACGACGAGGATCTGTACAAATCAAACAAGGATCAGTTGTATCTACATTGCCACAAACAGAACAAATGCTTACTTTGTTTACAGCTTCTTGTATTGCAGCTCCTAATGGCTCCAATAGTATTTCTTTTTTCTTGATAAGATGAAGGGCAGCACGACGTGCTGAACGTGGTCCAAGACCTGGTATTCGCGCTAAAAGTTGAATGAGGCGCTCAATTTCAGGGCCTGCAATATGTTGAGACATACCATTATTCCAAAGATTAAATTAAAGCCACTTTATTAAAACGGGAGCTTGAAACCTGGTGGAATCGGTAAACCTGCTGTTATACTTTGTGTTTTTCTGCTATAGCCGTTTCAATTTTTGCTTTGGCTTCATTATGAGCCGCCATAATGAGATCTTCAAGTATTTCAACCTCTTCAGGATTGATTAATGACGGGTCAATTTTGATTGCCGATATAGTATTTTTACCATTTAAGGTGATACTAACGAGCCCGCCGCCAGCTGTACCTGTTATATGCAAATTAGCCAAATCATCTTGCATTTGCTGCATTTTTTCTTGCATTTCTTTGGCTTTTTTCATCATGCCCATCATATCACGCATAGCAATTAGTTTCCTTATTCATCATTTGTATGATCATTATTTTCATTTTCGAAGATATGAGGAGTGAAATCAAGATCATTTTCTTGTTTATTCAGACGAATATCGACAATTTTTGCTCCTGGGAAATGATTGAGAATTGTTGCGATATCAGGATCTGTTTCCACATCAGAAAAAGAGCCCTTTGGGCGGCTGCACTTTCTTCCTGTAAAGTTGGTCCTCCTCCTTCGGTGACAAAGGTTATTGTCCAATGTTTTTTAGTCCATTGATACAACATTTTTTTTATATCGCGAGCTAGTGAACGCGGAGCATTTTCAGCAAGTCTTAATGTTATATGCTCCGGTTCAAAAGAAACAGGATGAACAAATTCTTTGACAAGCAATTTGAAATGTATTTCACGGTGTTGTTCAGCTAAATTAACGATATCATGTAGGGAATTTATATTTAGGGACTTTTGTTCTGTCGTTTCCGTTTCTGGTGGAGAAGAAGCGTACGGTAAATGAACAACATTGTTAGAAGATTTGGTAGTTTGAATCTTATCAAGATTTTCTGTTGTTTCAAAAGAGTCTGTATTTTCAGGAGTTTGAATTCTTAATGATTCTATTGGTTGAATTGAAAGATTAGGTTGATTAGCTAAGGCTGTTTTTAAATTATGTTGGTTTTGCTGCGGGTTTGAAATTTGTGAGAAAGAATGAATGTGCGCATCATCGGCTTTTACGGTATGATTTACATTGTTGGTTTCTTGATGGGAGTTATTTTCGGTAATTGTAAAAGATGTTTTTTCTTGTGTAAGTTTTTTAGGGCTTCATCAAGAGTTGGCAGGTCAGCAGTATGGGTAAGACGAATCAATACCATTTCAGCAGCTTGAATAGGACGTGCAGCTTTATTGACTTCCTGTAAGCCTTTGAGCAGAATTTGCCAATTTCTAGAAAGAACGGGAATAGAAAGTTTTTGTGAAAAATCTAAACCTCGT
>NZ_MUBG01000002.1 GCF_002022415.1 Bartonella sp. WD12.1
TTGATGCTGCTTATGTCAAGCAATCTATAGGTGATCTGGCTGCTGATGTTGATCTTTCACGTTTCATTCTTTAAAGGGTTATCGCTTGTTTATTATCTTTCGATGTACTTCGATAACTTTTAAAACTGTGTGTTTTTATATATCAAACTTTGTGAAAGAGTTTTTTATACTCTTTCACAAGAGTAGATAGTGGTTAACAACAATAAAATAAACAGCTTCCTTATTTGAAGGATTTTGCAAGTATTGATAATTGCAATATATTTTTCTTAAGATGAAGATATTTATGTTTTGTTGCGTAAGAGCGTGGTTTAAAATGATTGTATTGTGAAATCAGTGATAAACTCGTAAACAAGATCATTTTAATAAAAACCATAAAAATAATACTGTTAATTATTACATGCGTTTTTGGCTACTTTCCGTTATGATTAATTTTTAAAGATTAAGTGTAGGCTAGATTTTCTTTCTTAGGTTTTTTCATAAGAAAAGAAGCTTTAATCTGGTTACTAAAATAAAGCTTTTCCAGAAATATACGGAACAAATATGGCAGATTCTGGAACAGTAACGACCATAAAAACATATCAGAAATGTTATGAAATTTATTTTCAAGACTGAGTGGTGGTGTGAACGAAACAATAAAATATTGTACCTATCTATTATAGATTGTGATACTCAAAATCAAAATACAAGGCTGTGATTTTGGGTAATTATCACTAATATATTTATCTATTTTATCATTGAAGTGATGTTTGCTAGTTGATTTTTGTTAATGACAATTTATGTATTTAACCTATTTAGACAAATCCCAGAAGCTATTTTTAGTGAAAACCACGGTATTTATCAAATTGTAAAAACACACTATCATAAGTAAAGGTTTAGTTTGTTTGCAGAAGAGACGGAATTTGACATTGGTAGATTTTAAGAAGTTTAGTTACTAAGACGATTAATTTAAAAGTTTGTACTTATTATTCATTGAGTACCTTAATTGAATCAAAAAACAATCAATATTAATTTGGGTTAAGTTGAAGGAAATCATATTTTTCAAGATAACAACAGTGGCACATTGGTTCTTTCAAAAAAAATGCTATCCTAACGTGAGGATAGCATTTTTTATCATGGATAATAAGCAAAAGCTCAATTTTCTTTTTTCTTACTGCGACGTTTGCGTTCAGTATTACTTTTTTTATCAGAACTATTTTCTTTTTCTGACTTTATTGAATCATCGACAGCAATTTCTTTCCCGGTTTGGTCAACAACTTTCATCGATAATCGAATTTTACCGCGTTCATCAAAACCCATTAATTTAACCCAAACTTTCACCCTCTTTAACGATATCAGTTGTTTTTTCTACGCGTTCTGATGCCAGTTGGGAAATATGGACGAGTCCATCGCGTGAACCAAAAAAGTTCACAAATGCACCAAATTCTGCGGTTTTTACAACTGTTCCTTGATAAATAGCACCAATTTCGGGCTCATCAACAATCGAATGAATCCAACGTTTTGCTGCTTCAATGGCTTTAGCATCGGTAGAAGCAATCTTAATTGCCCCATTATCTTCAATATTAATTTAGCTCCAGTTTCAATATTTTTAACTTCCACCAGAACAACAATTCGCGAATTTTTTTTCATCATTTTTCATTTCTATAACAAAAATCGCTAGTTCATCACGTGCTGGTTTTTTTTGACATTTTGAGATATGGATTCGACCATCTTTGGCTTTCAAGTGCTATTTTAATTTAATTTTCGGTAATACCATCAATTTTAAATGTCCATTTGCAAAGATGTGATACCGTTTTTTGTACCTGCTACTTTAAAGTCCATATCACCAAGATGATCTTCATCACCTAAAATATCAGACAAAATAGCAAAACGTTCACCTTCTTTAATCAAGCCCATTGCAATACCTGCAACAGGGCGAGCCAAAGGAACACCTGCATCCATAAGCGCAAGTGAAGTCCCGCAGACAGTTGCCATTGAAGATGATCCATTAGATTCAGTAATTTCCGATACAGCACGAATAGTGTAAGGGAAAGAGTCTTTTGTTGGCAATATTGGGTGAATAGCACGCCATGCCAATTTACCATGACCAATTTCTCGACGACCAGGAGAACTAATACGTCCTGTTTCACCTACTGAAAAAGGTGGAAAATTGTAGTGGAGTAAGAATGTTTCTTTGTACGTTCCTGTTAATGAGTCAATGTATTGTTCGTCTTCACTAGTTCCCAAGGTTGCGATAACAAGTGCTTGTGTTTCACCACGGGTAAACAGCGCTGACCCATGTGCACGAGGTAAAATACCAACTTCTGATTGAATTGAACGTACAGTTGAAAGGGTGCGTCCATCAATGCGTTTTCCAGTATCAAGAATATTTTGCGAACAATTTTAGCTGTAAATGCTTGAAACAGTGGCAATTTGATCAGCATTAAATTCACAATTTTCCTCTATTTTCGACATAAATTTGTCGACAACGTTTGCCTTAATAGCGTCAATTGCGGTATGACGTTCTTGTTTATCGGTGATTGTGTAAGCTTTTTGGAGGTCTTTTTCGACCATTTCAAGCATAGTTGTTTCAAGGTCAGATAAATCTTCTGGAATGAAATCGCGCGGTTCTTTGCAGCAACTTCGGCAAGTTTAATGATAGCGTCAATAACTGGTTGAAAACCTTTTTGACCAAATAACAGCACCAAGCATGACATCTTCAGGTAATTCTTGGGCTTCTGATTCAACCATTAACACGGCATTTTCTGTTCCAGCGACGACAAGATCAAGTTTTGATTCGGGCATTTCATCAATGTGAGGATTGAGAACATATTGTCCATTACAATAACCAACTCTTGCACCAGCAATAGGACCTACAAAAGGAATGCCTGATAAAGTTAATGCAGCAGAGGATGCAATCATAGCAAGAATATCAGGGTTGTTTTCTAAATCATGCTGTAAACAGAGGCAATGACTTGAGTGTCATTCTTATAACCGTCGACAAAAAGAGGACGAATCGGACGATCAATCAAACGTGAAATCAATGTTTCATTTTCACTCGGCCGACTTTCGCGTTTGAAATAGCCGCCTGGTATTTTACCGACAGCATAGGTTTTTTCTTGATAATTGACGGTTAATGGAAAAAAATCTTGATCTGGTTTTGGATTTTTTGCTGAAACGACGGTTGCCAAGACGATGGTTTCACCGTAGGTTGCAATAACTGCACCATCAGCTTGACGTGCAATTTTTCCTGTTTCGAGGATGAGTGGCCGACCGGCCCATTCAATTTCTACCTTATGGGTTTTAAACATTTTTTATCCTTAATGGCCAGTGTTCACGTTCTAGTTTTGTATGTTTACTTTTAAATGCGGGCAAGACAACAAGATGCTTCTGTTTTTTTCGCAAAGATAAGAATAAATCACAATTGAGATGAAGCAACTGGCAATCCTGCCGTATGAAAATTTTTATCAATTTTGAAGATGAAAGCAGTAAGCCGACATAAATGGATGTTTTTTAAAAAACATCCATTTACTTTGTTTTAGCGACGCAAACCTAATTTTCCGATCAATACCTGATAGCGATCTTGGTCAATTTCTTTAAGGTAATCAAGAAGGCGACGGCGTTTAGAAACCATCTTTAAAAGGCCACGACGAGAATGATTGTCCTTTTTGTGAGATTTAAAATGATTAGTTAAATTAGAAATACGTTCAGAAAGAACAGCAACTTGCACTTCTGGCGAGCCTGTATCACCGGTTTTAGTTGCATATTCTGTAATGAGAGCGTGTTTACGTTCAGCTGTAATCGACATCATATCATCCTTTCAAAAAATGAGGAAACAACAGTCACCCATAGCCGAGATGTCGTCCAGCGAGGGTCTATGAAAACCAAGAAGAACAAAAATTCTTACTTGCTTTGGCATTTATATAAGAAAGAAGAACAAAATACTAGCCCTTGAAAGTATATTGAAGATCTTTAGAAATAAAGTTGTTTAGTTTAAGGCTATTTTATGAAATATGGCATATCTATTTGAGAGAAAGATTGCAGCTTTGCGCAATGTGTTTATGGTAAAAAGAAGATTAGACTGCCGATTTGGAGACAAAAGATGCAGAAAATTCTAACGTTAAAGCTTTCGAAATTCAGTGTTTCGAAATTTATGGTCAGCGACTCTCATTTTTAATTTAGGAGTTGTTATACAAGCTAGGGGCAAGTTGGCTGATGACTTTGATTAGTTCATCGCATTTCATGGTTGGGCTTGTTCAAGGTGCTACAGTATTACCGCTTGTTGTTTTTTCTCTGATGGCAGGAGCATTAGCCGATAATTTTAATCGGCGTCAGATTATGTTATTTGCACAAATAGTTATGATAATTGTATCAATTAATTTGACTGTTTTATCCTATTTAGGATTGATAACGCCTTGGCTTTTACTGTGCTTTACATTTTTGATTGGATGTGGGCTTGCTTTTCATAATCCTGCTTGGCAAGCAACAATGGGGATATTGTAAGTAGAGAAAATATCCTACTGCTGTTACTCTAAATATTTGGCTTTAATTTAATGCGCAGTATAGGTCCTGCTATCGGAGGAGCTGTTATTGCTACTCTAGGTGGAACGGTTGCTTTTTTATTAAATGCTATGAGTTATATTCCTTTAACGAGTGCTTTATTTTTATGGAAACCCAACTATAAGACCAATACATTACCATTGCCGCGAGAGAAATTTTTTAGGGGCTATAGCAGATGGTTTGCGTTATGTTGTGATGTCGCCTAATCTTTTAAGCGTTATGGCCAGAGCATTTCTTTTTGGTATCGGGACGATTTCGGTTTCTGCTCTGTTACCAATTGTTGCATGTGACATTCTTGGGGAAGTGCCCTTCTCTATGGTACGTTACTTGGTTGTTTTGGTATAGGTGCGATTACAGCTGGCTTTGTTAATTCGTATATACGGCATTGTTTTAATTCAGAAACAATTGTTGCGACTTCATTTATTGGCTTTTCTTTTGTTTGCTTTGTTTTAGCAGTAAGTCGTTCAATTGTTGTAAGCCATCTTGTTTTATTTCCTGCTGGTTTATTTTGGGTTTTAGCGTTGTCGCTGTTTAATACATCTGTGCAACTTTCCACACCACGTTGGGTTGTTGCGCGTGCTTTAGCACTTTATCAAACTGCATCTTATGGTGGTATGGCAGTTGGTAGTGTGATCTGGGGTGTATTTGCTGATGCTTATTCTCCAACAGTGGCTTTGAGTGTTTGTGCTCTCTTTTTAATTTTAGGAGCTCTTGCGGGTATAAAGTTTAAAATCCAAGAAATTCCTCAGATAGATTTTGATCCACTTGATCAATTTAAAGAACCACAAGTTTTGCTTGACTTGGAAGCATGTAGTGGTCCTATCATGATTATGATTGATTATCAAATCAATGAAAATGATCTCAAAGAATTTCTTGAAGTTATGGCACGTCGTCGTCATATTCGTCGACGTGATGGCGCTCGCCAATGGGTTCTTGTACGTAATCTTGGAAAACCTGGCTGTTGGACAGAAGTTTATCATATGCCAACATGGGTAGATTATCTACGCCATAATTATCGTGCTATAAAAGCAGATGCAGAAGTGAATAAACATCTTAGTCGATTAAATTGTGCACCCGATGGTATAAGAATACATCGTATGATTGAGTGGCAAACAATACCACAGGCTGATGAGGTATATTTGAAGCTTTCTACAGAGCAATGATTTTAGTAGAACGGTTTGGATATAAAGTGGTAAAATGGACCAATTATTTGTAATAAGTGTAGGAAAATACTTTGTTCCATAAAGAGGTTATCGCAGATAGAAAGAAGTTCATCTATTTGTGAAAATACGTTTTGGTTTGAATTGGTTTTTTTCAATAGTACCTATAGCGAGAAGTTGGTCTTTGTGGATTATACAAACATCATTTTCATCAATACATGCATTTTGATTACGTAAGAGTACTGGATTGCCCGTTTTTAAATGCTGTACTTGATTTTCGCTTATGGTGTAATGAGGTAAGTGAACTAATGCGGCCTTTGTTTCAGTTAGTAGTTCATCAAGTATAGAGAAATCCCGTTTGGAAAATGCATAATTTTCTCCTTTTTCGTCTTTATGTATTACAGCTGCCTCTAATTTACTCCATGGAATGAGATCATTTTCATTAAAAGGAGCCACTGCGACACGGCGTAAGTCAGCAATATATCCATAACAACCAAGGTCACGTCCCATATCGCGCTAAGGAGCGTACATATGTTCCTTTTCCGCATGTTATTTCAAAAAAATGTCCTTGTGTGGTGGTTCCAGTAAGTTTGAGGGATTCAATTTTCACTTCGCGGGGTGGAATTTCAACAATCTCGCCTGCACGGGCTAGATCATAAGCACGATTACCGGCAATTTTAATTGCAGAAAATTTTGGAGGTGTTTGTAAAATAACACCTGTATATTTGGGTAAAAGGGCGAGGATATCTTCTTGTGTTGGACGTTGAATCGCTGTTTTAATTACTTCACCTTCGAGATCATCTGTTGAACGCTCTTCTCCCCAAGCTACATGAAAGTGATAGGTTTTGATACCTTCCATAACATAAGGAATAGTTTTGGTTGCTTCACCTAATGCAATAGGTAACATACCAGAAGCAAGTGGATCAAGTGTACCTGCATGCCCTGCTTTTTGTGCATTAAAGAGCCATTTGATTTGTGAGACAGCTTCTGTTGATCTCATTCCTTTTGGTTTGTCAAGAATTATCCAACCAGAGATAGAACGACCTTTTTTTTGCGTTGTTGTGCCATGCTCTTTTAATTTTCAGGCTCGTTATTATAAAGAAGATCGCGTGCTACTTCAGGTGAATGGAGTAGAGCATCAATTTTTGAAAAATTATCAAAACTATTATCAAACCGAAAACGTAATTCAGGCATGTATTTCATTTGTCGCAATTGATGGCTAATTTCTTTACGGATAAAACGACTATGTTTATTTAAAACTTCTATAATAGCAGTATGAGAAATATCGTGAACAATACTGAGTGGAGAAACAAAGCAAGTAGCAATTTTCAGATCTGCTGACATACGTACTTCAGAGATAGAAATAACAACACCTTTTAAGGCATCATCAAGTAAAATATCTCGTTGTAGTATATGAGCTAACACGTGGCGAACTTGTTCTCCCACTCTTAATTGCCGTTGTGATGGACCTGTGTTTTTCATTGAACTCATAACCTTTATTACAATTTCTCTTCTCTTTACTTTTTTAAAAAATTAAAAAGGAAAGAGACACCATTCACCAATCCAAAAATTTCTCTCTTTTAATAGAGAGGAAAGTTATCAGGTGATTTTATAATGTGCGATTAATGTGCTCGACTCGGAAAATTTCAACAATATCGCCGATACGTGTATCTTCATAATTTTCAAATGCTATCCCACATTCTTGGCTAACTTGCACTTCATTAACTTCATCTTTGAAACGTTTAAGTGTTTTAAGTTTTCCTTCATGAATAACAATATTATCCCGAATGAGACGAACACTTGCTCCCCGTTCTATTTTACCTTCTGTAACTCGACAACCAGCAACTTTTCCAATTTTTGTAATATTAAAGACTTCCAAAATTTCAGCATTACCAAGAAACGTTTCACGTTTTTCTGGTGAAAGTAATCCTGACATGGCCGCTTTGACATCGTCAACAAGATCGTAAATGATGTTATAATAGCGAATTTCGATTCCTTGAGCTGCGGCTAAATCACGCACTTGTTTATTAGCTCGGACATTAAAACCAATAACAGCAGAATTAGATGCTGCAGCAAGAGAAATATCACTTTCAGTAATTCCTCCAGTACCAGAATGAACAATACGGGCACGTACTTCCTCATTTCCTAGCTTTTCTAATACTGATGCAATCGCTTCAATAGATCCCCGAACATCTCCTTTAATAATAAGCGGAAATTCTTTTATGCCAGCGGTTTGCAGTTTTGTCATCATTTGTTCAAGAGAACCACGAGAACCAGCTTTTCGTGCTACAGCTTTATCACGTGCTAATCGTTGACGGTATTCAGAAATTTCACGTGCTTTTTCTTCATTCACTACAACGGCAAAACGGTCACCAGCTTGCGGTGTACCTTGCATACCTAAAATTTCGACCGGTGTAGAAGGACCCGCTTGTTTAATATGGTTACCATGATCATCAATTAAAGCACGAACACGGCCCCATTCATTACCTGCTACGATAATGTTGGAAAGATGCAATGCACCTTTTTGAACAAGAACAGTTGCAATGGATCCACGTCCTCTATCAAGTTTTGCTTCAATAAAATACCTTCTGCAGTTCGCTCTGGGTCTGCTTTCAGGTCAAGAATTTCAGCTTGAAGAAGAATAGCTTCTAGAAGTTTATCAAGATTTTGACCAGTTTTAGCAGAAACTTCAACCTCTAAAGTTTCCCCACCCATGGATTCCACGAAAACTTCGTGTTGCATAAGTTCTGTGCGCACTTTTTGTGCATCAGCAGTTGGTTTATCAGTTTTGTTAATGGCAACAATAATAGGCACACCAGCAGCTTTTGCATGATTGATTGATTCAATTGTTTGCGGCATAACACTATCATCTGCAGCGATTACCAGAATAGCAATATCAGTAATTTGAGCACCTCGAGCACGCATGGCTGTAAAGGCAGAGTGTCCGGGTGTATCAATAAAGGTAATCTTCTGTCCATTTTGTTCAATTTGATAAGCACCAATATGTTGCGTAATACTACCTGCTTCATTAGATGCAACATTGGCTTTGCGAATAGCATCGAGCAAAGATGTTTTTCCGTGATCGACATGACCCATAATTGTTACCACTGGTGGACGTTGCCGCATTTTTTGAGGGTCATCAGCTATATTAAAGATACCTTCTTCTACATCTGATTCTGAGACACATTTAACTGTATGACCGAATTCAATAGCGATAAGCTCAGCAGTATCTACATCAATAACATCGCCGGGCTTCATCATTTGGCCCTGTTTCATCAGAAATTTTATAACATCAACAGAGCGCTCAGCCATACGTTGCGCAAGTTCTTGAATGGTAATAGTTTCAGGAAGAATAACTTCACGAGAAATTTTTTCCCGTGGCTCTTGGTTTTGAGCACGTTTAAATTTTTCCTGTCTGCGGCGCATTGCAGCCATTGAACGGCCACGTGCACTGCCTTCTTCATCTAAGGCACTATTAAGTGTGAGTTTTCCGGGCGGCGTTCATCGGCACCTTTTACAGCTTTAGGTGCACGTATTTCTGATTTAGAAAGATTAGCGCGACGGTTACGCTTTTCTTCGTCTTCATTGTCATCTATGGCGCGTTTTTCGATTGAAGCTGTATTTTTAAACGGGGTAGCTGCCTTTGCTGATTCTATTGGTTCTGTTAGAGAGACTGCAGGAGAAAAAGTTTGAGTTTGTACAGCAGTGTGTTGAGTGTCTTGCTGTTTCATTTTTTCTTGAGCAGCTTGTAAACGCAAGCTTTCTTCACGTTCTTTGGCACGTCTTTCTTTTTCTTCAGCTTGTTGACGCGTTATCTGTTCTTGGATTTTTGCTTCTTCTAAGCACGAAATCTTGCTTCTATTTCAGCTGAAGAAAGATTACTTTGAGCCACAGATTTTTGGGCTATAGGTTTACTCGTTGCTTTTTCTTCAAACCGCGGTTTGGAGCGTGGTTGAGCCACATGCGGTTTAGTAATTGACAATGATGTCTCAACTTTTTCATCAGGACGTGTAATTTTACGTCGTTTAGTTTCGACAACTACAGCTTTTGTACGGCCATGACTAAAATTTTGTTTGACCATACTAGTTTCTAGCCCTGTTCGTTTGAGGGTCAGCGTCTTTTTAGCTGTTATCTTGTCATTATTATTTTCACTCATTGTATTTCCTTCACGGCTTTTGCCGTCATCTCACAAGGCTTATTGTATTTCTCGTTACGATAGGCGATCAATTTGTTTATCGTTTTGCTAAAACCCTCTGCAGATTTTGTATTCAATAAGGCTGCATGTATCACAAGATTAGCTCCAAAAACCACACTCATTTCATCGCTTGTAAATAAAGATAAAACTTTTATATCCTGATTCGTTTTCTGTTGTATTGCATAGATTGCTTGTAAAATTTTCCGTTTACCATCTTCCGTAGCTTCTTTTGCATGCAACACAAGAGCAACCTGACCAGAGCGGATAGCAGAATCAACTTTGGTTAAACCTGTGACAACAGCACCTGCTTTTCGCGCCATAGAAAGGCTCCCAAGGGCAGATTTTAGGAGGAGTTTATCCACAATATTAGCAAGATTTGAAGCAACCTCCACATCTGTTTTAAGATTTTTGCTAAAAGCTTTACGTTTAATTGCTTCTTCAACGGTATTATAATGAGCAGAGACCCAAATACCACGCCCGGGCAAATTAGCTTTAAGATCGGGGATAATTTGATTGTTTGGACCAACGACAAAGCGAATCAACGCTGTTGTTGAAGCGCTCTTCTTTGTCACAATACAGGTCCGCTCATTCATTTAAAGTGTGTCTCCTATTTAAAGTGTGTCTTCATCCACGTTATCTGTTTTCTCATTTTCTGTAGAATTTTCTGCGACACAATCAGTTTGACATATCCAACCTGCTTGCACACGTGCAGCTAAAATCATAGCTTCTGCATCAGTACGTGTAATATCAAATGGGGGTTAAGATACCAGAGAAGTTCTGAACTTGACCTCCTTTGCGTTCTCGCCAGCCAATTAAGTCGTCCACTGCATAACCTGCAAAATCGTCTATTGTTTTAAATACCATCTTCGCCAATAGCAACCAACATCGCGTTTGTCATGCCAGGAAGTGATCGCAATTCATCAACACCAAGTTTTTTACGTTTTTCTAATCTTTTTTTCTTTGCGTTCTAGGTATTCGCGTGCACGGCTTTGAATTTCTGAAGCAGTTTCATTATCAAAACCATCAATAGAAGCGATTTCTTCAAGATCAACAGGCAATTTCTTCAATTGAAGCAAAACCTTCTGATGCCATAACTTGTCCGACCATTTCGTCAACATCTAAGGATTCCATGAAAAGCTTACTACGTTCATTAAATTCTTTTTGACGATTTTCGGATTCTTCTTGTTCTGTTAAGATATCAATGCTCCATCCTGTTAATTGCGAGGCTAAACGAACATTTTGCCCACGTCGCCCAATAGCGAGACTGAGTTGGTCATCAGGAACGACAACTTCAATACGTTCTGCATCTTCATCAAGAACGACTTTTGAAACTTCAGCAGGCTGTAATGCATTGACAATAAATGTTGCAGCATCAGGTGACCAAGGAATAATGTCAATTTTTTCTCCTTGCAATTCTGCAACAACAGCTTGAACCCGACTTCCTCGCATTCCAACGCACGCTCCAACAGGATCAATTGAACCATCACGTGAGACGACAGCAATTTTGGCACGCGAACCTGGATCACGTGCAACGGATTTAATTTCTATAATACCATCATAAATTTCTGGCACTTCCATGGTAAAAAGTTTTGCCATAAATTGAGGGTGCGTACGCGAAAGGAAAATTTGCGGCCCTCGCTGTTCACGATGTACGTCATTAACAAAAGCACGAATCCGATCTCCATAATGAAAGGACTCACGAGGAATTAGCTCATCACGCCGTATTATAGCTTCCCACGTCCTAGATCGACAATAACGTTACCATACTCTACACGCTTGACTGTACCAGAAATTATTTCACCAACTTTATTTTTGAATTCTTCAAATTGCTGGTCACGTTCCGCATCACGTACTTTTTGGACAATAACCTGTTTGGCAGATTGTGCTGCAATGCGCCCAAAATCCATAGGAGGTAAAGGATCACAGAAAAAATCACCAATTTTTATATCAACTTGATGTTTTAAGGCGTCAGATAAAGCGATTTCATTTGTATAATCTTCAACGATATCAACAACTTGAAGTAAACGCTGCAATTTAATTTCACCAGTTTTAGAATTAATTTCAGCACGGATATTGGTTTCTTGACCATAACGTGAACGCGCTGCTTTCTGTATAGCATCAGCCATTGCAGAAATGACAATTTCACGGTCAATTGACTTTTCGCGTGCAACAGCATCTGCGATTTGCAGAAGTTCAAGCCTGTTAGCGCTTATAGCCATAGATTTTCTCCTTTTTTATACCATCCAAGCGGAATGATTCTAATTAACATTAATTTTGACAGTTTGTTTTCTCGGTTAAAGTATTAAAATTGTCTTCAGGGATTAGCTGTTGACGTAACTCTTTATCTTTTTTCAGTGCGTCGCGAATAAGTTCATCAGTAAGCACTAGACGCGCATTCGTAACATCAGCGAAGGGAATCAAAACATCCGCTATTTCTCCGTGAGAAGCTTTATCGGTATTTAAGGTAAAGCTATTTTGTGTAATATTTGTTAGTGTGCCGCGAAATTTTTGGCGCCCATTAATAACAACACCAGTTTCAATTTTTGCAATATGTCCTTGCCATTTGAAAAAATCAGATTTTCTTACCAATGGGCGATCAATACCAGGAGATGAGATTTCCAAATGATATTTTCGTTCAATGACATTTTGCACATCAAGAAAAGGCGAAACAGTGCGGCTAATAATTTCACAATCTTCTATTGCCATGGTGCCATCAGTGCGTTCAGCCATAATCTGAAGAGTTAAGCCATTTAAACCAGAGAATTTGACGCGAATTAAACGATAATTTAAAGGTTTGAGCAATGGTGAGACAAGAGCAGCCACACGCCCTTCAATCCCATCTTCTTCAAACAGACGTGGCTCATCAATGTTATTTATTGTTTCAGTTTCGTTTATATCATTCAAGTTGTTTTGACCCACTGATATTAAAAAAGAGCGGGTTCAAAACCCACTCCTTATCACAAGATGAAGAATCCGTTTCATTATATTCTTAAATTTAAAGTTTTTCAAGTCGTCCATGATAAAGTGTTTTATCAGCTATTTCCTAATAAAAGTAAGATAAGCAGGTGTTCTGCCTTCACGCAAAGCTTTTGCTTCATAACGGGTGCTCTGCCATGACGGGTAGGGGTTTTTCCAATCTTTAGGACTTTCTACTTGCCATTCAAAACTGTCGTGATGTGTGCAGTGGTATAGGGTCCAATTAACGTAAGTATCTATATCGCTGGCAAAACGGAAATTTTTTACCTATCTTAAGAACTCGAGCAAAACGATTAAGGTTTTTTGCATTGATAAATCGCCGTTTCCAATGCTTTTTTTTAGGCCATGGATCGGGATAAAAAAGGTCTATTCCATCAAGTGATGCTGTTGGCAGCCAATCAAGAAGTTGTGTGGCATCATTATCATAAAGGCGAAGATGATTTTGATAATGTGTGTGTTTTTCAATATGGACCAATATTTTTGCCATACCATTAATAAAGGGTTCTACGCCGATAAAACCAGTTTGTGGAAAACGTTCCATTTCATGAATCAAATTTTCACCTCCACCAAAACCAATTTCAAGCCGGACTTCCTTTACTTGAGTAGCAAATAAAGATGTTAGCTCTAAGGGTGCTGGTTTATTTAAATCAATGTTAAGAGTAGGGAGAAGCGTTTTTATACACGAAAGTTGATTGTTTCGTAGTCGTTTTCCTTGTCGGCGACCAAAAAAAGCTTCGCTCATACGTGTTTTATGCGCAATCATGGTACTTTAATCATTGATTTAAGCGTTGCAATTAGATCAGTTTTTTCCCATGAAAATGAACCGTCATGTTCTGGTTTGCGCCCAAAATGGCCATAAGCAGCTGTTTTGGCGTAAATAGGTTTGTTAAGACCAAGGTGTTTTCGGATACCTGTTGGTGAAAGATCCATTATTTTGCGGATTGCGGTTTCAATAGTATTTTCATCTACTTTTCCTGTTCCGTGAAGGTTGAGGTAAATAGATAAGGGTTGTGCAACACCAATTGCATAAGAAAGTTGAATAGTACACCGTTCTGCTAAATCAGCTGCAACAATATTCTTAGCTAGATAGCGTGCAGCATATGCTGCAGAACGGTCAACTTTTGTTGTGTCTTTACCTGAAAACGCCCCTCCACCATGGGGTGCTGCGCCACCATAAGTATCAACAATGATTTTGCGTCCTGTTAATCCTGCATCACTTTGAGGGCCGCCAATAACAAATTTGCCTGTTGGGTTAATATACCAACTGCATTCATCAGAAATAGGAATATCACGTAAAGCTTGGCGAATATAAGGCTCAACCACTGTTTGTACTTTATTGAATCCCAATTTTCATCCAAATGTTGTATTGAAAGAACAATAGACGTTACTTCTATAGGTTTTCCATTTTTATATCGTATTGTTATTTGACTTTTAGCGTCTGGCCCCAGTTTTCCAGCTTCTCCCTTTTTTATGGCGCGCTATAGCAAGAAGCTCTAAGATTTTGTGCGCATAATAGATTGGCGCAGGCATAAGGTCTGGTGTTTCACGGCAAGCATATCCAAACATAATACCTTGATCGCCCGCTCCCTCTTGGCCTTGACGATCAGTTGCATTATCAACCGCTTGTGCAATATCAGCTGATTGTTGACGCAAAAGAACATCAATTTTAACAGTTTTCCAATGAAAACCTGCCTGTTCATAACCATCGCACGAATGGCTCGACGCGCAGCTGCGCGAAAATGAGTAGGATTGATAATAGGAGAGCCAATTTATCATAGATAAATTCTCCATTTCTATCTCTTTTTAAGAGTGTATCAGGAACACGTACTTCACCAGCAATAACCACGCGATTTATGCTCACTAAAGTTTCACAAGCGATTCGCATTAACCATGGATCAGTTCCAGTTTTCTGCGCTTCTTTATAAACCATATCAACGATTTCATCTGAAATGCGATCACAGATTTTGTCAGGATGCCCTTCGGATACTGATTCACTAGTGAAAAAATAATTTTGATGCGGCATAAAAACTCCCTCAGAAAAGAAAACCGGCATTTTCTTATTATTTATTTGAAGTTTGCTCTATTTGCCAATCCTATGGCAAATCGTCAATGCTGATTTATGAGGCGATATTAAAGGAAAAATGTATTTTTATTTTTATAATTTATTTGTTTGATCTTCTTCAGAAAGAGCTTTTGCTAAATCAATGATTTTTCGACGTACTTTAGCATCAAGTATATTAGTAAAAGCACGCATTAATTGGATTCCTTCGCTGCTAGAGCAAAAATCCATAAAATTACTTTCGCTTTCAGCAAAACCCTCTGCAGATTGAGTAATACCTTTATCAAAAAAATAAGAAACAGGAACATCCATAATTTCTGCAATTGCTTGAAGGCGACTTGCACCAACACGGTTTGTACCTTTTTCATATTTTTGGATTTGCTGAAAAGTAATACCCTAATTGCTCACCTAGTTTTTCTTGGGTAAGACCTAACATATTACGACGTAAACGAATACGAGTGCCAACATAACATCTATTGGATCGGGCTTTTTTCTAGTTTCGGTCATACTGCAACTCTTTATTTTAGCGCTTTGTTTCCAAATCAATATTAGATGCACGTAAAGTTAGTTTATCATAAATTAGGATAATGTGTAATACTTTTCCCCAACGTTACTGGTACGTATAACATGATATTGTACATAAGCATTCAATCATTAAGATTGTTTTGTAAAGCCAAAACTAATACGGTACAATAGCATAAGAATGAATAAGATGAAAGTAGAGAATATTCTGCATTCATTGTTCCATATTAGAATAATTGGTGATGGAATCGGAGAATCAAGAAAACCAATAACATTTTGTTCAAGAGCATCAACGATTCGTCCGTAAGGGTCGATCACAGCTGATATTCCATTGTTAGCTGCTCGTATAAGAGGTATTCCTAGTTCAACTGCACGCAGCCGTGCTTGTTGAAAATGTTGGTACGGACCAGGTGTTATGCCGAACCATGCATCATTTGTAACATTAATAATTGCTTGAGGAGGAGGGCCTTTAAAAGTCATTTCATGGGGAAATATGGCTTCATAGCAAATGAGAGGAAGATAAGAAAATCCATTTGGCATCATGACAGTTTGGCGCACAGAAGCAGAGCTATATCCACCAATTTTATCGGCAATGGCATTTAATCCAATTTTATTCAATAAATTTTGATAAGGTAGGTATTCACCAAAAGGGACTAGGTGAAGTTTATCGGAAGAGTTAAGAATATTGCCCTTGGCGTCAATGACTTCAATTGTATTAAAATATTGTGTTTGGGCATTAGGGAAGTCAGTATTGGCTCGCACAGCACCAATAATAGCCCATTGTTGTGGCTTAAGAAGTGAGGCGATGCGCATTGTGATAGCGGAAGTACCTGTGAGAATATAAGGAACAGATGTTTCAGGCCATACGATAAAGTCAGGCTTTAAGGTTTGATCAGTTTCTGACATCATACTTAAGTTTAGATGAGCTGTGAATATATCTTCAGATGTAGTATTATTTAACTTTTTGTTTTGTTGGATGGAAGGTTGAACAATGCGTACCCAATAGCTACTTTTTTGATAATCAGCGATATTAGGTGCTGTATTCAGTCGATAAAATCCAAAGATGCTATGGGTTAATATAAGTAGAAAACAAAGAATAAGAGCAAATTTCTTTTTTCATTTGTGAGTAAAACTGTAGGTAAACTATAAACTAAAACAGAAAGAATATTCATTCCATAAAGCCCTACAATCATGTCTGATTGCATGAACATCGGGGTTGGCATAGCTGTGTAGCCAAGAGCATTCCATGGAAATCCTGTAAACAAGATGGCGCGCAACCATTCTGCTAACCCCAATGCAAAAGCAAACAAAAAGCGCGCTATCCCTTTTGTCCATAACCAACCAATAATAAAACCAGCAAAAAACCAATAAAGGGCAAGATAAATGGGAAGGCCAAAAATAACAAATGGTATTGTCCAAGCATAAGTGATCGGGTCTATCAATAAAGCATTACTTGCCCACCAAAGGCTGTAAACAAAATAACCAAAGCCAAAATTTCCGCAAGTTAGTGCACTTATTAAAAGGCGTTTTTTGAAATTTTGAATAGTGTTGATTGCATCAAGTAAGATAACAAAGATAGGAAAAGTTAAAAAACTGACAGGTGTTAGATAAAAGGGTGGAGCGCAAAGGATGTAAGCGCACCACATAAAAAACACATATTTGTCGTTTCCAACCAGTGATAGAAAGTAGGAAAGCTGTGAGCTTATTAAAAAGCACTTGACCATTATCCTTTTAAAGTAGCCTCTTCAGTTAAGTGCTCATTTTCTGAGATACGAACAATGCGCAATCGCTTAATCCGGCGGTTATCAGCTTCTAAAATACGGAATCTGTAACCAGGTATGGCTTCAATGATTTCACCTTTTGAAGGAATACGATCAAGAATAGAAACAATCAAACCACCAATGGTATCGACTTCATCACCGTGTTCTCCTACAATAAAATCAGGACCGAGAGCTTTTTCCACATCTTCTAATTCAGTTCTTGCATCAACAAGCCATTTATTGTCGGGTTCACGCACAATAACATTGTTGATATTGTCGTGTTCATCTTCAATATCACCAACGATGAGCTCAACAATATCTTCCATAGAAACTAAACCATCTGTGCCACCATATTCGTCAATAACCAAAGCCATTTGTGTTCGTGTGGCTTGCATACGTGTTAATAATTTACTGGCAAGCATGGAGCTTGGAACAAATAGAACTGTTCGAATAAGATCTAGTTCACCAATTGGGGTATGTAAATTCTCTGTATTACTTAGCTGAAGTAGACCAGATTTCTGTCCATTTTTTGTGGAAGCTGAGCTGGTGATAAAGCGGGTTATATGACTAAGGATATCACGAATATGGATTATACCTCGTGGATCATCTAGAGTTTCAGCATAAACAGGCATACGAGAATAACCAATTTTTTCGAAACATTCGAGAGCGTCCCCAAGAGGAGTATTTATTTCTAATGCTTCAATTTCAGAACGTGGAATCATCACATCATCAATGCGTGTTTCACGTAAGCGTAAAATATTGTGCAACATAATACGCTCTTCAGGTGAGAAGAGCGTTGCATCATCTTCATTGTGAGCAGCAAGGGCATCAGTTAAATCATCACGCAGTGATGTGGAATTACGTCCACGTAAGAATGAAAACAAATGGCTTAGAAATGAATTTTTTTCTATGTAATTTGTTCGTTGAGAAGAGGCTCCTTCAGTATGAGAAGATATTTTGGTTATTATTGTGTGTACTAATTTTATCCACCATGGTTCTAAGATTTTCTAAGCCTTACTTTTTATAATAATGAGATGCTTTAAGTTTTATTGTGTAATATCGGTTTCTAAAGTTTGATTTTTATCATTTTAAAGCAACTCAGTATAGGGATTTTTTATGGAAAGCTTTTGAAGGATTTCTCTTTCTAGTTTTTCCATTTGATTAGCTTCATCATTTGTTTCATGATTGTAACCAAGAAGATGGAGGAGGCCATGAACAATCATGTGTGTCAGGTGATCTTGAAATGATTTCCCTTCTTCTTTTGCTTCTCGCATAATAGTTTCTCTCGCAATGATAATATCACCGAGCATAAATTTAGGACTTTGTCCAACTTTAAGAGGAAAAGCAGGAAAGGATAAAACGTTAGTGGGTTTGTTTTGAGAGCGCCATTGTGCATTGATTTGTGCTATGTGATCATCATTTGTAAAAAGCAAGCTGAGTTCACTTGTTACTTTGTTTAATGATAAATGGTGCATTGTGGTGGTTAATGCTTTTGTGGTGATGTCATAAAGTACGTCCTCATTATCCCATTCAGCATCTTCAATGGTTATATCAATAGTAATCATGATGGATTTAATTCATTTTTTAATCAAGATCATTAGAATGACTTTTTTGCTTGTTTGCCAGAATCGCGATCATAAGCACGCACAATAGCAGCAACAAGAGGATGGCGCACAATATCTTTTTCGTCAAAACGAATGATCGAAATATTTTCTATATCTGAGAGAATGCGAATTGCTTCCGTTAAACCTGACTTTTGTCCTGCAGGAAGATCAATTTGGCTTATATCACTGTAACAACAACACGCGCTCCTTCTCCAAGACGTGTGAGGAACATTTTCATTTGCATGGGTGTAGTATTTTGTGCTTCATCAAGGATGATAGCTGAATGAACAAGTGTCCGTCCGCGCATGAAAGCAAGAGGAGCAATTTCTATGACTCCAGAAGCTAAAATGCGTTCTACCTTTTCAGCAGACATCATATCGTAAAGAGCATCATAAAGCGGGCGTAAATAGGGATCAACTTTTTCTTTGAGGTCACCAGGAAGAAAACCAAGACGTTCTCCAGTTTCAACTGCAGGACGTGAAAGGATAATTCGTTCAATAATACCGCGTTCTAAGAGTGTGACAGCGTGAACAACAGCAAGATATGTTTTGCCGGTTCCTGCTGGACCTATGCCAAAAACAAGTTCAGAACACTCCATTGCTCGCAGATAAGCCTCTTGCGTTTGGGTGCGGGGATAGATTGTTTTTTTATGAGTGCTCAATTGTATTGGTACATGTTTTGTCATAGATTGAATTGTTTTTGGAGACTTTTGCTTTTCATTTGGCAAATTTGCCATGGCAATTGCACTTTCTGTGTCTGATAAAGTAAGCTCTTGACGTGTTTTTGCTAGTTTATAGAGCTGGCCTAATGCGTATTGCGCGTGTTTTGTGGCAGCAGCACTTCCACTAATTGAAACTTTGTTACCGCGCGGGTAAATATTAAGTCCGAGTTTTTGTTCAATATAAGAAAGATTTTCATCGAATTTTCCAAAAACCATTTTTGCGTAATTGTTATTTTCAAAAGTTAAAACAATATGATGAACTTCTGATAAGTTCTTTTTTTCAAAAATATTAATGTTTTTGGGGGAGGCGTTTGTTGTCTTTTTAGTGTGTTTTGGTTTTTCGGTTGATAGTTTCAACCTATTCTCCTGTGTTATTTAAGTATGATACATTTAAAATATAATTTTTTTCTTTAAAAATGAAAGAGTTTTTTAAGTTAATACTTTGAACAAAATTTTAGGAGTATTTTTAAATATTCACTTTTTCTCCGACAAAACTATTTGAACTCGCATTTTTAATATGAATCTCCATAATAGTGCCTGTAGAAACTTGTGCATCTACGACAACAGGTAAAAGCCAAGGGGAGCGACCTACCATTTGCCCAAGATGGCGACCAGATTTTTCGATAAGGATATTGGTTGTTTGACCAATTTTAGAACGTAAAAATGTATGTTGCTGGTCAAGAAGGAGCGCTTGTAAACGTTGAAGACGAGAATTTTTTACAGTTTCATCAACATGGTTTTTCATTGTAGCACCAGGCGTTCCAGGACGCGGTGAGTATTTAAAAAGAATAAGCTGAACTGTAACCCACTTGTTTAATGAGTTTAATGGTTTCTTCAAAATCTTCATCAGTTTCACCTGGAAATCCCAATAAAATCGCCTGAAAAAGCAATGTCTGGTCGTGCAGTACGAATTTTTTCAATGAGTCGAAGATAATGAATACTTTTATGCTGACGATTCATTGCTTTTAAGATACGATCTGAACCCGATTGGACGGGAAGGTGCAGATAAGGCATAAGCATATCAAGATCGCGATGTGCAGCAATAAGGCTTTCATCCATATCACGTGGATGACTGGTTGTATAACGCAATCGCTTTAAACCATCAAGTTTAGCAAGATGATAGAGAAGGTCACCAAGGCGCCAAGTTTTACCATTAGCACTTTGTCCATGCCAGCCATTTACATTTTGCCCCAAAAGCGTAATTTCTTTTACACAGCTTCAATGAGTTGGATGGCTTCGTGAGTAATTTGCTCAACAGGTCGTGATGTTTCAGCGCCTCGTGTATAAGGAACAACACAAAAGGTGCAAAATTTATCACATCCTTCTTGTATTGTTAAAAATGCGCTAACGCCTCGTTTTTGAACAGCATGTTTATTATGAGGTGGTAAATGAGTAAATTTATCTTCAACAGCATAGTTCGTTTCAACGACTTTTTTTCCTTGTTTGGCCTGTTTTAACAACTCTGGCAAGCGATGATACATTTGCGGCCCAACAACGAGATCTACTGTTGGCACGACGCAAGATTTCATTTCCTTCGGCTTGTGCAACACAGCCCGTTACACCAATTATTAAAGGTTTATCAGGTGCACGTTTTTGACGTATCATCCGCAAGCGACCAAGATCAGAATAAAGTTTTTCTGCTGCTTTTTCACGAATATGGCAAGTGTTAACAAGAATAAGGTCGGCATCATTTGGTGTTTGTGTGGTTACATAACCTTCGGCACTAAGACTATCGTTCATTCGTTGGCTGTCATAAGTATTCATTTGACATCCATAGGTTTTTGATAAAAACCTTTTGGGGAGAAATAGAAAGTGTATTCTTAAGATGCGACTGCTTCATGATGCATCCTAAACGCTTTTTACACAAATCTCAATCTGTTTGCTTAAAAGTTTTTTGCATGATAATTGCATTTTTGCGGCCATTTGGTGATTGATAATAAGCAAGACGTTTGGCAATCTTTTTGAATTTAAAATGCCGATAAAGAGCCAAGGCAGAAAGATTTGTTTCTTCAACTTCTAAAAATAGCTTTGCGGCACGTGCATGTTGAAGATAACAAAGTATACTATCGACAAGCAAAGAACCAATTCCTTGCCTTTGGTAATGAGGTCGAACAGCAATCGTAATAATTTCTGCTTCATCAAGAATAAGACGGCATAGACAAAATCCTAAAATTTGATCAGGCTGATTAATAAGGTAAACTTTGTAACCGAAAATAGAATGATCTTTTAAAAACAGATCAAATGTTTGTTCTTCCCAAGCCGGAATAAAACAATTTTGGTGAATTTGATGAAGACAAGCGCTATCATCAGTTTGTAGTGATGCAATTTCAAAATATTTTTTGTGGGTGAAAGTTTAGCCATTATTTTTTCGTGGTAAGACAAAACTGGCATGTTGTTTTGCGTCGGCATCGCGTAAATAAAGTGGACGAGGAGGTGCAGCTTGTGGTTGTTTGTTTGCCGCAAGGTGAGCATAAGTTAAAACGTCAGCCGCTTCACATGGGATGAAATCTAATATGGTTGCGGTGTTTATCTTATTGTTTTGATATGTGCAGCAATAATATCGGCAGCTGGACCAGTTAATATTGTTTGTTGTGGTAAATTTGCGATGATGTTTTCAAGTGTTTGTAAGCCAGGCGCACATAAAGCTGTAAGGTCTTTGTTAAAACTCTGATAATAGAACATTCCTCTACCAGCTTCAATAACAACAGTGATTGTTGACATAGTATTTTTGTTGTGCGCTTGTTTTGCTAACGCTTCAAGTGTGCTCACTCCAATAGCCGGTATTTCTAGTGCTAATGCTAAAGCTCTTGCAGTCGAAACACCTGTACGTACACCTGTAAATGACCCTGGTCCGATGTTAATGGCAATCCGATCCATTTGATCAAGTGTGATGCCAGTTTGATCAGTTATTTGCGTAATCTGACCAATGAGCTTTTCAGCATGGCCTTTGAAAATGTGTTCGCTGATACGCGCAATAACAGCTTGATGACGGGTAAGTGCAACAGCGCAATAAATTGAGGCAGTGTCTATGGCAAGGATAAACATGAACGCATTTTAACTGGATATAACAACAGATAGAAAGTTAATTATAGTTTTTTGAGTATTTTATTTTGTATATTTTGCAAATGTTTGAAGATAATTGCAATATTAATAAACATTACCTTTTTGGGAATATTTTTAGACTAGATTAATATTTAATATGTTTCTTGATATAATATGGCAAAAGTGCACGCAAGGGTATCATTAAAAGTATTACAATTATAAAGAGGTAATCGAGAAAGAACTATAAAATCTATATGCAGCATTAGAAGAATATGGCAAATATGAAAGATCCAGGGTTATTTAGATTTTAAGTCACAGGATATTTACTAAAAAGAAAATTATTACTCTGAAATGTGTGATATTTTAAAAACTAGTCAATTAATGAATTCTAATAAAACTGCCAGAGTTTTCAAACTGTATTTGTGTAAGAAGCTATTTTTCTATAATTTCTAAATCATACGCTCAGTCTTAAGTGTGTATATTAGTAAAATGCGCGAAATTTTATGAGAAGATATAGTCTCTTATTTAATCTTTTTGATATTTTTTTCTTTAAAAATACCATGGAAGAAATAACAAGATGATAGAAAAATTATATTTTAAAGATTGGTTCTCGCTCGTAGGGCTGCAGCTAAAGTTCCATCATCGAGATAATCTAGTTCACCACCTACCGGTACTCCATGGGCAAGTCGGGTAATTTTAACTGAAAAATTAGAGAGTTGATCGGTGATATAATGTGCTGTTGTTTGCCCTTCAACAGTTGCATTAACAGCTAGAATAACTTCTGCAATTGAGTCATTGATAACACGGTTTATTAAAGAAGTGATGTTGAGTTCATCTGGACCTATTCCATCTAATGGGGATAGTCGTCCACCTAGTACATGATAGCGCGCTGGTAAAATTCCGGCTCGTTCAAGAGCCCAAAGATCAGAAATATCTTCAACAACAATAATCGTTGTATTATCACGACGAGGATCTGTACAAATCAAACAAGGATCAGTTGTATCTACATTGCCACAAACAGAACAAATGCTTACTTTGTTTACAGCTTCTTGTATTGCAGCTCCTAATGGCTCCATAGTATTTTTTTTCTTGATAAGATGAAGGGCAGCACGACGTGCTGAACGTGGTCCAAGACCTGGTATTCGCGCTAAAAGTTGAATGAGGCGCTCAATTTCAGGGCCTGCAATATGTTGAGACATACCATTATTCCAAAGATTAAATTAAAGCCACTTTATTAAAACGGGAGCTTGAACCTGGTGGAATCGGTAAACCTGCTGTTATACTTTGTGTTTTTTCTGCTATAGCCGTTTCAATTTTTGCTTTGGCTTCATTATGAGCCGCCATAATGAGATCTTCAAGTATTTCAACCTCTTCAGGATTGATTAATGACGGGTCAATTTTGATTGCCGATATAGTATTTTTACCATTTAAGGTGATACTAACGAGCCCGCCGCCAGCTGTACCTGTTATATGCAAATTAGCCAAATCATCTTGCATTTGCTGCATTTTTTCTTGCATTTCTTTGGCTTTTTTCATCATGCCCATCATATCACGCATAGCAATTAGTTTCCTTATTCATCATTTGTATGATCATTATTTTCATTTTCGAAGATATGAGGAGTGAAATCAAGATCATTTTCTTGTTTATTCAGACGAATATCGACAATTTTTGCTCCTGGGAAATGATTGAGAATTGTTGCGATATCAGGATCTGTTTCCACATCAGAAAAAAGAGCCTTTGGGCGGCTGCACTTTCTTCCTGTAAAGTTGGTCCTCCTCCTTCGGTGACAAAGGTTATTGTCAATGTTTTTTAGTCCATTGATACAACATTTTTTTTATATCGCGAGCTAGTGAACGCGGAGCATTTTCAGCAAGTCTTAATGTTATATGCTCCGGTTCAAAAGAAACAGGATGAACAAATTCTTTGACAAGCAATTTGAAATGTATTTCACGGTGTTGTTCAGCTAAATTAACGATATCATGTAGGGAATTTATATTTAGGGACTTTTGTTCTGTCGTTTCCGTTTCTGGTGGAGAAGAAGCGTACGGTAAATGAACAACATTGTTAGAAGATTTGGTAGTTTGAATCTTATCAAGATTTTCTGTTGTTTCAAAAGAGTCTGTATTTTCAGGAGTTTGAATTCTTAATGATTCTATTGGTTGAATTGAAAGATTAGGTTGATTAGCTAAGGCTGTTTTTAAATTATGTTGGTTTTGCTGCGGGTTTGAAATTTGTGAGAAAGAATGAATGTGCGCATCATCGGCTTTTACGGTATGATTTACATTGTTGGTTTCTTGATGGGAGTTATTTTCGGTAATTGTAAAAGATGTTTTTTCTTGTGTAAGTTTTTTAGGGCTTCATCAAGAGTTGGCAGGTCAGCAGTATGGGTAAGACGA